>DATMRF010000109.1:0-49273 GCA_035566435.1 Candidatus Acidiferrum sp.
CACGGCCAGCGGCGCCTGGCCGCTGGTGGGATTGGCAGAAAAACTCGCGGTGACTGGCGATTGGGTCGCATTGGTCACAGTGATGGTTGAACTCTTGCTGTTGGTTTGGCCGGCGCTGTTGGCAACAGTCAGCGTGGCCGTAAAGCTTCCAGCAGAGCTGTAGGTGTGATTCGGATTTTGCGTCGTGCCGGTCAAACCATCACCGAAGTTCCAATTCCACGAAGTGGGGTTTCCGGTGGACGTGTCAGTGAACTGCACCGTCAACGGCGCTTGTCCGCTGGTTGGACTTGCGGAGAAGTTTGCGGTGAGTGTTGGCGGGGGCGCGTTGGTCCCGCCCAACGCCCGAGCCAAGTCCAAGCGCCCGCCGGTGATGGTTTTGCCTTGCAAGCCGGGCAACGGATCAGTCCCAGCGAGAACGCGGTTGATGATCTGGCGATAAGTCTCGCCCGGATGGTCTGCCCACACCAGGGCACAGGCGCCGGACACATGCGCACACGACATCGAGGTGCCGTCATCATCCTGATAATCGTTGTCCGAACCGTTCCAGCAGGACATGATCGGCGTGCCGGGGGCGGCCAAATCCACACTGTTCGTGCCGTAATCGGAAAAGCTGGCAAGCTGGTCATTGCGGTCAGTGGCCGCGACGGCGACCACGTTGTCCAGGTCGCGGTAACTCGCCGGATACAGCGGGGTCGTGTCATTGTCCGTCGCCGAATTCCCGGCGGCCGCTACAAAGATGATGCCCGCGTCCCGCGTGCTGGCAATGGCGTCGTGCAGGGCCTGCGAGGTGAAGGAGGTAGCGCCCCAGCTCGCGTTGATGATTTTTGCCCCATGAGTGCGTGCGTAATCAATGCAGGCGATGGCGGCGTCAATCGTGCCGTTGCCGTTCGTATCCAGAAATTTGCAGGCCATGATTTGCACGCGCCAGCAGACGCCGACGACGCCGAGGTTGTTGTTGCCGACCGCGCCGATGGTGCCGGCCACGTGGGTGCCGTGGCCGAAGTCATCGTTGGGATCGGTGTTGCCGGCGACGGCATTGGTGCCATGGCTATTATCCGCAGGATTCACCCACATGTTGGCGGCGAGATCTTCATGGGTGTAACGCACGCCGGTGTCAACGTCCGCAACAATGACGCTGCTGGCATCGGTGATGACGGACCAGGCGTTGGTGGCATGGATGTCCGCGCCGGGCGTACCGCCATATTGGCCAAGGTTGTTCATGTTCCAAAGATCGCCATTCACGTAATGAGGATCATCCGGCGCGGTGAGCGCCTGCACGTAGAAATCGTGCTCGGCGTATTGCACCAGCCCGCTTTGCTGGTACAACGTAATCAGGGTGGAAGCGGTCTTGTTCGGCGGCACCTTGATCACCTGCAGATTGCCGACGGCCGGGTACACGTTCAGCACGGAGACCCCGGAAGAAAGGTTCAGCGCGGACAGGCTCACACCCACCCGCGGCTTGACGAGTATTTTGCCCGGATCGTAATTCGTGCCGGACAAACCCTGGCCCAAGGAGGCGCCGGCCACTTGCACACCGCGATAGTAACGCCGCGGGAACTGGCCGGCCTGCGGGTCATGAAAACCAAGCACGCCGGCAGGATTAGCCTGGTTGGTGGCGATAATCGTCCAATGTTGCAGGTCGGCGCTGGCTTCGACCAGATACATGGTGTTGGGTCGGCCGTGCAGGGCCATCTCGAGCTGATTGGGAAGGCCGACGGCATGGGCGAGAAAGGCTGTCAACGCCAGCGAGGCGAGTAGCGTTGTGAGGATGACCGCCCGTGACCACCCGGTGTGCGAGTGGTTGGCCGGTCGGGAAGTGACGGGTGTCGGTCCTGTAGTTTGTTGCGTTTTCATAAGTCAGGTTTGGATATGGTCGCAGGCGCAGGAAACCGGAGGCGTGGCCGGTTAGAACCCTGAACCGGTGGTTATGGGCAGTGGGGGTGATACAGGCGGCGGGGTGCTTTCGAGCGCCTTGAATAAATCCAGCCGCCCGCCGCTCTTGCATTTGCCGACAAGCGTCGCCAGCGGGTCCGTGCCGCTCAGGATTTGCTGAATGATCTGCCGGTGATTTTCGTCGGGAAAACTGGCCCGCAGCAGCGCGCACGCGCCGGTGACATGCGCACACGCCATGGAAGTCCCGCTGTCCCATTCGTAATCGCCATCCGAGCCGTTCCAGCAGCAATAAATCGGCGCGCCGGGCGCGGCCAGATCCACGTTTGTCGCGCCGTAATCAGACCAGCTTTCGAGTTGGTCCCGGTCATCCGTGGCGGCGACGGACACCACATTGTCGAGGTCGGAATAGCTGGCCGGATAAAGCGGGGTCACGTCGTTGTTCGCGCCGGAATTGCCGGCGGCGGCGACGAAGATGATGTCCGCATCGCGCAAGCTGGCAATGGCGTCGTGCAGCGACTGGGACGTGAACGTGAAACTCCCCCAACTGGCATTGACCACTTTCGCGCCGTGGCCGCGCGCGTAATCCAGGCAAGTGATCGCGCCGGAAATTGTGCCATTGCCCGCCGAGTCCAGGAATTTGCACGCCATGAGCTGCACGCGCCAGCAGACGCCGACCACGCCGACGCCGTTGTCGCCCACTGCGCCGATGATGCCGCCGACGTGGGTGCCGTGGCCGTAATCGTCCCAGGGATCATTGGCGGCGCGGCCATTGCTCACGACATTGATGCCGTGGCTGCCGTCCGCCGGGTTCACCCACAGGTTCGCCGCCAGGTCCTGGTGGGTGTAGCGGATGCCGGTATCCACATCCGCGACGATCACGCCAGCCGCGCTGGTAGCGATGCTCCAGGCTTCCCACGCGCGGATATCGGCGCCCGGCGTGCCGCCGGATTGGCCGTTGTTTTTGAAATTCCAAAGGTTGCCCTGCTGATAGTAAAAGTCGTTAGGGTCGTTCAGCACGTGCAAATAGAAATCATTCTCGGCGTATTGGACGAGGCCGCTTTGCTGATAGAGGCCGATCAAAGTGTCGGCAGTTGCGCCCGCCGGCACCTGGACAATTTCCAGGTTGCCAATCGCCGGGAAGGTTTGCAGCACCTGCGCGCCAAGTAGCTGATTCAATGCCGACAGGTTTGCGCCGGCCAGCGGCTTCACCAAAATGCGATCGGGCTGGAGATCGGGATTGAATTGCGCTCTGGCCAGCGGACCGACAAGGGCCGCCAGACAAATTCCCAATAGCCATGGCAGCCATGAGTGCTTTGATTTTCCAAACCAAGCTGAGTTGCCACCACTTTGCACTGCGCCTTCCATCTTCATAAAATCAGGTTGTCTTTCCGCGTTCTTTTCGTTGCTTGTTGCGCGCCAGTTTTTTATTCGGCGTCCGGCCCGTCGCGTTCCAGATTGCGCAGTGGAACGTAGAGAAACTGCGCGTCGTTTTACAGATGGGTGCAATCCCAAAAGGTGCGGGGGCATCAACCCCACGCGTCCTGATTCGATTTGTCAGACTTTGTTTCTCGAAAAGAGAGGTGGAACTTCGTCGGGATTCTGCTTCCGTCGTCGAAAATCGTGCGATTTGCGCGACAACCGACTCTACCACCACCGTCAGAGCGATGGCCGGACCCGGTAAAACTGGCGATCGCCGGTCCTGCGGTTGGTGTAAATATACGAGTCGCCCGGCAGGGAGATGGTAGGGGTGTTGGTGATCCAGTTCAGCAGATCCGTGGAGCTTTCCAGCGTGTATCTCTGCCAGTCCACTCCTCGGAGTGTGAGCTGGACTGTTCCGTTCGGGAGATTGGTGATGGCCAGGCGGCAGTCCATGTTCCAGTTGAGCTGCACGTTCCCGGTGTCGCCGCCAAACCCGGCAACGGCGATTTGATAAGTCGTTCCTCCGGTCGCGAAGAAATCAACCCGGCTGCTCATCAATCCGCCGACATCGTCGTTGTTGGCCGCGACCGTCGCCAGGTTGGTCAGAACGTTGCCAAGATAGACGGCCAGCGTTGTGTTGAACGTGCTGCCGAGCGTGTTGAAATCCACCGGCCCGCTGGCGGGGGCGGTCCAGCGATACCAGACCGAATGGCCGCCAACATCGCCGGCATGGGCCATCTCGCCCGGTTCCTTGCTGGCGCCAATTGTCGTTCCGTTGGTTGTTCCCGCAGTTCCCACGAGGACGGCCGCGGCGACAAAATCGTCGTTGCCAGGCGGTTGAAGATTTAATACCACGGTTCCGACCGCGCCGTTGTAGCCGTCCATGGCGATCCGGTAGGATGTCCCGGCAGCGGCGAAGAAGGTGACTTCACTTTGCAGATAGACTTCGGGAATGATGTCGTCATTGCTCGCCACGGGCGTCAGGGCCAGGAGGTTATTCCCCGTGTAAACCGCCAGCAGAGTGTCGAAGTCGCTGCCCTTGGTCGTGATGACAGCCGTCTGGTTGGTGGCTGGCGTCCAGGTGAACCAAATGGAATGTCCGCCGGCATTGCCCGCGTGATTAGGTTCGCCAATTTCCTTGGTCGCGCAGGCGTTGAATTCCGAAAAGGAGAACGGCGTGTTGGTGATGATCATGGCGTTGATAAAATTGTCGTTCACCGGTCCGATCAGGCAGCTAGCAGGAGGAATCGTGACCGGAACTAACGTTGCGTTGTTGTTGGTGTCGGACTCGGCCAGCAGACCATAGGGATTGACCACCATTTTCAGGGCGTAATCTCCTGGCGGTACGCCGGTGATGTCGATGTATTGGCAGGGTAGTCCCGCGGCATAGACATCCGCCCAGCCCGACTGGATGCCCTGGTTCCAGCAATCATATTTCACCTGCGGACTGGCGGTCGGGGACCACGGATGATCATCCAGCAGGCAAAAACCGACCTTGTGGCCGGAGGCGACGACGTTCCCGTTTCCATCGAGCAGCTCGTAATCGGCAAATTCCTCGAAGTGATAATGACCGTGGCAGGACGCCCATTGAAAGAGGGAGTTCGTTCCCGGGTTACCCAACGCCAGGTCGCCGTCGCCGATGTTCCGCGTCTCGGTCGTGAAACTGAGCAGGGTGTGGGTTCCCGGCGTTTCGCAGCCCTCGACGACTTCGCAATCGCCATTGGTAAAAGTCCGGGTGATGACCGTCGGTGAAGCCGCCGGCCCCCAGATGATCAAATCCGGCAGTGCGGTCCCGGATTGGTTCCAGTTCAAAACGACAATGCCGCAAGCGCCGCCGTAACCGTCAACGGCGATGTGATAGGTCGTTCCGCTCAACGGGGTGAACGTCACCCGGCTTTGACGATTGGTCGCTCCGTCAATGTCGTCGTTGTCCGCGACCAGCGTCAGGTTCGAAACGCTGTCGCCGGTGTAGACCGCCAGCAACGTGTCAAAGCTGCTGCCGAGCGTATCGAAGGTCACCGGCGCATTGGTGGGGGCCGTCCAGCAATACCAGAGGGATTTGCCGCCGGGATTCCCCGCGTGGTCCGGTTCGCCGGGCTCCTTGGTTGCGTCGGAATTGTTGTCCGCATGGGAGCCGACGGTGCCGCTGATGGCGGCGCAGGTGGCGAAGAAGTCGCTCAAGCAATAATCCTCGGCGAGCAACTGCTCCCGATGCTGGAGAAGATCGGCGTCATTGGTGGAGGAACGGACGTCGTCCGGTTGTGTCTGGCCGCTGCGGTAAACCTCGATTTTGTAATTGCGGCAACTGCATCCGGCGCCTAGCGGGATGTCGACAGATTGCGAATCGCTGCTGCGACAGCCGACAATCGGATGAGGCGCATTGGTGTGGATCGCCGTCCAGGACCCCGAGCCGCAAGGCTGGTCATAGACAATTTCGTAAACCGTCAGCGTACCGTTGCAATTGGTGACATCCGGATTCCAGTTTAATCTTGCCCGGTCATTGGCGAGCGTGCCGGCCCAACAACCGTCGCCGTTGCAATCCTGTTGATAGGTCCACCAGGCGTCACTGATCACCGCGGTTTGGGAACGTGCAACCCGACCTGGCAAGAAAAGGAGCAGGCACAGGCAGAACATGGGTGGAATGTGTTTTGAAGCGGCGGACCGTGGCTTCAATGCCCCTGGAGGATCCTTGTGGGTGAATGGCATCATAAAAGCTGGTTCGTTCAATCAGGCGATTTGCAGTGCGCCCTGGTGATCGGTCGAAGCTTTGTCGGCCGCCATGGCGAGCCTGGCATAGACCTCCAACGTCGCTGCTGCCGTCGAGCTCCAGTCAAACGAACTTGCACGCGCCAATCCGGTCGCGCTCAAGTGCTCGCGCAGTGAAACATCTGCCGCCAGCCGGGCCATCTGCTTTTGCAGGGAATTCACCTGTTCGGGATCCACTGTGGCCGCCGCATCGCCGACCACTTCGCCCAGGGCGCCGCGCGTCGAGCTGATGACCGGACAGCCGCAGGCCATTGCTTCTACGGGCGGCAGGCCGAAACCTTCAAAGAGCGACGGGTAGACAAACACATCCGCTGCGCGATACCACATCGGCAGGTCGGCTTCCGGCACAAAACCGAGCCGATGAATTTCGCGCGCGAAGGGCGATTTCTGTACAGCGGTGTGAATCACCCCTGCGCCGTGCCAGTCGCTGCCACCCAGCACCAGGTTCCAGTCTGAGTGGGTTTCTGCCTTGAACCGGTTGAATGCCTCGATCAGGCGGACGTGGTTTTTCCCCGGGTGTTCCAGCCGGGCGACGTAGAGAAAAAACGGCTGGCGCAAATCATGCCGTTTGGCCATCCGGGCCCGGGCTTCCTCGCGCGAGCCCGGAAAGAAACGGGCATGATTCACGCCATTGTAAATCACGCTCAACCGGTCTTCGGGGATTTGAAAAAACCGAGTGATGTCCTGGGCGGTATTCCGGCTGACGGCGATGATGTGATCCTGGCGCCATGCCAGTCTTCGCGCCACGACCCGCCCATAAAACATCCGCAGGTGGTCGTATTTGCCGACGACGTGAAACGGCGCCAGGTCATGGATCGTTGCCACCAGGGCGCAGGGTTTCGGCCATAGCATCCGCCGGTAACTCGGCACGTGCAGCACGTCGAGCCGGTGTGTGCGCGCCAGCCGCGGCAGCGTGGTCTGGTGCCACCGGATGCTCTTTACCGGGGCCCGAAATGCCTCAGGCACCCGAACGATTTTCATTTTCAGTTCGACAAACGAGAACAACGGCAGGTCCGCCTCCAGCACAAACAGGGTGAATTGATGTTGACCGGCAAACGGCAGCAGCGCGCGCACGAGGCCAAAGGCGTACTGTGCCACCCCGCTTTTGCCGCCCTGGATGACGGGAGTGGAAATGCCGACGTTCATGCCGCCTGTTTCCTCGGCCACCCGCGCCGGCTCCGGATTTTCATGCGCCACAGTTGAGCAGCCATGGCCCAGCCGAAAAACCACAGGTCCGCCGCGTATCGGCGGAATAGCCGGCGCGGCTCCTGGGACAAACGGAAAACCCATTCGAGACCGGCGCGCCGCATCCAGCGGGGTGCGCGCTTCACGCGACCCGCGAGAAAATCAATCGTGCCCCCGACACCCATGAGCACCGGTACGCCCAGTGACCGGTAATTCATGGCCATCCATTTTTCCGCCTTCGGACAGCCGAACGCGACGAACAGCAAATCCGGCCGTGCGGCGCGGATTTTCTCCCTGATTTCGTGGTGGTTCATTTCCGGCAATGGCCGGAACGGCGGCGAATAATGGCTGAGTTCAAGATTTGGGAATCGGGCACGCACGTTGGCGATCGCTTGCATGCCAGCTTCCGGCGTTGCTCCGAGAAAAAACAGCCGGTAATTGTTTTTTGCCGCCAGCCTGAGCAGCTCCGGTACTAAATCCGAACCAGCCACGCGTTCCGGCAGCGGCTGGCCCAGTAGCCGGGAAGCCCAGACGAGGGGCGTGCCATCGCAGAGGACTAGATGCGCGTCGAGCAGGATCCGCCGCAACTCCGGGTCGCATCGGGCTCGCAGCAGGAAATCCACGTTGGCGGTGGCGATGTAATGCGGCTGTCGTGATGCCACCATGGCGTCTATCCGTTCCAGGGCTCCCGCAAACGTCACCGGGTCAAACACCACGCCCAGCAGGCTGATGGGCGGTGCTGCCGGCGGCGGACGTCGGACGGAAAGGTTTTCGCCAGCGGCAACGTCATCATGCAGTGTGAAGGCTGCTCCCGCTTCGGTCGTGACTTTATCAACCAGCATGTTCGACATTAAGTCCTCAAAGCCCACCCCGCGAAATGGGTTAACTTCCCAAAATAATCCTCCGTAAACTCGGAAATGGTATTCGCTCTGGGGTCCGTAACCACTCACTTTGCGGAATGCGCCCACTTACACAACGCGCGTTCAGTCGCTTATATCTTGGTCATTATGTCACGAGCGGTCGTATGAACGAGAAGCACACGACTGATTCATATCCGCTGTCACCGATGCAGCTGGGCATGCTGTTCCACAGCCTGTCGGCGTGCGAACCGGGTGTGGATGTGGAACAGATTTACTGCACGCTGCCCGAGGATGTGGATGTGGCGGCGTTCGAGCGTGCCTGGCAACGGGCGGTTGACCGGCAGGCCATCCTGCGGACCGCCTTCCAGTGGGAAGGGCTGGCCGAACCGCGACAAGCGGTACGGTCGCAAGCCACGGTTGAATTCAAATTTGAGGATTGGCGTGGCAGACCGCCTTCGGAACAGGCGGGCCTATTTGAAACCGCGCTGCAAAGCGACCGCCGGCGAGGTTTCAAACTCTCCGAAGCACCTTGCCAGCGCGTGGCGCTCTTTCGTCTGGCAGAATCGAGATACCGGCTGCTCTGGAGCTTCCATCACCTCCTGCTGGATGGGCGCGCAGTCGTCATGGTGTTCAAGGAGGTTTTCGCGTTTTACGAAGCCTTCGTTCATGGTGAAGATTTGGACCTCCCGCCACCTCCTCCCTATCGCGACTACATCGAATGGTTGCGGCGACAGGATTTGTCCGCGGCGGAAAGCTTCTGGCGGCAGGCCTTGAAAGGTTTCACCGGACCAACCCCGATTGGCCTTACCTACCCTGCCGCTGAAACCGCCCGGGCTGGAGACATCCGCGGCGAACAGGAAATGGGCATTTCCCAGTCCGTGACCGCGATGTTGAAATCCCTGGCGCGGAAAAACGATCTCACCCCGAACACGTTGCTGCAAGGCGCCTGGGCATTGCTTTTGAGCCGTTACAGCCATGAGGACGATGTCGTGTTCGGCGCCATCCGCGCCTGCCGCCGTTCCGACCTGCCGGATGCCGGATCCACAGTCGGCCTGTTCATCAATACCGTTCCGCTGCGGGTGCGCATCGAGCCAGGAATGCCGTTGGGTTCATGGTTGAAAACGCTCCGCGAATCCTGGAAGGCACTGCGCGATTACGAACACACGCCGCTGGTGAACATCCAAGGCTGGAGCGAGGTCCCGCGCGGCCAGCCCCTGTTCGAAACCATTTTCAATTTTCAGGATCCGTCGTGGGACGCCACGTTGCGGGCGCAGGGCGGCCCGTGGGCGAAACGTGAATTTGGCATTCGCAGCCAGTCGAACTATCCGCTCGTCGTTGACGCCTACGGCGGCGGGGCCTTCCTGGTGAAAATCCTCTATCACCGGAACCGGTTTGAGGATGCCGCCATTACCCGGATGCTAGGCCATTTCAAAACCCTGCTCGAAAGCATGGCCGCCAGTCCCGAAGAACACATCGGCCAGCTGCCGATGCTCACCGAGACCGAGCGCCGCCAATTACTGGTGGAATGGAACGGGACGGCGGCGGAATTTCCCCGGGACAAATGCGTCCACCAACTTTTCGAGGAACAAGTTGCGCGAACCCCGGACACTCTCGCCGTAGCCGATGACCAAGGGCAGCTGACGTATCGTGAGTTGAACGCACGCGCGGATCAACTGGCCAATTACTTGCGCAGCCATGATGTCGGCCCGGACGTGCGAGTGGGGGTCTGCCTGGAACGCTCGACAGAAATGGTGGTCGCCCTGCTCGCAGTTTGGAAAGCCGGCGGCGCTTATGTTCCTCTCGATCCATCATATCCGCCCGAGCGGTTGGCCTTCATGCTCACCGACGCGAAAGTGCCGGTGTTGCTCACGAAACGGCTTTTGCGGGACCGTCTCAAATTTGAAATTGCGGGTTTGAAGGTGGTTTGTGTGGACGACACGCATCACGTGCCTCAACCCTCAACCCTCAACCCTCAACCCTCAACCAGCCTGGCTTACGTCATCTACACCTCCGGCTCTACCGGCACGCCGAAGGGGGTGGAGATCGAACACCGGAGCCTGGTCAATCTTATCACCTGGCATCAACGCGCCTACCGGGTGACGCCTGCCGACCGTGCCACCCAGATTGCCGCGCCCGCTTTTGACGCGGCGGTCTGGGAGTTGTGGCCCTACCTCACCGCTGGCGCGAGTATTCACATTCCCGACGGAGAGGTTCGCCTGTCGCCGGCAAAACTGATAACCTGGCTCGCCCGCAACCGGATCACGCTCGCTTTTGTTCCCACGCCCATCGCCGAGAAAATGCTCGATGAACCGTGGCCGAAAGGTTGCGCACTGCGAGCCCTGCTCATCGGTGGTGACAAATTGCACCGCCCGGCTGGGAAAAATCTCCCAGGTGTGTTAACTAATCATTACGGGCCGACCGAGAACACGGTGGTGACGACATGGACTCTGGTTCCTCCGACCGAAGGCAATGCCCAAGCGCCGCCCATCGGCCGACCCCTGGCCAACACGCTGGTTTACGTCCTAGACCAGAATCTCCAACCGGTGCCCGTCGGAGTGGCGGGTGAATTGCACATCGGCGGCATGGGACTCGCCCGCGGCTATCACAACCGCCCGGATTTGACTGCGGAAAAATTTATTTCCAATCCGTTCGGCAACGATCCTCAGGCACGCCTCTACAAGACCGGCGACCTGGTTCGTTGGCGACCGGATGGCCAGATTGAATTTCTGGGCCGCCTGGATCATCAGGTCAAGGTGCGGGGCAATCGCATCGAGCCGGGTGAAATCGAGTCGGCGCTGAGCCGTCATCCGGGTGTGCGCGAAACAGTTGTCGTCGTTCTGCCGAATGACACGGGCGAAAACCGGCTGGTGGCTTACGTCGTTCCGAACTCCCGGCTGGACGCCGGCCAACTCCGCGAATTCTTGCGCGAAAGGCTGCCGGAATACATGGTGCCGGCGGCGTTCGTTTTTCTTGATTCCTTCCCGCTGACCCCGAATGGCAAGACGAACCGGAAAGCATTGCCGGCGCCCGTTTTTGAAACGGAGACGGAATTCGTTGCGCCCCGCACGCCGACGGAGCAAAGACTCGCCGGCATCTGGTGCGAGGTGCTGGGAATCAAAGGGGCCGGCGCGCAGGATAATTTCTTCGAGCTGGGCGGTCATTCCTTGATGGCGACCCAGGTGATTTCACGCATTCACAACGCATTTGAAATTGACTTGCCGCTTAGTCATTTGTTCGACGCGCCGACCCTGGCGGAACTGGCCCGGAAAATAGACGATGCGCGCGATCGGTCGGGAAAAACGGCAACTCCGCCGCTGACCCGCGGTCTGCGCAACGGACAGCCGGCGCTTTCGTTCGCCCAGGAACGGCTTTGGTTCATGGAACAGATGGAACCGGGCATTCCATTCAACAACATTCCCATCGCGATCCGGATTGACGGGGGGCTGGACCTTGGCGCGCTCCAGCATGCCCTGAATGAGCTGGTGCGCCGCCATGAGACCTTCCGGACCATTTACCAAAATCATGACGGCCAGCCGGTGGCGGCGGTCCAGCGGGCACGTTCGTTTGCCGTGCCTGTGATTGATGTCAGCCCATTACCCTCGGACCAGCTCAGAGTCGAAGCGCAACGCCTCATGGATGAAACCGCTCGTCAGCCGTTCGATCTTGCCGGGGACCTGCTGTTGCGCGCCCGGTTATTGCGGTTGACGGCGGATGAACATCTATTACTGCTCACAACTCACCATATCGCATGTGACGGCTGGTCCCTGGGTGTCTTTTATCGCGAGTTGACGGCCCTCTATGCCGCTGGATCTCACGGCCAGTCGTCCCCGCTTGCGGAATTGCCGGTTGAGTATGCTGATTTCGCGCACTGGCAGCGGCAATGGCTGAAAGGCGCGAGGCTGGAAGAAAAGCTCTCTTTCTGGAGCCAACAACTCGCCGGTGCAACCATGACGCTGGATTTGCCGGCCGACCGTCCGCGGCCGGCTCACCAAAGTTATCGTGGCGCGACGAAATGTTTCGCGCTGCCCGGAAAGCTGACCTCCGGACTTGCGCAGTTGGGCCGTCAGGAGGACGCCACCTTGTTTATGCTGCTGCTGGCCGCGCTGCAAACGTTGCTGCATCGCTATTCCGGCCAGGAAGACATTCTCGTCGGCTCGCCGGCAGCCGGTCGGACCCGAGTCGAGATGGAGAATCTTGTTGGCTTTTTCCTCAACACCCTGGTGTTGCGCGGTGATCTGTCCGGCGACCCTACGTTCCTCCAATTGTTGCAGCGCGTCCGTCGGGTTGCGCTCGAGGCCTACGCGCACCAGGATCTGCCGTTTGAAAAATTGGTGGACGCGCTTCAACCGGAGCGCGACCTGAGCCGTTCACCGCTGGTCCAGGTGATGTTCGTCCTGCAAAACGAACCGTTGCGCCCGCTGGAACTGGCCGGACTGAAGCTCAGCCCGGTTCACACCCACAGCGGCACCGCGAAATTCGACCTCATGTTCTCGCTGGAGGAGACCGAAAACGGCCTGGGCGGGTTTGTCGAATACAACACGGATTTGTTTGACGAACCCACGGTCACCCGGATGCTCGGCCATTTCCAGACGCTCCTCGAAGGGGTGGTGGCCAACCCCGGCATTAAAATCTCCGAATTACCGCTTTTGCCGCCGGGCGAGCGCGAACAAATGCTCGTCGAATGGAACCGCACCCGCGCGGAATTTCCGCGGGACAAATGCCTTCACGAATTGATTGAGGAACAAGCCCGGCGCACCCCGGATGCCGTCGCCGTCGTTTTTGAGGATGAACAACTCACCTATCGCGAATTGGACAGGCGCGCCGACCGGCTCGCCGCCGAACTCCGTACCGCAGGGGTGGGCCCGGAGGTGCGGGTGGGCATTTGCATGGAACGTTCGCTGGAAATGATGGTCGGATTGCTCGGCATCCTCAAGGCCGGCGGCGGCTATGTGCCGCTCGATCCGGCGTATCCCATGGAACGGCTGGCGTTCATGCTGGAGGATTCCCGGGCGTCTGTGCTGCTGACGCAACCATCACTGCGTGACCGCTTCAACTTTGAAATTTCAAATTTGCAGGTGTTGTGTGAGAGCGAAACTCGCCACGAATCGAGGACGAGGACGAGAACGAAGAACGAGGACGAGCAAACCGATTCAACTCCGCACTCCGACGGCCTGGCCTATGTTCTCTACACTTCCGGCTCCACCGGCCGGCCGAAGGGCGTGATGGTCACCCACCGCAACGTCGTCAACTTTTTCACCGGCATGGACCGTGTGCTCGGCCTCCAACCGGGCGTCGGCCGCGTCGTCAGGCAAGACGCGAAGGCGGTGGTCTGGCTCGCGGTCACGAGCATTTCGTTCGACATTTCAGTGCTGGAACTTTTCTGGACCCTGGCGCGCGGATTCAAGGTCGTCATCCAGCCCGATGAAAAACGATTCCGGCCCGTTTCACGCCCGGAAGAAAGATTCCCGGATGGCCGGCGGGCCTCCGTGGCCGAACAAATCGTCCGGCACGGCGTCACGCACCTGCAGTGCACTCCCTCCCTGGCCGGAGCACTGGCTCTGGCGCCGGAATCGCTCGAGGCCATGCGATTGCTCGACAAGCTCTTGTTGGGCGGGGAGGCACTACCGGTTCCCCTGGCGCAGAAGCTTCGCCAGGTCCTTCGCGGCGAACTCATCAATATGTATGGCCCGACGGAAACCACCGTCTGGTCCGCCACCCATCGCGTGGCTGAAACCGGGAACGTCATTCCCATCGGCCGGCCCATCGCCAACACGGCAATTTACATCCTGGATAAAAACCGCCAGCCCGTGCCGGCCGGCGTGCTCGGGGAAGTTTTCATTGGCGGCGAAGGCGTCGCGCGCGGATATCTCAACCAGCCGCAACTCACGGCGGAAAGATTCATCCCGAATCCGTTCAGTGATAAATCGGAGACCGGCGCTCCACGCCTCTACCGCACCGGCGACCTCGGGCGATTCCGTGCCGATGGCACGATTGAATTCCTGGGACGCCTGGATCATCAGGTCAAAATTCGCGGTCATCGCATCGAGCCGGGTGAAATCGAATCCGCCCTGGCGCGGCATCCGGCCGTGCGCGAAGCCGTCGTCATGGCGCGGGAGGATTCGCGTGGCGACCGGCGGCTTGTTGCTTACGCGGTTTTAAAGGCGGAAATTGCCGCCGACGAATTGCGCCGGTTTCTGACGGACAAGCTGCCCGAGGCCATGATGCCGTCGGCGTTTGTGTTCCTTGAAAAACTGCCGCTGACGCCGAACGGCAAGGTGAACCGCAAAGCCTTGCCGGCGCCGCCGGAGAGTCGCCCCGATTCGGGGACGGCTTACGTGGCGCCGCGGACAAAGCGGGAAAGCGCCATTGCCCGGGTTTGGCAGGAATTGCTGCACGTCGAGCAGGTGGGGTTGCACGACAATTTCTTCGATCTGGGCGGTCATTCGCTGCTGGTGGTGCAGGTGCAGGCCGTCCTGCGCGACCGGCTGGGAATTGATTTGCCGGTGATCAAATTGTTCCAATATCCGACCGTTCATTCGCTCGCCGGTTTTCTGAATGAGCCCGGGCCGGTTTCAACCGAGAAATTCAACGGCCGTGGGCGGCGAAAGCAGGCGGCCTTCGCGCGACGGCCCAGACAGGAGGAGGTCCTGGCATGAGCGCCCCGTCAAAAACCGGTGCCGGCATTGCCATCATCGGCCTGGCCGGGCGCTTTCCCGGTGCGAAGAACGCGGACGCCTTCTGGCGCAATCTTTGCCAGGGGGTCGAAGGCATTTCGTTCTTCACCGACGAGGAGCTGGCAGCGGACGGAATTGATTTTCCACGGAGTGAAGCCAGTTACGTAAAAGCCCGTGGTTGGATGGAAGGCGCCGATCTTTTCGACGCCGGGTTCTTCGGGATAAACCCGCGCGAGGCCGAGGTAATGGACCCGCAGCACCGCGTTTTTCTGGAATGTGCCTGGGAGGCGCTGGAAAACGCCGGGTACGATCCCGGGAAATACGACGGCGCCATCGGGGTGTTTGCCGGCATGAGCATGAACACCTACCTCGCGCACAACCTGCTCGCCCATCCGGAACTCATCGCGCAACTCAACGAACACCAGTTGATGCTCGGCAACGACAAGGATTTTCTGCCGACGCGCGTCGCCTACAAATTGAACCTCCGCGGTCCAGCGCTGAACATCCAAACCGCCTGTTCTACTTCGCTGGTGGCCGTCTGCATCGCCTGTCAAAACCTCCTGGCCTATGAATGCGACCTGGCCCTGGCGGGCGCAGTCTCCATCACGTTCCCGCAAAAGCGCGGTTATTTTTTCCAGGAAGGCGGCATTGCTTCGCCGGACGGCCATTGCCGCGCGTTCGATGCCCGGGCGGCGGGCACCGTCGCCGGTGAGGGCGCGGGCATCGTGGTTCTGAAACGGCTGGAGGATGCAATGACCGACGGCGACACGATTTACGCCGTCATCAAAGGGTTCGCCCTGAACAACGACGGTTGCAACAAGGTCGGCTATACCGCGCCGAGCGTCGAGGGCCAGGCTGAAGTCATTGCTGCCGCGCAGGCGATGGCGGATTTCTCACCGGATACCATCGGTTACGTTGAAACGCACGGCACCGCCACGCCGTTGGGCGACCCGATCGAAATGGAAGGATTGACGCGGGCTTTTCGCAGCGGGACGGACCGAAAACAGTTTTGCGCCATCGGTTCGGTGAAAAGTAATGTCGGCCATCTCGACGTTGCCGCCGGCGTCACCGGCCTCATCAAAACTGCGCTGGCACTGCACCATAAACAGATTCCGCCCAGTCTGCATTTTGAATCACCAAACCCGAAAATCGATTTCGCGAACAGCCCGTTTCACGTCAACACGAAACTCGCCGATTGGAAAAACGGCGAAACTCCGCGCCGCGCCGGGGTCAGCTCCTTCGGTATCGGTGGCACCAATGCGCATGTCGTGCTGGAGGAAGCGCCAACGGCGGGAGAGACGAGTGCCGACGCACAACGCCCGGGTTGTAGCGCAGACCGGCAGTTTGCTGTGTCGCGGATTGGCAATCCGCTAGACACACAGCCGGCGGGCGCCAAGGCGACTGCCAGTCTGCGATACGGCACGTTGCCAACCTGCGCTACCCCGTGTCTGCTGTTACTCTCCGCCCGGACCGAAACTGCGCTTGACCAGGCAACCGCCAACCTCGCCGGACACCTGAAACAATATCCGGAGCTCAATCTGGCCGATGCCGCATATACCTTGCAGACCGGACGTTGTGACTTTGGACATCGGCGCATGCTGGTTTGCGGGGATGCCAATGACGCCATCGGCGCGCTGGCAACACCCGACGCGAAACGGGTGTTCACCGGCGTGTTGAAACGCGAAAACCCGCCGGTGGTTTTCATGTTCCCCGGACAGGGCGCGCAGCAGGCGAATATGGGGCTGGGGCTTTATCAAAATGAACCCGTGTTCTGCGGGCAGGTGGACCGTTGTTGCGAGCTGCTGCAGGAGCAACTCGGCCTCGACCTGTGGGCCGTACTTTATCCCGAACCGGAAAATGTTGAAGCGGCCATGGAGCAATTGCGGCAGACGGCCATCACGCAGCCGGCTTTGTTTGTCATCGAATATGCGCTGGCGAAATTGTGGTTGAGCTGGGGGGTGGTGCCGGAAGCCATGATCGGCCACAGCCTCGGCGAGTATGTGGCCGCCTGCCTGGCGGAAGTGTTCCCCCTGGAAGATGCGCTCAAACTGGTGGCGGCGCGCGGACAACTGATGCAACAGTTGCCCCGCGGCGCCATGCTCGCCATCCGCCTGCCGGAAGCTGAAGTGCGGCCGTTGCTGAACGACCAGCTTTCGCTTGCGACAGTCAACAGCCCGGCGCTCTGTGTGGTGTCCGGGCCTGTTGAGGATGTCGAAACGTTGCGACAAGGGCTCGAGCGTCGAAGTATCGCCGCCACGCCGCTCCAGACTTCGCATGCATTTCATTCGGCCATGATGGAGCCGGTGTTGAAACCGTTCGCGGAACTAGTCAAAACCTTCCGCCGTCTGCCGCCGCGGGTTCCTTTTCTTTCGAATGTCACCGGCACCTGGATCACCGCCGACCAGGCAACCGACCCGGGTTACTGGGCGAAGCATCTGCGCGCGACGGTGCGGTTTGCCGATGGCCTCGGCGAATTGCTGAAAGAACCGGGACGGGTTTTTCTAGAAGTGGGGCCGGGCCACACCTTGAGTTCGCTGGCGAAACAGCACCCGTCCCGAAATCCGAGCACCCTGGTGCTTGCTACGCTGTCGCCCGGCAAAAGCGAAGCCTCGGACGAAACCGCGCTGCTCACGGCGCTCGGCCGGCTCTGGCTTGCCGGCTTGCCGGTCAACTGGCGTGGTTTTTACGCCCGAGAACGGCGAAAGCGTGTGCCCTTGCCGGCCTATCCGTTCGAGCGGAAGCGTTACTTCGTCGACCCGAAGAAAACCGGCCACGCACCACCTGTTTCCACCGGCGAAGCCGGGATGGAAGAGCCGGCGGAAGTGCCAGTGAAAATCATTAGAGTCCCCAGCTCCGCCGTTGAGGAAGCACCTGCCGGGAAAGGCCGGATTGCCGCCGAGTTGCGGGAGATTTTGGGTGGATTATCCGGGCTGGATTTCGCTGAAATCAGCGGCGACACCACGTTTATGGAAGCGGGGTTTGATTCGCTGGCCCTGACCCAGCTCAGTCTGGCGACCGAAAAGAAACTCGGCGTTCGCGTCACCTTCCGGCAGTTGCTGGAGAAATTTTCCACACTGAACACACTCGCTGCGCAGGTTGAACTTGAGCTTGGCAGGAGTGGAGGCGGCAGGATTTTGACTGAAAGATCCGAAATCCGAGGTCCGGAATCGGAAACGGATAAGAGCCTCCTTACGTCGGCTCCTGCCATTCCACTGACCGATGCGCAAAGGGAGGTCTGGTTCGCGTCGCAAATGGGCGACGCCGCGTCCTGCACATTCAACGAATCCCGGTTGCTGCGTTTGCGGGGGACGTTGGCGGTGAATTCCATGATGGCGGCTCTGCAAAAACTGGTAGCGCGGCACGAGGCGCTGCGCACCACGTTCGCACCGGCCGGCGATGTTCAACAAATTCACCGGGAACTGACTTTGAAGGTTCCAACGATCGACTGGTCCGGGCTGGCAACGGACGAGCGGGAGGTGCGGCTGGAATCGTTGCAGCAGGAAGACGCGCGACAACCCTTTGACCTGGTGCACGGCCCGTTGTTGCGCGCACGGCTGATTGGTTTGGGCAAACAACATCATGTGTTGATGCTGACCGTCCATCACCTGGTCTGTGACGGCCATGCGTTCGGCATTGTGTTGTGCGAACTGGGTGAACTTTATTCCGCCGCCGTCCATCAGGTTCCGGATACACTGCCGCCGGCGTTGCCATTGGGGGAATACGCCGCCAGGGTGGCGGAAAGGAAACAGGATACCGGGTATGCGGCGGCTGAAACTTTTTGGCTGGACCAATTTGCCGGCGGAGCGCCGGCGCTGGAATTGCCGACGGACGGGCCGCGACCGGCTGCCTGGACGTTCGCCGGAGCGCGCGAAACCCATCGGCTGCCGGCAGCCCTCGGCCAGGGGCTGAAGCGCCTGGGCTCGCAACAAGGTTGCACTCTGTTCACGACGCTGCTCGCCGTTTACGGGTTGTGGCTGCGCCGTCTGACCGGCCGGGAGGAACTGGTGGTCGGGATTCCCACCGCGGATCGAGCGATGGACGGCGGCGACCGGCTCGTGGGCCATTGCATCAACTTCCTGCCGCTGCGCTGCCGGATTCCCGATGATCTGGATTTCGCCGGCCTGCTCCAAAAGGTCAAACAGGATTTTTTGAAAGCTTTTGAGCACCGGCAATTCACGTTCGGCAGCCTGATTCAAAAATTGAATCTGCCCCGCGACCAGAGCCGGATGCCGCTGGTGCAGGCGACCTTCAATGTCGAGCATTTGGCCGGGGGACTGAAATTCTCCGGCCTGGAATGCGAACTGGCTGCCAATCCACACAGCTTTACCTGCTTCGATCTTAATTTCAATGTGCTCGAAACCGACGGGACGCTGCTGCTCGACTGCCGCTACAACACGGCCCTGTTTTCGGCGGCCACCATCCGGCGCTGGCTGGGACATTTCCAAACCCTGTTGGAAAGCGCCGTCGCCCGCCCGCAACGGCAAGTCGCCCGGCTGCCGATGCTATCGGCGGACCAACGACGGCAAACCCTGGAGGAATGGAACGCTACCCGGATCGATTTCCCGCGCAACCAATGCATCCATCAACTTTTTGAGGAACAGGTGGAGCGGACGCCGGATGCCGTCGCGGTCGTCTTCCTGGACCAGACGCTGACCTATCGGGAGTTGAACCGCCAGGCGAACCGGCTCGCGCGTCGATTGCAGGAGCGGGGGATTGGGCCGGACAAAATCGTAGCGCTTTCGATGGAGCGTTCCCTGGAGATGGTGATTGCCATGTTGGCCGTGCTGAAGGCCGGCGGCGCGTATTTGCCGCTCGATGTCAACTGGCCGGTCGAACGTTTGAACTATATGCTCGGAAATTCGCGCGCCCACCTCGGCCTGGAACGCGACGAGGTCGTTGCCCTGCTGGCGGCGGCGGACGGCCGTGACGACGGCAACCCGAACAGTGATGTCCAACCGGGCCATCTGGCCTATGTCATTTACACCTCCGGTTCCACCGGCAAACCCAAAGGCGTGGCCATCGAACACCGTAACACGGTGAATTTCATCCATTGGGCCCGGCGAATCTTTTCACCGGAGGAACTTCACGGCGTGCTGTTCGCGACTTCCATCTGTTTCGACCTTTCGATTTTTGAATTGTTTGTCCCGCTGAGCTGCGGCGGCAGCGTGATTCTGGTCGAAGACGTGCTCGACCTACCGTCACTGTTGCATCCGGAGGAAGTCAAACTGATCAACACCGTGCCGTCGGCGATGCGCGAACTGCTCCGCGTCGGCGGCATGCCGGCATCGGTGCGAACCGCCAACCTTGCCGGGGAACCGCTGCCGCCGGCGCTTGCGGACCAGATTTACGAACAAACCTGCGTCGAAAAGGTTTACGACCTCTACGGCCCTTCGGAGACGACGACCTACTCGACTTTTGCCCGGCGCAAGCCCGGCGGAGCGGCGACCATCGGCCGGCCGATTGCCAACACGCAGATTTACCTGCTCGACAAGAATCTTGAACCGGTCCCGGTGGGTGTGCCCGGGGAAATGTACATTGGCGGTGAAGGGGTCACTCGCGGCTATCTGCATGCGCCGGAAGTGACCGCCGAACGGTTCGTGCCGAACCCGTTTGGCGGCGAATCGGAGCGCGGACAGCCATATCCGCACGAACTGGCCGGAAAGGGAGGACCGGAAAACCCCTCCGAAAATCCAGTCACGCGGACTCGGCGGTCCGCGCTCCTTTACCGCACCGGCGACCTCGCGCGCTGGCGGCCGGATGGCACCATTGAATTCCTTGGCCGGGCGGACAACCAGGTGAAGATCCGCGGCTTCCGCGTTGAGTTGGGGGAAATCGACGCCGTGCTCGTGCAGCATCCGGTGATCCGCGAATGCGTCGTGGCGGCACTCGAAGATTCGCCAGGTTTAAAACGGCTGGTGGCTTACCTCGTGTCGGAACCGGACAAGGCAGCCGCCACTGTCGGGGAACTGCGCCGTTTCCTGGAAATCAAGCTGCCGGCGCACATGGTGCCGTCGGCGTTCGTGTTCCTGGATGCCTTGCCGCTGACGCCGAACGGCAAGGTGGACCGTCAGGCGCTGCCCGCGCCGAAGCCGGCCCGGCGGGAACTGGGGGAGACCTTCGTTGCCCCCGCCACCGCGACCGAGGAAACGCTCGCGCGCATCTGGCGTGAAGTGCTCCGGGTGGAACAGGTCGGCACGCAGGACAATTTCTTTGAGCTGGGCGGCCATTCGCTGCTGATGACGCAGGTGATTTCCCGCGTGCGCGAGGCGTTTCAGGTCGAGTTGCCCATGCGAAATTTTTTCGAGACGCCAACCATTACGGCGCTGGCGGTCGCGATCGAGGCATTAATCATCCAGCAGGTCAGCCGGATGAGTGACGAGGAGGCGCACCGGCTGGTGCACAGCCAAGACTGATTTTTATGCTGATGGAACCTGCAATCGCATCAAGTCCCAACGGATTATCCGCGGCCAAACGGGCCTTGCTGGAAAAGCGCCTGCGTGACGCCCAAAAGACCGATGCGGCCCGGCCCGCAGTTTTACGGCGCCCGGGCGCCGTAAGAACACCCCTTTCGTTTGCCCAGCAGCGGCTCTGGTTCTTTGATCAGCTTGAGCCGAACAGCCCGCTTTACAACCTGCCGACGGCCTTACGGTTGCGCGGGCGGCTCAATCGCGACGCTCTGCAACGGGCCCTCAATACCATCGTCGCGCGGCATGAAGTGCTGCGGGCAAAATTTGAAGCGGAGGACGGCAATCCGGTCCAGATCATCGGCCAGGCGGCGCCGGTGGAACTGCCGGTGATTGACCTGTCGCAGCCAGCCGCGTCCCCGCGCGAAGCCGGATTGCAGCGGTGGCTCGACCAGGAAGCGCGGCGGCCGTTCGATCTTTCGCGCGGCGGGCTGGTGCGCGCCGGGCTGGCGCGGCTCGGCGAGGTCGATCATGCCTTCCTGATTACCATGCACCACATCGTTTCCGACGCGTGGTCGCTCGACGTTTTCTTCCGCGAACTGGCGCTGTTTTACGAGGCGTTTGACCAGGGCCGGGAACCTGCATTGCCGGAACTGCCGGTGCAATACGCCGATTTTGCGGCGTGGCAGCGCGACGGGATGCAGGGGCGCGTGATGGAGGAACAACTCGCGTTCTGGAAGGAAGGGCTCGCCGGCGTGCCGCAATTTTTGGAGCTGCCCGCGGATAAACCGAACCCACCCGTGCAATCATTTCGCGGCGCGCACGTGGAGCGGCGGCTGCCGAAACCGCTCGGCGAGGAATTGAAACGCCTGGGCCGGGCCGAAGCCGCGACGTTGTTCATGACGCTGCTGGCCGCGTTCAAGGTGTTGCTCCATCGTTACACGGGGCAAACGCGGTTGATTGTCGGCTCCCCGGTCGCCGGCCGAAGCCAGTTGGAGACCGAGGGACTGATCGGCTTCTTTGTGAACACCCTCGCATTACACACCGATTTGTCAGGCAATCCGACATTTCGTGAGGCGCTCGCGCGCGTGCGGCGGGCGACGCTCGATGGTTTCGCGCGCACAGATTTGCCGTTCGAGCGCCTGGTCGAGGAATTGCAACCGGCGCGCCACCCGGGGCGCACGCCGCTCGTGCAGGCGCTGTTCACGCTGCAAACCGAAGCGGCACGGAATTTCAAATTGCCAAGGCTGGCCATCGAGCCGCTGACGGCGGACACCGGCACGTCGAAGTTTGATTTGACCCTCGCGGTCGAGGAGGGGCGGGACGGCCTGCGGCTCGAAGCCGAATACAGCACAGATTTGTTCACCGAGGCGACGATGGCCCGGATGTTGGGTCATTTCCAAACCTTGCTGGAAGGAATCGTCGCCAATCCGTCGCAAAAAATCGGCGAACTGCCTCTGTTGACGGTGGATGAGCGGCGCAAAGTTCTGGTTGAATGGAATCCGGTTGACGCGAAGTTTTCGGGTGAGAAATGCCTTCACCGGTTGTTCGAGGAGCAGACTCAGCGGACGCCGGAGGCGATTGCCATCGTCTTCGAAGGGCAGCGCCTGAGTTACGCTGATTTGAACCGCCGGGCGAACCGGCTGGCGAACCGGCTGCGTAGTCTGGGCGTCGGCCCAGAGGTGATGGTAGGGCTTTGCCTGGACCGTTCGGTGGAAATGATTGTGGCCCTGCTGGGCATTTTGAAGGCTGGCGGTGCGTACGTGCCCTTGGAGCCGGCGTGGCCGGCGGAACGGCTGTCCTTTGTCTTGCAGGACGCGCAAGTGTCGGTGCTCGTGACACAAAAGGCGTTGCGGGAGCGCCTGCCGGTTCATGCGATCAACGTGGTTTGCTTGGAGCATGAGTTTGACGAGCAAACTCCGGCGGACGAACAGGATCCAAAGACCGCCGTGCGCCCCGAGAATCTTGCTTACGTGATTTACACCTCCGGTTCGACGGGGCGGCCAAAGGGCGTTTTGGTCACTCACCGGAACGTGGCACGTCTCTTTGAGGCAACGCAGCCTTGGTATCAATTCAGCGGGCAGGACACGTGGACGTGCTTTCATTCGGTGGCGTTTGATTTTTCGGTGTGGGAAATCTGGGGAGCGCTGTTGTTCGGGGGACGGCTGGTGCTCGTGCCGTATCTGACGAGCCGCTCGCCTGAAACCTTTCTCGAACTGCTCGCCCGCGAACGGGTAACGGTGCTGAACCAAACGCCCTCGGCCTTCCGGCAATTGATCCAGGCCGAATCACAAGTCGTGCCGCCGCCTGAACTCTCGCTGCGTCTGGTGATTTTCGGCGGAGAGGCACTGGAGATGCAGAGCTTGAAACCCTGGTTCGACCGCCACGGCGACCGGCAGCCACAATTGATAAACATGTACGGCATCACCGAAACGACGGTCCATGTCACGTATCGCCCCATCGGGATCAAGGACCTCGGCGCGGGCAGCCTTATCGGCGCGCCGATCCCTGATTTGCAGGTTTATATTCTGGACACGCATCGTCAGCCCGTGCCCGTCGGGGTGCGGGGCGAACTGTATGTGGGAGGGACGGGCGTCGCGCGCGGCTATTTGAACCGGCCGGAACTGACGGCCGAAAGGTTCATTTCCGATCCGTTCAGCAACGCGCCGAAAGCGCGACTTTACAAGACCGGCGACTTGGGACGCCGGCTGGCGGATGGGGACCTGGAATTTCTCGGGCGCATTGACAATCAAGTGAAAATTCGTGGCCACCGGATCGAGCTGGGCGAGATCGAGTCGGTGCTCGGCCAACATCCGGCGGTGCGCGAATGTGCGGCCGTGCTGCGCGAAGATGCTCCAGGCGACCGGCGATTGACAGCGTATGTCGTCGCTGATTCGGGTCGGGTGGAGGCGACGTTCAGGGAACTGCGCGACTTTCTCAACACCAAGTTGCCCGGATACATGATCCCATCGGCGTTTGTCCGGCTGGCATCGCTCCCGCTTAACGGCAATGGCAAGCTGGACCGCAACTCCCTGCCACCGCCCGACGGTCAAAGGTCCGTTTCAGCGGAAAAATTCGTCGCGCCCCGTGACCGTCTGGAAGCGCAACTGGTCAAAATCTGGGAGGAGGTTTTGGAAATCAATCCCGTTGGAATGGAAGACCAGTTTTTCGATCTGGGCGGTCACTCACTCCTGGCGGTGCGGCTCATCGCACGCATTGAAAAGGCTCTTGGGAAGAAGATCCCGGTGGCGGCGGTGTTTCAGTCACCAACCGTTGCCAAATTGGCAGAGGTGTTGCGTCAAAAACATGAAGCGACACCGGCTTCCAGCCTGGTCGAGATTCAGCCCAAAGGCGCGCAGCCTCGGCTTTTTTTTGTGCACGGCGTCGGCGGCGGAATGTTTTGGGGCTATACAAACCTGGCGAGGTATCTGGGCACGGACCAGCCGGTGTTCGCCTTCAAGTCACGCGGCATGGACGGGCTGCCGGAGTTTGCGACCATCGAGGAAATGGCGGCGCATTACATTGCCGACCTCCGCGCGTTTCAACCTCACGGACCCTATCGTCTCGGCGGTTACTGTTTCGGCGGCAACGTCGCCTACGAAATGGCGCGGCAGCTTCAGTCCCAAGGCGAAGAAATCTCATTGCTAGCCCTGATTAACTGCGCGCCCCCAAACTCCGGCTATGCCCATTTTCGTCTCACGCTGCGGTCGGGTCTTAAATTCCTGAAAAACCTGGGCTGTTGGGTCGGTTATTTCTGGCAAATGAATCCTCGGCAGCGGCGCGAGGCTTTCATTTGGAAAATCAAGGCGCTTAAAAAGCGGTTGGGACGTTGCTGCCGACCCTCAAGAATTGACGTTGAAGAAATTGTGGATCTGGCCGCGCAGCCGGAAGACCGACGGCAGTTGTGGGAGGCGCATGTGCGTGCGCTGATCGCGCATCGGACGAAGCCTTATCCCGGCGAGGTCACGCTGTTCCGCACGCGCGGGCATCCGATGGTTTGTTCTTTCGACGATGAATTCGGGTGGCGGGAATTTGCGGCCGGCGTGTCGGTGCACATCATTCCCGGGGCGCACGAAAGCATTCTAGACGAACCGCATGTGCGGACCATGGCCAAGGCCATGAGGGCTTGCCTGCAAGGCATTCAACACAATCAAGACAAAGGAAACACACGATGAACCTTGTTCGATTTTTACTTCGCAAAGCCCCGGGCTTGACGCTGCTGACGGGCTTGGTTGCGTTGGTGGGCGGCGCCTGCAATGCAGGCCTGATTGCGCTGGTGAACACGATCCTGACCCGGCCCGGCGTATCAACGGCGATCATGGTCTGGAGCTTTGTCACGCTGGGGTTGGGCAAGCTGGCGACCACCGTGGTCTCACAGGTGTTGCTGGCGCAGTTCTCCCAGCGGGCCATCGCGGAGCTGCGACGCGGGTTGATCCAGAAAATCCTGACCGTGCCGCTGAGGCATTTCGAGGAGGTCGGGGCACCGCGGCTGATGGTGGCGCTTACTGAGGACGTGTTGAACATCACCCAGGCGTTGTTGATGATCCCGAACTTCGCCGTGAACCTCGCCATCCTCGGTGGAGGCGCGGCTTATCTGGGCTGGTTGTCCTGGAGGGTGGCCTGCGGGACGTTTTTGTTCATTGTGTGCGGGGCGGCCGGATACCGGCTGTTGATTGCGCGGGGCTTCACCCACTTAAGCCTCGCCCGTGCCGAGGAGGACAAACTGTTCAACCATTTCCGCGCGCTGACCCAGGGAATCAAGGAACTTAAGCTGCATCGCAACCGCCGCGGGGAATTTCTCTCCACCAACATTCAAGCCACGACGGAGGATTATTCACGGCATAACATTGCGGCGGAAATCCGTTTCGTCCTGGCGCATGGCTGGAGCCAGCTCCTCTTTTTTGCCCTGGTTGGCCTGGTGCTGTTCCTCTTGCCCTCGGTGCAGAACATCAGCACGCCGGCGCTGACCGGTTATGTCGTGACCATGCTTTATCTAATGGGACCGCTGGCTGGGGTGTTGGGCAGTCTGTCCGCTTTTGGCCGGGCGGAAGTGGCCCTGCAAAACATGGAAAAACTGGGGCTTTCCCTCGCGGCTCACGTCAACGAGAAATGCCCCCTCCACCGGGCGGAACGCGGGACGGAATTTGAAACCATAGATTTGCGGGGCGTCACCCATTCCTATCATCATGAAAAAGATGACAGCCATTTCATGCTGGGCCCGCTTAACCTAAGGTTCCGCCCGGCGGAAATCGTTTTCATCGTCGGCGGCAATGGCAGCGGAAAATCCACGCTGGCCAAGATCATCACCGGGCTTTACCCGCCCGAGAAGGGCGAAATCTGCGTGGACGGGAAACCGGTGACGAACTTGGACCGCGATGACTATCGGCAGTTGTTCTCGGTGGTGTTTTCGGATTTTTACCTGTTCGAAAATCTTTTAGGCCTGAGCACCGTCAATCTCGATGCCCGGGCGCAGGATTATCTGGCACAGTTTCATCTCGATCACAAGGTCAAGGTCCGGGATGGCCGGCTTTCCACCGTTGAGCTTTCGCAGGGCCAGCGGAAACGCTTGGCCCTGTTGACCGCGTACCTGGAAGACCGTCCGTTCTACCTTTTTGACGAATGGGCTTCCGACCAGGACCCGCAATTCAAGGAGATTTTTTATTCGCAACTGCTGCCGGAGCTAAAGGCCCGCCGCAAGGCTGTGCTCGTGATCACCCACGACGACAAGTACTTCCCCTTGGCGGACCGCATCATCAAACTGGACTACGGCCGGCTGGCCTACGACAAGCAGATGGAGAACTCATGTTTCGAACCGCACCTTCAGACCCGGGAAACGTCTCTCCAGCCGGTGTTGAATTCCTGAACCCGGTTGCCCACGCTTCGCCGCTGGAATTCGTGGCGGAAAAGCGCAAGAAATAATTCGTATTGCGAGCCAGGTTGGTCAGTGTGGCGGTAAATGTCGCGAGATTAAAGTTCGTGTTCACGGCGAGGAACTGGTTTTGGTCCCAGGCGGCGCGCGTGGTGCCGCCTTCCTGCTGGCCGTAGAGGAGGCGGATGGACGCGCAGTCGTCGCCATAAACACCCACAGCGAGTGTGCCGGAAATGTTCGCGGCGTTGGTGCCGAGCAAGGACGCGCCAGAATTTCCCACCGTGAGATTCACGGCGGCGGCAGAGGCTGGCTCAACATCGGCGTGACGAGCGGGCCGAACTCGCGCTCGGCGGGCAACCGCCCGTTGCGCTCCTCGAACCGTGCGGTGAGCAGCCGCGCGTTGTTCAGAAAACCCTAGTACAGGTGAAACGAAGCCATCTTCACCTTGTTGGAGTCGAACCGACGCCTCAATTTCAGGGAAGAATGGGGTTCTGACCGAGCCATTCTCGCGCGCCTTGTCATTCGCTCGCGAACATGGGATCGAAAAAGCTGGGCGCAACCGAATTTCATGCACTGCCAAGGATTGGAAGGCGCAAGCCTCAAGATCTTGAACCCATAACATGGCCGGGAGTAGCGGTTGAAGGCATAGAGCGGCCCAGTGTGCTTGTTTGTTAGGGCAAAAAATTGGTCCATTGCGTCGCGTTTGAAACGAGAGTCCGGTTTGTGCGGCCCATTGAAGGCGATTCCTTCCGAGCTCAATCGAGGTGGAACACTGTGGCGGAAAAGCACTTGTTCGTTGCCGCAAAGTTCAAATGCAGCACGGCGGCGAAGATATGGATTAAAGGGCGGCAAATTTGCGGGTAAAGTCACATTGTGAGATTGACATTCCGGCTCAGGCGGGCTTCTAATGGCCCACGTAGAGCCGGACGACGCCCTTATGCTTGTCAAATGCATTTGCACCAACTGCGCGGGTCATCTCGAATTTGAGGAGGAAAACGCGGGCGAAACCATCCCCTGTCCGCACTGCGGATTTGAAACCGTCCTGACCCTGCCCGGGACCGAAACGCTCGCCCCGGAATTACTGGCGCTGAGCCGTCGGCGGGCGTTACGGCGACGCCTGGCCCCGCTCCTGGTGGCATTTTTGATCCTCGCTGGGTTCGGCTATGCCCTATACCGGTGGGGGGTGCCGTGTATTGAGGACCTGCTGCCCTCCATCGACAGTACTGGCAAAGCCGTCGTCGTGTTGCTGCTCGGTTGCACGCTGGCCCCGTTCGCCCTCTTCTGGCTGGTCTTCCCCATCCTGCTGTTCTTCCAAATCCGCAAGGGAACAGAGTTTCTGTCCCGCATCGCCGAGACCTTGGAATCCATGCCGCGCGAACCCGCAACCGCGGCTGAGGACTTATCCCCGAACGAAGAAGAGGCGGAAAAGGAAGAGGAGGGTGCGACGCCCGAGTGAGCGGCGACGTGGCTGAGCCCGGGAACGGTGATTTGTCGCAAAGCGGCCGCAGGAGCTACTCCGTAGCGTAACCGAAGGCGCGGCAATAGGGAGCAAGGCGTTGCCGGAAAGGCGCCAGCGCTGCGGCATAGTGGTGCCAGCGGCCGACTGCCCGATCGTGAACCAATTGGGCCGCGTCGTTATAGGTCGGCGAAAAAACGAATTTGCGAGCCGCCGTTTCGTGGAAACGGGCTTGCGCCGAATTCCACTGGAGCCCAAGAAATGCAGTAACGCGCTGTCCCATGGTTTCCATGTTCGTCACGAGGTCTTCGTAACGTGTTTCAAGCCAGTCGAAGCCACCCAGCTCGCGCAGCCGCAGCCAAACATCCATCAGGTCGGCGTAGTGTTTGACGGTGCGTTCGAGGCTAAGGAAATTGGCGTTGGTGGGGGTCAGCACCAGGTTCTGAAAGAAGCAACTCACGATGACGTCGCGGGGATCGCGCAAGGCGATGATCACTTTTGAATCCGGAAACAGCCGCAGCCAAAGGTGCAGCGCCGCCGTTGGGGAGGGGTTTTTGTCCAGCCACACGCCAGCGTTGGCCCCACCGGGCAATTCTCGCAAGAGGCTCTTCAGGTACCGTTCGCGCAATTCGGAGCGGCGCGCGGGGCTCAGGTCGTTGAGCTCTTTCAACTTCAAGGGCTGGGAGGCCTGCATCGGCGCGAGCTGATACCAAACTTCCTGCGGAAAGGCTTCCGATTCATCAATGGCAAGCAGGTCCGGATGGGCCCCGAGGATTTGCTCGAGCAATGTGGTCCCGCTGCGCGGGTGTCCGCCCAGAAACGCCAAGGGCCGCTGGCTGGGAAAAGCAGGACCTTCCGCGCGCCAGCGTTGAATCGTTTCCGGAGTGAACTCGGCGAGCAAATCTCGGCGCCGCCGGTCCGCCCGGTCGTAATCCTGTTCCATCCGGGCAGTGTTGGCCATCCCACGCGCCTGGGTCTTGGCCTCACCCAGCCAGCGTAAGGCCTCGGTATGCTGGCCGAGAGCGTCCAGCACCACGCTGAGCAGGTGTCGGCTCGAATAGCCGACGCTGGGCTCGAGGGAACCGGTCTGCAGCAGGTCGCGCAACACCGTTTCAGCTTCCGCGTTTCGTCCCTGGCGATGAAGCAGGAGCGCGCGCACGCACAGCGCCTGGGGGTCCCTGGGATGCTGCGTGAGGCAGGCCTCGACGCATTCCCAAGCGGCATCCAGGCGCCGCTCGCGTTCGAGCCAGGCGGCAAGGCTCAGGCGCGCATGGACAGAACCGGGATCGGCGGCGACGGCCCGCTCGAAGCAGGCACGCGCCTGGTCCAGGCGCCGGAGCCGATGAAACTGCTGGCCGAGCAGGACCAGCAGGGAGACGTCACGAGGCGCAAGTTCTCCCGCCTGGCGAAAAGCCCGCTCGGCCAGCGCAAAATTCAACGCTCCCATTTCGGCGATTCCCAGCTCAAACCACAACTGCGCCACACGCGGGAACCGCTGCGCCAGGTCACGATAGCTCGCCAGGGCGGGACCGGGCTGGCCGCCAACCAATTGTTGCTGCGCGTTCTGCCAGCGCGCCAATTGCCGCGGGAGGCGCTGGAGTTTTCGAAGATCCGTAGTCATGAGGCCGGCAAGGACCTGCTTGCAATCGGTTGGGCTAAGGCGCCATCCCGGCAGGAACCGGCGCCAGAAGCCTCTAACGTTCTAAGGCCACTCGAACTCACGCCGAAGCGAGGTCCGGCTCGACACCCGAGAACACCGGTCCGTAGTTTCCTGCCGGAATAGCTTGAGTGAGCCCTTAGCGAGGATCGTGCCACCACGAATGAGAGCAGGGCTCACGCTTTTGACAAAACCGTGAAAACACACGGGTTTCCACAGGAATCACAACATTTTGGAACATGAGTCGCCTTTCCGCGAACTTGGGCCGGGACTGGATTAAGTAGTCTCAGTGCAAATAAAATTTGCTGTGCTGCAAAGTTGATTTGCAGCCGCGGGCCGATTACGAAAGCCACCAAGCGGCACTCAGGCAGAGATGTTGCGTTGCCCGTTCGGCTCATTGCCGGGAAGTCAGACGCCACCCGGACTGGTTCTTGTAGTCAGGCGATCACTTTGTGGGTAAGTTGAAGTCTGCTCGACGATGAATCCGGGTTTGAAGTGGCGGTTGATAGCTCTTGGCCTGGCTGTGGGCCTGATGGGCGCGTTGATTGTCCTGGTCACATTCACCGCCGAAGGGCGCGCGCGTGAAGCAAGGGACCGGTTAAGCCAGGTGGACTCGGAAAGCTTCCGGCTCGCCGAGCGCTTTAAGGATCGATTACGAGAAGTGAACGACAAAATGAGGCGTTACGCCAGTTTTCATGAACCAGCGGTCTGGGAGGAATTCAAGGAGGCGAGCCGAGGGCTCCAGTTCTGGATCGAGCAGCAGGGGGTGCGGATGCAGACCGAACGCGAGAAGGGGGTGCTGAGCCAAATGAAAGGGGCGTATGATGATTACACGCGGCGGGCCGCGGAACTGCATGCACTGATGGAGTCTTCCGGCAAATCCGGCGCATCCCTGGCGGACTACAATAGCTTTTTCGAAGAGTCACGTCGGTTGGTGGACTTGTCCCAGAAGCTGGGACTGGCCCACTACGATTCCCGGAACCTACTCCTGGCGCACGCGAGCCGCACCCTCACGCAGCTCCGAGAACTGGTGCTGGGGCTGCTCGCGCTACTGTTTTTGTTCGGGCTTGCGCTGGCGGGCGTGGTTTACCGCGACCTCATTGCTCCGTTGCGTCTTCGGTTGGTGGAGACCGAAGCGCTGGCGGAACGCAACGAGAAGCTGGTTTCCCTGGGCGTCCTGGCGGCCGGTGTCGCTCACGAGGTGCGCAACCCCCTCACCGCCATCAAGACTGCGCTTTTCAGCCAGCAGCGCAAATTTCCCTCCGGCTCGCCTGGCCGGAACGAAGCCGAGGTTATCGAGCGCCAGGTCGTGCGGCTGGAAAGAATTGTCAACGACTTTCTCCGGTTTGCGCGCCCGGCCAAACCGGAACGGGTGGCCGTGCCGGCGGACCTGCCGCTCAAGGAAGTGCAAACCCTGCTCTCGCCGCAGTTGGAAAAGGCGGACATCCAGCTACTCCGGGAAAACCACAGTCCGCTGCGGATCAAAGTGGACGCAGGGCAAATTCAGCAGGTTTTGATTAACCTCGTGCAAAACGCAGCCGACAGCATCGGCCACGGCGGCACTATCTTCTTGCGCGCCCGGCCCGACCGCAAGCGCCTGGCCGGCAAGGATGCCGATGTCGTGGTGCTTGAGGTCGCCGACACCGGCAAAGGTATTCCCCCGGACGTGGAGAAGCGGCTCTTCGATCCGTTCTTCACCACGAAGGACAACGGCACCGGCCTCGGTTTGTCGATCGCCTCCCGGATCGTGGAGCTCAACGGCGGCGCGCTGCAGTACCAAACCCAGGTGAATCACGGCTCGACTTTCGGCATCGTGCTGCCAAGGGAACTTTAAACGCGCGCGCCGATTCTGCAGAGGGAAGCGTCGGAGTGGGGACGGCCGCGTTCCCTCCCGTAGTTCGCTTGGGACTGCTGACTCGGGGACGTGGCCGTCCCCGCCCCGGCGGTGGGTTCGTGCTGCTTGGAGAAGCGCGGCGGATTGTGGATTTCGGATTTTATTTGCTTCCATTTAGCTCCGGTGTAAGTGATATCTGATGATTGGTGATTCTTTCCATGATGGAGCCTTCTAGAATACTCTTGATCGAAGACGATCCGGGCATCAGCGGCACGCTCCGCCAGGTGTTCGTGGACGAGGGTTACGAAGTGGAGGTCGAAGCGCGCGGCGATACGGGTCTGGCACGCGCGGGCCGGGAGGCGTTCAATGTTGTGGTGACGGATTTGAAACTGCCTGGCTTGAGCGGGTTGGAGCTGGTCAGGCAATTGCACGCGGCGCAGCCGCGGCTGCCGATCATTCTGGTGACCGCCTATGGCACCACGGAGACGGCGATCGAGGCGACCAAATTTGGCGCTTACGATTACCTGCTCAAACCGTTCAATGTCCCGGACCTGCTCGACCTGGTTCGTAAAGGGGCCGACAGCAATCGGCTCATGTCCGAACCGGTGCTGCTGGGGGCGGATGGTGCCGGCCGCGATGCCCTCGTCGGCCACAGCCCTGCCATGCAGGCCATTTACAAAGAGATTGGCCGCGTCGCCTCGAAGCCGGTCAACGTGCTGATTCGCGGCGAGACCGGAACCGGCAAGGAATTGATTGCGCGCGCCATCTACCAGCATAGCGATCGTACCAACGCGCCGTTCGTCGCGATCAATTGCGCGGCCATTCCGGAGACGCTGCTCGAGAGCGAGTTGTTTGGACACGAGCGGGGCTCTTTTACGGGCGCTCAGGAGCGGCGCATCGGGCGGTTCGAACAGGCGGACCACGGGACCATCTTCCTGGATGAGATCGGCGACATGAGCCTGGGCACCCAGGTGAAGCTGATGCGTGTGCTGCAGGAGAAGTGCCTCGAGCGGGTGGGCGGGAAGGAAACCATTCCCGTGGACGTGCGGGTGCTGGCGGCCACCCACCAGGACTTGGAAACCGCCATCCGCCAGAAGCAGTTTCGGGAAGATTTGTATTACCGGCTGAGCGTGGTGGTTATTCAGTTGCCCGCGCTGCGGCAACGCCGGGAGGATATCCCGGACCTCGTCCGACACTTCCTGAAGCGACATGGCCCGGAGCTGGGCAATCCGAACCCTTCCATCCATCCGGAAGCGATGGATTTTCTGCAGGGGCACAACTGGCCGGGGAATGTGCGGGAGCTGGAGAATGTGGTGCGCAAGGCGGTACTCCTGGCTCAGAGTTACACCATCAACCTGGACCACGCCCGGACCGCGCTCAATCGAACCAGCGAGCTGACCTATTCCCCCGCGCGGTCCTTTGGCGATTACGTCGATGAATTGCTCGGTGCCGCCCAACGAGGCGAGATCGACGACGCCTACGCTCGAATTGTCGGCAGCGCCGAGCGCGAGCTCTTCACCCGCGCCATCAAGCTCGCGCAGGGCAACCAGGCGAAAGCCGCTCGCTGGCTGGGGATCTCCCGCATCACCATGAAGGCCAAGCTCGTCCAATTCGGGCTGCACCCGGCGCAGGAGCAGGAGACCGGAGCGTGATGGTCGTGGTTCCAGCAGAGGATGGCAAAGCGATTACGGGACGGGGTACTATCAAAAAGCTTGCCGCCCCTTTTAATTCCCGGTAATTGCAGGGTTTGAGGATGAGTCGCCCGCGGTCACATCCAGACCAACAATTTAATTACAAGAATGACCTCGCGGCAACGAACTGGAATGTGTTGACCAATCCGACCCTCCCCGCGAGCCCTTGTTTGTTCATCGACCCGACACCGGCTTACGGCGCGAAACCGTTCTACCGCGTCGTTGAACAGAAGCTCTTGAGGCGCGCCTATTGCGGAGGAGTGGCATTCAGGCCCCATTCCTTTTTCGGTTGCGGGCCCATCGTAAATTCGAGGGTGCCGCCTTTTTTCAGCTCACTGTAAGGCAGAAAGGGGGTTGGCCAGTCTTTGCCGTTCAGCTTGACCGACTGGACGTAGATGTTCTGGTCGGAAAGATTCTCCGCGGTCATCGTGAATCTCCTTCCGTTTGAGAGGCGCATGACAGCCTTCTTAAGGCCTGGGCTGCCGATGACGTAATAATCGCTTGCGGGGCAAACGGGGTAGAAGCCCAGGGCGGTGAAAATATACCAGGCGGACATCTGACCGCAGTCGTCGTTGCCGCTGAGTGAATTCGGCTGGTTGCCGTACTGGGTCTTGCTGACCTCATGCAGGCGCTGCGCGGCTTTCCATGGCTGGCCGGCGTAACAATAGAGATAGATGATATGATGACTGGGCTCGTTGCCGTGCCAGTATTCGCCGATTCGGCCCTGGATATCAGTGGCGCCTTTGGCCTGGTTCGGCTCCTGGTAGGCAAACAGCGCGTCCAGTTGTTTCGTGAACGCCTCCTTGCCGCCCACCAAGCCAATCATTGCCGGGACATCCTGCGGATTGTAGAAGGTGTATTGAGTGGCTGTGGCTTCCGTGAAGTCGGCTTGGGCACCTTCGCCGTAGGAATGGGGATCAAACGGAGTGCGCCACTTGCCGCTGGCATCTCTGCCGCGGGTCTGGCGGGTTGAAGGATCGAAGACGTTTTTGTAGCTGCTGGCCCGTTTCGCGAAATAGGCATAGTCCTCCTGTTTGCCGAGTGCCTTCGCCATCTGGGCGATGCAGTAATCATCGAATGCGTACTCGAGGGTCTTGGACACCGACTCGTTCTCCTGGTCGCACGGAACCCAGCCCAGTTGCCGGTAGGCAGCCAGGCCGTCGTAATTGGGATTCATGGCCGTGGTCTTGATGGCGTTATAAGCACGCGCTTTGTCGAAGCCTTTGACGTCTTTCAAAAAGCCGTCGGCGATCACCGGGGCGGCATGGTAACCGATCATGCACCACGTTTCGTTGCCTTGCAGGGACCACATCGGGAGGAGATGATCGGCGCTCTGGTCGTAATGAGCGAGGAGGGAGTTGATCATGTCGGAATCGCGCCGGGACTGGATCAGGGCGAACAGCGGATGTGTCGCTCGGAACGTATCCCACAGCGAAAAGACGGCATAGTTTTGGAACCCTCTCGCCCGGTGAATGTTTGAGTCAAACCCACGGTACTCTCCATTGACGTCTTGGTAAAGGTTGGGGGCGAGGAATGCGTGGTACATGCCGGTATAGAAGGTTTCCTTGTCCCACTGCGAGCCTTCGACCTCGATACGGCTGAGCTCGAGGTCCCATTTGTCCCTGGTCTTGCGCACGACTCGTTCGAAGTCCCAATCGGGGATCTCCGAATCGAGGTTTTCGAGGGCATTGGCGGCACTCACGGCGGAGATGGCAACCTTGACCATAATGGGTTCTTCGGCGTGCGTTTTGTAACCGGCGAGGAACTGGAGGTTCGTGCCCGCAGCTTCGTTGCGGCTGCGGAAACGATAGGTGCGGAAGCTGTCATATTTAACCTCGCTGCCGTTGCTCATGATTTTGTAATTGTCAAAAGGCCTGGAGTAGCGCGCGGCGAAATAGAGGTAGCGCTCTTTGGCCCAGCCGTTGACGAGGTGGAAGCCGGTGACGGTGGACTCGTTTTCGACGCGGACATGCGACCAGATGAGCTTAAACCGTTTGCCGCTGAGAAAATGCTGGAGGTCGGTCATGATCCAGGCGTTGTCACTCTGGGGGAAAGTGAAGCGCATCAGGCCGGCGCGCTCGCCCGCAGTGAGTTCGACCGTCACGTTATTGTTGAGAAGCTTGACTTTGTAATAGCCGACCGAAGCCGATTCCTGGTCGTGGGAATAACGAGCGCGATAACCGGAATCCGGGTCTTCTTTCGCGCCGGGCACAAGCTTCGGCTCGCCGATTTGCGGCATGAAAAGGAAATCGCCGAGGTCGGGAATGCCGGTGCCGGTTAAGTGGGTGAGGGTGAACCCCATGATGGAGGTGTCCGAGTATTCGTAACCCGAGGCCGTTTCCCAAAGGTCGCGGTCGGTATCCGGGCTGAGCTGGACCATGCCGAAAGGAGCGGAAGGGCCGGGATAAGTGTTGCCCTCACCCTGTGTGCCCACGAAGGGGCGGACGTAGTCGGAAACGTGAGCGTCCGGGGCGGCGGGGAGAGCAGTTGACGTTGCGAGCAAGACGGCTGGGAAGAGCAGTGAAACGTGAAACATGAAGCGTGAAACGTAAACCGTGGCGCGTGGAGCAGCAGAATGGAGGCGGTGGTTCATAAATGCGTGCAGGCGATTCGTCATCAGACTGCAGACGTGATACAGAAGGTTTGCAGAATTGCACGCAAGAAACAGCGAAGTGTCCACGGCGGTAGAGACAACACCGCTTGTCAAATCGCCGCTCCCCCCCGCGGTAAACGCATCCGGGGCTGGTCACCCATTGCACGGAGCGCGTCGTTGCGCCAGCCAACCTGCAACTTTCAGCCTTCAACCTGGAACGCTCCAAAAGCGACTTCCGTGCCGGCTACGGTTCTTGAGCCGCTCGCTGGGCTGGCGGCGCGTTGGGGCAACGTGCCTTACCTGCTCAGGCGCCGATGGTCTTCCTAAGCACGGCCAGGCTTTTCGGAACGGCGATGTCAGGATCCTCTTTGCCCTCAAATTCGAGGCAGCAGTAGCCGGTGTAGCCAGCGTCGGAAAGGATGCCGGCGATGCGCGGGTAATCCAAGTCGAGCGTGTACCATTCGCCGCCGCCGTAGTAGGTCTTGGCCTGCACGTAAACGGTTTTCGGGGCGATTTGTTTGAGCTTGTCGTAGGGGTCCTCCATGAAATTGCCGGTGTCCATCAGGGCGCCCAACCAGGGAGACGGGACGGCTTTGATGAGGCGGAGTTGACCTTCCGGCGTGCGGCTCAGGCCCCAGTGGTTTTCGAGGGCCATGACCACGCCGCATTGCTCGGCCTTGGGGATGCATTTCTCGATGCATTCGATGCACCAGTTGAAACCGTCGTCCTCTTTGCAGCCGGGCAGGATCGGCTCGATGCCGCGCGCCTTCATTAGGTCGTCAAAGTCTTTGATGGTGTTCCAGCGACCGGAGTTGAGGCGGATGCTCGGGATACCCAGTTCATAGGCAATTTCGAGGCACTTGTGCGCGTGCTCGACCTGTCTCTGGCGCTCGGCAGGGTCCTGCTGGACGAAATTCTGGTGAATCGAGAGGCAAACCAGGTCGACGCCGTTGCGGAAAGCGTGCCGCTTCAGTTTTTGCAAATACGTGCGGTGCTGCGCTGTAAGCGGCTCTTTTTCCGGGATGTCCATTTGCCGATGCAGCATGTCCACGCCCTCCGCGCCGAACTCCGCGGCCTTCTCGACGACCGTTTCGACGGACACTTTCGGATCGCGGAAATGCCAGAAGGAATAGGTGCAGACGCCGATTTTAATCCGCTTCTTGTGGGCGGGCGCCGAAATGGCGGTTTCCCGGGCATGAGCGCCGAGCGCGAGAGTAGCGCCCAGGCCGGCGGTGGCAGTGAAAAATGAGCGACGATTCATAAGAACGCGTTGGTGAGTGGTGATCGGTAATTGGTGATTGGTAACCGGTCGTTAATCATGGGTCGTGTTTCTCCAGTACTGAACAATAGCTCGCGTTTTTTGCAACCAAATTTCGCGAGATAGATACGCTTAGCGCTCGGCCACGGCGGCGCGGGCGAGGAGCACCTTTTGGGTCGGGATGTAGTTGGCGGCGAAGTCACGGCGGAATTGGGCGAAGGTGCCGTTGGCGATTGCCCCACGAACCTCCTCCATAACTCGAAGGTACATACGGGTATTGTGCACACTGAGCATGCGAAGCCCGAGGATTTCGCCCACGTTGAGGAGGTGGCGCAAGTAGGCGCGCGTGAAATGGCGGCAGGCAAAACAATCGCAGCCTTCTTCGATGGGACGGAAGTCGGATTTGCAGGCGCCGGCTTTGATGCTGAGGCTGCCTTTGCGAGTGAAGGCGGTGCCGTTGCGAGCCACGCGGGTAGGCAGGACGCAATCGAACATATCCACGCCGCGCGCGACGAGCTCGACGAGTTGCGCCGGGGTGCCCACGCCCATCGCGTACCGGGGCTGAGTCGCCGGCAGGAACGGCTCGGTCATCTCAATGGCACGCATCATTTCCGGCTCGGGCTCGCCGACGCTCACGCCGCCGATGGCGTAGCCGTCGAAACGGAGCCCGACCAGTTCTTCGGCGCATTCCTCGCGCAAAGCGGCGTTGGCGCCGCCTTGGACGATGGCGAAGACCATCTGCCCGGAGGCGCGGGGCTGCTCGCGGCATTCCTTGGCCCAGCGAATGGTACGCTCCACGGCGGCGCGCAATTCGCGAGGCGTGCTCGTGTGCGGCGGGCAGTCATCAAAAACCATCGCGACGTCTGAGCCAAGCTCGCGCTGAATGGCCATCGCTTCCTTGGGCCCAAGGAACAGGAGGGAACCGTCCAGGTGGGAGCGGAACTCGACGCCGTGGGCCTGGATCTTTCGGATGGTGGCGAGGCTGAAAACCTGAAAGCCGCCGCTGTCGGTAAGGATCGGCGCGGGCCAGTTAATGAACTGATGGAGGCCGCCCGCGGCGCGGATAATTTCGAGGCCAGGGCGGATGTTCAGGTGATACGTATTGCCCAGGATAATCTGGGTGCCCATCTCGCGCAGCTCCCGCGGATCAATGGCCTTGACGCTCCCCTGGGTGCCCACGGACATGAACACCGGCGTATCGATTACGCCATGCGACGTGGTCAACCGGCCGAGCCGCGCCCTGGAAGAGGGGTCGGTCTTTAGGAGTTCGAACATGGCCTCCGCGGTATGCATTTACGATTTACGATTGACGATTGACGCGAGCTGCAATAAACGGCGCGTCAATCGTCAATCGTAAATCGTACATGCGCTGCCTCCGGGTATGAAACTCGTGCCGGGTGGTTATTTTGCAGGGACGACTGCGGGGAGTTCCACCACCATCCCCTCGCGCGCGGCATCGACTTTGAGCGCGCTCTTCTGCGCTGCCACCAGTTGGCGCGCGTGGTCCGCCATCTGGGAAACCTTGGCGTCGTCATGGTCGGGGTCGTGATGGAACAGGACAAGGTGTTTAACCTCGGCCTGGAGCGCGAGGGCGACGACTTCATCGACGCAGCCATGACCCCAGCCAATATGGTCGCTGTATTCTTGCCGATCGTATTGCGCATCCATAACGAGCACATCGACGTGACGGAGGAAATCCGTGAGCTTCTGGTTTTCTGCGCGGGCGAAGTCGGCGGCGGCCGGAGTCTCGGCACCGCGGTTGGTCTGGCGGATTTCGTTATCGGGGAAGAACGCGACGGAGCGGCCGGCGGCGGTGAGGCGGTAGCCGACGCAAACACCCGGGTGGTAGGCGAAGCAGGCGTGAACCTGGAAGTTCCCAAGGGAGAAATTGAGCTGTTTGAGTTCTTCAACGCGGACATTGGCAGGCACCTCGCGGAGCCCGATCGGGAAGAAGGGGTTCTCCATCTGGCTGCTCAGGACGGTTTCGAGGCCGAGGCGCGCGCCTTCGTAGCCGAGGATGCGGACCCGGTTTTGCGACTTATAGACGGGCAGGAAAAACGGCAGGCCCTGGATGTGGTCCCAGTGCGTATGCGTCAACAGGAGGGTGAGGTCGAGCGCTTGGTCACCAAACTCGGTTTGCAGTTCGCGGCCGAGCAAACGCAAGCCGGTGCCCGCATCGAGAATGACAATCTGGCGGCCGGCGCGGAGCTCGAGGCAGGAAGTATTGCCGCCGTATTCCAGGGTGCTGGGACCGGGGGTCGGAACCGAACCGCGCACTCCCCAGAACTTCAGTCGGACTGAAGTCGGCGCTTCTGAAGTGGCCGGGGCGGGTGGGGGCGAAGTTGGCTCAGGCGTCGCCGTCAGATGCGAAAGGAGCCGGAGGAGTTGTTCGAGCTGGATGGGTTTGGCCAGGTACTCATGGGCGCCGGCTTCGAGGGCTTCCTGGCGGTCGGCTTCGAAATCGCGGCCCGAGGCGATGACGATTTTTGTCCCCTTCAGGGCTTCAACGTCGCGGAGCGCGCGGCAAACTTGAAAGCCGTTGCAGGGTGCCATGAGAAGGTCGCAAAGCACCACGTCCGGAAGGTTGAGCTGGGCCGACTGGATGCCCTGCTCGCCGTCGTCCGCTTCAAATACCTGCCACCCGTTTTGGCGAAGCAGTTCTGCCAACAACGTCCGAAATTCCCTTTCGTCGTCGATGACTAAAACAGTTCTCATTCGAGATAAGCCACGGCCGTAAGTCACATCGTAAGCAGGGCTTGGCCGAATGGAAACTCAAAAAGAGAAGGGCGAGCATCACTCGCCGGGCGAGGACCGGAGGGCGAAGCAGGCGATGGCCAGCAACAGGAGGACCACTCCGGTGAGCGCCACTGGCGTAGAAGCAGCCACGACGCCGGCCGACGCCGCCAAAAACCCCAGAAAAGCCAGCGCAAAAAGGATGTAATCACCGGTCGTTCGGTCAGTTGAGTCGGAATAGTTCATGTCAAAGTTAGTCGCCATGTCGTGGCGTGCTCCAATCTAGCGCGTTAAACTTGTTTCGCAAATATTCGACGTGATGCGCTCCAGTGGTAGGCTCGCCGGTGGCAAGCCTCATTAGTTCCTGAGGCGGGTAGCGTAAACCGTGACGATGAACTTTTTCCCGCAACCAGCTCAGGAGGGGTCGATACTCACCGTGGGCGATTTCCGTTTCGAGCGACGGGTGGTCCAGAGCGGCGCGGCGCATGAGTTGTGCGGCATTAACATTGCCGAGGGTATAGGTCGGGAAATAACCAAGGTCGCCCAGGCTCCAGTGAATGTCCTGGAGGCAGCCGTCGGAGTCTTTGGTGATTTTCAGGCCCACCAGCTTCTCGAATTCCTCGTTCCAAAAAGCGGGCACATCCGCCACTTTCAACTGGCCTTCAAGCATTTTGACTTCGATCTCGAAACGCACCAGGATGTGCAAATCGTAAGTCACCTGGTCGGCTTCAACTCGGATGAAGGAAGGCGTGACCCGGTTGACCGCACCGGCCATTTGCGCGGGGCTGAGCTTCTTCAACCCGGGAAAATGCTGGCAGGCGAGTGGGTGCCAATGCTCCCAAAACGAAGGGTGCCGTCCGATGTGGTTTTCCCATAGGCGCGACTGCGATTCGTGAATGCCGAGCGAGGCGGCGACGCCCAGGGGAGTTCCGAAGTGCTCGACGGGCAATCCCTGCTCGTACAAACCGTGGCCGGCTTCATGGAGGATGCCGTAGAGCGACTGCGTAAAGTTCCGCTGGTTGTAGCGGGTGGTGAGGCGGCAGTCGCCAGGGCCGAGCGTCGTGCAGAACGGGTGGGTGGTCGTATCGACCCGGCCGGCGCTGAAATCGAAACCAATGGCTTCGGCAACCTGCCGGTTAAAGGCCTGTTGGGCGGTAACCGGGTGGTCTCCCTCTAACAGGTTTTCGGGAGTGGCGGCGGAGCGTTCCAAGGCCGCACGAAGAATTTCGCCGATGGCGGGGCGCAGCTCGGCGAAGAGCGAGCGCAGTTGGCTGGCGCGCATACCCGGTTCGTATTCATCGAGCAATGCGTCATAGGGTGATTCCTGGAACCCCCAGCGCTGGACCCGTTGCAGATTCAGGTCGAGGAGCTTCTGCAGGTGCGGCTTGAAGATTTTAAACTCGGAGCGCTGGCGCGCTTCTTTCCAGGCCTCGCGAGCGTGCGTGCGAGCGCGCTGGAATTTCTCGACCAGGCTGGCCGGCAGCTTCGTTGCGCGGTCACAGCGGCGGCGCCATTCGCGCACGTTGGCGGCTTCGGGTGATTCGGGCGCGAAGCCGTGCTGTTCGCACTCCGTCAGCCAATCGCCCACGACCTTGCTGGTGAACAGCCGATGGGCATGGCCGCCCAAATAGGCGAACTGCTCCGCACGGAAGTCCAGCCCCTTGGGCGGCATGTAGGTCTCGACGTCCCAGTTAAGCGCTTCGGCAGCGTGGAACACCCAGGCGATCTCGTGCGACCGCTTGAGGAGTTTCCGGTAGGGGGCAAATGACGTCGTCATATGGCCAGTGAATGTGGAATTGCGCGGCGCGAAATTCAAACCCGATTTCAGACGAGCGATGCGTTGATCTCGCCGGCCTGCCAAAGCAGGCGCCCTTCCATGCCGCCGGCCACCACCAGCGTTTGACCGGTGATGTGGCGCGCCAGGGCATCCGAGGAAAGAAAGACTGCGGCCGCGGCGATGTCCGCGGGCCGGCCAAGCTGCGGCAGGGCCATGGTGGCGGTGACCTTCCGAATCATTTTTTCGTCGCCCAGTTTCGCAGCCAGCCGTGGCACTACCGTCCAGCCCGGGCAGATGCAATTGACTCGTCCGCCGCAGTAGGTTCGGGTGTGGGGAGCGAGCCGTGCAATTTCGTTTTTCAACGAGCGGGTAAGGCCGTACGCGATGGCCGCCTTGCCGGACGCATAATCGGCGTGTCCGGCCTCGCCGAAAACCGCGGCAGTTGAGCCAATAAGCACGGCGTTGCCCTGCTTTTGTTTCGCTACCAGGCGCATGAACTCGCGCAGACTGAGAAACGCCGTGGTCAGCACGCCGTCGAGGGTCTGCCGCCACTGACGCAGGCTCATTTGGTGCAGCGCCACGTCGCGAGTTTCCCACGCGCCGGCATTGGCAACGAGGATATCGACGCGGCCAAAGTGCTTCGCCGCCTGGGCGAAAAGCCGGCGGGTGTCGATTTCGCTGGCGAGATCGGCCCGCACGGCAAGCGAGTCGGTGCTCTCGAGCTCTCCCCGAAGCGCATCAACCTTCGCGCGCCCGCGGTGGTAGTGAAGCACCAATCGGGCGCCTTCCGCAGCGAATGCCCGGGCGATTCCGGACCCGATTCCGCCCGAGGCGCCGGTGATCATAACCACCTTTCCATTCAGGAGCGTATCCATAGGGGCCACGGTTTAGCGCAAAAACCTTCTGAAGGCCAGCGGTTCACACCGCCTCCCCCAAACGGGGGTAACACCAGAACTCTCGGTCACACTCTCAGCCGTCCAAAGCGGCAGAGGACTGCCGCACTCCAAGACCTGGCGGAAGTACTTCGTGCGCCAGGAACACGCTTGCGTTTTGGAGTGCGGCTGTCCTCTGCCGCTTTCCTTCGTCAGCACACTGATGACCGATTTTAACTCGCCGGCGGATCGCCGCAGTGCGCCCGCCAGGAAACGTAGGCGGCTTCGTCGGAGAGCTGCGCCTCGATGGCCGCCCCGAGCGGCTCGGCGCGGACAGTGCCCGAGAAGACCGCGCGATCGCCAATCGAGTTTTCGATTAAAAACGTGGGGCGCTGCGTTACTTGCAAGGCGTGGAACTCGGCAGTGGTCGCTTGTGTCCGGGCGGCGACCTCGGGCGACTTGGCGCGGGCCAGGAGCTTGGCCGGGTCCAACCCCGCGGCCTCGGCGGCGACCGCCACCGCGACTTCCCAGCGGCCGACTTTCTTGCCTTCGCGGACGGCCGCGTGAGCTATGGCCAGGCGAACCTGGTCATCCGTAACCCCAAAATCCTTCGCGGCCTCCGCGACGTAGTTGGGGGCCAGGTATTCTTTGATTTCCGCATCGAACCAGCCAGAGTTGAGCTTGAAGGGTGAGCGCATGACAGTGCCGCTGCGCCGGTAAAACCAATCGCACTGGCTGGCGGACACCGGGTAGGTCTCGGGTGACATGAGCGCGATTTTCCAGCCAAACTCGGCGCGGCCGCCGTAGCGTTGCTTCAGCTCGGCCCAGGCCGGCTCGGCCCAATAGCACCAGGAGGAGATGACCTCTAGATAATATGTGACGTGGAGCATGGGGAAACATTGACCTCACTAGTGGCAAAAGGCCAGTGGGTTTTTAGGTCTGCCTAACTTGTCCCCTTGAGGAAATAATTCTGCTGCTTGGCACTGATGGGCATTCCCAGCCTCTCCATCACCTGCAGCATATCCTCCCAGACGCGGCGCTTTTCGGCCGGCGCCTGGTTTCGCAGCAGATAGGCGGGATGGTACGTGGGCATGAGCGGTGTGCCGCGATAGGTCCGCCATTGGCCACGGAGTTTGGTGATGCCAATGGTTTTGCCCAGCAAACCTTCCACCGCGGTTCCTCCGAGGGCGACGAGCACGCGCGGGCGGATTAAGTCGATCTGTTCCTGCAGGTAGGGGATGCACGTTTGCATTTCCGCCGGGGTCGGCTTTCGGTTGCCGGTGGCTTGTCCCGGTGTGTCGGGTCGGCACTTCAAAATGTTGGCGATATAGACCGAGTCGCGCGACAGGCCCATGGCCTGAATGATTTTCGTGAGGAGCTGGCCGGCCACCCCGACGAAAGGTTCGCCCTGCGCGTCTTCATCGGCGCCGGGCGCCTCGCCGACGAACATGAGTTGCGAGTTGATGTCGCCTACGCCGAACACCACGTTCTTGCGCGAAGCGGCCAGGTGAGCGCACTTCACGCAAGCCATCGCCCGGTGGCGCAATTCGGCAAAGGTGGCAGCTTTGGCCTCGGTGCTGAGCGCCGGGAGCGAAGCGGCCGGGGCGTTCTCACCCGTCAGGGCCAGGGGCAGAGCCTGCGCGACCGCGAGTTCGGGATCCGCACGCCTGGGCTGCGGGGCGGGAGGTCTTGCAACGAGTCTTTCAACGTGTGGTGACGCAGGAACGGGTTTGGCGGAAGAACCGGGTGAGAACCCGGCCTGCCTCGAGCGGTTCAGGGAAGCCAGCGTTTCCGGCTTAACCGGGACAAAGCGAACGCCGCGCCTCTTCAGTTCCTCGACGTGTTGAATGGCCGCGTCGAGCAGTTGGGTATAGGCACAAGACATCTTCTCAAATCTAGGCTCCCGCGCACCCAGCGCACAGAAAATTCTTTCACCGTTTGACCGGAGATTTCCAACTCATAGGGGCGGGGACGGCCACGTCCCCGGACGATCACTGTGTGGCGGTGATCTGCGGGGACGAGGCCGTCCCCGTCCCAGTGTTCGCGGGTTATTCGGCCGGGGTGATGACAAGAGAGACCACCGCCATCTCGATTGGCGAGGTCAGCGCGATGGCCACACGCGCCGGTTTCTTCCGGCTGGTGACATTCTCGTCCAGGGTCTGCGCGCTGATTTGGAAAGGTTTGCCGCCGGTGTCGATCCTGACCCGGACCGCCCCGCCTTCATCGTTGAAAAGGAGTTCATTCTCGGAAACCTTTTTCCAATCGCCCCAGGTGATGAGCGCCGTTTCGAAGCTCTCGGCTGCGCTGAACGCCACGTCGTCGCGGACCGTAAGCGAGGCGGGGTCGGCGCGATGGAACACGAACGTTCGTTCCAGTCGCTTCAACTCGGGCACTGCATAAGCAGAACTGATATCAAGCGCAAGGCCGTCTTCTGCGTCGCTAAAGTCAGATCGTCGCACAACCGCTTTGGCCGATGCCCCGACCTGCTGCAGTTTGCCGCCAACCACCGGCACAGCGTGGCCGTAAGAGCTGAGGACTTTACTATCGTAACGATGAGCGCCGAACGTGCGCGCGGTATAGACCTCGGCGCCGGGATCGCAGACGATCATTGCACTGCCGGAAACGACGCTGAAACTGCCGACGTCGTTATGGTTGTGGTTTTCGGCATTGTTCCCGCCTTTAAGCGCGGCGGCGAAAGGAGCCGGCGAAGCGGGGTCGGGCCGGCAGATCAGCACTCCCCCGTCATTGAACCAGGTGCGCAACGGCGAATCGGGAGCGAACTTTGGATGGCGTATCGGGGGCAGCGGCTCTTTAAGGAACGAGAACAGCATGGTTGCGGCGAGGCTGCCGGCAGGCTTCACGAACAACGCCTCGGACGGGCCGGCGTCTTTGAGGCCAAAGCGCTCGGAGATAAAGCGCACGAACTGCGGATCGGGCCGGCTGCCCGGATGGACGTCTGAGATCGTTGGGAAAATGCCGTTGAGGATTTCCGCGCGTGTGCAGAACAATGCGGGTTGGAGGGCAGCGGGATCGGCGAGCAAATCGATGCGACCGCCGGTGGCCTGGCGAATGGTTTCACCGAGCATCAGAAAGTGGCCGAAGCCGTAGTTCCAATATCCGATGCCTTCACTGCAATACCCGTCGGGGGTGAAACTCTTCAGGAAGTAACGTATATAGTGTTCCGCCGCGGCCACAAACCAGGCGCGGTCTTTCGGTGAATCCTCGAGCGCCAGGGCGGCGCCGGTGGTGCCGGCGAGACACACGGCGTTCCAATTAGGCGTCGCGCGCAACCAGAAAATTTCTTTGCGCCGGCCTTCAACCATGTCACGAAACGGCTGCAAGACGCGGCGCTCGACGTTTTGTTTGATGAGGCGTCGCGTGGCAGGCGCAAGAGTATCGCCCAGCAAATAGTCAGCGGTGCCGAGTTCCCAGCCGACCGCGGTTGCGCGGAGGTCCGCTTCGACGGTACGGCCGTAGAAGTTGTCCAGCTTGCCATCGTGCGCGGGATAGACCCAGGTGCGCTCGCGGCAGATGGCTTCAATGGTGTCGGTGAGCGGCTTCACAAACCGGCGCTTGTGTTCAAGGCATTCGGCGGGCGTAAAGGTGGTAATGCGGGCGCTGCGCGCGGATTGCACGCGCTGGCAGCGGTCACGGTTGCCGGTGCGCGAGTAATCGAGATACAACTCATCGGGCAGCTCCGGCACCGGTTGACCGGCCAGCTTCTCGGCGTTGGGAATGACCGACGCAAAGGCCGGGGTTTGAGCGAGTTTTTCCCAGGCGATGCGGTCGGTGATGGGCCGGCCGAGGCCCTGCGGTTTGGGCGGCAACAGGACGGCGATTTCTTTGACGCGGGCAGGTTCAATGTTAGTCACCGCGGGCGCCGCGGCGATAAGTCCCGCGAGCAGCAACGCGCCAAGAGCACAAGCGCGCATTGACGCTGGACGAGCGGCATCCGACATGCGTTGAGCATGGCAGGAGCAGGCCGGAATAGGAAGACATTCGCTCCACTGACTCGTAGAGCCTCGATTGATGTCTCTACTCTGCTCGGTGTGTAAAACCGGCCAAGCCCAAAAACGCGGGGCAGGGCTGCGGCGGAGGGCGACGGCGGGAGAGTTTTCCTTTCCAGCTGGCAAATGATGGCTACCGAACTTTACTGAATTTAACCGGCCGAGCAGAGGGTAGAGGTGTTCAGGCTGGCCTTTGCGATGGGGCAAGCGGCTGAAGGAAAGTGGCTTGAACGCGCGGGTTGGAGACGGGGCGGCGGCTTGAGACTTTACCGCGGTAAAGTTTGAACCAAAGGCTTTGGTGAGCGTGGGCGGGAGCATAGGGATTGAACCTATCCATCCCACGTGAGCGCAGGCTCGGGAATTTGATCGGTGAGCGGTGCGTCAGGAGGAATAGGTTCGGAGAGCCGAGGCGGGCCGTTCAAGGCGTTGGCTTCCTTGCGCAAGGCGGCGGCGAGCAGGACCAGGCGGGCGGTAGGGATGTCTTTGAGGTCGCGCCGGGCGAGTTCCTCGCGCAGGCGGCGCTCGTCATCGGCGAGGGACTCGAAACAATGGCGGCGGGAGAGTTTGCATTGTTCGGCGGCGGCCTCCATTTCGAGGGCCTGGAGATTGCGGATGCGATGCTGGTGCTGGCGGCTCCAGTGGATGAGGGTGGGTTTGGAGACATCCAGTTCGGCGGCGATGCGGGCGAAGGACCAGCCTTGGGCACGGAGGCCGATGAACCGTTCGATGACCTGGGGATCTTTAGCGTTCATAAGAGGGGGCAGCCGGTTCAGGCGCAAGGAAGGGTGTGCTTGTCCGGTGAAGGGGAGGAAGGGGAGGAAGGAGCAGCGTCGCTAGTTTCCTCCTGGCCGTAGATCTTGTGGAGGGCGGCCTCCCATTCCTGGCGGGCGGCACAGCATTTGGGACATTCGTCCTGGGATTGCGCGGATTTCTGGGCGAGGTCGGTGGAGAGCCGCGCGAGACTGGCGGCCAGGTGGAGGATTCGCTCGATCTGGGCGAGGGAGGTAGCGCCGTGGATTCGACCTGCGTGCCGTGAAAGGATGCGGCGGCCAAGGGCCAGGAGGTCCTGAGCGAGGGCCCACTGTTGTTCGAGCGACAGGCTGGCGCGTTCTTTCCAGTCGGGCGCTGGGTGGTGCGATGCGAGGGACGAGGGGCTGATATTGTATTCTGTCATGTGTATACGTTAATCGGATCAGGGTTGAAAACGCAAGGGGAATAGTGTATTTTTATTGTATTATACAACTATGAAGATAGAGCCGCATGGAGGGGTCAAAGCGCTGCGGAAAATTATTGGCCGGACGCAGGCGGAGTTTGCGGCGCTGATTGGGGCGTCGAAAGACACGGTGGTGAGCTGGGAAACGGGGCGCAACAAGCTCTCGGCGGCGTTTGCGCGGAGGATTGAGCTGGCCACGGGCGTGCATGGGAGATACCTGTTGCTGGGGATCAGCGTTCCGATGACGGGAGATGCGCTGGGAGAGCCGCGGTGTTATACAAGGAAGGATTACGAGCAGCACCGCGCGACGGAGTGGGGCCGGTCGGACCAAGAGGCGGCCCAGCGGCATTTGGAGCGGTGCGTGGACGCGCTGGAGTTGTTGTTCCGGGCGGCGGCGAAACCGGGAGGGGGGAAGCTGCGGGGCCGGCTGCCGGGGCTGATGGATTCATTTATCCAGTGGTGCGAGGGGGTGCGGAAGGACTTCAAGCTGGAGCGGGAGATCGATGAGCAACTCGAGCAGCGCAGGTTCAAGGCGGGAATGACGCAGAGTTATGGCGAGTGGCGGGCGATGGCGAGGCGGGACCCGGAGGCGCTGAAGGCCGTGGGGTTCAAGGATGATCGGCGGAAGCGGGATAAAGACCGGCTGAGGCTGGAGCTTGAGCTGGCACCGGACTGGGCACCAGGGCGGAGCATGCGCGCGTCGGATCGGGCGGCTATGAGAGCGGTCCTACCCACGAGGTAAACGGCTACCCTGCGCGACTAACGAAACGAATCAGACGCGCCGGCGGAGTGGCCCACGACGAACAAACCATACTTTTCATTTTGTCCTTGGCCGTTTCGATCCTTTCTGCCGGGCCTTGCCTGCCAAATATAGCCTATTGTTCAGGCTTTTCCAACTTCCCAGGTGCAGGCGCTCGGCGATCTCCCGAATCGTCAGGGTCGTCTCTCGCCTCAGCCGCACGGCCACCGCCAACTTGGCCGCATCGGTCTTGGGATGCTCCTGGAGGTCTTTGTCCTGCCACTTCAATCGCTTCAACTCCTCACCGATGATCCGCTCGCCCTTGGCCTGCGCGCTCTCGTGGCGTAATTGGCCGGAATGATGCTCGCCCAAT
>DATMRF010000110.1:0-7766 GCA_035566435.1 Candidatus Acidiferrum sp.
ATTGGGCGAGCATCATTCCGGCCAATTACGCCACGAGAGCGCGCAGGCCAAGGGCGAGCGGATCATCGGTGAGGAGTTGAAGCGATTGAAGTGGCAGGACAAAGACCTCCAGGAGCATCCCAAGACCGATGCGGCCAAGTTAGCGATGGCCGTGCGGCTGAGGCGAGAGACGACCCTGACGATTCGGGAGATCGCCGAGCGCCTGCACCTGGGAAGCTGGAAAAGCCTGAACAATAGGTTATATTTGGCGGGCAAGGCCCGACAGAAAGAATCGAAACGTGGACGGACAAAGTGAAAAGTTATGGTTTGACCCCTTTCCCAAGTAAACTACAGCGGCAGAATACCAGATATTACGACACCAAAAAGGTAACTGTGCCACACGCGATTAGAACTAATGCGCCTAGGATGAAGTTCATGACAATAACAGGTTGTGGCATGGTGCTTCTGCTCTTCTTCTTGACAAGCTGCGTCACGCGATCGCCCAGTGCTCGATGGCGCGCGCCTGATTCAACCCTACGCGAGAGGCTGTTAGCAGCAGAAGAACTGTGTCCATTAGGGACAACTGCGGCCCAAGTACAGAGAATCCTTGGGGATGATGGACATTTCGCACACTATTACGGCCCGACAGTAAAGGGTAATGGGGTAAAAGGGGATCTCTCAGTTCGCAAAGTGGCTGACCATGACGACTGGGCTCTGGAGTATGAAGTCTCCGGTGGTAAGATTTCCTTTGTGCTAGGGCAGGTGGCTAGCAGCGTTGAGCTCCAAAGCGCTATTGTAACGGAGATAAGATGCATGAAGCGAGTCCCGGTCAATTAGGCAAACGGGACCAAACCATAATATGATGCTTTGTTGATTGGCGCGTTGCCAAGGATTGGGGCACGATAGTTAGTCCATGCGACACGGGGTGCTCAGAGGTTTGGAAGCACGGCCCCATCAAAGAAAATCGAAGGCTTTGGAATGTGAGGAAAAATTTGCGAGCCCGCGTCCGGACGGAACGCGGTCGGTTCCGCACAGCCGGATATTTCGCTATACGGGGGCCAAAGGAAATCGTAGCAGCAGGAAAAGACCTTTATGCACTGGTAGCTAATGCTCCGGTCCATTTCTCGGTAGGATGATCTGGTTTGATGCGCAGCGTGGACCCCGAGGTGGTGCATTTCAAGGACCCGTCCCCCTAATCAATATAATTACCTGGCCGAGCTGATCATCGGCCACAAGTTTCTCAGGTGAACGGCCAGACCACGTCCGGAAGGGCGAGTAGCGCTGCCGTATTGGCGCAGTGCATCGACCGAGCCCTTGAAGGTGACCCGCTTCAATTCTACTTGGTAAAGGGAATCAAATGCCGAAAACTGTAGCGCAACAACTATTATTTCAAAGGATTTCATGGCGTTTCGGTTTCAAGACAGTAAAATAGATTGAACATCAACATTGAGTTCATTTAAGAGCGCAACCGCATGCTTCACCGAACCCGAAAAAGCGCGAAGCTGCCCAATCGCGAGCTTAACGAGATCCGTCGAACCTCAAAAGTGCCGGAACGCTCGGAAGAGTATCGGCACAACTTGCCGGGGCGGGTTCTCAAGAGAATTCTTTCCGATAAAAGGGAGATCCCAAAACGCGCTGGGGAAGGCTATCCCTCGTGTTGGAACCGTCACCGCGGGAAGCTTTTGGGAGATTTTGGAGGCCTTCTGTTCATTATTGGTGCGCTGCTTACGATTTTTACGCTCTTGCACCTCGGCTCAGCGCTCCGGATTGGGGATGATGAGGGTTACGAGGTGATCAAAGGCGTAATGTGCAGTAAAGGCTACCATCTGTACACCGACATGTGGAACGACCAACCCCCGGTTTCCACATTCCTGCTCTCCACCGCGTTCAAGCTGTTTGGGGCATCGATTTTGACGGCCCGGATCGTCGCCGTGAGCTTTGGGCTCATGCTGGCTATTTGCTTCCACGAACTGGTTCGTCAAAGGTCCGGCAGCAGAACGGCTTTGCTTGGGACTTTTTTCCTTGTGGCGGCTCCGGGAAGCCTTGTCGTAATGGTTTCGATGATGCTTGAGTGCCCTGCTTTTGCAGCCGCTCTGCTTTCCTGTTGGTTAGCGTTTCGATGGGCGAAGCGTCAAAACCCCATTTGGCTGGTCCTTTCGGGCGCAATGCTGGCTGTGGCGCTACAAATCAAGCTTACGGCGGTCCTTGTCGCACCTGCCCTGGTAATCGAGATGTTCCTGATTCTACATTCCAGGCACAAAAGCATCGGCCAAATGCTGCAGCCTGGTCTCGTGTGGGGCGCAGCTTCGGTTGCCGTGTTTTTTCTAATCGCATTAACCTGGGGAAAAGGCTCGCTGGCAACCTCATGGAAATCCCACACCAAGGCTGAAGTGGTGCCGGGTTTGGATATGCCGGCGGACCATAAATTCAACGTCCGGCTTCTCAGAAACAACATCGAATGCGCCGGGGGAGCAGTCATCTGCATCTTGCTGGCCACCCGACGGAGGCGTTTAAGAGAGCTCGCGTTTCCGGTCGTTCTTTTGTGTACTGTTTCCTTGGTCCACGCGTTTCACAGGCCGTGGTGGAATTATTATTACCTGCACTTCGCGATACCATTGGCTTGGCTGACCGGCTGGGCCGTAAATGTCTTACTCGAGGATTTGTATAGGGTTCAGACCAAGAACCGCTCCATTGGATTCAAGATCGCATCGAGCTTGGCGCTATGTGCGTTGGTTGCCTTTGCGCTCGCCAAATCCGAGCGGCGGCTCGAGGGCTCGATCAAGTATCTGCGAGAAAAGCCACCAGCCAACGCCAGCGCCATCGTCCAGAAAATGAAACAATCTGCGACCGGAGCGTCATGTGCCTATTCCGAGGACGGAATTTACGCGTTCCACGCGGGAGTGAAAGTCATCCCGGAGCTTGCGATAGTGATGCCGAAACGGTTTTGGTCGGGCCAGATTTCAACGCGGGGAATCATCGAGATTTGCAAGCGCAACGCGCCGCGATTCGTGGTCGTTCGCTCAGATTCATTCAACGAGGAGTGGCGAGATTACCTCAGGACAGATTATGGGTTCGGGGCGGCTGACAACACCTGCCAACTTTATATTCGCAAATGACCACATCGCCGCCCGGTTTATGCCAAACTTGCGCCAAGTTGCGGTGAATTGCGGTAAATTGCGCCAGCTTGCAGTTTTTTGTGGCGTATCGGCGCCATGCGTCGCGGGGCTTGGGTGGCGGCGTTATTCCGCCCCGATGGGGCTCGACCGGTTTTTCGATCCACCTATTCCTGTGGCGGTGCCCCGGGCTGAGGTATCGCCGCGCCGTTGGCGCGGGGCTCGGAAGTGCCGCCGTTGGCGCCGGCTCCGGCCGGGTCGGCGCTCGTTGGGGTCGGGCGGCGCCGTCCCTGGCGCTTGGGCCCGGTCCGGGAGCTATTAGAGCACATAACATGTCCAATCATCCGCGGTCATTCCGCTCGCCGCTCGAACCAGCACGGGCTCGGCCCCACAATAAATGTGCAGGAGTTGCCAAGCCAGGAGCAGCGGGCGGGTTGGCGATGGGGCAGGATAGGGCGCCGGGGGCCGGTTCTCCGGGAGGACCGGCCAAAGGGTGCCTGGCGAGCTGATCGGGCCCACATGCGAAAAGCGCCTAAATCCTGCTGGCGGCGCGGGCCAATGCGACGACGGAGCCATCCAATGTGCGCTTGAGCCAGCCTCGCGGAATCCCTTAGGCGGGGTACTCCATTGTGCCTAGATTGAATTAGGGGAGCTTCCTAATTGTCTTTACGATTAGTTTAGCGTAAATTGCTGACATGCAGACAACCTATGTTAGGCAGACTTCAGAGCGCAGAAGTCAGTTTAATGGTTCGGACGCGCCGTCGCCCTCTGCCAGCTCCCGTTCCGCGTCCGGTCCGGTTCGTTCGCGGCCCGGCGCTTTCAAGAACCGGGCCACCGCCAGCAGCGACCGCGGGTTGGTCGAGGCGCTGGTCAATTCCCGGGTGTTCCAGGATTATGAGCGCGCCTTCACCGAGGCCACTGGGCTGCCGGTCGCGTTTCGGCCGGTGGAGACGTGGCAGCTTCCGCACCACGGCAAGCGGAACGAAGGGCCGTTCTGTGCGATAATCTCGCAGAAAAGCCGTGCCTGCGCATCGTGCCTGTGGGTGCAGGAGAAGCTTTCCGCGTTGGCCACCGAGGAGGCGCACACCCTCGGCTGTCCCAACGGCCTGAGCGATACCGCCGTGCCGGTCCGCCTGGGGGACCGCCTCATCGGCTTTCTGCAAACCGGCCAGGTCTTCCGCAAGAAGCCGACCGAGGGCCAGTTCGTGCATGCGGCCAAACAAGTCGAGTCCTGGGGAGTGGAAGTGGACCGGGAGACGTTGCACGACGCCTACTTTGCCAGCCGGGTCGTGCCGGCCAAACAGCATGATGCGGTGGTGAAGCTGTTGACAATTTTTGCGCAGCACTTGTCAATGCTGAGCAATCAGGTAGTGGTGCAGCACGAAAACGCCGAACCGCCGGTGATCACCTGCGCCAAGGAGTTTATCCTGGAGCATCAAACCGAGAACCTCCGCTTGGGCCACGTCGCCAAGGCCTGCAATACCAGCACCTTCTATTTCTGCAAAATGTTCAAGAAGATCACCGGGATCAACTTCACCGATTACCTGTCGCGCGTTCGCATCGAGAAATCGAAGAACCTGCTGCTCAATCCCAATCTCCGGGTGAGCGAAATCGCGTTCGAAGTCGGCTTCCAGTCGCTGACGCACTTTAACCGCGTCTTCAAGAAAATCCTCGGACAATCGCCAACGGAATACCGTGCCCAGTTGCTGGGGACGAGATGAGCTGGGGTCAACACAAAGCCGCCAACGAGTAGAATTCAACGCGAAGGCGCAAAGGAGCAAAGACGCAAGGGAAACTGATCTCGCCCGGCGACTTGTATGGCTGGATCGGTTTTGGTTATTCAGCCGCTTCCGGCCTTTGCGCCTCTGCACCTTCGCGTCTTTGCGTTAAACTCACATGCTAAGAAGCTCATTTTTGTAGGGCGCTCTTTTCATGCAGATTTGCCGGGATTCAAAATTCCCTTGGGGTCGAGGGCTTTGCCCGTTTGCGTTGAATTGTTCTGCGCCAAAACCAGGTTGATTTGGTCCTTAAATGGGGGATAGTTCACGCATCCGCCGCATGCACGATTATGCAAAAATGACTCGGGCTGAGCTGATTGCGCATTTGCAGACGCTCGAAAGCAAGCCCGCCGAGGGCGACGGTCCGGCGGCCCAAAGGTCCCCCTCTCCCGGTCTTCGCGACACCGAGGAGCGGCTCCGGGCCATCCTGCAGACAGCCGTCGAGGGCATCATCACCATCGACGAACACGGTATCGTGGAGTCGATGAACCCGGCCGCCGAACGGCTCTTTGGGTTTTCCGCGGGAGAGGTCATCGGCCGAAACGTCAGCGTGCTTATGCCATCACCGTATCGGCAGGAGCATGATACGTACATGGCCAACTACCTCCGCACCGGCAAGGCCAGGATCATCGGGATCGGACGCGAAGTGGTGGGCCAGCGCAAAGACGGGACGACGTTCCCGATGGACTTGGCGGTGAGCGAAGTTCGGCTCGCCGACCGGCGGTTGTTCACCGGCTTCGTGCGGGATATCAGCGAGAGCAAACGTCTCGAGAGAGAGCTCCTGGAAATCAGCGATCAGGAACGGCGTCGCATCGGCCAGGATTTGCACGACGGCCTGTGCCAGCATCTGGCCGGGATCGAATTGAAGAGCCAGGTCCTCGCGCAGAAGCTGGGTGCAAGGTCCAAGGCCGCCGCCGGCCGCGCGGCAGAGATCGCCCGCCACGTCCGCGAGGCGATTGGCCAAACTCGCTCGCTGGCACGCGGTCTTTCACCAGTCACGCTGGAATCCGAGGGCCTCGCCTCCGCACTGCACGAATTGGCTGACAACGCCGAGGGCATGTTCACCCTCGCTTGCGCGGTCGAGTGTGTTGGCCCGATTCTGATTACCGCCCCGGCGACACTTACACATCTTTACCGCATCGCGCAGGAGGCGGTCTCCAACGCGGTCAAGCACGGAAAGGCAAGCCGGGTCCTGATTCGGCTTGAATCCAGCCCCGCGCGCACCATCCTGCGGGTCACGGATGACGGTCGCGGCTTTCCCGAGCCCGCTCCCAGGTCCAAGGGCATGGGCTTGCGCATTATGCGTTATCGCGCCGGCATGATCGGCGGCGTGCTATCGATCGATCGGAACCCTGCCGGCGGCACGACGGTCACATGTTCCGTCGCCAACCCTTAATTCCAGCCGCCGCTATCGCGCGCAATTTGAACCATGAAGAAACCAGCTCAAAGCCGAAAGCGCATTCTCATCGTGGACGACCATCCGATGATGCGCGAGGGCCTGGCTCAATTGATCGACCACGAACCCGATCTGTGCGTCTGCGGCCAGGCGGATCGCGCGGCCCAGGCGCTCGACGCCATCGCCGCCGACGTACCGGACCTGGTCCTGGTCGATATCTCGCTGCCCGACCGCAGTGGTTTGGAGCTCATCAAGGATATTCATACGCTTCACCCGGACTTGCCGCTGCTCGTGGTCTCCATGCATGACGAAGCACTCTACGCCGAGCGGGTGTTGCGGGCCGGGGGGCGCGGCTACTTGATGAAACAGGAGGGCGGGCAGAAATTGATGCAGGCCATTCGGCAGGTGTTGAGCGGCCAGATTTACGTCAGCGACAAAATGTCCTCAAAAATCCTGGAGATTTTTTCCGGCCACCGTGGCGGTGCCCTGCACTCGCCGGTCGAACGGCTCTCTGACCGGGAGTTCGAGGTCTTTCAGTTGGTCGGCCAGGGGCAGGGGACTCGCCAAATTGCGCAACTCCTGCATTTGAGCGTTAAGACCGTGGAGGTCCATCGGGCCAACATCAAAAAGAAGCTTGAACTAAAGAGCGGCGCCGACCTGGTGAGATATTCAATCCGCTGGACCGAAGCACAACAGCCGTAGGGGCGGGGAATCTCGGGAACGCTGCTCTCAGAAATCGAGACGCACTCCCCACAGGCCTCTGTCCCGGAGGGACAGTCGAGAATAGCCCAACGTTTTAACGTTGGGTCCCGGGATGCGGTGAGTCCAAGTCCCGAAGGGACGGCTGAGCCTCACTCCCACAGGTAGCGCTCGTCGTATGCAATACGGTGTTTCTTGAGTAGTGCCACGAACTCGTCCCGAAAGGTCATCTTCCGATGGTGTTCCGCCTGATCTCTGATGTATTGACTAGTCTTGTCCAGGAGCGACACACTGACAGCGAAGGCACCATATTTCGCCTGCCAGCCAAAAAGCCGATGTTCCTGGAAAGTCTCGTGCACCCATTTGGAGGAGCCGCCCTTGATGAGCTGCAGCGCTTTGGCGATAGAAAGGGCTGAGGGCAGGGACAAGAGGATGTGGACGTGGTCGACCACCCCGCCAATTTCGAGGGCCTTCATTCCATTCTGGCGGGCGATTCCGCCCAGAAACGGCCAGAGCCGTTCCTGAAGGGCTGTTGGAATGAGCGGCCGGCGTTCTTTGGTGCTGAAGACACAATGATAATACGAGCTGACGTAAGACATGCGGCTTATTCAGCCGTCCCTTCGGGACTTAATCAATTCTAAACCTAAGATCCCAACGTTAAAACGTTGGGCTAGTGCGCTTGAGAGCGAGCGCGCACAGAGGGTGAGAGTCCCTCCCCGGCGGAGCTTCCCGCCCGGAAACTGAAAGTAACTGCTCCGTGGCGACACGGGGTGGAGAGCAACTGGAAACGAACGGATAGTC
>DATMRF010000111.1:0-6258 GCA_035566435.1 Candidatus Acidiferrum sp.
AAAGGACTGTAATGCAGCCTCCGTTTTATGCCGCATCGAGCCAGTGGTTCCGCCTGGAAAACCAAGGCAAATCGCGAGCCGTGCGGCATAAAACTGGATGCGGCATAACACCACTTATTCCGGTAGCGGAATAAGCGGAGAGTCGACTCCATCCGAGGCCGACATCAAGATCACCCGTGACCTCATCCGAGCTGGTCAACTTCTTAAAATCGAAGTTCTCGACCATATAATCTTGGGGAATCCTAGCCATACATCGTTGCGATCGTTGGGTTATTTCTATTCCTAAATGATCATGCCTTCCTAAAAAAGGGAGGCTGATTTTTGATCAACAGAATGGACACCCTTGATTCTGTCCGCGACAGATTCAATCGCTCCTGCACCTACCACTGGATCATCCCTTTCCGCATGTTCGGACTCTATGAGGGGCAAGTTCGAGAATCTCGGATGGGTGACCACCGATCTCCAAAGCATGAGTTCATGCATGTCGAAGACCACGAAGCATTCTTCGTATCCCCATGCGGGGCTTCAAGCCGCATCGGCCCAGGAAGCCGTAATCCCGCCCCGCCATTGCCGCTATTTGCTCCCAGTGAACAGGAAGGGACACCCAGCTCGCTCCTGGATCGCGGCATTTCCGAGAAAACCCCCGCTGGCACAGCCCCTGCGTAAGGGCTCTCGTGCGTCGTCACCTTTGTGCCATCACGACCCTCGCCATCGCGCTGCTCAAAGCGCAAGGCGCGACGGAAGTCCTCGCCGAGATACCATTCGAATTCCGCGAGGGATTGCTCTGGGTAAAGGTCACCGTTGCCGAATCCGCTCAGCCCCTGAACTTCCTTTTGGACACCGGTGCCGGAGCCAGCGCCATAAACCGTCGTACCGCGGATCGGCTAGCGCTACCTTTGGGTAGAGAAGTCAACGTGCGCGGCGTCGAAACGACTCTCTCTGGCCGCTGGTTGAAGGGCATCCGTGCCACAGCAGGCACTGTATCCCTGCCCGGTGATTATGTTGCCATGGATCTGACCCAACTCAGCCACTCGTGCGAGCGCCCCGTTGACGGACTGTTGGGGGCGGACTTCTTTCGCGGGCGCGCCGTCCAGATCGATTTTCGGGCGCAAACGGTCCGCATCCTCAAACCGGATCAACCTCCTCTCCTTGCCGAAACCCTCCCGCTCGAAATGCGCCCCTGCGGCATGCGTGTCCCCATAACCGTTAATGATCACAAGCAACAATGGGTCCGCCTTGACACTGGCTGCGCCTCGCCCCTCCAATGGGTGACCTCGCACGTCCGGTCGCAAGAATGCAAGCCAAAGGTCGCCATCGGTCTGTCCGAGCTTTCAATCCCGCAAACCGAAACAACGGTTGAAATCGGCTTTCACAAATTCGACAACGTACCCACGGGCCTCCACAAGAACCCGATCTTCGCCGGCGAAGCCGGCCTCCTTGGGAACGGCCTTCTCTCCCGCTTTTCCAGGGTCACCGTTGACGCCAAAGCCCGCCGCCTCATCCTCGAACCTCAGCCAGTGGCGCCATAGCACCCAGGCTCTGACGCGGACAGGGTTCCTCGCGTTCTGTCTTTTCGTCAGTCCTTCACTCCGTTCCTTTGCCAAAAAACCCTGAGGGGTTTCCCCGCCTGCGGCGTATTAAGGAGTGAACGGCGCGATGGTTCGCGCCGAACAGAAAGAAAAATATGAAAAATGCAAATCGCTTACTCATCGCTGCCGCAGCGCTCGTTCTTTTCGCCTCGGCAGGTCAAATCAAAGCCCAGTCGCAAGCCGTTGGTGACGACGGCATCGCCGCCTCTCCCAAGGTTCGCCAGATGTTGAACGAACGTCAGGCCAGGGCTGCGGCCCCTCAACAGGTCACTATTAACCAAGTCGCGCCCCAAACCGCAGTCGCGGCATCTCCCAAAGTCCAGCAGATGCTTAACGAGAGGATGCGCGCTTCCGTCCCCCAGGTCGGCCCGGAAACCGCCAGCTACAGGGCAACCGGTTCGGACGGCATCACCGCCTCCCCAAAGGTTCGCGCTAAACTGGACGAACACCGGCAAACGATCGAATTTGCTCCTCTGAAGTAACTCGCAGTATCCGCAAAGACACGTCAAAGTTACAACTTCGGCGGCGCAAGCCGCCGAGTTGGCGTTTATGAAAGACAATCTGCCATCCGAAAAAGATGAAGCTCTGAGCAAGCTGCTCCGCACCTGGAAACCGGACGCTCCGTTGCCTCCACGCTTTCAAGAAGCCGTATGGAACCGGATTGCTCGCGCCGAGACGCGGGAGGCGGCAGGCTATTGGACAATTTTCAGCCGGTGGGTTGAGACCACCTTCGCGCGCCCCAGGTTCGCGCTTTCCTACGTGGCCATTTTACTCTTCATGGGCTTGGGGACAGGTTTGTGGCAGGCACGCGGCATCGCCGCTCATGGCGAGACGGAGTGGCGCGCACGCTACGTGCAGATGGTTGATCCGTATCAGATGCCGCGCAATTAAAGTGAAGCGTTCGTGGCTTATTTTGTTGGGAGGCCTGGCGGCCGCGGCGGTTGGTTACGCTTGCATTTACCTGCCGGCGATAGCGGATCATCAGACGCTAGAGCAAGGCCCGCACCCTGAGCTTGCATGGCTCAAAAAGGAGTATCACTTGAGCGACTCGCAGTTCGCTCGCGTCGTAGAGTTGCACGACGCTTATTGGCCGAAGTGCGCGGAGCTCTGCAAGCGCATTGATAAACAGAACGCCAAGGTTCAGCAACTCCTGGCCGCAACGAACACGGTCACGCCCGAAATCAAACAGGCCCTCGCCGAGGCCGCCCAGCTTCGTGTCGAATGCCAGTCAGCCATGATGGAGCACTTTTACGAGGTCAGCCGCGCCATGCCCCCCACCCAGGGCAAGCGCTATCTCGCCTGGGTCCAGCAGGAAACCCTGCTCCCGGGCCAGATGCTGCCCACCGGTCCAGCCTCTGGAGCGGAGCATCGCTGAGCGCTGTGCCACTTTATTCGAGGGTTTTTCGCCACCCCGGCGTATTAACTTGTGGTTAACACCAAAATCTAATTGAAACTATGAAATTGCTTAAGAACACAGCCCGTTTGTTCCTTGCGCTTGCCGTTGGCGCCGCTCCGTTTGCAGCATTGTCCGCTGAAGATAAGAAAATGGACGATTCGGCGCTCATGGAGCCGGTCAAGTCCGTCCTCGACCATTACCTTGAGATCCAGTCCGACCTCGCCAAGGATTCCCTCAAAGGGGTGGATGAACACGCCAACGCCATCGCCAAAGCTGTCAAAGGTGATGAGATGAAAATGCTCCCTCCGGACATCGCCAAACAAGCCGATACGCTCGCCCAAGCCAAAGACCTCAAGGCCGCCCGCGAGGCCTTCAAGCCCCTAAGCGCCTCTCTCGTTAAGTATCTTGCTGAAAACAAAGCCGGCCAAGGCACGTACCACGAAGCCTACTGTCCCATGGCCAAGGCCAACTGGTTGCAAACCGGGAAGGCCATCAAAAACCCCTACATGGGTAAAGCCATGCTCACTTGCGGCGAACTCAAGAATTGATTGTTGCCTTCCGCGCCTGTAAGGATTCAATACCGGCAACGACCATAAAGCAAACAACTATAAATGCGCGCGGCGCTCAATAAGAGTTTGTCGGTCCTCCTGGGGCTGTTCCTCGTGGTCATCACGGCCTGGCAGGGTGGCTCAGCCGTCGCCAGCCAGGATTCTCGCGGCTCAGCCCCCACCTGCCATTGTTGTAATTCCGACCGCACCAACTGCGCCACGCCTGCGTGCTGCGCCCGCCCGTCAGATAGCCGTGCGCCAGTTACTCCCGCCGCCCCCCGCTGCGCTTCCGGCCACGAGTGGCACGCCATCGCTCCGCCCTCCCTTTCGGTTTCCACGCTCGGACGCTTAACCCTCCGCGACTGTCCCGTGGCTCCCCCTTCCGTCCAGGCTGGAGCAGTCCCCATTTTCCAGCGGGACTGCTCCTTCCTGCTCTGATTTTTCTCCCTTCCCGCCCGTAGTGTGCCCGGAGGCGATTGCCTTTGGCGCACTGTGTCCGTCTGTCGTGAGTAATCTGAACCCTTTATGAAGAACTTTGGAACCATTCTGTTCGTAACTGCCACCGCATTGGTCGGTCGGGCCGCCGAGGAGGCCAGGCCAGTCAAGGCCAGCAACAGCGTCGTCATCACGACCGATTTCATTAACCGCCTCGTCGCGGAGGCGCGCTCGAACAATCCGGCGCTCAAGGCCGCTGATTCGCGTGTCCGTTCCGCCACGCTCAACGCGGAGGCGGTTCGCACTTGGGACGACCCGATGGCGCTATTCGGCGGTAGTGTTTACAGCTCCCTTGGATTCAAGCCTTCCGAAGACGGCAATCTCGCCTACGGCGTCGAAGAAAAGCTACCGCTGTGGAGCAGACCAAAGCTCAATCGTCGTGTCGCCGCTGCCGAAACCTCCACGCGGCAAGCCGAATCCGAATTGCGCCTACAGGAAATACGCCGAGACGTTGCCAAAGGGCTGCTTGCGACGGCACTCGCCGAGCGCGTCATTGAGATTGGCGAGCAAGACCTCGCATGGCTCAACGTTACCGCCAAGGCAACCGAAAACAAATACCGCGCCGGAGAAGCCGTTCTCGCCGACACACTGCAAATTCAGAACGAAATGGCGAAACGCAACGACACACTCCGCACCGACCACAATCGACTGGCTCACGAACGCTTCGCCCTGAATCGCCTGCTCAATAGGCCCGCCGATTCATCGTGGCCGTCGCTGCGGTTGCCACCGGTCGGGCCTGCCATTCCGTTAAGCGAGAAACTGTTGACGCTCGCGCTCCAGAGCGAGCCGAAGCTCAAAGTCATGGCCCAGGAAATCAAACAGGCCGAGGCCGCAGCCGAGTTGACCCGCAAGTCACGATTGCCGGACGTGAGCCTTGGCGTTGAGGGTCGGCAATTCAGCGGCGACGGCGAATTTCGCTCCGGCATGTTCACGCTGCGCTTCTCTTTGCCTTGGCTCAACGAAGGCAAATATCGGAAGGACTACGAGCGCGACAAGGAACGGCAGAAGACCGCCGAACAGGAGCGTGAAGATCAAATATTAATGGTGCGCGAGGAACTGCATCATCTGTCGGTGGAGATTGAAGCCTCGCGGCGCGAGGCGTTGCTTTACAGCGATGAGATTACCGCGCGTTCCACCCAGGCCCTCACGAGCCGATTGGCGGATTGGGAGACGGGCCACGGAATGTTCCGCGACGTGCTCGACGCCCGGCGCATGCTGCTCGACAGCGAGCTCATGTCCGCCCGCGCCACGACCGAACAAAACCAAATGCTGGCTGAACTGCTGCTGTGGACCGGCCTGGAAGGCCTTGAGGCTTTGGCCCCGCTGGCCAGCGAACCCTCCCTGTTGCCCAACCACGGCGATTCGACCCATCACCATGAATAACTCTATTTCAACCGCCGCCAGCCGTTTCCGCTGGTCGGCTCTGTTGCTCACCTTCGTTGCCGCGCTGGCGACTTTGTTCCTTGCGTCATGCAAGAAGGGCGGTGCAAACACCAAACCCGACGACGTGGATTACTACACCTGCACGATGCACCCGTCGGTGAAGAAGCAGAACCCCACCGACAAATGCCCCATTTGCTCGATGGACCTGGTTCCGGTGATGAAAAAGGGCGCGGCGGGCGCGAATACCACCAACGCCGCGACGCCGGCAACCATGAGCGGTGACGAGAAACCCGGCGAGTTCACGGTGCCGGTCGAGCGTCAGCAACAAATCGGCGTAACCTACGCCAAAGTTGAGAAGCATCCATTTACTCACACCGTCCGGGCGGTGGGCATGGTTGCTTTCGACAAGCAACGCCATTGGGATTACGTCACGCGCGTTGAGGGCTACGTGAAGGAACTGTTCGTCTTTTCGCGCGGCGAACTGGTGGAGAAAGATGCGCCGCTGCTGACGATTTACAGCCCAGACCTGCTCACGACGCAGAACGAATTCGTGGACTTGCTCAGAGCGCGGGACGAAGCGCAAACCAACGGCAGCCGTGCCGTGCTGGAAAGCACCGATCGGCTGGTTCGATCCGCCCGTCAGCGGCTGCGGCTCTGGAACATTACCGACGACCAGGTTGCCGAACTGGAAAAGACCCGCAAGCCATCCGAAACCCTCACGCTCCGTTCGCCCTTCAAGGGCGTGGTGCAAGACCTCGGCGTGGACCAGGGCCGCCGCGTGATGACGGGCGATCATCTGGTGGATATTGCCGACCTCTCGGTCGTCTGGGTGTGGGCGCAGTTTTAT
>DATMRF010000112.1:0-25200 GCA_035566435.1 Candidatus Acidiferrum sp.
TGTCGGCTCGCTGGTCCTCACGGGTTGCGACCGCAATATGCTCTCGGTGTTGCTGTCCGGCCTGCCGAAACCTTACGCCTACGATCTCAGGCGCCTCTATTTCGACTGGAATGCCCGCCGCTGGCGGCTGCTGCCCGATCCGCACGCGCACCCGGAAGCCGCCTTTACCGACTGGCTGGAAACGCTCGTGCACCAGCGCGACACCAGCTCTCTTGCCGGCATCGGCGAGCTCGCCCGCGATGCCCTCGCGCGCGTCCACGTCGCGGCGCCTCGCCAAGAAGCGCCCTCGCCGTGGAGCGCCACGACCGACCAGGAAGCGGCGCAAGGTTGAGAGCCGGAGCGGAATGTCCGAACGGCGTTTCCGCCATTCGGACCTCCGGGGTTGTTAGCGGCCGCGGCGGGCAGCCGCCGGAAAACCAACTCTACGCTACGGTCACTTCTTTGCTTAGATACACGTCCTGGATGGCGTTCAGCAGGGCGACGCCTTCCTTCATCGGCCTCTGGAAAGCCTTGCGGCCCGAGATGAGGCCCATGCCCCCGGCTCGCTTGTTGATTACTGCGGTCGTGACCGCGCTTGCCAGGTCGGCCGCGCCTTTGGATTCGCCGCCGCTGTTGATTAGACCCGCCCGGCCCATATAACAGTTGGCCACCTGGTACCGGCAGAGGTCAATCGGATGGTCGCTGCTCAATTCAGTGTAAATCCGTTCGTCGTATTTGCCGTAGCTCGAGCCCGGCGCGTTCAGCGCTTTGAAGCCGCCGTTATTCTCGGGCAGCTTCTGTTTGATGATGTCGGCCTGGATGGTTACGCCCAAGTGGTTGGCCTGGCCCGTCAGGTCCGCGGCCAGATGGTAGTCTTTATCCTTCTTGAATGCGTTGTTGCGCAGGTAGCACCACAGCACCGTTGCCAGCCCCGCCTCATGCGCATGCGCAAACGCTTGCGCCACCTCCACAATCTGCCGCGCGCTTTGGTCCGACCCGAAATAAATCGTCGCTCCCACCGCCGCCGCGCCCATGTCCACCGCCTGCTTCACCGTGCCGAACATGATTTGGTCAAACTTGTTCGGGTAGGTCATGAGTTCGTTGTGGTTCATCTTCACCAGGAACGGGATCTTGTGCGCATACTTCCGCGCCACCGCGCCGAGCACGCCGTAAGTGGACGCTACCGCATTGCATCCCCCCTCGATGGCCAGCTTCACGATGTTCTCCGCGTCGAAATAGTCAGGGTTCCTGGCGAAGCTCGCTCCGCCCGAATGCTCGATCCCCTGGTCCACCGGCAGGATCGATAAATATCCCGTCCCGCCCAGCCGCCCATGGGTGACGAATCGCTCCAGGTTGCACAGCACCCGGTTGTTCCGGTCCGACACCGCGTACAGGCGGTCCACGACGTCCGGGCCCGGCAGATGCAGGCGTTCCTTGGCAATCTTCGGGTTCTTAAAGTTCAAAAGCGAATCGGCCTTGTCGCCGAGCAGTGTTGCGATCGATGTCATAATTCTTCAGTTTTCAGTTGTCATTTTCAGTTCGTGTCAAAAGCCCGGGCTGGCGCGGCGGACCGCGCTGCGCCTGAAGCGGTGCCGCTTTAGCAAACGACGGCGCGCGGATATTACCGGTTGAACCCCTTAGGCGCCACTGCCATTTGCGCGTTCCGGTGCGATATACCCCGTGCTTCTGAACAGTATTAATGGGCATCCGCGATCCCCTGAAACGTTGGGCTGCGCGCGCGAAACCGTGATACCAAGCGCATTTTGCCCTGGCTATGGCAAGAAAAGGCACCGCTCGCGCCAAATCATCGGTTGCACGGCTGCGTTTTGGGGCTATCTTCAATGCATGGATTGGCAGCAGTTTGTTTCGCTGATGATCGTTGCGGTGACAGCCGGGTGGCTGGCGGCCGCCATCTTTCGTCGGCGCCGGTTCAGTTTTCAGCGGGATACGCATTGTGGTTGCTTGACGGTGGCTGCCTCCACCCCGCAAAGCTCGATCATCTTCCGCGCCCGAAAAGGGGAACGCCCCGAGGTGCTGGTGAAAATGAGGTGACGTGCTTGCACCTTCGCAACGGCTGGAATAGAATCTTTTCGCAGAAATGGCCATGTGCAAAGTTAGTTCATCCGTGCATTTTGTGACCCGGTCGGTCGGGAGTGTGCGTGAAAATTCCGCCAAGGCGCATTGGGTGCCTAACACTGATGTCTATGCCACGGATAATGGCCTGGTCGTCAAAGTGGAACTGGCCGGGATGCGCAGCGAGAACCTCGAAATCACTGTCGAGAACAACCGGCTGCGTATCGCTGGCAACCGGCCTGATGGCTGCCGCTCGGCCAAAGCGCATTTTCTGGTGATGGAGATCAATTATGGCCCGTTTGAAAGCATGCTGGAAGTGCCGCCCGGCTATGATCTTAGCCAGGCCAAAGCAACTTACCTGAATGGTTTCTTACGCATCGATGTGCCGCTGACCGCGCGGACATCGAAAAACACCAAGGTGCCGATCGCTGAAGGGAATCCGTCTCTCATCTGAAACTTTTTCCGGGCGGCGGGCATCTAACTGGCAGAACGTCGCGATATGACCTCGCCCGACACGGAATTTATTAGTATCCTGGGTGCGGCGGGCAGTCCCGAGGCGCCCCCGCGTGTCTCGTCCAGCTCACTGCCCGATACCCTGCCCATCCTCGGGCTTTCCGATATCGTCATCTTTCCCGGAATGGTGGCTCCGTTGCTCGTCGAGACCACCCAAAGCACCAAGCTCATCGATGACGTCGTCGGCGGCGACCGCCTGCTTGCGGTCGTGCTGCAGCGCAACGCCGAGGCCGAAAACCCCTTGCCGCATGAAATGCACGAAGTCGGTTGCGCCGCCCGCGTGCTCAAAATGCTCAAGTTTCCCGACAGTACTGTCCGGGTGCTGGTGGAAGGTCTCTGGCGCGTTCGCCTCACCAAATACACCGCCACCGACCCCTACCTTAACGCCAAATTCGAGCTGATCCGGGACGTCACCGAAGACTCCGTCGAGCTGACCGCGATGATGCGCAACGCCCAAAGCCAGTTCCAGGAAATCATCAAACTCTCCCCCGCGCTCTCCGAGCAAATCAAAATCGCCGCACTCAACACCGAAGACCCTGGCCACTTCGCCGATCTCATCGCGGTCAACCTGAATCTCGGCCTCGAGGAGCGCCAACAACTGCTGGAGACCAACTCCGTCAAGGAGCGCCTCACTCGCCTGCTCCCGATGCTCAACCGCGAACACGAGGTCCTGGCCCTGAGCTCCAAGATCCAAACCGAGGTCGCCACTTCCATCTCCAAGACTCAGCGCGACTTTTTCCTCCGCGAACAACTCCGCGCCATCCAGCGCGAGCTGGGCGAGACTGACCCCAACGCCTCCGAAGTCCGGATGCTGCGGGAGAAAATCGAGCAAACACCCCTGCCGGTCGAAGCGAAACAGGTCGCTACCCAGGAGCTGGACCGGCTGCAGCAAATGCCCCCGGCCGCCGCCGAATACGGCGTCACGCGCCATTACCTCGACTGGATCCTGAGCTTGCCCTGGACTAAAGAAACCGAGGACAAGATCGACCTCACCGAGGCGGAGCGCATCCTTAACGAGCAGCATTTCGGCCTCACCAAAGTCAAAGATCGCTTGCTCGAGTTTCTTGCCGTCATCAAGCGCCGGAAACAGATCAAAGGACCGATCCTGTGTCTCGTCGGCCCGCCGGGTGTCGGAAAGACCTCCCTTGGCCACAGCGTCGCCGACGCCCTAGGCCGCAAGTTCGCCCGCATTTCGCTCGGCGGCATGCGCGATGAGGCTGAAATCCGCGGGCACCGCCGCACCTACGTCGGCGCGCTCCCCGGACGCATCATTCAAACCTTGCGCCGCATCGAGAGCCGCAACCCGGTCATCCTCCTCGACGAACTCGACAAGGTCGGCGCGGATTTTCGTGGGGATCCCGCGGCCGCGCTCCTGGAGGTGCTCGACCCTGCGCAGAACAACACGTTTACCGACCATTACCTCGATCTTCCCTTTGACCTCTCACGGGTTCTGTTCATCACGACCGCGAACTGGCTCGAGCCAATTCATCCGGCGCTCCGAGACCGTCTCGAAGTGATCGAGCTGCCCAGCTACACCGAAACGGAAAAGCTTCAGATCGCCAGGCGTTATCTCGTGCCACGCCAGTTGGAAGAACACGGCTTGGCCAAACAGGAAGTTAAAATCCCCGACACCACCCTCCGCCGGCTCATCCACGACTACACCCGCGAGGCCGGCGTGCGCCAGCTCGAGCGCGAAATCGCTGCTCTCACACGCAAGGCGACCCGCCGCATCGTGAGCAACGGGGATTTCCCCCGGCCGCTGGTCCTTAAGCCGGACAGGTTGACCGAGTATCTCGGCGCCGCCCGGTTCGTGAATGAAACCGCCGAGCGCATCAAGGAATATGGCATCGCCACCGGCTTGGGCTGGACTCCCGTAGGCGGCGAGGTCCTTTTCGTCGAAGCCTCCCGCATGCCCGGCAAAGGCAATTTGCTCCTGACTGGTTCGCTGGGCGAAGTCATGAAGGAGAGCGCTCAGACCGCCGTCAGCTACCTCCGCAGCCAGGCCGCCACGCTCGGCATCGACCTCAGCGACTACGCCAAATACGACATCCATATTCATGTCCCTGCCGGGGCCACCCCTAAGGACGGTCCCAGCGCCGGCGTTGCCCTCGTCGCCGCCCTCGCCTCTCTTTTGACCAAGCGCCGCGTCCGCTCCGATACAGCGATGACCGGCGAAATCAGCCTCCGCGGACGCGTCTTGCGCGTCGGTGGCATCAAAGAGAAAGTGCTCGCCGCCGCCCGCTTTGGCCTCAAACAAGTCCTCCTGCCCGAGCAGAACAGCGCGGATTGGAGCGAAGTGCCCGAAGAAGTCCGGCAAAAGTTGAAGGTCCACTTCATCCGGCATATCTCCGAGCTGCTCCCGCTGGCTTTGCACGCCAAATGAGCCTGACTGCCTCCCTGCTGCAGTTGCGGCATCAAGGTCGCCCTCTGTCCTGCGCTAATTTTCTATGTTCAATTTTCAAGGCTCGAGTCTCAGTTCTGTTCTTCCTCCTCTCGCTCCGGCTTTGCGCCGCCCAACCCAAATCCGAGCTCGCCCCGCCTCCGCCCCTTTCGCCGGCGGAAGGCGAACGGGAAGCCCGCTCGCTCCTCACCAACCTGCTGTCTCAAAAACCCGATCAGAACTCCACCAATACGGGCGTTTTGAAAGTCCGTGATGCCGACCGCCACGAGCGTACCGTCCCCGTCAAGTTCGAGGTCCTGCTCCGTCCGGACCGCTGGCTGAATACCTACGAGGCAACCCCCGCCGACAACGTCCCCGGCCAGAAGCTCACCATCACTCACCAGGATGGCAGGGCCAACGAGTACCTCCTCACACCCATCGGCGCGACAAATTCGGCCGACTCCGCGCCGCGGACGCTCACCGGCAATGAACTCATGACGCCGTTCGCCGGCTCGGATTTTTGGGCGGTTGATCTCGGTCTCGAATTCCTTTATTGGCCGCAGCAGCGCGTCCTCAAGAAGCAGATGCGTAAGAACCTCTTTTGCGACGTTTTGCAAAGCACCAACCCATGCCCGGCGCCGGGCGCCTATTCCCGCGTCCTCTCCTGGATCGCCGTCAATCGCCCTGACGAAATTGTCGTCGTGCATGCGGAGGCCTACGATTTCCAGGGCAAGCTCCTCAAGGAATTCGATCCTAAGAAAGTCCAGAAGGTTAACGGCGTCTGGCAACTGGAAGAAATGGAAATCCGCAACCGCCAGACCGGCTCCCGCACCCGCATCGAGTTCAATTTGGACAGCCAGTAGAGTCTCCCAGTCTTCCTCTTCCTCGTTCTCGTCCTCGAAATCGATCCAGGTCTGGTTCGTCCTCGTCGTCGTTCTCGTAATCGATCCGTCTCCCATCTTCCTTGCAGATCGATTGCGATTACGATTACTAGAGCAACGACGATAAGCAGGACCAGAACCAGAACTACCACGGGCCAGCTCCCATACCCCGCGAACCTTCAGCGTGACATCGGCCGTCCGCTCCTGTCTAATCGCCAGTGAACTTAGCCGTGAGAGAGCCGTTGGCAAAACCTGAGGGTGCGGACAACCCGCCGGGCGGGCGGGCGCCGTCCGAGTCCGTGAGCGCGCTGTTCGCAAACCCTCAGAGTCCTGACAATCCGGCGGGCGGGCTAGCCCCGTCTGAATTCGCCGAAATTTACCAGGAGCATAGCCGCGCTATCTATTACCTCGCATTGCGCCTCCTGAGCGATCCTGAAAAGGCCGAGGACGCCACGCACGACGTTTTCCTCAAGGCTTTCCGCAAGATGGATCAGTTCCGGGGTGAGTCCTCCTGGCGCACCTGGCTTTATCGCATCGCCATTAACCATTGCCGCAACCTCCAGCAATCCTGGAACGAGCGGAACATGTACTCTAACGCCGACGAGGGTCTCTTCGACAACGCACCCGCGAAAACCGACTCCCCGCTGCGCGTCCTGGAAATCAAGGAATTGGGCCAACGCATTCAGAAAGCGCTGGACGGTCTGCGACCGGAATACCGGCTGCTGCTGCTGCTGGTGGCGGACGAGCAACTGAGCTACGAACAGGTCAGCGCCCTCACAGAGCAAACCCCGGACGCCGTGCGCGGAAAACTCCACCGGGCCCGCAAAGCCTTCGCCGCCCTTTTCCAGCAAACCGCTTGAGGTCGCATCATGAAGCGTCAAAACAAACTCACTTCGCTGCACAAGACTGAGGAACAACAGCAGGCCGCCGCTCAGCAACAGACCCAGGAAACCTCGGCGGTCGAGTTCGGCACGGTCGAAGAAATGCTTCGCCACGACGCCCTGCACACGCCGGTGCCGCCCAATGTCGCCACCCGTCTCCAGAAATCTATCGGCCCGGCGGCCGCCTCTCCCGCCTGGTGGCGCCGGTTCTTTGGCGGCCACAAACCATGAGAACCGCTCGTGTAGGAGCCGACGTGAGGAGGCCCTGATCCTTTCCACATTATGAAAAGCTTCTTGCGGAATTTTGTTTTCTCCTTGCCCCGCGGTTCGCTCCTTCTCGTGCTGCTGTACGCCCTGGGCTTCCCGCTCGCGCTCGCTGGCCACTATACCCATACCTTCGACTTGTACAATTGGCTCATGCTCTCGCCGGTCGTGGCCTGGAAAGGTGAGGTTTGGCGCCTCTTCACTTATGCGTTCCTCCCGAACGGCGTCGTGGACTGGGCCGTCAGCCTCTTCTGGCTCGCCACCCTTGTCGCGGTGCTGGGCCGGAACTGGTCCGGCGTCGAACTCTGGGTTTATTGTGTGTTGGCGACCGTGGCTGGTGCCCTGGTGGTCGCGCTGGTAAAACCGGCCGTGCGTGTGGGAGTCGTTGGGAACGGCGCCATGCTCTTCGGCCTTCTTGCGGCCTGGTACCGCCTCTATGGCCGTGAGCGCCTCATCCTGTTGGGCTTCGGCGAAATATCCGTCCGCCAGGCCGCCATCCTTGTCGTTCTCATCGAAATTCTTATCTCCCTGTTCTGCCTCGGCTGGTTTGTGACGCTCGCGATGATTTGCGGCGGACTGGTTGGTTGGTTCTATCTCGTCCTCCGAGGCAAGCACGCCCTCAACCGCCGCAGCGAGGTGCTCGACTCCCAGCGCATCGCCCGCCTGGAGCTATGACTTTCGCCCCAAACGAACTTTGCCCAACAGCGACAAACGGCCGCAAAGAGCACCGAAGCGCTATGTGCTCCTTGCGTCCTTTGGTGGCTAAAAGCTCGTTCGAATGAACATCACGTGCTTGGCTCCCCCGCTGGTCTCGCGGCCCGCTTTGGCGCGGTCCCGCGCCGCCGCCGCCCGCAATGCTTTGGCCGAGTGCCGCTTCTGCGCCCATGACTGCGGCGTCAACCGACTGGCAAGTGCATTGGGCCCTTGCCGCGCCGGCCCCGAGTGCCGCGTTTTCTCGGCCCAGCTCGAAGCCGGCGACGAACTGGAGTTGATTCCCACCTTTGCTATCGCGCTTAGCGGCTGCGACCTGCGTTGTGATTTCTGCATCACCGGGTTGAACAGTTGGAGCCCGCGTTCCGGCGAGTCGCTGCGAACCGAATCCCTGGCTCAAAAGGCCGGAGTCGCCCTCGACAACGGCGCAAAAACTGTAATGCTCCTCGGCGGAGAGCCAACCATTCATCTGCCTGCCGCGCTCGAGATCGCCGCCGCCATGCCCGTCGAAGCAAAACTTGTTTGGAAGACCAATGCCCACGGTTCCAGCCAGGCCCGCGAACTTCTCGACGGTATCTTCGATGTCTGGCTGGCCGACTACAAGTTCGGCAACGACGCCTGCGCCGAGCGCCTGGCCGACAGCCACGACTACACCCGCATCTTGCGGGAGAATCTGTTGTGGGCCGACACCCACTCCGAACTCATTGTTCGCCATTTGCTTATGCCCGGACACCTTGACTGTTGCTGGCGTCACGTCGCCGAATGGCTCGCAAAAGAGTTGCCGCGCGTCAAAGTCAGCTTGCGCGCCGGGTTTTGGCCCGCGTGGCACTCTGCTCGCCATTCGGAGCTGCGGCGACCGCGCCCGTGCGGCGAAACCACACGCGCCTTTCAGCTGGCTGCGGCCCTCGGCCTGAACCTCATTCCATGAGCCGCCAGGCTTCTCACCAGCCGGGGCGGGGACGGCCACGTCCCCGTGAATCCTCCCTTGAGGTCCAGCCAACTGCGACGAGCCGTCGTTGCCACACCTCGCCCCCATTCTTGAATCCTTCGCAGCCCGTGGCCACCGTGGAGTTCTTAATCTTGTCCGATGGTACGGTGTTGGCCCATAATCTCACCCCAGCCATGGCCGACGTCTTGCGCGCACTCAATCCGGACGACCTTGTCATGTCACACCGCGCCCGGCGGCACAGGTCCTAAGCGTCCGATGAGTCCCGTTCCCATGAACTTCGCAACTGAAATCGAGACCCTCATCCGCGCCCGCTACCCCATCCTTTACCTCATTACCAGCGAGGAAATGCGGGTGCAAAATATCCTCGTCGAGATCGCCGCCAAACGGCAAAAAAAAGTATTCGAATGGACCTACAGCTCCGGCATCGTCCCCGCCGGCGCCTCCATCCAATCCCAGAAAAACCGCAATCCAGCCACCAAAGACCCCCTCGCCGCCCTGGACCTCGTCATCGACCAGGTCGAGCCGGCCATCTTTCTTTTCAAGGACTTCCACCCGTTCCTCACCCGAAACAATTTCGCGATCATCCGCCGCCTCAAGGACATCGCCCTCCATCTCAAGAACAGCTACAAGACTATCGTCCTGATTTCGCCGGTCATGGAAATCCCGCCTGAGTTGGATAAGGAGATAACGGTCCTTAACTTTCCCCCGCCCGCCAAGGAAGACCTCGCCGCGCTGCTCGATAAGATCCTCGAGGATGTGCGCGAACTCAAACAAGTGGAAATCCAGCTCGACGATGAGGGTCGCGACCGCCTGCTGCAAGCCGCGCTCGGCCTCACCCTCGGCGAGGCGGAGAACGTCTTCGCGAAAATCATCGTCAAAGACCAGCGCCTCAGCGCCGACTACGTCAACGAAGTCTTTGCCGAGAAACAACAGATCATTCGTAAAAGCGGGCTGCTTGAATATTACGCCGCCAACGAGGATTTCACCGCCGTCGGGGGCCTGGCGGTGTTGAAGGATTGGCTTAATAAGCGCGTGGTTGCGTTCACTGCCGATGCCCATGCCTTCGGCCTGCCCTCCCCCAAAGGCATTTTGCTCCTCGGTGTGCAAGGCTGCGGCAAAAGCCTCTGCGCTAAGGCCGTCTCCCGTCTTTGGCAACTGCCGCTGCTGCGCTTCGACATGGGCCGCATGTTTGGCAGCCTTGTCGGTTCCTCCGAAGAAAACGTCCGTCGCGCCATCTCCGTCGCCGAGTCCATCGCTCCAGCGGTTCTCTGGGTGGACGAAATCGACAAGGCCTTTGTCGGTTCCCAAAGCTCCGGCGTCACCGACGGCGGCACCACCGCCCGCGTCTTCGGCACTTTCCTCACCTGGCTCTCCGAAAAAAGCGCTCCCGTCTTCGTCGTTGCCACTGCGAACGACGTCTCCCAGTTGCCGCCGGAGCTGCTCCGCAAGGGCCGCCTTGATGAAATCTTTTACGTGGACCTGCCCTCCTCCGAAGAGCGGGCCGAGATCTTCCGCATCCACCTTTCCAAGCGCCACCGGAGCCCGGACACGTTCGACTTGCCGGCTCTCCTTGGCGCCAGCCAGGATTTCAGCGGCGCCGAAATCGAAGAGGCGATAATAAGCGCCCTCTACGACGCCTATTACGCCAAAGAGGACCTCACCACCGCCCATGTCGTCGGGGCGTTGAGCCAAACCGTGCCCCTGGCCAAAACGATGGCCGAAAAAATTGAAGCCCAACGCAACTGGGCCCAGGGCCGCGCGCGCAACGCCAGTATCGCTCGAACGATCAACGCGTAAACCCTCAAGATTCTCTCCCGGCCCGCGTGACACCGCCCGCCCCGCCTGGTCTAACCTCATGATGCGCTAAACGGGAGCGAATACTTTATGAGCTGTGTCTGCATCTTAACACCGGTGGTCATCGCCGCCTGGCCCGCCTTTAGCGCGGCGGTCGCCGCGGCGGCCCACTCCCTCGGCTACATGCTCGTCGAGGAAACCGTCAAACAGCGCCAAAAGGCTTCCGCCCAAAACCAGGCCCGCGAGGTCAACCTCGAAATCGCCAACAGCGAACTGGTGACCGGCCAGCTCGGACGCGACCAGCAGATTCACGTTAACCGCGGCAACGTCACCGTCACCTTTTCCCGCGACGCCCGGGGCCGCGCCAAGATTTGTGTTTCCGGGCCGGGTCACACCGACGACGAGTTACACGCCTTGGGCCAGGAGCTCAGCCAGCGTGTCGTCCAAAAGTACGTTCACCAGCGCCTCCTCGACGAAATCCGCGCGCGCCAATTCGTCGTCGTCGAGGAACAGATCGATGCCAACCAGGCCATCCACCTCAAAGTCCGCCACTGGGATGGCTAACTAAGCGCGGACCCTGGAATGTCCACAAACACTGACATGGTGAAGAAATTTCAGTCCCGGCTTTTTGTCGTCTTTGTGTTCTTTCCTGACAAACTTCGGATCTCTAAAACACATGGCCCAACGCGAATTTGAAATCACCATCGCGCCCGACGGGGGCGTCGAGCTTCACATCAAAGGCTACAAAGGCAAAAGCTGTCTCGAGGTCATGAAAATCTTCGAGCAGGCGGTCGGTGCTTTGCAGGCGCGGCGCGAGACCAGCGAGTTTTACGAACCCGACGAACAAGTTCAGTTGAACATCGACCAAAGACATTGATGGACTTCGTGGAGATGGGGTGGTGGGCTAATCGGTTGAGGCCCGCCACCCCATTCGCTCCGCATGCACTGGGGCGGCAACAGGCACATCCCCGGCGATGGTTAGCAACGGGCGGTTCCCGGGGACGTGGCCGTCCCCGCCCCGGCTCACCGTTGCAAGGCGCGATTATAAGACCGCAGACACTCTCGATGCGGGACGGCATAGCTAGAGAAACCGTTTCGGCCTACTACCCCCCACGGGCGCGGTGGTACACCACTCTTTTCTTCCACGCTGGCCAGCAGCTTCGCCGTCGGGTCGGCCTCGACAAACTCCATCTTGCCGGTGAACTTTCCTGGCCGGGCCTCATCCTCAGCCTCGCCGTGCCAGGTTTCGCTTTCTTCGTTTTTGGCCGCCGGCTGTTGGGCTGGCTCTTTTTGCCCGCTTACTGCCTCGCCGGCTTCGTATTCGTCGCCGCTCTCGGTTTCACCGCCGGCAGCATCGCCTACGGCCTCATGATCTCTCTTCACGCCACCAGTATCGTTTTTCTGGAGGGATATTGGTTGCGCGACTCGGGGTTCCGCCTCCGCCTCGCGCTGGCGCTCTGCACCCTGGTAGGCGTTTGGGCTTTGGTCTATGCCCCGCTGGTTCGCTTTGCCGAACATCACTGGCTGCTCCCGGTGCGGTTCGGCCAGCGGGTGCTCCTTGTCCACCGCGGCGTCTCGCCCGCCACCCTCAAGCGCGGCGATTGGGTCGCCTATCGAATTCGCGCGGATGATTCCTGGGGCGAAGAGCGCGGCGCGGTTTTGCTTCGCTCCGGACTGGCCATCGACCCCGTGCTCGGGCTGCCTGGCGATCATATCCGTTTTAGCGCGCAGGGCGTCGCGGTCAACGCCCGGACCTTTCCCCGTGCACCCTACATGCCCACCGAAGGCGAATTGGTCGTGCCCGAAAAAGTCTGGTTCATTTGGCCCAACCTCGCTATAACCATGCACGGCGGCGTCGCGCCGGCCGACATTTCGGCCGCCATGCAGCGAGCCGCCATGGTGACGCAGACAAATATCATCGGCAGGCCGTCCCGATACTGGTTCGGCCGCCGCCAATGGCCATGAGCCGTTTCAGCAATCTTGAGTTCGGCCATGAATCCGATGGCCAGTCGTGGCAATCCAAACCCCAGGTCAAAGACCAGGCCTATTACCTCGCCGAGGCCCGCGCCGCTTTTGAAAACGGCGAATTTGAAGCCGGCTTGCGCCTCTATTCCAAAGTGCTCGAATTTGATCCGCAAAACGCCGCCGCCTGGACCGGCCAGGTCCGCATGCTCATCGAGCTGGGTGAATTCCGCGAAGGCAAACTCTGGGCCGATAAAGCCCTCGAACGTTTCCCTCACGAACCCGAATTGCTCGCCGCCAAGGCCGTCGCTCTCGGACGCATCGGCGACCTCCAGGGCGCGCTGGCCTTCTCCGATGCTTCCATCGAAGAACGCGGCGATTCCCCCTACATCTGGCTCGCGCGCGGCGATGTCCTCCTGGCCCGCGAAGAAGCGCGTGCCGATTATTGCTTTGAAAAGGCCCTGCTCCTGGCCCCGCGCGATTGGTTCACGACCTGGCTCGCCGCCCGAATCCGTCACTACTACGAGCAGTTCGCCCTCGCGCTCAAGCTCCTCCAACAGGCTCTCGAATTCAACGCCGCGCATTTCCTTCTCTGGCTCGAACTGGGCCGTTGCCAGCAAGCCCTCGGCATGGTCGGTCCGGCCCGCAACTCGTTCGGCCAGGCCCGCCAGCTCAACCCCCATTCCCGCGAGGTCGAGCTCGCGCTCGCAAAACTCTCCGGCTCCGGGCTCGGCTCCCGCCTCCGCGGCTTCTGGCGCCGCGCCCTCGGCAAATGAAACCGTCCCCATGACCTCTGATAACCTCGACCGCCTCCTCTCGGCCGCCAACGAGTTCGACGCCTCCGACCTCCATCTCGTCGCCGGCGTCCCTCCCGCCTTCCGCGTCAACGGCGAAATTATCATCGCCGACGAAGACGCCTTGACCGAAACCCAGGTCGAGCAGATGGCCTACAGCCTGCTCAACGAGCAACAACGCAAGAAATTCGACCAGGAGTGGGAGCTCTGCATCTCCCTCCTCCACAGTTGCGCCGGGCGCGTCCGCGCCACCTTTTACCGCCGAAACGGCCACCCCGAAATGAGCGTGCGGTTCTGCGGCGACCGCATCCCGAGCCGCGAAGCCCTCGGGTTGCCCGACAAAATCGACGACCTGGCCCGCAAGCCCAACGGCCTGGTGCTCGTCACTGGCCCCACCGGCGCCGGCAAGACCACCACTCTTAATTACATGGTGGACCTCATCAACAGCGAACGCCGCTGCAAGATCGTCACCATCGAAGACCCTATCGAGTTCGTCCACGCCAATAAACGCGCTATCGTCGTCCAACAAGAAGTCCTCACCGACGTCCGCTCCTTTAACCGCGCCCTTATCCACGTCTTGCGTCAGGACCCCGACGTCATCGTTGTCGGCGAAATGCGCGACTACGAAGCTGTCTCGACCGCTCTGACCGCTGCCGAGACTGGCCACCTCGTCCTCGCGACCATGCATTCACCCAACGTCTCCCACGCCCTCGAACGCATCGTCGGTGTGTTCGAAGGCAGCGCCCAGCGCCAGATCATCCTCCAGCTCTCCAACGCCCTGCAGGGCATCATCGCTCAGGAACTGTTGCCCGCCGCCGACCGCACCCGCCGCGTGCTGGCCTACGAGTTGATTGTCGCCAATAACGCCGTCCGCAACCTCATCCGCGAAAATCAAATCCACCAGCTCGAGAACACCATCCAGACCGGCCGCAAAGATGGCATGACCCTCATGGACAATTGCCTCTACGACCTCTACTGCAAGTGCCTCATCACTTACGACACCGCCCTCAGTCGCGCCCGCCACCCCGACCAAATCATCCGCCAAAAAGCCTCCGCCTGAGGTAGAGCGCGTTGTCCTCAACGCGCCGCCAACCGTGTTCTTCTTCTCCGGGCTGCGATACGCTCGGAACCTTGCCTGCGGAACTTCGTCCTCATCCTTTTTCTTTTCCTCGCCTGGCGGCGCAATCTCCACGGGAGCAGCCGAGCAACCGGACCCGCAGGAACCTCGAGACCCCGTGTCTGAACGTTGAAAGTTGCAAGTTGACGGCCGCGAGCGTAACTAACTTTCAACCTTTAACCTGCAATTTGTAACCGGGAGAATCTGCACCCTTCAACTCTCAACCCGCAACCACAGCAACCGCCGCACACTAATCCGTGCCATCCCCCTGGCAGCCCTGTCTATTTGATGAGATAATAGATTTAATGAAATGTCCCGAAACCTCCTAACTCTCATCGCACTGGCCCTGGTCTTTGGCTTTTTGGCCGTGCGGTCCGTCCGGCGGTCTGAAGACCCCTCCCGAACGGTGTTTAAGTGGGTGCTGACATTGCTGACCGCCTGCTTCCTTCGTTGGTATGTGTGGCCCATGACCGGGCAGGGCGGCATGGTGACCTTCATATCCATCGCTTACACCATTGTCTGCGGACTGGTCCTTTTCGTGACGTGGTATCGGGAAGTCGGCTCCTTCATCAGCCAACCGCTCACCTCCCTGTTCGACGGCGGCAATCTTGAGCCGGAGCCGCGGCCGCTTTATTCCATGGCCCAGGCGAAACAAAAAAAGGGGCAATACCTCGAAGCCATTACCGACATTCGCCAGCAATTGGACCGCTTCCCCACTGATTTCGAAGGACACATGCTGCTCGCCCAAATACAGGTCGAAGACCTCAAGGACCTGCCGGGCGCCGAACTCACCATCCAGCGCCTTTGCTCCCAACCAGGCCACGCCCCCGCCAACATCGCCTTTGCGCTCTACTCCCTCGCCGATTGGCACCTCAAGTACGGCGCCGACCGTGATGCCGCTCGCCGCGCTTTCGAGCAGGTTATCGCTTTGCTGCCGGATACTGAATTCGCTCTTACTGCTGCCCAGCGTATCGCTCACCTCGGCAGCCCGGAAATGATGCTGCCCGCAACCGAGCGGCGAAAATTCACCGTCGCGGAAGGCGTTCGGCACTTCGGCTTGCTTAAGGAATTGCAACCGATCAAGCCGGTCGAAAAGGACCCGGCCCAATCCGCGCTCGACTACGTCAAACACCTGGAAAAACATCCCCTCGACACCGACGCCCGCGAGCAACTGGCGGTCATTTACGCCGACCACTACCAACGGCTCGACCTCGCCGCCGACCAGTTGGAACAAATGATTGCGCAGCCAACCCGGCCGCTGAAATTAGTCGCCCACTGGCTCAACCTCCTCGCCGATCTGCAGCTCCGCTCCGGCGCGGATTACGACACCATTAAGCAAACGTTGCAGCGCATCATCGACCTCGACCCCAAACATTCCGCCGGCGAGACAGCCCGTAAACGCATCGACATCCTCAAACTCGAGCTCAAGGGGAAACAACAGAACCAGTCCGTGAAAATGGGCTCCTACGAGCAGAACCTCGGCCTCAAACGCGGCGGAATTTCGCTGAAGCGTTAACTTTTTAACGGGTTAACGCATCACGCATCACCCTCCCCCGCTCCGCCAAGTCCCTACTTCAACTCCAACGCAATCTCCTTCTCCAGCTCGTGCGCCAAATCAATATCTGAGCCGCCGCCGGTCGTCCGAGTCTGGACCACCACCGCCGTGACCTTCGGGTCGATCGCTTCCACCCTCACCCAGACGCTCCGCTGGTTGACCTTGCCCTCGACGGTTTTCACCGTGTTGGTCTGGTTATAAAGCGTGCTTTCGTTCGCCAGCACACCGTTCTTCTTGATCACGTCCTTCGCGGCCTGAAAAACCCGCTCCAGCGGACGCTCATATCGTCCTTCCACTCGGTCCTTGATAAACGGCACCCCGGCCGTCGTCCGGTCGCTGACCGTGTTCACGCACCCCGCGCCAACTACGATTGCCCCAATTAAACCCGCAAAAATGATCGTTCTCATTGCCTACAGGCAACCACATTCCCAAAACCCGTCAAGCGGATTAAACAACCCATGACTTCACGTTTCACGTTTTCACGCTCCGAGGCTTTAACGATCCGACGAGGCGCCTCGACATCCGCCCCATAAAATGGCACCTTAGAGCGTGGTTTCGGAAAAATACGACAAACTCCGCGCCCTCTTGCGCTCCTACGGTTCCTGTCTCGTCGCCTATTCGGGCGGCGTGGACTCCGTCTTTCTTGCGCGGGTCGCCCACGACGTCCTGGGCGAAAAGTCCCTTGCGGCCATTGCCGATTCGCCCAGTCTGCCCCGGCGCGAATTCGACGAAGCCCTGGCGCTGGGCGAGCAATTCCAGTTCCCCGTCCGCGTCGTCCGCACCCGCGAATTTGAGAACGCCAGTTACCTGGCCAATCCCAACAACCGTTGCTATTTCTGCAAACACGAGCTTTTCACCGAACTCGCGCCCCTTGCGAAGGCCGAAAGCTTCGCTGTTATCGCCTATGGCGAAAACGCCAGCGACACCGGAGACTACCGCCCCGGCGCCCAGGCCGCCGCTGAATTCCAGGTCCGCGCCCCGTTGAAAGAAGCCGGCCTCACCAAAACCGAAATCCGCGAACTCTCCACCCAGCTCGGTTTGCCGACCGCCGACAAACCGCAAATGGCCTGCCTTAGTTCCCGTGTGCCCTATGGCGAGGCCGTCACCCCGCACAAACTCAGCATGATCGAGCAGGCCGAAAACATCCTTCGCGACCTCGGTTTCCACGACGTCCGCGTCCGCCACCATGAATTAGGTGCAGGTTCCAGGTTGCAGGTTGCAGGTTCACCCACCGCGAGCGATGAGGGCAAACCTCCAACTATCAACCATCAACCATCAACTACTTTCCATCTAGCCCGCATCGAAGTCGGCCCCGCCGAAATGCGCAAGTTCCTCGAGAATGGCGCCTCTTCAAAAGTGGCTGAAGCCTTGAAGAAAATCGGCTACGCCCACGTTACCCTCGATCTTCAAGGTTACCGCCGCGGCAGCACCAACGAGGCTCTCAAGTCCCCGGCTTCTCAAGGCACAGCAAATCCCTGATTACTGATTACTGATTACTGATCACCGGTCACTGATCTTGGCCCGTTTCCATGTCGCCAAATAACCCGTCATCCCCGGTGCCGCCCTCGCTCCCCTCCGCCCCGCCTCCGCCTGCGAAAAAGACCCGCTGGCTGCTCTACGGGTGCGGGACTCTCGTCGCCCTGCTCTTGCTGATGGTCGCTACGGTTCTCATCACGCTTTGGTGGATCCAGCGCCCAATCAAGCCGGTGGTGTTATCGGCTAAAGAAAAGGCCGTGGTCGAAGAAAAACTCCGGCATGTCGGCGGCGGAAATACTCCCGGTCCCGCTCCCGCACGCTCTCCTGTCCCCAACCGCGCCGCTGAAGCCGCCGAGTCGCCGCGTGACGTTGCTCCTCCCTTGATCGCCAACCAGGAACTGGACCGGCCCTACACTCCCGGCTCGAAGGTGTTCAAATTGACTGAACGGGAAATCAATGGCTTGCTCAACGCCAACACCGACTTGGGAAAATCCGTGCGGTTGGAATTCGCGCAGGACGCAGTCAACGCCTACCTGGCTGTGCCTATCCCGGAGGACTTCCCCATCGGCGGCGGGAAAATGTTCCGCGCCCGCGGCCGCTTTCGCATATCGCTGGGCAATGGCGGAACACCCTATGCCATCCTGGACGATGTCACCGTGTTCGGGTTGAGCCTGCCGAAAGCCTGGCTGGGTGGACTCAAAGGCGAGAACCTGCTTCGCGATGCCATGGGACGAGACAAAGAGACTCCGGTGTTGCGGGGAATAAAAAGCCTGCATGTCGAACCCGGCGCTCTGGTCCTCGAAGTCGAGGACTGACCCGGCCAAACGGGTTGTGACAACGATTGGAACTGTCGAAAGTTTATGGCGTTACCCGGTCAAAAGTATGAGCGGCGAGGCGATGCCCGAAGTGTTTATGGGCTTTTCGGGCGTTTATGGCGACCGATGCTTCGCCTTCAAGAATTCAGCCTCACGCAAAGGATTTCCTTATCTGAGCGCAACGGTACAGCACCAAATGCTGCGGTATCGTCCGCAGTTTCGTTACGCCGAAAGAGCGGCCAAACCGCCGAATTTGAGCGAAGCGATGAACATCGCGCCCGGCGTCACGCCGGCGAACGGCGAACCTAACGACCTGGTCTTGGATGTTGTTACGCCGTCAGGCGCGGTTGTCGCTGTTGATGACCCGGCGCTGATAGAAATGCTCGGTGCAGGATTGCGCGGTGAAAATCACCTCACTCTCGTGCGTTCAGACCGCGCGTTGACCGACTGTCGCCCGGTTTCGTTGATTAGCCTGCAAACCGTCCGACAGGTCGAAGCGGAGTTGGGCATTAAGATTGATAAACGACGCTTTCGGGCAAACATCTATCTTAATCTCGTATCGGATAAAGGCTTTGCCGAGGATGAGCTGGTCGGTCGCAAACTGCGTATCGGCTCGGGCGCGGTGATTATGGTTCTGGAACGCGACCCGCGCTGTAAGATGATTTCGCTCGACCCTGACACAGGTGAACACACCCCGGAAGTTTTACGCAAAGTCGCCCAGGCGCACGCCGCGTTTACCGGTGTTTATTGCGCCGTTTTGGTCGAAGGAATATTGACCAAAAGCGATTCAATCGAACTGTTGGACTAAAACCGCGCCGCGGCATCTTGCACGCTGCCGCCTTCGGACAAACTATTTGGATTTTAGGCCGGAGTATTATGATGTATACTGCTCTGATTCGAATTTCGTTATCTCTATGAGCGCGTTCAATCACCGGCCTCGGCTCGAAGACAGGTTCCTGACGCGACGCGATTTCCTCCGGCGCTCGGGGATCGGATTCGGAATGTTGGGTCTGGCGAACTTGCTCGGCTCCCAGGTCCTTGAAGCCGCGCCCGCAGTTGATGGCGTGAGCAGCAACTCGCCACTGGCGCCCCGCGCGCCCCATTTTCCCGCGCGGGCCAAACGCGTCATCCATATCTTCGCCAACGGCGGGCCGTCACACGTCGATACTTTCGATCCCAAGCCGGCCCTCGAACGGCTCCACGGCAAACCGTTGCCGATGGATAACCTGCCAACGGAGCGCCGCACCGGCGCCGCCTTTCAATCCCCTTTCAAGTTTAAGAAATACGGCCAAAGCGGAATCGAAGTGAGCGAATTGTTCGAACATGTCGCCCAGCACATCGACGACATCGCCGTCATTCGCTCGGTGCACGCTGATGTTCCGAACCACGAGCCATCCCTCCTGCTGATGAATTGTGGCGAGGCACGTTTGCCCCGGCCGAGCATGGGGTCATGGATCACCTACGGTCTCGGCTCGGTGAACCAGAACCTTCCAGGTTTCATCACCATGTGTCCAGGCGGGTATCCCATCCAGGAGTCTCAGAATTGGCAGAGCGCCTTCCTGCCGGGGATTTACCAGGGTACTTACATCAATACTCAGCACCAGGAAATCGAGAAGCTGATCGAACACATCAAGAACAAAGCCATCTCCACCGTCGAACAGCGGCAACAGCTTGACCTGCTTCAGCAACTGAACGAACAGCATGCTCGCCAGCGCGCCCAGAACCCTGAATTTGAAGCGCGCGTTCAATCCTTCGAATTGGCTTACCGCATGCAGATGGACGCGACCGATGCCTTCGATATCACCAAAGAGCCTGAAGCCATTCGCGCGCTCTACGGTCCCGGCACCCAGGCCCGCCAGCTCCTCATCGCCCGTCGCTTGCTCGAACGCGGGGTTCGCTTCGTCCAGGTCTGGCACGGCGAGGGACAACCCTGGGATAACCACGATGACCTCGAAGACAATCACCGGAAGCTTGCGCGCGAATGCGATCAGCCCATCGGCGCGCTGTTGGCCGACCTGAAACAGCGAGGAATGCTGGATGATACCCTGGTCATCTGGGGCGGAGAATTCGGGCGTACCCCAACCGTCGAGCTCCCCACACCCGGCGCCAACGCGGGAAAGATCAACGGGCGCGACCACAATCATTATGGCTTCAGCATGTGGCTGGCCGGCGGCGGCGTGCGCGGGGGCTATGTCCATGGTGCCACCGACGAATTCGGCTTCAAAGCCGTCGAGAACCCGGTCCACATCCACGACCTGCATGCCACGGTGTTGCGGCTCCTGGGTTTCGATCACACCAAATTGACCTTCCGCCACGCCGGCCGGGACTTCCGTCTCACCGACGTTTATGGAAACGTTGTTAACGAGCTAATCGCGTGATGCAGAAGAGAACCACAGATGGACACAGATGGACGCAGATGTGACGGAAGCGGAACCCGTTTCTGTAGGAGAGGTCGTCTCCCGCTCCTCGCCGGGATATTTCGTTCCCAGAGACAGGTCGCTCTCATTAACACCGGGCTTCAGCCCGGTGGGCAGCCGCCAGCGAGCCTTGAAACCGTGTCAACGGTTTCTCTCAGCGATCATCAAACCGTTGCAACGGTTCCTCGCACCGGTGAGCGCTCCCACACCAGGCTGAAGCCCGGTGTGAATGGGAGGCACGGCATAGGGCATGAAATATGCCGGCTCGCCGTTGCCCTCCTCCCCGCATTCACCAGCCTCACTTCACCAGCCGCGTCGCCTCAATCGGCAGGGGACAACGTTGATCTGTTCGAGAACAAGATCCGCCCGCTTTTTGCCGATCACTGCTACACCTGCCACAGCGAAAAGGCGGAGAAAGTTAAGGGCGGCCTTCGGCTCGACACTCCGGAAACGGTGTCGAAAGGCGGAAGTTCCGGGCCGGTCATCGTGCCTGGGAACCCCGACGCGAGTCTCCTGATCAAGGCCGTGCGGTATCTCGACCCGGATCTGCAGATGCCCCCGAAAGATAAAAAACTCACCCATGACCAGGTGGCCATCCTCGAGGCCTGGGTTAAAATCGGCGCCCCCATGCCCCATTCTGCCGGCGCCTCTTCCTTGTTGGTCGGCGTGGCTGAGGCTCGCGCACGCCATTGGGCCTTTCAACCCATCCACAAACCCTCCCTGCCGGCCGTTAAACACCCAGCCTGGGTAGAAACGCCGCTGGATGATTTCGTGCTGGCCGAGCTCGAGAAAAAGCACCTTAAACCCGCTCCCCCAGCCAACCGCCAGACACTGATTCGCCGCGTGACTTACGATCTGACCGGTCTGCCTCCCACTTACGCTGAAGTAGAAGCCTTCCTCAAGGACAAGCGACCCGACGCCTATTCGCGGCTCGTGGATCGGCTGCTCGCTTCGCCCCACTACGGTGAGCGCTGGGGACGGTATTGGCTGGACGTCGCTCGATATGCGGATACCAAAGGCTATTTGGCCGGCGGCGAGCAACGCCGCTTCGCCTTCTCCTACACGTATCGCGATTACGTCATCCGCGCCTTCAACGAGGACAAGCCCTACGACCAGTTCCTCGTCGAACAAATCGCCGCTGACCGATTGCCCCTCGCCGAAGACAAGCAGGTCCTGGCGGCCCTGGGCTTCCTTACGCTCGGCCGGCGTTTCCTGAACGACCAGAATGACATCATCGATGATCGGATTGACGTCGTCACCCGCGGAACGCTCGGGCTTACGGTTGGCTGCGCGCGCTGCCACGATCACAAATTCGATCCCATTCCTTCCAGGGATTATTACGCGCTGCACGGGGTATTCGCCAGCAGCGAAGAGCCCGGCGAACTGCCGCTGCTTGGCGCGTTGCCCGAATCGGCGGACTACCAGGATTACCTCAAGCAGAAAGCCAAAATCGAGGCTGAGCTCGCCGAGTTCAGGGACAAGGAAACGGCGAAATTTATCGGCGAGTTGCGCCAGCAGGTGGGCGATTACTTGCTCGGCGCTCACGATGCCGCCGGCATCGAGGCCGCGAAGTTCGAAACTTTCGCCGGCGAGCACAAGCTTAACCCCAAGGTGCTCCGCCGCTGGATGACCGATCTGGATTCCCGGGTCAAAAAGCCCGGCCCGATTTTCGGCCCTTGGTTCGAACTGGCCAAATTCCCCGAGGCAGGCTTTTCCACCAACGCGTCGGCGTTCTTGGCCGGCATTTCCGGTGATCCCAACCTCGCAAACCCCGTTTTGGCCAAGGCATTTTCCGCGCACTCCCCTGATTCCTTGAAAGCGGCCGCGGAGGTTTACACCAAACTTTTCCAGGAGACCGATTCAGAGTGGAAGGCCGCGCTTGCCAGCGCCGCAAAAGAAAAGCGAGCGGCGCCAGCCGCCCTGGCCAACCCGGATAGTGAAGCGGTGCGCCAGGTGCTTTACGCCGAAGGCGCGCCGGGCAACCTCACAAGATCTTTGGCGGAAGAGATCCAGGAACGCCGGCTCGGCGAAGGCGGCGCTCCTTTCCGCAACCGGATCGAAGCTTTGAGCTGGACCCATCCCGGCGCGCCACCACGCGCCATGGCGCTGGTTGACCGCGCCCACCCCGCCAACTCCCACGTTCTCAAGCGCGGCAGTCCCGCCAACCCGGGTGAAGAAGTGCCTCGCCGCTTCCTCGAAATCCTCAGCGGCCCCGACCGCCTCCCGTTTACCAACGGCAGTGGGCGATTGGAACTCGCTCGCGCCATTGCCAGTCCCGAAAACCCGCTCACCGCGCGTGTGTATGTTAATCGGGTATGGCTCCATCATTTTGGCGAAGGTTTCGTGCCAACACCGGGTGATTTCGGCGTCCGAACCGAGGCGCCGGTCCATCGCGCTTTGCTGGATTACCTCGCCGCCTCCTTCGTTGAAAACGGGTGGAGCACGAAATATCTCCACCGGCTTATCCTCCTGTCCGCAACCTACCGGCAAAGCAGCGATGCCTCACCTGCCACCGTGAAGGCCGATCCGGAAAACCGCCTCTTCTCCCGCTTTAACCGGCAGCGCCTCGATTTCGAGGCGCTGCGTGACACCTTGCTGGCCCTTACTGGCACCATCGATTTACGCCTCGGCGGTCTCCCGGTCGATATCGAAACCGAACCCTTTTCGACCCGCCGGACCGTTTACGCCTTGATCGAGCGTCAGAATCTGCCTGGGCTTTTCCGCACGTTCGACTTCGCCAATCCTGACACCAGCAGCCAGCGCCGGTTCCACACCACCGTGCCGCAGCAAGCTTTGTTCCTGATGAATAGTCCCTTTGTCCTCGAACGCGCTCGTGCTCTCGCACAACGCCCTGAGATCAAGTCCGCAGGTTCCCCGGACGCCAGCATCCGAGCCGTCTATCGAGCCTTGTTCCAGCGTCCACCCGCTCCCGATGAGGTCCGGCTCGGCGAGAAATTTCTTGCCGCTTCCTCTTCGAGCAGCCCTGACTCTTCTCCGCTCGAAAGATACGCGCAAGTGCTCCTGCTCTCGAACGAGTTGATTTTTGTCGATTGAGCGAACAGGGGTACTCAACCTTTTCAAACCGCAGACGTTGACCAATCATGAAGCCCCACAACGCGATCGAACACGTGGTGATCATCGTCAAAGAGAACCACACCTTTGACAATTACTTCGGCACGTTCCCTGGTGCGAATGGGGTTACTCTGCCGCCGGCCCAGGACCCGCCGCCGCATGACCAGCCCCACGATCACGCCGCCTGGCTCAATCGTGCTACCGGTGCCGTCCGTCTGCAGTACCAGGAAGCAAACATCCCCGCCTACTTTGCTTACGCCCGGCAATTCACCTTGTGCGATAACTACTTTACCGAAGTGGCCAGCCAGTCCGAGCCTAACCACTTAATGTTGATCGCCGCCGATTCCCCTGTCATTGACAACACCAGCCCCCGCCGCCCGTTTCAGCCCAAGCCGCCTTTCGACCTGCCCTCGTTGCCGGCCAGCCTCGCCCGGGCCGGCCTGAGCTGGGGAAGTTACGGCGCCACCCATAACTATTTTAACGAGCTCGTCGCGCTTAAAGGCAGCCCCCACATCGTCCCCTCCACAACATTCGACACGGACATCGCTGCGGGCAAACTGCCAAGCGTTTCCTGGGTTTATGCGCCGGGCTCACCCGTTGAACTGAGCGAGCATCCCCCCGCGAGCGTCAAGCAGGGGATGCAATGGACCGTGGCTCGCGTCAACCAGGTGGCCAACAGCCGGTTCTGGGGCACGACCGCGATTTTCATCACTTGGGACGATTGGGGCGGTTGGTACGATCATGTCCAACCGCCGCTAAAGGACACTTGGCAAGGCGGCGGCCCCGCAACAGGTCCCGCCTACACCAACACGCAGTTCAGCTATGGTCCGCGTGTACCGTGTCTGGTGCTTAGTCCCTACGCCAAAAAAGGGATCTCGAAAGTCTTCCACTCGCACGTCAGCCTCGTCAAATTCTGTGAAACGACTTTTGGCCTTCCACCGCTGAATGCCAGAGACGCGGCGTCCGATGACATGTCCGATTGCTTCGATTTCACGCAAACGCCTCTGCCGCCGCCCAAAGTCGTCTGATTCGGTGCGTACGTTATACCGGCTGACTGCCCTCCAATTCCCGTGATTCAGCGGGAAGAAAAGCGAGCATTGGAAGCCTCACACCTGCCGTCGTGTACCGCTCGGGATCCAATCGCGCACAATCTGGATCGGCGGCACCGCCGCGAAAGGCTACCAGCTGACCGACTTCGCCAAGGCCGCGTAGGACGAGCGGGGGTAGACCCGAAAGAAAGCGACGGGTGAAAAGCTGACTTTAACGCAAAGAGGCAGCGCGGCGGAGCCGCAACCAAAAGCAGGAGAGAATAACCGCGGAATACGCGGAATACGCGGAAAGCGACAGAATTGCCACAACAAGGCGCGAGAAGGCGCGAAAAGGAACGCTGCTTTGTTCGTTAGTGATATCTCGAACGTTGGCCGGGCCCCTCACCCCCATAGGCGCTAACTTAATGATTGCCAACCACGCTGCTGGTATGCTATCAAACCGCAGTGAATCACGCGAATCTGCTCGACGAGGAATGGGAATTTCTCACGGACTTTCTTCCCGCGGACTGGCGCGAACA
>DATMRF010000113.1:0-27548 GCA_035566435.1 Candidatus Acidiferrum sp.
CACGAGACCTCGCGATCCCGCAGTTGCTTCGGTCTAGTACTTGGGCCAAACTGACTCCCGTTATGAGAGCCAGCCTGACTGCATTCCTGCACAGGGGACTTTCACCCCATCAGTTCACGCCCATGTCAGGCGCACACCACAGCATGCAGCGGGTGCGAGCCAACCGCTTACGCGAGTCGCAATGCCAGCGTCCTTGGCGGCTGGCTCGCACCGCTGATGCTGCCCGTTCGGTGTAGCGGCGAAATGAAGCATTTGAACAAAATCCTTTGCGTTACCACCGCCATCGCGGCCGGTTCGTCCTATGCGATTGCGTACGTTGGAGGGCGACAGGGAATGCCCCTATCTCTTGGGGGCTTTCCAGCCGAGGTTGCGCCTACTCTCATAAGCTTGCTCTGTCTGGCTTCACTGGTTGTTATGCTGGTCATCGCGCTCATCAAGCGCAGACCTGCTGGCAAAACATCAGTTTTACTGGTCGTTGCGTTCCTCATTTTCGCACTCGGTTTCGCACTCGCCCCGGCGACGGTATTCCAAGCGGGCTTTCGCCACAAAATCAAGTCAACGGTGTCTCCTGACGAACTTCGACAGATTGCGCGGTCGTGTCACGCAACTTTGCCACCTCGCGGACGTTTGCCAGGTCCACGGAAATGGTCGCTCTGGAATGAATCGGAGCACAGACCACAATGGAACGCTTTGGTCGGGTCAAGCTCGTTGGGCAAGCTGGATCCATCGCTGACTATCTTCAACAACACCGACATGGTCGAGATCGCCTGGGGAGGCGCATTGGTTGGCCATTGGGGTTTGATTATCCAAACGGACGGCAAGACGCAGACCGGTGACATTGCTGAGGGCATCAAGACATTCATTAGTTCAGAATGAGGCGGATACCGAACCAGAGCATTCAGCGGATGAGAGCCAGCCGTCCAGATCACCTGCAATTCTCACGCCGTCGGCGGCTGGCTCTCGCCGCTGATGCTCGTCGTTATGCTGTAAGGCCGTGAGCACATCCAGCCCATCGCGAATTTTGCTCAAAGTCACGGGGAGTCTAATAGCGGCCCTCGTCGGAGCCTTGGCGGGTGTGATTGCCATGCTGTTATTCGGCTGGGGGGATTGGCCCACTTGTTTGATGCTGATTGGTTTTTTCGCTGTTCCGGTTTGGGCGCTAGTTCTCCTGCCGCTGCATGTTCTGTTGCCGCGCTCGTCGCCCTTTTGGTATCCGAGTGCCTCTGCCGGAGTTGGTGGGGCTGTCGGTGCCGTCCTTCTTACAGCGTATTTTATTCTCTCGGGCGTAGGTTTGCTCTGGCTCTTTCTTCCGATCGGGGTTCTCGTCGGAATTGTTGCAGGTTTGGTCGGGTCAGTTTTTTCCCGCCTCTATGAAACACGAACAGCATAACATCTGCGTACAGGCGACGCCGGGTTGCGCCTTGCTGTTTATCCTGGCTCAGGTGTCCGGCGCGCCTGAGAAGGTGTGAAAAAATGTCTTGCATATAACTAGCTGTAGAGCTAGTTTAGAATCATGGCTTACCTTTCCAAACTGCAAGTGATTCAACGGGGCGGTCAAAACCGCCAATACTATCTAATCTGCCCGGCGCCTTTGGCGGCGGCGCTGGAGATGGAAAAGAGCGAGGAACTTGAATGGGTAATCAAAGACCGGAATACGTTTGAGATCCGGCGAGTCAGCGCCAGCGCCAGCGCGCGCGCCAAAGGGAGCCGCTGATGAATAAGCCCGAAGCTGGCGCCGCAGTGTTGCCGGGTCTGGACAGCGTTTCACTCGCGCCAATGTTGCCTGCGGCGTCGGCCCTTCCAGCTCGGCCGCGAGTCAAACCGGTCGACCGTTCCCAACTGAGCTGGCAGATGCTCGATGTGGAACGGCTCATCGAGCAGGACCACCCGGCCCGAGCCATCTGGGAAGCTGTGAAAAAAATGGCAGAGAGGTCAAAGACGCAAAATGCACCCGTTGATAATCAGTGACTTGCAACTGCGAATTTTTACGGTTTTCAATTTTTTCACAGCTTCTGACTTCTTTCGTTAGGTGGAAATGCACATCATGAAGCTCTACGAGGTTCTGTTTTTGGACAGGCGGGATCGAGACGGCGACAGGGACTCTATTTTCCTGGTTCGCGCGCCTGATCTAGAAAAGGCAGTTGAGCTGGCGAGGAGGCATGCGCGAGAGAACGAATCCTTCCGACCGCATAAGGTATTTGAGATTGGCACTGAGTTGGCAACGCGGGAGCATGATGATCCAAAGGTCCTCCGGGGTCCCTATTACGAATGTGGGTTTAACTTTGGCTGGCGGGAATGGAGGCGGAAAGGTGAGCCATACGACACTGACAACAAGCCAGATGTTTGGGAGGAGGTCATTCACGGCGCCTAACTTTTGCTGGAGCGGACGCGCCGACTGCGTCTCTGTTCCACTTCCTGAATCATTGGCGGCGCGCCGCTCAGCGTCACGTTAAACGTGTTAGCAAAACGTAGGAGAGTTGCGCATGTGAGAAACAAGAAACCGCAGCGGGGGATTCCGGCGTTGCTTGCGGTCATCTCGCTGCTTTTGGCGACGTTCGTTCTGCCGCCTCTGCCCAAACCAAAGGCACGGGCATCTCGCATCCAGACAGTGAACCACGTCGAGAGCGTCTCATGGACGATACCCAGCACGAACGCGCCGCCCACCGCCACAGGGAACAAATGAGCGTCCGCACGCTTAATCTGGTCGCCCGGAGGGTTGCCCTCCGGGCTCCCACCCCAGCGTACATGCGGGTCCGCGTACGGCGGTTCCTGGAAGTCTCTGCGGATTGAGCAGCACTCTTTCTCTGGCACGAGATCGCTGCCCGGAAGGTCAGCCAGTCGGTTTCATCGCTCCAGGGCAAGATCACCGATGGTCGTGTCTGCCTGGCAAGTTCAGCCCTTCGCGCCCTCCTCACCGCCCGCACCGAAGATTGGCACTTCCTCGGTGCCGCTCTCTTCTGCTTCCTGGGAGATGTCCCCTCGATTCGCGGCGCCGGCGACGAGTCCGGCCTCGGCCGCCAAAACTGTTGGGAAGCTGCCAGCCAGTTCGGCGGCCGTTTCCTGCAGGTCAATTTGGCCTCCAAAAACAAGACCTGGGCTTTCCTGCGACCCAACTTGCACGACTGGCCCATCGACTTTACTGTGCCGGTGCAATGTCGAAGTCGTCCGCGCGGTCCGTCATTCGCCTTCGAGGCGTCCGCCATAACAACCTGAAGAATTTCGATCTCGACCTGCCGCTCAACCAACTGATTGTCATCACCGGCTTGAGCGGTTCAGGGAAGAGTTCGCTCGCCTTTGATACCCTCTTTGCCGAGGGGCAGCGCCGCTACATCGAAACCTTCTCACCCTACGCGCGCCAGTTCCTCGACCGCATGGACAAGCCGCAGGTGGACAGCATCGAAGGCATTCCGCCCGCCATCGCCATCGAACAGCGCAACTCGGTCCGGACCACCCGCTCCACCGTCGGTACCATGACCGAGATCTGCGACTACATGAAAATGCTGTGGCCCCAGGTCGCCCAACTGCATTGCCGGCAATGTGGCCAGCCCGTGCGCAAAGAGCCCCCGCAATGGATTTGGGAAGCCCTCACCCGCGAAGCCCGGACCGCCCCGCGTGCCGTGAAAGGAAACGGCGCGGGCTCGGAGGTCCTGCTCACCTTTGACCTGCCGCTGACGGAAAAGCTCTCCCTGGACGAAAGCCTCGCCCTGGTTGCCAAACAAGGCTACCAACGGCTTCTGGTCGGCGGCCAAATCCTAAGGCTGGAGGAAGCCGCCTCTCACCTCACGCTCCACGCTCCACGCTCCACGCCTCCCGCTCGCCTCCCCCCGCACCTCACCGTCATCCAGGACCGCCTGCCCCTGACCTCCGCCACCCGCGCCCGGTTCGTCGAAGCCTGTGAGCAAGCCTACCATTTCGGCAAAGGCAAACTCACCGTCTGGGAATTCCATCCTCCATCCTCTATTCGCAATCCTCGCCGCTTCTCCGCCGGCCTGCATTGCGCCACCTGCGACCTCGAGTACCACGAACCGACCCCCGCGCTGTTCAGCTTCAATCACCCGGTCGGCGCGTGCCCGGCCTGCCGCGGCTTCGGACGTATCATCAGCATCGATTACGATCTCGCCTTGCCCGACCACTCGAAGACGCTCGCGGAGGGTGTGGTCAAACCGTGGCTGAGCGGCATGAGCGCCGAATGCCAAACCGATCTCCTGCGCACGTGCCGCCGATCCGGCATCCCCACCGATGTCCCTTTCGCGAAGCTGCCCAAAAAGTGGCAAAAGCTGGTGGTCGAGGGCGATCCCAATTACGGCAAGGACGAAGCGCACAAATGGCCGCGCGCCTGGTACGGCGTCAAGGGCTACTTCCGCTGGCTCGAGTCGAAATCCTACAAAATGCACGTGCGGGTGCTGCTCTCGCGGTACCGCGCCTACACCCCCTGCCCCGCTTGCCAGGGCAAACGCTTCCAGCCTGAATCGCTCTTGTATCACGCTCCAGGCCCTGCCGCGCCGAAGCGCAGCGAAGGCCGGTCCACGCTCCACGCTCCCAACGGGCTCACTCTGGCTGATTTCTATCAACTGCCCATACGTGATGCCGTGCCATTCATCGAGGCTCTCGCCGGCCGGCACCGGGTGGGGCCCAATGACCCGCTCGCGCTGGCGTTGCATGAGGTCCGCTCCCGGCTCGGTTACCTCAACGAGGTGGGCCTCGGTTACCTGACCCTCGACCGGCCCACCCGCTCGCTCTCCGGCGGGGAAACCGAGCGCGTCAGTCTCACCACCTGTTTGGGCACGCGCCTCGTAAACACTCTGTTTGTGCTGGATGAGCCGAGTGTTGGCCTCCACCCGCGCGACACCGAACGCCTGGTGCGCATCCTGGAACAACTCCGCGACGCCGGCAACACCGTCGTGGTCGTTGAACACGAAGCCAGCGTCATGCGCTCCGCCAACCAACTCCTCGATCTCGGCCCCGGCCACGGCGCCACCGGAGGCCAAATCGTGTTCCAGGGAACTTACCCCGACCTGCTCGAATGCGGCGACTCGCTTACAGGCCAGTACCTCAGCGGCCAAATGCAGATCGAAGTGCCCCAAAGAAGGGCGGTTACAACAGGTTCGGCTTCTCGCCGGTCCGGCATGTCGAGCGTGCAAAGCTCCCGTCTGAATACCCTGGCGCTAAACGAAGCGGAGGTGCCCTACCGGGTCACCCTCGCCGCCTGTCCCACTCTGAAAATCGCCCACGCCACGAAACACAACCTGAACGATCTGGCCGTCGAAATTCCGCTCGGACGCTTTGTCTGCGTCACCGGTGTCAGCGGCTCAGGCAAATCCACGCTCGTTCGCGACGTCTTGCTGCCGGCCCTTACCGCCCGGCTCAAATCCGATTCCAGTTCGACCAAGGCCTCGGATCGCTTGGACACCGAGGCGGGCGATGAAGGCCCCGACAACGATTCGGCTTCCGCCCCGCAGCCCTCGACCCTCCTCACCGGCTCGGAGAGTGTCGGCCAGGTGGTCCTGGTCGATCAATCCATTCTCGCCAAAACACCGCGCTCCAATCCCGCCGTCTATATCGGCGCTTTCGAAGACATCCGCGAGTTCTTTGCCCAGTCCGACCTGGCCAAACAGCGCGGGCTCAACGCCAGCGCCTTCAGCTTCAACTCCACCCAGGGCCAATGCGAACGCTGCCGAGGCGCCGGATTCGAGAAAATCGAAATGCAATTCCTAAGCGACGTCTTCATCCGCTGCCCTGACTGCAACGGCCGCCGCTACCGCTCCCACATCCTTGACGTCAAAGTTAGTCCCAAGTTTCAAGTTTCAAGTCTCAAGCCCCAAGTCCAAGGGCCCGGAGAGACAGAGGTTGACGTTCACGCTCCACGCTCCACGCTCCACGCTCCACTGTCTCTCTCCATCGCCGATCTCCTGGAATCCACCGTCGAGGAAGCGATCGCCTTCCTGACCTCTTTCCCCGATTCCCGCCCGGCGCAACGTGCCGCACAGAGCCTCACGCTGCTGGAAGAGGTCGGCCTCGGCTACCTGAAACTCGGCCAGCCCATCAACACCCTCTCCGGCGGCGAAAGCCAGCGCCTCAAACTGGTCCGCCACCTCGCGGAGGCCACTGACGTCACGAGGCCCAACTCAACCCACCCCATTGTAGCCGCCGACGTGAGGAGGCGGAATCTTGAATTCCGGGAAGGGGAGCAACAGAGCCTTCTCACTCCGGCCACTACATTATTCCTGTTTGATGAGCCTACCACCGGCCTCCACTTCGATGATGTCCGTGTATTGTTGAAAGTCTTTCAACGACTCGTAAACGCCGGCCATTCCGTATTGGTGATTGAGCACAACCTCGACGTCATCAAATCCGCCGACTGGATAATCGATCTGGGCCCGGACGCCGGAGACCAAGGCGGCCAGGTCGTTGCCCACGGCACCCCGGAACGAGTCATGCAATGTGCTCAAAGCCACACCGGCCGAGCCCTGCGCCAGGTGCTAACCCCTCAGGCCGCAACCAGGGAGGCAGAATGCAAAAACGGATAACCACCTCATTGTACGAGCCCATATTTGCGCCGACAGAATCTCGAGTCCCTGTCCCGAAGGGACAATCGAAAATAGCCCAACATTTTAACGCTTGTCATGACCCACAACTCTTACAGGGTTTTGTAAGCTATGCTTATGATATAAACTATTCATCGTCAATGATTTGCAGGTTTGCTCAGGCGTCGCTACGCGACGCTGGAGCGTGCGGACGCCTCCCCCGTGGACTGAAGTCCACGGCTACCATCGTTGCATCGCTACGCGATGCATGCAGGTGTTGGCTACCATCAAGCTGCCGCTCCGCGGCGCAGCGATGGCAGCGAATTCCGGGCATTTTCCTGTGGGTTTGGGCGGCCAAGAAGGCAAACGCATCCCAAGCTCAGGAAGTTGCGGGTAATGACAAGCATTTTAAAGTTGGGGTCGAATGCCGGTCATTGCCTAAGTCCCGAAAAACGTGTGAAGAAATTGAAAATCATGAAAATTAACTCTCGCAACTAGTTGATTATCAAAAGCGGCATTTTGCGATTTCGAGCCTTTTGCCAATTTTTTCACAGCTTCGAAGAGACGGCTGAAATCATACCCCTGCAACTCTGACGCAATCTGACGCAATCCTTTTGTCACCAACCGTGCTTAAAGAAACCGATCTACTCTCCGAACCCGATCAGGCCATCGTCATCCATGGCGCGCGGGAGCATAACCTCAAGAATCTGTCGCTGCGCATCCCCCGCGGACGGTTCGTCGTGGTCACGGGTGTCAGCGGCTCGGGCAAGAGTACGCTTGCGTTCGATCTGCTCTTCGCCGAGGGCCAGCGTCGATTCCTCGATTCGATGAACGTCTATGCCCGGCAATTCGTCGAGCAACTCTCCCAGCCGGACGTCGATCGAATCACCGGCATACCGCCGACCGTCAGCATCGAGCAACGCACCAGCCGCGGCGGCGGCAAAAGCACCGTCGCGACCGTCACCGAGGTCTATCACTTCATCCGACTGCTCTTCGCGCGCCTGGCAACACAATACTGCCCCGATTGCCAGGTCGCCGTCGAGGCCCAGACCCGCGACGAGCTTGGCCGGCGCCTGCGAACCGAACTTCGCAAGCGGGGCGAACTCACTCTGTTGGCTCCGGTGGTAAAGAATCGCAAGGGCTTTCACACCGACGTCGGGGAATGGGCCGCCACTCATGGCTATGCCCAGGTGCGCGCGGATGGCAAGCTCCACCCCACGAGCGAGCGCTTGCGCCTGGACCGTTTCCGCGAACACGATGTCGAAATCGTCACCGGCAAGGTAGGGCGCGCTGTCCTCAGCGCCCATCAAGCTCTCATCGACGAAACTCTGAAGCTCGGAAACGGCCTGCTCTACGCCCTCGATACCCACGGCCAGCTCTCCGTCCATTCCACCGAACGTTCCTGCCCCAAATGTGGCCGCTCGTTCGCGCCGCTCGATCCGAAAAACTTCAGCTACAACTCGCCCCAGGGCTGGTGCACCCGCTGTCGCGGCTTCGGCGAACTCTTCTATTTGCCCGACGTGGACCGCGGCGCTCGCGCCGAGGCCATCGAAGAATCCTGGTTCGAGTGGCAGGAAGGTGAGCGCGAGATGTGCCCGGACTGCGAAGGAGCCAGGTTGAACCCAATCGCGCGCGCCGTCAGGCTCCAAACTGACGATTTACGATTTTCGGTGCACGACTCGGACTCGCCGCCAACGATCGACACGTTTTCCAAAATGTCAGTCGCTAGCGCCTCCAAACTCTTCCAGGGCGTCAGGTTGAAAGGGCGGGCCGCCATCATCGCCCGGGATATTCTGCCGGAGATTCGCGAGCGCCTGAAGTTCTTGTGTGAAGTCGGTCTCGGGTACCTCCAGCTCGGCCGCGCCATGCCCACGCTGTCCGGGGGAGAAAGCCAGCGGATCCGCCTCGCCGCCCAGCTCGGCTCGAACTTGAGCGGTGTTCTCTATATCCTCGATGAGCCCACTATTGGCCTCCATGCGCGCGATAACGAGCAGTTGCTGGCCGCCTTGGAAAAACTCCGCGGCCGTGGCAACTCTGTTCTCGTCGTCGAACACGATGAGGAAACGATGCGCCGCGCCGATTACATTATCGACCTTGGCCCGGGCGCGGGAGTCCACGGCGGTGAAGTGGTCGCCGCCGGCACCCTCAGCGAACTGCTCCGGCACCCGGAATCGATTACCGGCCAGTGCCTGCGAACCCACAAAACCTATCCCACCCGCGGCCGCCGCCGCCCCGTCCTTGTTGGAGCCGACGCAAGGAGGCTCGATTCAAAATCCCAGGCGGATCCGAGCACGCCCGATTCGACTCCTGCAACCGGACCCACCCACACCTGGCTGACACTTCGCCACGCCAACAAGAATAACCTGAAAGACCTGACCGTCCGGTTCCCCCTGGGCCGCCTGGTTCTCATCACCGGCGTCAGCGGCTCCGGCAAGAGCACCCTCATCCGCGAATGCCTTCTCCCCCAATTGACCGAGGCACTTAAGTCTCGAAAAACCGGTCGCGCCCTTGTCCACCGAAGCCTTGGCAAAGGCGGATCACGCTCCACGCTCCACGCTCCACCCGCCACCGGTTCCACCTCCCCGCTCATCGGCTTCGACCCCATCCACGCCGTTTACGAAGTCGATCAATCCCCCATCGGCCGCACGCCCCGCTCCATCCCCGCGACCTATGTCGGCTTTCTCGACGACATCCGTCAATTGTTCGCACAGGTGCCCGAGGCCCGGCTGCGCGGCTACGGGCCAGGGCGGTTTTCGTTCAACAGCGCCCAGGGCCGCTGCCCCGAGTGTGAAGGCGCCGGCACGATCAAGCTCGAAATGAATTTTCTCCCGCCCGCCTTTGTCCGCTGCGAAGTCTGCGCCGGCACGCGGTTCAATCGCGAAACGCTCGACGTGGAATACGCCGGCAAAAACATCGCCCAGGTCCTCGATTTATCCGTGAACGAAGCGTTGGATTTCTTCTCCAGCCTGCCCAGGCTCAAACGCGCACTGCAAGCGTTGCACGACACGGGCCTGGGGTATTTGAAACTCGGCCAGACCAGCCCGACCCTGAGCGGCGGCGAGGCCCAACGCGTCAAACTCGTCACCCATTTGCTCACCGGCTTGAAGGAGCCCGACCTGCTGGACCGGTTCCCCAGGCGCAACTTCTTCATCCTCGAGGAACCCACGATTGGCCTGCATATGGCCGACGTCAAACGCCTGGTCGAGGTGCTCCAACGCCTCGTCGATGCCGGCCATTCCGTTCTCGTCATCGAACATAACTTGGACTTAATCGCCGAAGCAGATTGGGTTATCGACCTCGGCCCGGAAGGAGGCGACGCCGGCGGCCGGGTCGTCGCCGAGGGCACCCCCGAAGCCATCTCGCGCAACAAAGTCTCGCACACCGGTCGCTACCTGCGTACTGTGTTGACGAACCAATGACCCATCCGTACGAAGAGACTTTAAACGGCGAACCAATGCTCCGCCTGGCGCCCAGCGAGCGGCACGAACAGATTTGCGCGCGGTTGCATCAGTGTGTCCACGCCAGCGTCGCCAACCTTACCAGCACCCGCCTGCTGGCCCCGCGCTCGAGCGTCCGCCTTTCCAACGAAACCGTCGTCCGGCCCGATCTGTCCCTGCTGACCGTCGCAACCGGAAAACTCTGGCTCGCCGCCGAGATCGTCAGCTCCGACGATCATGCGCCGGACACGGTCCTCAAGAAGCAGATTTATGAAGAACTAAAACTGCCTCGCCTATGGATGATCGACCCCCGTTACGACAACGTCGAAGTCTATCACGCCACTCAATACGGCCTCATGCTCAAATGCATTTTGGCGGGAAGCGAAATCCTGAGCGATAAACTCCTGCCTGAGTTTCAGATCACGATGACCGAACTCTTCAAGGCCTCTGCGCCTCGCGGACAAGAGCACGACAAGTAAGGAGAGATCTTCCCCTGCTTCAATCTGTAAGTTCATCCAGTGCGATGGAATAGATCTCGTACGCCTGCTTGCCAAAACAGACCAACAGCACACTCTCTACCACGCTGGCTTTCTCCAAAAACTTCTTCGTCTCCGTCACCGCAATTCGCGCCGCCCGCTCTATCGGAAACCCGTACGCCCCGGTGCTGATGGACGGGAAGGCAATCGTCTTAATCCCATGTTGCTCAGCCAACGCAAAGCAGTTCCGGTAGCAGCTCGCCAACAACTCATCCTCGCCATGGTTTCCGTCACGCCAGACCGGCCCCACCGTGTGAATGACCCATTTCGCCGGCAGCTTGTAACCCTTGGTAATCTTTGCCTGGCCGGTGGCGCACCCGCCGAGCTTCCGGCATTCCTCCAGCAGTTCGCGCCCAGCCGCGCGATGGATCGCCCCATCGACACCGCCCCCGCCAAGCAGCGTCGTGTTCGCCGCGTTCACAATCGCGTCCACCGCCTGCTTCGTGATGTCTCCCTCGATCACTTTGATTCGATTCCTAATCGCTTCGTTTCTCATAGATGTCCTGCGCACTTGTTACCATACGCGCCCGGTCGGCTGCGGGGGGAAATATATTGCGTACGTTGGGGTGCTGCCTCACACTGGAGCCTGTTGGCGGGAGAGATGGCAGAGTGGTTTAACGCACACGCCTGGAAAGCGTGAGTGGGCTTATACCCCACCGGGGGTTCGAATCCCCCTCTCTCCGCCACTTCACTCCCGCTCATTCCGCTGGAATTTCCAACTCGCCCCGGCAATACACCACCGCCCGCCCGCCGATGACGACGCGCTCACCCGCGTTCCGGCAAAACAGCTCGCCGCCACGCTTGGAGATTTGCTTCGCGAACAATTCGGGCTTCCCGAGTCGTTCGGCCCAGTAAGGAATCAACGTGCAGTGCGCTGAACCGGTGACCAGATCCTCCGGCACACCCACTCGTGGCGCAAAGAACCGGGAAACGAAGTCAGCACCGCCGCCAGGCGCCGTAACGATCACTCCGAGCGAGTCGAGTTGACTCAACGCTTGCGTATCGGGTTCGAGCGCCGCCACCTCCGCGACGGTGTTGAACACGGCGAGGTAATCACGGGATTTCAAAACCTCGGCCGGCTTGCTCCCAAGGCCTCGCAACAGGTTCTCCGGCGTTGAACAGGGCGTCGCCGGGCGCGATGGAAAGTCCAGCTCAATGACGTCGCCGCGCGCCGTGGCACTCAGAGTGCCGCTCAGCGTCTCGAACCTCACAGTTTGACCCCTGTGCGCCAGTTCCTTGAAAAGAACGAAAGCAGAAGCCAACGTAGCATGTCCGCAAAGATCTACCTCCAGAGCCGGCGTAAACCAGCGCAAACGAAACTCGTCCTTCGCTCTCGTGAAGAACGCGGTCTCAGAAAGGTTGTTCTCGGCGGCGATACGTTGCAGGACTTCATCGGGCAACCACCGTTCCAGCGGACAAACCCCGGCCGGGTTCCCACCAAACGGGCTCGAAGTGAACGCGTTGACCCGGAAGTAAGGAATGCGCATGGGACGATACTGGCGCAAGCCTCGCGCAAATGGCAAGGGCGAGCTACTCGCGCCGGCGAACATTGCACGCTTGAGTTCACAAGTGCCTGTGCGTACAAATTGCCTGTTGCGCAACCAAAACCCATTGCCGCTTATGTTCCTCAAACAAATCCTCCCCTTCAGTATGTGTTGTCTGGCCGCCACCCTCGTGTCGAGCGTTTCGCTTCGCGCCGAAAATAAAATCCCCGACGAATTCAAGACCGGCGGCTTTTTCATCGGTTGCCAGGCCTACACCTTCAATCATTTCACAGTCTTTGAAGCGATCGAAAAGACCGCCGAGGCGGGCGGCAAAGTGATCGAATTCTACCCGGGACAAAAACTGAGCAAAGAAGAGCCCAATGTCGGCTGGGATCACCACGCTTCGCCTGAAACCATCCAGAAGGTCAAAGACAAACTCGCCCAATACAAAATCAAAGCGGTAAACTACGGCGTCGTACAGGTCCCCAAAGATGAGGCGCAAGCGCGGACGCTGTTCGAGTTCGCCAAAACGATGGGACTTCGCGCCATCACCACCGAGTCGGTGGACGCCCTGGACACCATCGAGAAGATGGTCAAGGAGTACGACGTCATGGTCGGTTTCCATGATCATCCGAAGCAGCCGAACAACCCGAATTACCGCATGTGGGACCCGGAATACATCCTCTCACTGGTGAAAGACCGCGACCCGCGCATCGGCTCTTGTGCAGATACGGGCCATTGGGTTCGTTCGAACCTCAAACCTGTGGACTGCCTGCGCATCCTCAAAGGCCGTATCATCAGCAGTCATCTAAAAGACCTAAATGAAATGGGCCCCCGTGCGCATGACGTGCCTTATGGCAATGGTGTGTCCGATATTCCCGGTATTCTGCAAGAACTCAAAGCTCAAGAATTCGCAGGCAATCTCTCCATCGAATACGAATACCACTGGGAAAATTCGACACCGGAAGTCGCACAGTGCATCGGTTTTGTGCGCGGCTATGGGACGGCGCAAAAGTGGTGACGCGCCGCGTCGTCCGATCCTCCTTCAGCGCAGAAGTCAACGTGCCTGCGCTTCATCGACTGGGGTCGGTTTCGCCGCCTCCACGATTGCCGCAATATCAGATGGAACCTTGCCACTCGGTGGGCGACTGAATTTCTCGCCGAATGTGGTGAACCCCGGAACGAATCCTCCATGGGAGAGAAAGAACTGTCCATCCTCAACACCCATGAATCGATCGAGCCGGTCAGAGCGGCCAGTGCCGTCATGGCTAAATGTGGCCACGGTCAACTCGCCCCACTGGCCGTCGGAGGTCCGAATCCACTGATTGCCATACAGCGCCTTGCGGCGGAGTTGGCCGTTCGCTCCTCCAAAATTCTCACTGAAACTGTGAAGGCCGCGCAGGTAACCGCCCTCTTTGGGCGCCTTCCAACTCGAGATTAGCATCCACTCCTGCAGATCGGGCCGAAAATAGTAGCCGGAAAAAATCGTGTGGGTCGCGTCTGCCGGTTTGGCAGTCACCAGAAAGCGCTGTTTCTCGCCCGTTTTCCAAGGAAAGATCAAGTGGCTGTGGCCGCCGGTGCCTTCGTTGCCAAAATCACCGGCATAGACCCCCTCCCCCTTCGCCAGCAACGTTACGCGATTTCCGGCTTCGACTTTGCTACGGTCCACTGCCTCGCCACCGCTGTCCCAAACGCTGAAAATAATACGTCGCTCGCTGGGGCTATTGACCTGCATGCCGAAGTAACCGCGATGCCACCCGCAGGCCATGTAGAAAGTCCAAATCGGGTCTTCGACCGCAGTCACCTCACAATAAAAGGCATCGATGTTCGTCCGACCCGGTGCCAGATAAGCCAAATGCACCGAGGCGGCATTGCGACGTGGCTTCAGGTTGAAATGCGCGTCTTGCGCCGCCGGGCCATCGAGAATGAGGGCGTCGATGTCCCCGGCCGATTGGCCTTTAGGATTGAGCGACTCGAGCATGAAGCGCTGATAGCCCGTCGCCGCGATTTCGACGGCGCCGAACGGGACTAAGATCAGATTCGTCCCGGCCCCCTTCGCCACTGCCTCACGCGCGGTTCCGCCAATTGTTAACCGAAATCCGGACGCCACGCCTTCGGGCAGCCGCAAGCCCACCGAGCACTCGAGTTTTCCGGGGTGCTTGATTTCGCCAAACCATAGCACCTTGACCGCGGGGTCATTCCAACCGGTAATGCCGCGGCGGGGCGACACCTGCGCGCCATCGGGGTTCGGGTCGAGATAAGCGATAAATGAGGGGACGCGCAGCTCGGCTTTCGCGCCAGCCACGCAGCCGAGCGCAACCGGGAAGAGGAAGCTCCAGAATTTCACTCCATTCAACGGCCGTTGGCAGTGCCGGGAGTGCACCAAAGCTCGTTCTTGCTGATATCTCTGGACAATACGAACCACCGATTGGACTGAACGAAGGTCACACCGCCACTCACTACCATGACAATGCCGCCGACTTTCCCGTGACGCGTGCCAAGGCCTCCGTCAACCGTTGGGTCCGGGAAGCTGGCGCCGTCGTTGTAGCCTACGCCGTTTCCCGGGTCGTTTGGCTCCCACATGACATACGAGTCTTGCCGGAAATCGCTCTGGTTATAACTCTTCGGACCCAGGGCGCCGTATCCGCAAATCGAGCCGTTTTGGACGTAGGTGGACAATTTGTTTGCGCGCTGCTTCCAGGTAGGAGAATTGGTTTTATCCAAGGGGCAACGAAAAACGGCCGTGTTCTTGATGTATTGCCAAAGTTGGCCGCCTTGATAAGCCAACTGAGGATTCATGTTGTACGGAGCGATGATCAGGTCAGGCACCGCGCCGTTCACCGGGTCGTAGAGCCAACCGGCTACCCACGGCGGATTCCAGTTTGGGTATGGCATCTTGTCCTTGTTATCCGCGACGTACATGTGGGTGGCGATGCCAATCTGATGGTTGTTGTTAACGCATTGAGTGCGCTGGGCCTTCTCCTTCGCGCCGGCCAGCGCCGGCAAAAGCATCGCGGCCAGGATAGCGATGATAGCAATGACCACCAACAGTTCGATCAGGGTGAAACCGGATTGGTTCCTGTCATGCTTCATCGTCATAGGCATTTTTTCTTATACCAACCATCACCGGAGGCATGAATACCACATTTGGGTGATGGAAGGAAACCTCCTCACGCGGTGGCCACTGGCCGGGATCCGACAGGAGGCTCTCTTGCCAGGGCCATGACGTTCGCCGGATCGGAGTGGCATTTCCGGGTTGGCCGGCTCCTCCCCAATTTGTGGTATGGCGCCGGCTTCCCCAAAGTGCATAGTAAGCAGCGTTAATGCCCCGGCGAAGGTGCGTGCATGTGATCGGGCGCAGGAGGCATTGGCCAGGCGATAGACGACGACCAAAAATCGAATAACCCCAACCATTGATGAAAAGGAAATTGTTCAACCAGGCGCCATTGAAGCAGACCATACTGGCGGTTCCCGCCGCCGCCCTGATGTTAGGCGCGGCACAAGCCGGCACAACCATCGGACTTAACTTTCAGGCCTGGTATTACGATTCAGGCACCACGCCGCAGAAGATCGGTTTCGGCCAGGGCTATCAAACGACGGGTTTCCCAGTGACCGCCAAGGCTTTTGGCGTAATCCCTGCAAACTGGGTCAACACCGACCCCCTGGATTGTTCCGCTGCTGTGGCCACGAACGTGACCTTGGGATCAGTCACTGCGAACTTGAGCGCAGTGAATCCCTGGTCAGGCGACATCGGGAACCTGGTGAACCCGGCCGATGAATGGACCAACGCTGGGCCATTACAGGTTTCGACATCATCGGTCTTGCCTGGCAACGATGAGGTGACTTGGGGCTTTGAGGACAACACCGGTTGGACGAACCACTTGTCGGGGTTGAGCACCGCTTTCCCGAACGGCTACGTCATTGAGTTGATCGGTGCCGTTAAATGCACCGCCAACTCGCGCGTGGTTGTCACGGCAGGAGCAACTACTACCACAAACGCCTTCGACACCATTTATACCGCCGGCAATTCCAATTACCCTGGCCCCGTGGGATTGCTCGCGATTCCGGGAGCCAGCGATACCATCACGTTTGGCGCGGTCACCAGAAACATCAGCTCCGCACAGAGCTGCGCGCTGGCAGGCTTCATCCTCACGGACCAGCCCGTGGTGACCAGGATCCCGGCGAAGGTCAGTGTAAACCAAAGCTCTTCCCTCGACCTGACGGCAAGGGTAATCGGTGTTGGACCGGTTTCCTACCAATGGCAGCACGCCGGAACTAATTTCCCGGGCGCAACCACAGTTCCTTTCTCGAAGACAGCCAACCCGGAGGACGGTGGCAGTTGGGTGCTTGTCGCCACCAATCTCTACGGCACGGCTACCAGCGATGCCGTCACGGTCACGGTTAATCAAATCCCATTGATCAGCACCGATCTCTCACCGACCACCAGTACAGTTTACCGAGGCACCCGAATTGTGCTATCCGTGGTCGCAGGCGGTGCCGCTCCCTTGACCTACCTGTGGTATAAGAATGGTTCGCTCATCACGGGCGCCACGAGTGCTTCGTTGACCGTGAGCAACCTGACGTTGGGCCTCGCCGGCTACAGCGTGACGGTCAGCAATCAATTCTCTCCGCCCGTCGTCAACAGCTCGACCAATTACATGAACGTGGTGGCGGCACCCGATGCCTACACGGTAGCGGTCGTTGCCGATAGTCCCAATTCCCACTGGCCGTTGGGAGAAACCACGGGCGTTACCGCCAATGACTATTCTGGCTACGCCCATAACGGGGCGATCAGCAACAGCATGACCCTCGGCGCAATTGGGCCGCGCCCTCCCACCTACGCGGGATTCCAGTCCGGCAAAACGGCGTATCAGTTTGACGGTGCCAGCGCCTACATCGATCTGGGCACCGGCCCCTCCCTGGCGGGCACCACTGACTTCACTCTCGAGGCCTGGGTCAATACGACCAGCACGACCGATGGCCGAATCATCCAACAACGCGACCCGAATGGTTTCAACGGAGAGTATGCCTTTGCGGTGAATGCCGATGGCACCGTCTATTTCATGGTTTACGGCGGTGGTTACCAATTTAGCTTCAGCACAACCAAGAAGGTTAACGACGGCCTGTGGCATCACGTTGCGGCGGTGCGCACCGCCACTAATGGCGTAATCTACATTGACGGCACGGTGGCTACCACCGCTAGTTCCAGCTACCTGGCGCCGTTGGATGCAACCATCAAGACCTACATTGGTGCTGACGTCCGGGCATCGAGCACCTACTTTAACGGGCTGATTTGCGACGCGGCCATCTACGCGAGAGCGCTATCGCCGTCACAGATCGGCCTTCACGCCTACACCGGCTCGCTGGGCAACGCCCCGGTCCTGATCAAAATCGTTCCCGGCGGGTATATCGCAGACACCAAGCCTTCCGGCACCCCGCATCCGGGATTGAACAATGGCGCTGCCTGGACCGCATCGCTCACCGATACTGCTGCCATCCCGGTAACCCGCAACGGCGTCGAAGAGTTCAACGGCGGCAGCCAAATCGTTGCCCCCGCGACCCCCGACCTCAACACTGCCAATGGCACTATCACGTTCTGGCTGAGAGCCAACGCGCCCATTCCTGGGCCGGGCACGGAAGGGGCAATGCTGTTTGATCGCCGCACGACCAATGGCACGGTCATCGTCCTCCATGATGACGGGTCCATCTTCTGGCAAGGCCAGGGGGGTAGCCAGAATTCCGTTTCGGGCGGGTACGTGCCCGACAACAACTGGCATCACATTGCCGTCACCTACGGCCAGACCAGCAGTGATACCATCTCTATTTACGTTGACGGGGTCTTGAGCGCCAGCACGCCCGTCACTAACGGTTGGACCTGGCCGATAAGCCAGGAATTGGAGATCGGCGCCTCCCACGATGCTTACTGGAAGACACTTAACGGCCAGATGGACGACTTCCGCGTCTATAACCGCGTGCTAACGGCGACCGAAGTCGGGCAGGTCTTCGCGAATGACGCGCTGGTCGATCAGACCGCGTTGGTGTTGCGCTACAACTTCGACACCGCCGGTGCTGGTAAAAGCCTGTCTTGGCCCACCGGGCCGCTGCTAAGCTCGCCGACCCTTGGCCCGTCCGCGGTCTGGACGCCGGTGCCCAACGCGGCATCACCCTATCCCTTCCTGCCGCCGGCACCCAGCGTTACGCCGAACGCAGAACTGTTCTATCGAATTGCTTTCTGATCACCTGAGGTTCCCCCAACCGAGCAGCCGCCGGGAAGCAATTCCCGGCGGCTCTGCTTTCACCGGCTCGCGAAGCGGTAACGGCTGCTTGCAAATCAGATGGCGCTTGAAAGACTCTGAGCTCGAAATGGATAAGCCTCTGGCGAAACTACGGCCTTCTCCGCGAGATGTCGCTCTCTGGCAAAAGGCCCAGCACCAACTTCTCGGCGGGCAGTATCGCCCCGCCCTGGTGGCCTACCGCGACTTGGTGCGCAAGTTTCCCGCCCTGCCGGAACTCTGGTTCGAATTGGGCAACGCCGCTTGCGGAGAACTGGATTTCACGCTCGCCAACACCGCCTACCGCCGGGCGCTGGAGCTGGCACCAAATAATGCACCCTTGCTGGGGACGATTGGCCAGCAATTCCAGGGGCTCAGGCAATTGGATGACGCCCGGCTCTGTTACGAACGAGCTGTGGCCGCTGACCCAGAGTCCGTGGACGCCCGGATCAACCTGGCAGTTTGGTTTGAGAAAGAGCGCCGGCTGGATGACGCATGGGCATCTGTCGAGGCGTGCCTGACAAGACACCCGCGCGACGACCAGGCACGCTACTTCCGCGCCCTATTGTTGCACCGCAAAAAACGGAACAGCGAAGCGGAAATGGCGCTGCGGGATCTAATTCGCGACGCACCCAGGTACCCCTACGTCAAATATGCGGCGCCACATTTGCTGGGAGTTGTGCTGGACGAGCTGGGCCAATACGACGAGGCGATACGTTGGCTCTACGAGGCCAAAGCACAGGTGCGAACCATCACGGATACCAAGTTGCTCGAGCGGGCCTACGACGAAGAGGACCGGCGGCGGCGAAAGCAATTGGCCGCCCTGACCGGTGAGATGCTCCGTCGCTGGCGGGCGGAGTCACCTGCCTCGACGGAAAAATACGAACTCGCCTTCCTCGGTGGACACCCGCGCAGCGGAACGACGTTGCTTGAGCAGATTCTGGACTCGCACCCGCAGGTGCTGGCGTTTGATGAGCCAACGGCTTTCAGTCAGGAAATCACCAACCACCTCCCTCCGACCTCTCCCCCGCACGCGGGAGATCTGGACTCGCTAGACCGTTTACCGCCCAGCCGCCGTGCTGAAATGCGCCAACGTTATGTGAAAAGCCTTCTACGCGAGGCTCCAGGCGAGCCAACCGCGCGAGTGCTGTTAGACAAGAATCCCTCGCCCACGATGTCTCTCCCCGTCTGGCTCCGGGTGTTCCCGGAATTGAAAGTGATCATTGCCCTTCGCGATCCCCGCGACGTTGTGATCAGTTGCTTCTTCCTCAACATCATGCTGAACGCGACGAATGTGAATTTCCTCAGCCTCGAACGCACCACCCGGCATTACGCAGATTTGATGGACGTTTGGCTGCGCTTGCGGGATCTGGGCGGGTTCGAGTGGCTCGAATCACGTTATGAAGACGTCGTCGCCAACCTCGAACCCGAGGGCAAGCGCGTCACCGAATTCCTGGGCCTGCTCTGGCATGCCGAGCAGGCGCGCTATTACCAGAATAGCCGGCGCAAGTTCCTTTACGCTCCGACCTACCACGATGTGACCCAACCGGTATATCAGCGAGCTGTTGGTCGTTGGGAACGCTATGCGCAAGCCCTGGAGCCCCTGCAAGCACGGCTGGCTCCCTATTGCAACGCTTTCGGGTATACCTCGTGATCGGCCAAGCCTCTGTTGGCGTCGCTCCGCGCAGTCAGTTAGCGATCCATACTCCACTATCGCCCGAGATACTTCAGTGTGGCTTCGGTGCGGCTGTGAACGTGCAGCTTCTCGTAGATGGTTCGAACATGGGTGCGTACCGTCTCGAAACTAATGCCCATTAATCCCGCGATCTCCTTGTAAGCATGCCCTTTGGCCAAATGCGCGAGAACCTGCTCCTCACGGTCCGTCAGGGTTGCCATTTCGGGGGCGCGGCGAGTCGCTTCGGGCGCTTGCTTGAGCTCTTGAAAATACCGGACGACGCGGCGCGCGATCTGACGGGACATCGGCGCGCCCCCGGCGCTGATTTCGCGAATGGCCTCTAACAGCTTCTCCCTGGGGGTCCGTTTGAGCAGGTAACCGGTAGCGCCGGCCATAAGCGACTTGAAGATCTGCTCGCTGTCATCATAGACGGTAAGCATCAGCACCGGCAGGCCGGGCGCTGCGTTCTTAAGCCGGCTGACACACTCGGTGCCCAACATGCCGGGCAGGTTAATATCCATAAGCACCACATCCGGCCGTTTGGCGGGGATTCCCTTAAGGGCAGCCAGACCGTCGGCGTAGGCCGCCTGGCACTGGAAACCGGGGGAGCTATTGAGCATGGTAGCGAGGTTGGCCCGCACGCCCGGGTCATCTTCGACCAACGCAACCTGGATGGCCTTGTTCACTCTCGATGTATTCATAAACGATTCGCGTTGCAGCCCGCCATACCACATTAAGGTGAGATAAACCGGGCGGCTAATTGGCGGCGGCCAGCGAGAAGACGAATCGGACCTTAGTGCCCCGCCCTGGGCTGCTCGTGACCTCCGCCCGACCGCCGCATTCGGCAAGCCGCGTCCTCATGTTTTGCAGTCCATTCCGCCCGGTCACTGTCTGTTCGACAGCAAAGCCGCGGCCATTGTCCTCAATCTCCAAGCGGGCTTCGGAATCGGCGAGTGCCAGGCGCAGCCATAACTCTGAGGCACCGGAATGTTTGAGGACGTTGTGAAAGGCTTCACGAAGCGCCAGGAAAACATTATGGCGCACATCGGCCCGCAGCGGAACGTTCGGCAAATCCGGCGGCATTTCCTGCCAGCAGCGCATCGGGCTGTTCTCGAAGAATTCATCCGCAAACCGGCTGACGTACTCAGCGAATTGCGGGAGGTTGTCATTTTTCGGATTAGTCGCCCAGATGATCTCGTCGAGGGCCTGCACGGCGCCCCGGGAGTGGGCGCCGATGCGATCAAAGTGTCCCCTGACCTCGGGACTCGCGGCAGTTTCGCTGTGGCCCAAATCGCTCAATTGAGAGACCTGCGTCAGCATGCCTCCAATATGATCGTGCATATCCTGCGAGATGCGCAAGCGTTCGCGTTCAATCGCGTGCTGGGTCTGGAGCCGCGCCAACCGCAGCTTGTACTTTCTTTGCGCGGCCCAACGGAAAGTCCACGCCAGCGCACCGAGAATTGCGATTGCGACAACGAGACGAAATGAGCCGGTTTCCCACAGATATGGCTCGACTGTGATCGCAAGCCCGGCAGGCTGTTCGCTCCAGACTCCATCTGCGTCGCAAGCGGCCACTCGGAAAACAAAATCACCTGACGGGACGTGATGGTAATAGGCTGTCCGCCGCGAGCCGGCATCGGTCCAGTCCTGGGCCAGGTTGTCCAGGCGATAGCGGAACCGCAACCTTTCGGGAGAGCTGAAATTGATGGCGGTATAGTGCAGTTCCACTTCGCGCCCGCCTGGGGCGATGACCAGGCGTTCGCCCAAGGGCGAACCGTTCGAGCTGGAGCCGGGCGTCCCGTCGGCCAGCCTCGGAACGGCAGAGGGCGGTGTCACCGGCTGGCCATTCACGAGCACGTCTTCGAGCAACACGATCGGCGGCGGCTGCCCTGGTTCCTGCCGGCGCGGGTCCAGGAAGACCAGGCCCTTCACGGTCGAAAAGCAGAGCAACCCCGACTTCGTTTTCAAGCCGGCCGGGGAAAAACCGCTCGAACATTCCTCGGCGGGCATGCCGTCGTTGAGCCCAAAAACGGTTGGATGAATGAAAGCGGTCTTCCCGGCGGCCAAATCGTCCAACGCGGCCATCGCCACCCGAAAAATGCCGCGGCTGGTGCCCAACCACAGATTCCCGAAGTCATCCTGCACGATTTGCGAGACCGTATCCACACCCAGCCCCTGCCTCGTCGCGAAGTTGGTGATGCGGCCATCGCGCCAGCGGCCCAGACCTCCACCCGCGGTTCCAATCCACAGCGTCCCTGCGGTGTCCAGATGGAGCGTGCGAATAGCCTGGCTGAGGAGTCCATTGGTCACACTAAACACCTCATCACTGCCCGGGCGGACACGCCTGAGTCCGCCTGCCGCGGAGCCAATCCACAGGAACCCATCGGGCTGTTGCGCCAGGGCCGTGATCGCACCTCGTGCGATGAGGTGCGGGAATTCACTGAACCTACCTTCTTGAAAGTGGACCAGCCTGCCCGCCGAGGTGCCGACCCAAAGGCCGCCCTGGGGATCATTACTCAAGGCAGTCACGGCCGCGGAGTTCACCCATGGCTCATTGGTATAACAGCCCGCCAGCCCCCCGTTCTTCCAGCGCAGCAAAGCGCGCGCGCCACCCCACCACAGACTCCCATCCGCGCCCTCAAGTACCGATTCGACCGACGCATAAAAAGCGACGCGCGGTTCCGGGGCGAATCGTTGAAACCCCTCGGGTCCGCCTTTGTAGAGGCCACCGCCAATTGTGCCCACCCAGATTGTGCCATCGGCTGCCTCAGCCACCGAGCGTGTGAAATCGTTCGTTAGTCCCTGGGCCGCTCCGCAAGGCATGAGGTTGCGTCGGCGCAATCGGTTCAGGCCACCGGTGCGGGTGCCGACCCAAAGGTTACCCTCGCGGTCCGGGCGCAACGACCGGACATCGTTGGCGGAAAGGCCGTTCTCCCGGCGAACTGCCGAAAATCGATTGGCGTGCAGATAATAGAGGCCGTCATCCAGGGAGCCCGCCCAAATGGAGCCGTCAGCCAGCTCCGCCAAGCTGGTGACGTAGGCAAATGGCAGGCCGTCGGTTTGATCGTACTTGCCCCACTGGCCGTCGTGGCGACATAGCACTGTGCCGTTGCCGACGCTGGCCCAAAGCTTCCCGTGTCTATCCTCCAACAAACAGTACGTGACGACCTTTTCGATGCCCGGCGGACCGGGCTGGGCGCTGAGCTGGTTGTCCTTGTACTCGAAGAGGCCGCCGCTCGTAGTATCGATCCACATGGCGCCGTCGCGGTCGCACAACAGGTTGCGAATACTGGCCCGTTCGAGGCTTTGCAGCCCCTCTTTCCGCACAAATTGTCCATCGCGCCAGAAACCCAGGCCGGCGAGAGTGCCGACCCACAGGCAGCCATCTGTATCCTCGGCCAGGGCAGTAATCACGCCACTGCCGGCGGGATGCTGGGAGTCGCTGATGGTTTCGATCCGGCCAGCCACCAACCGGCTCAGTCCTCCGCCGGCAGTACCGATCCAAAGCGTGCCGGCGCGGTCCTCAAACAAGGTCTGCACCTCGATGCTCGGCAATCCTTCGTTCAAGCCAAACCCCACGAAGCGAACGCCGTCGAACCGGGCCAGTCCTTCGCGGGTACCTAACCACAGGTAACCGTCGCGAGTCTGCACGATGGCATTGACGGTATTCTGCGGCAGGCCGGCCTCTGTCCCCCACGCTCGAACAGCGAGTCCCTCGACCGCGAAATTCTGGCCGTTTGTGCTCCCCGCACCCGCGCTGGCAACCTGGCAGGCCGCTATGACGGCCAGCGCCAACCAAAGCGGGAGCCGGCTACGTCTCGAAGCAAAAAGCACGACCGGATGAAACCAAGTTGTCATCTGCGCGATGATGATATTGCTGGCAACCTACCCTGTTCGACGTACGTCGCAACGAAAATGGGCGACGACCCTATAGAGGCCGTTGTGTTCCTGCTCGACGTCGGTCAGTTGCGTATAGCAGAAGACGTCCGGACGGGGATGTTCGGGGCGCGGGAGGGTGGCGGCGAAAGACAGCGCAGAGCCAAAGCCCATCAGCAGAAGCAACGACGAGAGCAGGGGGAATGGTTTGGGGTCGGTGGTTTGGTTCATAAAGGATTTGTTCGCAGGGCGCGCTTCAGGCGCGGGGAGGGTAATCATGGGGCTGGCGGCGTTCATGTCGCATGATTGGGTGACAGGCAAGCGCAGGCAGGCAAAGGGTGTGCAGGGGCGCCATCGCCCCTGCACCATAACGGTACGATGCGGCGGCCCGACAACGAGGACGTTGAAGCGGAGCTCGAGGTGGGTAGGCTCCGGCAGCCTACCGCGGCCTACAATCACCTACCACAGCCTACCGTAGGCTACCACAGCCTACCACAGCCTACCGTGACCTACCGAGCACCTACTGCGGCTTGGGGCGACGGGAGAGGCTTGGGGTGGGTGGAGGCGGGGGCCTGTTTGCGGTTAAAGGCCAGCACAGTGTCCCAGAGGCGTTTCTCGTTTTCGGCTCGGGTAGCCGCCGCGGCTTCGCGATCGGCGTTGGCGAGGAGGGAGGAGGTCGGCAGGGGTGGTAGCATGGGTGGGATCTCCGGTTTGGCCAGGGTGGAATCCGCGGGGGGATCGCTGTAGTAACGCTCGTTCTCGATGACTGCCATTTGGTCTTCCTCTTTGATGCGGGCGGGGTCGTACTCGCGACCGAGGGTGCGGCGAGACTCGTCCCGTTGTTTTTGGAGGGTGCCAATTTCGCGGTTCAGGCGGCAAAGGACATCCACCATCTGTGAGAAAGTGCCGAGGTTGGCTTCCACCTGATCGGCGTGTGCGGTTTTCTCGAGGAGAATCTGGGAGAGCCGGGTGGCGGCGGCCTGGAGGCCGACTTCGGGCAGTTCGGAGGCGTCGTCGCGGCGGAGATGATCGACGAGGTGGTCCTGGTCGAGGCGGTTTTGGAGGACCAGGTCCTGTTCGAACCGCCATTCGAGGTGGCCACCGGTGGCCCAATTGGAGATGTTGCGCTCGGTGACGTTAAAGCCGGCTTCGCTGAGGGCACCGACGATGTTTTTGTAAGGGACGGCGTTCGAGAGCATGCGGTTGACCATGTCGCGCTGAGGTTTTGGGAGACACGCGATGCGGCCATTGCGGCGGGTCTTGCGCCGCTGCACAGTGGCGGGCAGCGGTTTGGCCTCAATGATTGTAACTGGTTGTTGGTCGGTGGTTGACAGTTGACAGCTCGTGGCTGGCACAACGGCGAGCGAAGGCAGGTTGAGGGTGGCTGAGGACGGGGAGGCGGCCAAAACGGTGACGCTGGGAATGGGAGCGCTGGGGACAGCGTCCCTACCGGAAGAGGACCCGCCTTCGTCGGGCTTCGGCGCGCCAATGGGTTGAGCCTCCGCTTCTAAGGTATTGGAGGACAGTGGGTTGAGTGTGGATTGAGGTTCAGTATTCATAGTTAGGATGTTGTTTTTTTCAATGGCGTTTTCGGGCGTGGCAGTTTGACTGGTCTGTCACGACCAGAGGGAAATCACTCCCTCTATATCTAAACCCCGGTCGAAAATGATTTTGGCTCAAAAAAAATGCAAAAAAGCGCAAGTAATAGTTCGAGTGATGGTGAGGATTAGCGCCGGGAAGTCCCAAATCCCAAGTCCCAAGTCCCAAGTCTCAGGTCCCAGGTCCCAAGTCGGGGGTGTGGAAGCTGGAGAGGAGAGTTTTGATCCGGGAGTGCGAAGCACCGACCGTTGAGGGCACGGATTGGAGGACGGATGGACGCGGGTCCGAGCTGGGATGTCCAACGGGGAACGAAGGGTTCTAACCACTAATCGACGCTGATAAACGCTGATTTTCGGAACGCAGTTTTAAACGCCGGAAGACGAGGAAGAGGCGAAAGCGATGACACGAATTTCACTAATTTGCGCTAAGGAAACTCTCGAAGGGGACGGGCAAGGCAAGGGTCGATTGCAGATTTCAGATTTCACATTTCAAAGGCGGAAAGGAGCGAGTGGGCGCGTGAGCACGGACCGGCGGGCGGGCACTTACACCGCGTCGTCGAGAGGGTCAGCCCGTTTTCATGTTATAGCGGCGCATGACCACGGTCGGCGTCTTGCGGGTCGCCACAGAGTTGCCTGCTTGCAAAGCGGCTCCTAATCGTTACGGTGCGCGTATGAATGCCGTACGCATCGGATTTCAAAGCCTCTACCTCCTGCTCGCCCTTTGCTTCGGGCCGGCGGTTTTCGGCCAGCAAGCCAGGCCGCAGACCGCGACCCGCCATACGCTCTGGAAAGTCGAAGGCAAGCACGGCGCGCTTTACCTGCTCGGCTCGGTGCATTTGCTCAAGGCCGAAGACTATCCGCTGCCCGCCCCGATGGAGGCCGCGTTCACTAACTCGCCGATCGCGGTGTTCGAAACCGACATGGCGGCGATGGAGGATCCCCAAGTGCAAATGAAGATCCTGAGCAAAGCTCAACTGCCCGAGGGCGAAACGCTGGCGCAGCAACTTTCGACGCCGGTTTACGCGATGTTCACAAACCACGTACAATCGGCGGGACTGCCCGCGGCGATGTTCGATCGACTCAAACCCACGCTGGCGGCGCTGACCCTGGCGATGATGGAGATCCAGGAGCTTGGATTCAGCCCGGAACACGGAATTGACAAGCATTACTACGAACGCGCGCGCAAGGCGGGCAAGCACCTCGTCAACCTCGAAACGGTCGATTTTCAGATCGATCTGGTAACAGAGTTCACGAAGGAAGAGGGCGAACTCGTGATGAAGACTACGTTGGAAGAGCTCGACAAGACCAAGAGCGAATTCGGTGAAATCATCAAAGCCTGGAAGACAGGCGATAGCGCCACCCTGGAAAGGCTCCTCAACGAAGCGTCACGGCAAGCCCCGGTCATCTACAAGCGCATGCTCACGGACCGTAATGAACGCTGGGTGCCAAGGCTCGAGGAACTGCTGCGCGGCGAGGAGAACGCGCTGGTGATTGTGGGAGCGGGTCACCTGGTCGGCAGCGACGGGGTAGTGGAACGGCTGAAGCAAAAGGGTTGGAAGGTAACGCAGCAGTAGGCGCGCGCCACGCGATCTCGCGTCCATGAACAGATTCTCGTCCGCAGTCGTTGGCTCGTTGGGAGGGCCGGACCATAACGGGGATCTTCATCGGCGGCAGTGGTCGGTCTGGAAAGATATATAATTTTCGACATTAGCTTAACTTGTGTAAATGCCGATTGACAAAACTTTCTTATTCCGAGACAATGCGTCTGATATGGTTTCGTGGACGCCAATTCAAGGAACACTATGAAAAACTGCATCTTGAACGTGGCCAAGGGTCTTTCGCCTCTTGAGGTGGTTCGGCAATCTGCCTTTTGTCTGATTGTTACGAGCGCAACCCTCGTGCTGCCGGTGGCCAGCCAGGCTGACGGCTCCCTTACTAATTGCTTCTCATACACCAATTTCAACTCGACGAACGACCTGGCGCTGACAGGAAACTCGCTGACCACTACCGGAGGAGTATTACGGCTGACAGCGGCCGTTTCGGGACAAATGGGGAATGCGTGGCGATCTGCCCCTCAAGCCTGTGCTGGAGGTTTCGATACTCGCTTCCATTTCCAGATCAGCGATATCGGCTCGTTTCCTGGAAC
>DATMRF010000114.1:0-87383 GCA_035566435.1 Candidatus Acidiferrum sp.
TGGCTCGGACGCTACCGCCGATTGAATCGAGACTACGAGCGCCAAGCCCAGACCGGCGAAACCATGGTCTACTTGGCCATGATTCGACTGATGATGGCGCGCCTGGCGAAAAATTGATGAGTTTTCAAACACGCTCTTAGATTGACCGATCCGCTGGGATTCCGTGTGAAAAGGTTGCGAGGCTTACTCCAACCACTTCAAGGGTAAGCAAGCCGGAAAAAGACGTTGGTGCCCGAAGTATTGATTGGGAGAGACATCTGATTCGTTGAGGCCGATGCCGAAACCGTGAACCAGGCTCCCGTGGCTGTGAGGCTCACGGCATTTGACTCGAGCCTGGAACCAACATAAATGGGCGGCCACGAGAGTAGGAGCGTGCTGCCGGACACAGACGTGGACATGACGGTGGGAGCCGTGGGAGGTGGTGGTTGGTTGGCCGCGAGGTGCGTAATCTCCGTGTCGCTCAAGGCGTAGTTGTAAATGAACAGCTCGTCCAATCGGCCGTTGAACAATGGGTCGGCGGCGTACTGGCTTTCGCCCAGAAAATTGAGCGCCGGTTTGAAGCTGGCGGGCGCGATGGTGGCGGTGCCGGACGCCGCAAGAACGCCGTTGGTGTAAAGGCGCGCGGTGCTGCCGTTGCGCGTGACGGCGACATGCTGCCACTGGCCGACAGGCAACGGCGCGGTTTGCAGGATTTGTTCAGCACCGGCTCCATTTGTGGTCATGGCGAAGCGCAACGTGCCGCTGCTGGAAGCCGGCGTCAGGAAGAGGTATTGGGTCGTGTCGTTTCCAAAGTCAAAGATGCGCTGCCAGGCGTTGCCGCCATTCCAATACACCCAAGCGGCGAGCGTGAAGTTCGTGACGCCGGCCATGATGCCGGCCGGGACCATGGCGTACTGACTCGCGCCACTGAGGCTCATCGCGGAACCATACCTACCGGCAACAAATGTGGGCGACCCAATGGCGGTCGCGTGGTTTGCGTTGCCGGAACTGTCGCTTGTATTACCGTCGAAGGTGTATCGCGCAACAAGTGTCGGGCCGCAACTCGGCGTCGCGCTGACCTGTGCGGAGTTACCGGAGGTGTTCAACGAACGATCCACTGCTTGGATGATATAGAAATATGTTTTTGCCTGGTTCGCCGATTTGTCCGTAAACGCGTTGTTGGTCAGTCCCCGAGCAACAATGTCGTAAGGTCCGCCCGAGTTGGTTCCCCGCAACACGGTGTAGCTGGCGAGGTCGGGTTCGGTGTTCGCATTCCAATTCAATCGTACGGAAACCGCGTTGGCGATGGCAGTCACTCCGGTCGGCGCTGCGGGAGCGACGAACTCGACGGCTGCACCTGCGGGAATCAATCGCCATTGCTGGTTCAAACCGCCGTTGAACGACCATTGACCGATGGGCGTGCCGTTGGCAGTTGAAAGGTACAGGTCATCAAGGTATTTGCCGCTCCAACGGCTGCGAATATAAAAGCAATTGTTGCCGGCGTATTCAAAATTCCAGTGTTCAACAAGATTGGCGCCGGTGCCGTATTGGATGATGTAGTTGCCGTCATTGTAAGACCAGTTGGATTCATCTGCCGTTGTCCCGTCATGCGCTGCCGCCAATGTGTAATAGGTGAGGTCATTATTAAGTGGATATACATCCCACAGTTGGTTGTTTCCGTTGGTGTAGGTGTTTTGGTCGAGGACCACGCCCCAATTCGTGCTGGCACCTGGAACCTCCAGCACTTTGCCGCTGTAACGATTGACGATGAGGTATCGGCCGCTGATGGCGGGTTGCACGTCCGCGCCCCAGGTGATGTTCACGACCTCCTCCGCATACCCAGGATTGGTTACGGTGTAATCACGCTGCGGCCCGTAGCCGTTGTAGAACACGTCGCGGTCCTTGCTGAAGAAACGATACGTCGTCGTCAGGCCATGGCGTTCGGAGCCGCCCAGGAACGCCTGCACAGCACCGTTCCGCGCGCGATAGACTGCGGCCGCCGTCCAGTTAGCCCAGTCGTCCGCATAACCGAGCCGTTGTCCCTGGCAGGCATTCGCAAAACCTCCCCGGGCCAACTCGGCTGTCCCCCACCAGGTGCCTCCCTGAATCCCATAGTTTGCGCCGATGATTACTTCACCGAGATTGTGAATCTCTGAATCAAAAGGTATGGCGTTGTTCGCCAAAACCGTCTGGATAAAACTGACATAGCTGGAAACAGATCCGTTTATGCAATGGGTCGTTCCGACGGAAACGCGGCCGGCGATGTAATTATACCAAGTAGTGGCGGCGCCGCAGTCCAGCGTGCACCCGCCCCCCAGGCGAACGCCGGCAAAATTGTTTGAAGTTTGAAGATAGCCCAGAATGTCATAAAGGTTTTGTTGTGACCCTTGCCCCCATCCATAGTCCGGCTCATTGAAAGGTTGAGCCAACCACATGGTTCGATTGGGAAAATCTATCGCGTAATTTCGCTGCCATGCCGCCATCGCAGCCGCCCAGCGATCCGGATAAACTGTGCCGGTGCCGCTTTGATAGGACGGATCCACGCCGGCCCCGGTGCCGGAGGACATAATCCACCGAGCGTTAGTGCTGGTCATGGAGGCCAGGTTTACCATATTTGTGAGATCCGCCTTCTGGGCACGCGACAGGTCATTATTCGTCAGCGGTGCATTCACCTCAAATGCGACCTGGACCAGGTTCACCGTATTGGTTCCCATGAAAATGAGCCCGCGCTGCATGTTGTCAAAGCTGGGCCAGCCCGTATCCAAACCCCAATTGGTGATGGCCCTGCTCACACCAGGGTCGGCGGTGCTGAAGAGCACTGTGTGGTCCTGAGCGCGAACCGGACTGGCAAGAACGAGCGCAGAAATGACCACGAAGGCGCCCAACAGCCTAAGGAGGGTGAACCTGCGCAGCGGTGGTAGCGAAAAAAACATGGAGCAGGGCAGGCGCATCTAATTCTGAGGATTGGATCAGTGTGGCAAACATACGGCTGACCGCGTTGGGGTCAAGCACCAGATTCGAGCCGGGCAAGCTCGGCGATGGCACTGACGGAGGGCGAGCGGCAGCTTTATAGAGGTGAAGAAATCGACTACGTAGCGATTTAAGCTGGGCGCCTGGACTTTCGTGGTCGATCCCCTGGCGCAAAAGCGGGAAAAAATGAAAAGTGTCAATAGTTTTGACTGACCCCTTCATAAATCTTCGGGGTCTTCCAAACCGACGGAGCGGCGGATTAAATAACCGATAGGGAATTGCGCTTGACGATCTGCGGCGAAAACGGAATATCACGGGCGAAGGCAGAGTGAGCTGTGTGGAGGTGAAGCAATCGATTGCGTAGCGATTTGAGCTGAGCGCCTAGACCTTAGTGTTCAACTGCCTGGTTCAAAATGGGTCAACAAATGAAAAGTGTCAATCGTTTGACCCCGCTACGCTACCCCGCACTCGCTCGCTATTCCATCACCCGCGTGATATGTGACGACACGGCGCGCCATTGCCCTTCCACTTTGGCAAAAACATCAGTGAAACTGTACGTCCCGCTGATGTCCTGGTCTTTGAATTTGCCCTTGACATTGCTCCGGCCGGTAACAATCGCGATCTCCCCGTAAAGCCGCACCTTGCTCTCTTTGAGATCCATCGATTCGAACTTGAGATCGCCAGATTTCATGTTGGCCATGTCCTCCGCTTTGGTGGAAATCTTCCCTGTTGGATCAATGATGATAAAATCGTCCGCCTCAATTTTATCAATTGCCGCCAAATCATTTTTTACCTCCGCGGCGGCCCAACTGTGCTCGATTTTAAGGATCTGCGCCTGGACATCCTTATCAATGGCCGCGCCTGCGTCCTGGCACAGGAAAATTGAAATCGCCGCCGCGACTGGAAGGAAGAAAAGTGTTTTCATAGTGTCATAAACTGATAGGGATTTGCTTGTTTGCGCGCCCGCGTGTACTCAGCGCTACGCGGGTGAGGGAGAATTGGTTTTTCGTCTCACTCATCGTGAGCTGACGCTGCCGGACAGGGAGGCGAGTGTCAAGCGGGAAGTTGTGCCGGTTTTCTGATCGTTGTTTTGACGGTTTTCGCTGAAGTCCGGCGTTCGCGCTGGGACTCATAGGGGTGTGGTTTTCGGGCGCCCGCTTGTAGGGTGCACTAAGCGGGTGAGAGCAGGGGGTTAAAGCCCTGTTGAATCTTCTCCGTCGCCCAGGGCAGCAACGCGAAGGTCGTGGCATCAAACATCCCGTGGGCGATGACCGGAGGCGAGATGGAATCGTGCAGCAGCGGGGTGCGTTTACATGCCAGACGCAGAGGATCAGGTACTGTAAGGGAAAAAAGGCCTCCAATCCCTTCGAATCCTAGCGGCGACCGGCGCGCAACTTGAGGCGCGCGAAGTCTTCCAGAGCTTTGGCGCGGTCGGCGTTGAGGTAGCGTTCGGGGAGGTAGCGGCGGTCGGAGCAGGCGAGCACAGCGGCCAATTCCTGCAGCGCCAGCAAATCAGGATCAAGCGGGTCAATGAAGGAACTGACCGCTTCCTCGAGGTCCCCGCGTTGCACATCGTTGTCGCGGCTGGCGAGGACGGCGCGTTCCTTGCCGCGAATCACAATGGATTCCACGTCGCTGCCCGTCAACGGCCTCGAACCCAGGTTGTCGCGGATGAACGCCAGAATCGGTTCAGTCAGGGCGATATTTTTAACCCCGGCGACCGTCTTGAACAATTCGGTCACGTCGTCCGGTCCCTGGGCGGGAAACAGAGGGATGCAGAGGCCGAACCGGCCCTGGCGTTTCATGTCGATGGACAGGAGGTCTGGCCGCGAAGTCATGGCGACCCACAGTTCGCGCCCGCGCAACGTGGAATCGCCAATATGAGCGGCGAACGCGGCGAAGACGCGGCCCGAGACGCCGCTGTCGCCCTCTTCCTCGCGCGAGCCGAAGACTGCGTCGGCCTCGTCCACCACGACGATGACCGGTCCCAGAGCGCGGATGGTCATGAGGATTCGGGCTTGCTGCCGTTCAGTGTCACCGACCCATTTAGAGCGGAACTCGCCCATTTCCATGACCGGCAAGGAGCATTCACTGGCGAAGCAATCGATCAGGAACGATTTGCCAACCCCGACGCGGCCCGGAACGAGGATGCCCCGCTCGAGTACGTCGGTCTTGCCGTTCTGGATCAGCCACGCGAGCTCGCGCAAGCGCTTCTTCGCGGCTGTGTGAGTCGCGACACGATCGAGGCTGACGCCGGGTTTCGGATCCTTGAAGCGGACCAGGCCCTGGCAGAATTCTTCGATGAGGCGCTTCTTGCTGGTCGTGACGTGCTCCTGAGTCACCCGCGCGCCGTTGCGGATGGCTTCCGCTACAAAATGGCGGATGCGCAGCAGATTCAATCCGGCGGTCCGGGCGGAGAGGTCGGCAGGCGTGAAATCGCACCACTCGGAGCAGGCTTTCCCGTCGGCCATAGCTTCGGCCCAGCCGGATTGCAGGAAGCGCAAGCGCTCCTCGGCGTCCGGCAAATCAATCCGCACCTGGGCGACGTAAGGGTTTTGCAGCAGGCGCGCGTTGAGCTCGCCCGCGGACTCGGTGACCAGGATCACGCCGATATCGAGTTTGGCCATTTCGGGCGCCGCGGCCCAATTGAGGAAGGTGACCAGGTTCATCCGCTCTTCGACGCTTGCGTTGGCTTCTTCGGTGGCCGGGATGAGCTTCTCGGGGAAGTCGATGATCAGGGTGACGCCCTTCCATTTCTCTTTTTCTTCCGCGACGCGCAGGAAGAAACGGCGGAGCAGGGGAGCCAGGCGAATGAAATCGTGAGGCGGCCCGGCTTCATGGAAGTTGGTGCCTTCGACATTATCATAGACTTCGAGCCACTCGAAGAATCGCTTCTGCATGTCGCCTGAACCAAAACTCAGGCCGCCACTGATATCGAAAAAGAGCAGGCAGGCGCGCTCGGGGAAGAGACGGCGCACCAGGAACGTTTTGAGCGGGACGTAACTGATGTGGGAATTGTCCTGGACCGGGAAGAGGTCGAAGATATTTCCGTGGAGGACAAACAGCGAGTAGGTGCCGCCGTTCCAGCGGCGCGCCAGTTCGAGGGCCCAGCCTTTCAGCGGCAGACGTGTCGAGAGGCTGTCAGCCGCCGGAGCAGTGGAGGGTTGGGTCTTCATCAGGGAGCTTGAGCCTAGGTCTGCCTCTGGCGCGGAGGGGGTTGTCGTCGGATTTGCGGGCTTTCCAATACCGGCGGCGGCGGGGGCGGCACGGCGGTCGCCTGGTAGCCGACCCGTAAGTCGGTGGACGGCATGTCGCCGACCAGGTCTTTGAACTCATCCAGTTCGGAGAGCCATTTGTTCGTTTGGTCCAGGTGTTCGACGGTCGCGTCAATGCGGGCCGTGAGGGTCTCCGCGTTCTTCGTGGCGACGGCATCGGCGCGGATGAGCTTGATTTGCTGGTCCAACCGCTCCTGTTCCGATACCACCAACGCCAGGTTGGCCTGCGCCTGTTCGCTGCGCTGTTGGCGTTTGCGCAGGACTTCGAGGCGTTCCAGGCGTGAGCCAAGGTAGCGCTGTTTGGTTTCGAGCGTTGGGTCGCCGCCTTTGGCTTTCAGAGCGTCCAACTCGGAACTGAGCCGGGTGGCTTCCGTTTGGGCGTCCTGCACCAGGGCAGGGACATTCTCACGCTGTTCGGTTTCCAGAAATCGTTCCAGGGATTCCTCAATGCCGAGCAGGCGAAGGTAGGTCCACATCAGTTCATCGAGCTTGCGCAGCCGGGGATCGGTGGCGGCATCGGCTGAAGCCAGCAGGTTGTCCGCGCTCGCTGTTTCGATGTCACGACAGACCTGGGCCAGGCGGCTATAGCGCTCCCGCCGATCAGGCGGCAGCGAGCGCAACAACGCGTCCCGGCGTTGCACAAACTCCGCGACCTTTTGTGCTTCCGTCGCGCGTTTGGAGTTCTCGTTGCGGCCGTCCACCCATCGGCGAAAGAACGGAAGGTCCGGCAGATAAATCCAACCCAGAACATAGGCCGTCACTCCGACGATTAAGCCAAGGATTTGCGCGCTGAGGAAGCCAAGGCCGAGCGTCAGTAACGCGAGCGCAGCGTGGTGCGGGCTTGTGAAGAACTCGCGGTGATAATTTGGCGGCTGCTCGTCCATGCGCTCTGATGAGGTTAGACTAAATGACCTTGGAATTGAACGACATATAAAATCGGCCCTCGTGATTGTAATTGCCACCGCGAGTTCGGTTAAGAAACCGCCTCGGAAAGGCGACGTTCAGACCGCGCTTGCCTGACCCGCGGTTGGCACGAGGTTTATAGTAAAGAGCCGCTCTGAAGGGGCCCAGCCCCGTCAGGGGCGTAATGTTTATAGTGTGGAGACCAGAGAACGGTCGAGCCCCGTAGGGGCGTGATGGGAAGTGCTTCGCAGGTGCGAGCAGCCCGCGAACGAAATGGATCGGTCGATTCATACTCATCGCGCCCCTAACGGGGCTCAGTTGTTTCAATACGGTGATCTTACTATAAACATTGCGCCCCTAACGGGGCAGGACTGTGCCTCGGTCCCGATCGCGATCAACATCGCGCCCCCAATGGGGCGGCGTCAGCTCACTCGGGCGGTGTTACTATAAACATTGTGCCCCTGACGGGGCTGGACTGCGTCTCGGCCCCGATCACGATCAACATCGCGGTCCTACGGATCTGGGGCACTTTGCCGCGGTGCTAACGAATCGAAATCGAACAAGTACTTCGGGTCATAGGCCACATCGAAGTTTTTCAGGAACTGCAAATACTCATCGCGAAAACTCTTTTTTGCGTGATGAGTTTCCTGGTTCCGGATGTATTGAATGATCGAAGTCAGTTGCGAATGGCCATACGAGAAGGCGCCGTAGCCTGCCTGCCAATTGAATCTGCCAGGCACCCATTTCTTTTCATTGATGAAACCTGAGGAATGAGCTTTGACCTCCTCCATCAGGTCGGAAAGGGCCATGGCTGGGCGCAACCCGATCAAGACGTGGGTGTGGTCGGGCATGCAGTGGATGGCCAAGAGTTTTTGGCCCTGTCCAGTGATGATGCCAGTGATGTATCTGTGAAGTTCCTCTTTGTTCTCGCGGCGGATGAGGTTCTGACGGCCCTCCGGTGCGAAAACCGCCTGGATGTAGATCTGGCTAAAGGTGTTGGCCACGGTTCCTTTTGATTGGTTTGTTTGTTCAATTCTCGACCGACAGTTCACGTTATGCATCGCGCCCCTGACGGGGCTGCGCCGGCTCACTTGGGCGGCGTTACTATAAACATTGCGCCCCTGACGGGGCTGGACCGTGACGGGGCCGGGCCGTCTGATCCGTCGCGCAGAAAGTTTGAACGAGTTCAAAAAGTCACTCACATGCAAGAGACCATGTTGGGTGGTAGACGACTTTTCAGAGTGGAGCTATTCCCCGTTTTTTCACAGCTTCTCACACTTTGACGCCTGGCGGCGCGGGAGACTCTTCTTCCAGCCGGCGCAGCAGGGCCTGGCAGAACTCGATGAACCAAGGCCGGCGGCGGCTTACCTCGGGCGGTTCCGCCGGACGCGGCACCTTCAGGACCTCGACCAGCCGACCCGGGTTGGCCGCCATCAGGAAAACTCGATCCCCCAAATACACCGCCTCTTCGACGGAATGAGTTACGAGAAAGACGGTTTCTTCCTTCTCGTTCCAGAGCTGGATCAGCAACTCCTGCATCCGCAGCCGAATGCCCGGGTCCAAAGCGCCAAAGGGCTCGTCCATCAGGAGGATGCGTGGCTGCAGAATCAGTGTGGCGGCGATGGCTACCCGCTGTTGCATGCCGCCCGAAAGCTCAGAGGGGAATTTCCGCTCGCACCCATCGAGCCCCACCTTCTTGACCCAATCCCTCGCCCGGTCCAGTCGCTCAGAGCGTGGCACGCCCCGGAGTTTCAAACCAAAGGCGACATTCTCGAGAGCAGTCAGGTGCGGCAAAAGCGAGTACTTCTGGTCCACCAACCCACGATCCGGTCCAGGTTCGTGAATGGGCTTCCCGAACACCTGAACCTCTCCTTGTGTTTGCGGGAAGTGGGGTTTCAATCCGGCGATAATTCGCAACAGTGTCGATTTGCCGCAACCAGAGGGACCGACAATGGTCACCAACTCGCCAATGTTCGGCAAGTCCTCGACCACAAAGGAGAGGTCGTGCAGAGCGACTTTGGCGTCCTGCCCATTGCCGAAGCTCTTGCAGACGTTCTTGAACACGACGACATGGGGGCGTTCAGCAAGTGTTGACCCGGTAGCCTGGGCTGCGGTGGTCGAATGATGAGCCTTGGTTTCCGGCTGTCTGCCCTCCCCAGTCTTTTCTTGCGAAGCGCGAACCGGAGGCGACGCGGCGTTCGCCGGCGCAGCAGGTGATGATGTGGCTGCGGGTTGAGGGTCTGGCTCACTCATGGTTAGTCCTTCCGGCGGTAAGGAAACAGCAGGTCGCCGCCGAGGCGCCAGAGCCGGTCGCAGGCTACGGCGATAAGCACAATCACAATGATGATGGCAAAGATCGCGCCGGTCTGGCTGCGTCGATTGGATACCTCGATGAGGCCGCCCAGGCCGTATTCGGGCCGGACGAAAACTTCGGCCATGATGATCCAACCCCAGCCGACGCCATAGACGCCGCGGAGATGGTCCCAGATGTTGGCTTTGGCGACGGGAAACAACACGTGGCGCACGAGCTGCCATTGCGAGGCGCCCTTGGTGACCGCCACATCCAGGAACGCCGAGGGCACATCGGCGATGTCCTTGATGACCAGCGGCAATAGTGCGACGAAGCAGCCGATGAACAGGAAGCCGATCTTCTGGGCCTCGCCGGTCCCAAACCAGGTCATGCTGAGGGGGATGAAGACGACGATCGGCACGTAGGCGCCGGCGAGGGAGAGCGGGCGAAAGAAAGCAGCGACGGGTGGGAAGGTGGCCATATAAACTCCCAGGGGGACGGCGACCAGGGCGGCGAGTCCGAAACCAGCGCTCACGCGCAGCCAGGAATAAAACGCGCTGCGGACCAGGCCCTGTTGGAAATGCAGCGGGCCGAAAGCCTTGAGCACCTCCATCGGGCTGGGCATGATGAGAGCTTGAACGATGCGTTCTTCGGGGCCGCCGCGAGTGACGAACCACCAAACCCCCACCACCAGAGCGATGAACAGCGTGGTCACGCCGAGGGCTTCGGCGTACGGCAAATCGCCATTGACCCGCAGCCGCGCAAGCCGCACTGCCAGCGTGAGCAGGCCCACGAAGACCAGGGCGAAGATGAGGAACCTAAGGAATTGGAGCATTTCAGCGATTAAGATGCACTTCCGCGCCGCTTGCTTTTCCAGCGCCAAGTTGCAACTCTGCGCACGGAGCGGGCGGAAGCAGGGATTACGAACCTGACTCCAGCGGGAAGACCTTAACTTCCACGCGCCGATTCTTTTTGTTGTTCTCGGCGTTGCTGCTGTCAGTGCAGCCTGGGAGCGGATTATCCCAGCCATTGCCGACCACCTTGAACTTGTTCGGGTCGAACTTGTATTTCTCCATGATGGCTTTGCGGACGGCATCCGCGCGGTCGTAGGAGAGCTGGCGCACCAGATCAGAAGGGACAATCCCTTTCCTGCTGGCATCGGTGTTGCCCTCGATGATTATGTAGGCGTTGCCGAATCGGCCGGCCAGCTTGCCGATTTCCTCCAGCGTCGCGGGGATGCTGGCGTCATAGTTCGCGTTGAGGGTGAAGCCATTCGGCTCGAAGGAGATCATGACCGCTTTGGTCAACACCTGGCCGGCGCCGGCTTCCGGGCTGAGCTTCAGGAGCGCATCCGGTTTAAAGGTGGGCTGCGAAAGGTCTCGCACGTCTTTATAGGAGTCGGCCATGGCGGCCAGGAGGGTCTGAGCCTTGACCTTTGCGACCGGCACAGTAATGGGAATCGTGCCAAGAGACTTGTAGATGGTCGAAGCGCTGTTCCACACAACCTCAAAGTTGGCGGGATTGAACGGGTCAAGAAAGAACTTGGCGTTTTCGCGGTAGTTGGTCAGGTGCGCGTCGCCTTCCGCGACGCCGCCATCGCTGCCGATCATCTTGCCGCAGTCTTCTTCGGGCAGCTTGAAGGCCATAGCCAGGGCCCGCGCGGCGTTCTTGGGATCTTTGCGGACCATATCCATACCGTCGAAGATGCCCTGAACCAGGCCGGAAACAACCTGGGGATGATCGCGGTAGAAATCGTTGCGGACTGCCCAGACATCGGCGATGAGATGGTTGGCGGTGCCGGTCGTTACCACCAGACGCGTGCTACCTTTTAGAGCGTCCGTGATGTTATAAATGTCCGGGGACCAACCTACGAATGCGTCGAAGGTCTTATCCTGGACGAAGATTTTCGCGGCCGAGGGAGCGTCGGCCGCCCATTTGAAGTCGATATCGTTCGGGTCGATGCCGGCGTCGATGAGCAGCGCCATGATCAAGTAGTGGCTGGGAGAGTTTTGGGCCAGGATCACCTTCTTGCGTTTGCCGCCCGTCATGCGGAAATCGTTGATGCTGCGGATTTCGCCCCGGGCGACCACTCCGTCGCCGCCCGCGGAAAAGTCAATCTGCTGGCAGACGACCGGGACAGTGCGGGAGTCCTTGACGAGTTCAGGAGCGAAGAGAGCGATCATATCGAGCGTGCCCCAGAGGATATGGCTCTGGCCGCTGGCGAAGAGGTCACGCGCCTTGACAGGGTCATCGACAATGCTAAGCCGCACGTAGAACCCGTACTTCTTGGCGAACACGCTCTGGTCGTTGGGCTCCAGGCCGGCGTTTGCCACGATGATGGGCGCCCAGCCGGGCCACACGTTGATCGGGAACTCGACGATTGGCTTGCCGTCCTTGGTGGGTTTGGCGTAGTCGCTCACTCCCGTCACAGCGGGAATGCCGGAGCGTTCGACGAGCGTCGCCGCATTGGTGCCGATGAGCAGCGGAATATCCACCGGCGCGGCCTTGGCCCTGGCGATTTCCTCTTTCACCTTGGCGACGTCAATGGGCTGGCTTTGGGGCCGCATTTGGGGTGCGATTTTATCCCACCAGCGATAGACACCGAAGCCGACGATGCCCAAAAACAGGATGGTTAAAACGATTTTTCCTTTAGCAGTCATAGGAGGTCCAAACGGTTCGGATTAATGGATTAATGGATTAATGGATTGGTGGATTAATGGATTAGTGGATTGGTGGATTAATGGATTAGTGGATTAATGGATTGGTGCGTCAATTGTCGGTTGGGGCACAGTCCTTCATTGGCTGCGTTGGCGAATTGGCCGAATGACGTGGCAGCGCGTCGGACCACGCTCCCGTCCCGCGCTTGATCTCCATGGATTCGATCAGACCCAGGAGCTTGTTCTCTACCTCGTAATGCAGTCGATCGAACTCCTCAAATTCGGCGTCGTTCATCAACCTTACGCGCCGGAGCCCGCCAGCTCGCGTGAGCGCCTCTGCCAAGGAGCCTTTGGCGGTGTATAAAAACTGAAGGTACTCCGGGAGGGTTCTCCGCCCGTAACCTTCGGCGACGTTGGACGAAATCGACTGGGCGGCATCCGTGAACTGTGACTTGAGTTTGAAATCCGCTACGTGGTCCGCGAACCGGAATGCAAGGTCAAACAGGTCCATCCCGCGCTGCCACACTTCGAGTTTCATGTAACCGCGGTTCAAGTTGCGTCGCTTTGTATATTCCATAAATCCCTCGACTCAGTTCATCGAACTCCGATGCTGCCCTTACTTCAGCTTCCCAGCCGCACGCGCGCTTTCATTAATCCACTAATCCATCAATCCATTAATCCAGCGGCTATTTTTCAGGAATCCTCTGTCGTTCGGGTTGGGCGGCAGGAGGGGCCGCGGTGGCGGCCACGTCGGGTTGGACCATGCCCATCTTCTTTTTATATTCCTGGAACAGCACGGCGCCACGGGCTTTGCGGGCTTCCTGCTGGCGGGCGATGCCGGAGCCCATTTCCTTGGCCAGGTCGAGCGTCGCCCGCATTTGGCCTTCGCCCGAGGCGGCGGACTGGCGCAATTGCTGCATGGATTGGCCCATCTCGCCGCCCATCATGCCCTGCAATTCCGTGATCGAGCTTTTCATCATACCCGCAAGGCCCTCGAGCGAGCGGCCGATGGCAACCTTGGCTTTCACCGCCTCGAACTCGCGCTGGAATCGCTGAATCTCCCGCAGGCTTTCGGCAATGATCGCGGTGTTTTGGTTATAGAGCTGTTCAAGGTTGTCCGCCTGGCTCTTGTTATCGTTGAGGTCCTGTTCGAGCGTCGCCAGTTCCTCGGCGTAATGCGAGCCGTTGGCTTCGTCATTAGCCGCGGCCGCGGCCTGGAGGAGGCTCTGCAATTCGTCGCGTTGGCGGTCCTGCCGCTTGATTTGGTCCTTCAGCAGCGCGATTTGGCCCGCAAGCTGCCCATTCGCATAATGGGCCTTGTCGGCCTTCGCTTTGGAGTCGCGGATGCCGCGCTCGACGACCGCCTGGTTGATGGCGTCGGTTTCGGTGGCTTTCTCGGCGACTAAACCGAGCCAGATAAAGATTCGTTTGATCGCTCTGAACATAGGATTCTTTCTTATTTGGTTTTGGTTGGCTCTTCCTCCTCAAGCAGGATCTTTCGCTGGAGGATGAACTGAAGCTGCGAATTGAGCTGCGTCTCGTCCGCCGCGCCGACCACGGTTGCGCCGAGCTTCTTGACCGGGTCGAACACTTTCGCATCGACATCGAACGCGATGAAATGGACGGAAAGAGCGGTGCCTTGCTCCGCGGCTTGTTGCTTGAGCCGCGGCAGCACCCGCGCCGGGTCCGGACCGGCGGTATTCATACCGTCGGTGATGATCAACACATGCTTGCGGGATAAGGGAGAGTTCAAAACCGTTCGGCTGGCAGCGGTCAGGGTGTTGCCCAGCGGGGTGCTCCCGTTTGGATTAGAGAAATGCTCGGCCCAGTTCTGGATTGCGGCGGCATCAAACGGGCCGAACCTAATCGCTTCGCGCGCCTGGTTGCCCTGAAAAGTGAAGAGGCCTGCGTGGATTTTGCGCGGCGCGCCCGCCGCGGTATTCGTTGCAAAACTTTGTATTTGCTTTGCCACCGCCAAGAGGGCCCGATTAGCAATAACGAATTTGGGCGCGGAGTGGCCGGACCGGTCCAGGACCGGATCCCTCATGCTGCCCGAGGTGTCGTAAATGATCGCCAGCGCCACGCCGTCTTCCTCCGCCGCCCGGAGGCGGGCGGAACCGAAGCCCCCGACTGTGAGAACGGTCAGAATAGCTACCCAGCGTATGGTTTTCATGTTCAGTCCTGGACTGCCAACTACTCCCAACCGCACCGGTCGGCCGATGGATAACAATTGGCTCATTCGCTGTCAATCTAACAGTCACCGGTCAGGCAGGCATTTATAATCCGCGACAAGGTTTATAGGCGCCGCGAAAAATGGGGATTGCGCCGAGCCTGGATTCCAGACAGCATTCGGGCACAGCTCTAACAGGTATGCCTAAGAGAATTGTACTGATCACCGGCAGTACCCGTGGACTGGGGCGGGCAATGGTGGATGAGTTTAGCCGCTTGGGGCATACGGTTCTTGGATGCGGCCGGACCCGGCAGGAAATCGACCAGCTCCGGCAGCAGTTCGGGCGGCCGCATGATTTTTATGCGGTCGATGTGTCATCCGACGACGAGGTCAAATCCTGGGCGAGTGTGCTGCTCAGTTCGAAGGGTCCGCCTGACCTAGTGCTCAACAATGCCGGGGTGATCAACAAAAATGCGCCGTTATGGGAAATCGGCGCCCGCGAGTTTTCGCGAGTGCTCGACGTCAACGTAGCCGGCGCGGCCAACGTGATTCGTCACTTCGTGCCGGAGATGGTTAAGCGCAAGCGGGGTGTCGTCGTGAACTTCAGTTCGGGCTGGGGGCGCTCGACGGACCCGGAGGTCGCGCCATATTGCGCCAGCAAGTGGGCGATCGAAGGTCTGACGCAGGCCTTCGCGCAAGAACTGCCCTCGGGCATGGCGGCCGTCGCACTCAATCCAGGCATCATCAACACGGAAATGCTCCGAAGCTGTTTCGGCAACTCGGCGGCGAACTATCCGTCGCCAGCGGCGTGGGCTAAGACCGCAGTTCCGTTTTTGCTGAAACTGGGGCCGGAACATAATGGCAAACAGCTCGATGCGCCGGGCAAGTAAGCCCAGGGGCGGGGGCGGCCACGTCCCCGTTGATCGCTCTTTGACGAGGACCGCACGGGGACGTGGCCGTCCCCGCCCCTGGTGGATTCTTTCGCCTCGGCGATCCTTGGCCAACGTGGTAGGGCGCGCTGTCTGAACGCGCCGCGAGCCGTGCGAGACCTCAGGCGCAGCGGCTTCTGCTTGGCGGAAGGTGCAGCGGCTGTTTGAGGACAAACAGCCCTACCACAGTCACCCATTGGCGAATAGTTCCCGGCGTTCGCTAAAGATTGAGGTGACCGCCCTCCACTCGATGATTGACGTTAGACCCGCCAACGGTTAGCCTTTAGGTATGGCTGACGTGAGCAAAAAGAAGCGTACTCGGAAAGCAGTATTGCTGGGCCTCGGACTGGATTCCGACGGCCACAAGCGGCTGACCACCGGGCCGAACTTCCTGCTCCTGGGCGGCTCGGCGGAGACGCATGAGGTGATGACCGAAAAGGCCATCAAAATCAACGAGCGCCTGACCTCGAAAGGCAAACAGCTCGAAGACGTGACCAAGGAAGAGTTCGACGACATCGCCCGATCGGTCGGCCTGCATCAGGCCAGGCAGGAGTAACGGAATCTCACCGGTGCAGCAATTGCGGGTTGTGTTTCACGAGGAGGAATCCTCCTACGATCACCAGGAGGAAAACGCCGAAAGCGATCAGCGCCGCAACGAACTTCAACGCGCGGGCCTGCTGCAACACCCGGCGACTGCGCTCCCGTTCTGATTCCATGAACAGCGCGAATTCTTTATCGGCAGAGATGACTTCCTCGACGTCATCCTTGAGTTTGAGCGTCAACCAGGCGGGGGATGCGCCGCGCCAGGCCGCCGGCAATTTCTGCAGTGCGTCGTCGTCGGCTTTCGCCAGCCCGCTGTGATGCCAAAAGGGCGCCTGTTCCTGGGTCCATAGCCGCAGCAGCCCGTGATTGGCGGCGACGGCTTGCAGCCGATCCAAAAGCGGCTGGCGGAGCGGCTCCGCATGGGCGAAATCGGTGAAGGCCTCGCTGTGGACGAGCCCCTGGCGCTGGGTGATTTGCAGGCCCATCGCGCCGAGCAATTGGCCGTCGGCGCCCTCCGCCACCTGGAATTCCGTGATTCGTTTGGCAAGGTCGTCCACCGGGAAGTTCATCGACTTCCATAGCTTCATCAGCGCGTCCATGTCATCCAGCGTCGCTCGCCGCACGCGGTAATTCGACGGAGTCATCGCGCGAATTCTAGAAAACCAGCTGCGAAGATCAAACGAGAAGATCGGCGCCCATCTCCCGCCGAAACTATTTCCTTCCTCATTCCCTGGTTGCTATCTTACGGCCCTGACTATGACACACGTCGTCGCAGAACATTGGAATCGACTCATACCGGTTGCGGGGTTCGCGGCCGCACTTTTGTTTGCCGGCCTGCTCCAGGCTCGCGCCGCCGAGCCGGGCGAGCCTTCCGCCCCGGGCGCCGTGGGCAAGACCGTGGTGGCGGAAGATCCTAACCTTTGGTTGGAGGATGTCACCGGCGAGCGGGCGCTGGCCTGGGTCCGCGAGCAAAATGCGCAGAGCACAAAGGAGTTGGAGGCTTCACCGGATTTCGAGCCGATTCGCCAACGCCTGCTGTCCATCCTGGACTCAAAAGAGCGGATTCCTTATGTCGCGAAGCACGGCGCTTACTATTACAACTTTTGGCGCGACGAAAAAAATGTGCGCGGGGTCTGGCGGCGGACGAGTTTGGCGGAGTTCAAGAAGGCGGAGCCGGCGTGGGAAACTGTGCTCGACCTGGACAAGCTCGCGTCGCTCGAAAAGGAGAACTGGGTTTGGAAAGGCTACGACGTGTTGTATCCCACGTACGACCGTTGTTTGGTCTCGCTCTCCCACGGCGGCGCCGACGCGAGCGTCGTGCGGGAGTTTAATCTCAACGACAAAGAATTTGTGACGAACGGGTTTTACTTGCCGGAGGCGAAGAGCCACGTCGCGTGGCGGGACCGGGACGCGCTGTATGTGGGCACTGACTTCGGTCCGGGCTCGATGACCGACTCGGGCTACCCGCGCATCGTCAAGGAATGGCGGCGTGGCACCCCGCTGTCGGCTGCCAAGTTCGTCTTTGAGGGCAAAGCGGAAGATGTCAGCGTGGACGCGTCGGTCGATCATGACCACGGACACACCTACGATTTCATTCATCGCGGTGTGACCTTCTTTACCAGCGAGGAGTACGTCCGGCGGGGAGATAACTGGGTTAAGCTGGACAAACCTGCCGATGCCACCGTGGGTACTTTCGAGGACCAACTGGTGCTGCGGTTGCGGTCGGATTGGACCGTCGGAGACAAAACCTATCCCGCCGGCTCGTTGCTTGCCGCCGATTTCGACGGCTACCTGAAAGGCGACCGGAAATTTGAAACGCTCTTCGCTCCCACCGAGCGAAAGAGCCTGGCTGCGACCAGCGAGACGAAACACTATCTCATCGTCAACGAACTTGAGAATGTGCGAAATCGTTTGTACGTCCTCCAGCACAAGGATGGAAAATGGACGCGGGTGCCGCTGGAGACGCCCGCCTTCGGCTCTGTGGGCGTGAGCGGAATCGATCCGGATGAGTCGGACGATTATTTTATGACGGTGACGGATTTTCTGACTCCCTCCAGCCTTTATCTGGGCGCCCTTGGCCGCGGCGAGCGCGAAAAACTCAAGACCCTGCCGGCCTTTTTCAAGGCGGACGGTTTGGAAATTTCCCAGCACGAAGCGACGTCGAAGGATGGAACCCGCGTCCCTTATTTCCAGGTGAGCCGGAAGGGCCTGCGCTACGATGGGAACAACCCGACGTTGCTTTACGGCTACGGCGGTTTCGAAATCTCGATGCTGCCGGCCTATAGCGCGAACGTGGGCACCGCCTGGCTCGAACGCGGCGGCGTGTACGTGCTGGCCAACATCCGCGGTGGGGGCGAGTTTGGACCCAAATGGCACGCGGCGGCGCGGAAGCAAAACCGGCAGCGCGCCTACGACGATTTTATCGCGGTAGCGGAAGACTTGCTCGCGCGGAAAGTGACTTCAGCCAAACACCTCGGCATCCAGGGCGGCTCGAACGGCGGTTTGTTAATGGGCGTCATGCTCACCGAAAGGCCGGACCTTTTCAAAGCCGTGGTGTGCCAGGTGCCGCTGCTGGATATGCACCGCTTCAATCACCTGCTCGCGGGCGCGAGCTGGATGGATGAATATGGCAACCCCGACAAGCCCGACGAGTGGGCCTACATCAGCAAGTACTCTCCCTACCAGAACGTCCTCAAGGACAAGCAATACCCGCGCGTGTTGTTCACCACTTCAACTCGCGACGACCGGGTGCATCCCGGCCACGCGCGAAAAATGGTCGCCCGGATGAAAGAGCAGGGGCACGACGTTTTGTATTACGAGAACACCGAGGGCGGACATGGCGGCGCCGCGAATAACAAACAATCCGCGTTTATGTCGGCACTGGCCTATACCTTTCTCCGCAAAGAACTCGGGCTGGAGTGAGGATTCCGGCTTTCATCCGGCAACTTCAAGCTCCGCCGCTGCTGCATTGGCTGCAACCTGCGCGGGGTCTTTGCAGCCCGGAATCACCGCCGAGACCAATGGATTCTTCAGACACCACGCGAGCGCCCATTGAGCCATAGGCATCCCGGCGGGCACCTCGCCGAGTTTTACCCTCTCCACTTCTGCCAGGTCCATTTTTAACTTTTCGGCGTCAAACGTCGCCCGCACGTCATTCGGTGGGAACGCCGCGCCGGCGCGATACTTGCCGCTGAGCAATCCGCTCGCCAGCGGCACCCGGGCCAGGATGCCGAGGCGGTCACGCTCCGCGTGGGGGAAGTACATCCGCTCCGGCCGCCGGTCGAGTCGATTGTAAATTACCTGGAGAACCTCCGAGCCAACCTTTCGAGACTCGCGAGCCTGCAACTCACTGCCCTTGCCCAGAATGGAAATTCCGAGATGACGGATTTTTCCTGCTCGTTTTTGTTCCGCCAGCATGGACCACAATTCTTCGTTCTGGAATACCGCGTCGGAGCCTGAATGGAACTGGTATAAATCGAGCGTCTCCACGCCCAAAGCACGTAGCGAGCCCTCGAGTTGGCGGCGCATGTCCGTTACGGAGAAAGCGTCATCGCGGTCCATGAACCCTTTGAAGTGGTGCCCGAACTTGGTGGCGACGAGCCAGCGCGACCGGTCGTGCCGCCTGAGATAATCGCCCACCAGCCGCTCCGAGAGATGGTCCCCGTAGCACTCGGCGGTGTCGATCAAGTTTATTCCCCAATTCGCGGCCTGATCCAGGATGGCATCGACTTCGGCCTGCGAAAATTCGCGGCCCCATTCGCCCCCGAATTGCCATGTGCCGACCCCGATGACCGAGACGTGGAGTCCCGTGCTGCCCAGAATCCGATAGCGCATGGCACTACCCTACCTCAGAGGCCGGCGAAACCATAACCGAACGCGAACGAGGATGCGAAATTCACGGGGGCTCAGCGTTCGCTGACCGACTGGCGTCGCTTCGCCCTCTCCCGTCGGAAGAGAGCAGGGGTGAGGGGAATTGCTTTTCTGCACCGTTGAACGCCTCGAGTTCCGGGATTTCGGATTCTGTTTCGTCCGACCCGAACAAGCTGAACCGCGCGGACAATGGCCGGCCGCGCCCGCTAAGAAGCCAACACGAGAGCAGTACAAACAAAGAGTTCTCGAGGACCTTTTTCCAAATGAGGACCTCGCCAGCCCCGCAGCCGCAATCGAATTTCACCGTCCAAAACGCCACACCCTGGGCCGCCGCGATTGCCAGGGCGCGCTTCACCACGACAAGAGTGAAGGGGGCCAGCAGTAGGACCAGCATCAAGGCCGTCCCTCGAACCGCCACGCCGGCTACCAGCAGGAGCCCGCAGAATACCTCGAACCACGGCAGGCAGGCCGCGATCGTGTTTAGAAGAAACGGATCGCCAACCAGTTCATATTGTCGCACCAATTTCAGGAAGGCTTCCGGATGCACGGCCTTTTGCATCCCCATATAAACGAAGAAACCGCCGAGTACCCAGCGCGCAAGCACCGCGAGCATATCCGCACGGGTTGGGTTGGTAGAAAGTGGCCGGGCGCTCATACCCGGGCTACCTGGGAGCTTCCAGCATTCGGCCGCTCCTCCGCTGTCCTAGTTCCACTGGCAACCGATTGTTCGTCCATTCGGTGAAGCCGCCTTCATAGACGAAAAGCTTTTCTTTCGGCACGACGGGCGCGAGCACGACGCTGGCGGTGAGCAGGCTGTCCTCGCACGCGCCGCCGGCGCAATAAACGAGCACCGTCTGCGCCGCGAGGCAAGCCGGGAGCACGGCGGCGAGATAATCTTCTTTGTGATAGTAATCCAATTGGTAGGCGCCCGGGATGTGGCCGGCCTGGTAATGTTCAGCGTCGCGCGCGTCAACGAACACTATCCCATCCTGGTCGCGGCGTGGATCCTGGAAGAGCTGCTGCACCAGGTTGCTGTCGGCCGCGCGCAAACCGAGTTCGCGAATTTGGGTCTCCAGCCTAGTCACCGGAACACCGGCGTTCGCTTCCGGGCCGGGGCGCAAAAGATTTGTGCCTGGCTGCGCGTTCGCAGCCAGGTGGGTGTCGTTGGGGAAATAGTTCCGCGTGAGCGTGAGGCCCCGCGGAGAGAGGGCGTTGGCGGCGAAGGCGAGAGCGGCTCCTGCTGCCGCTACAGCCAGACCTTCCAACAGCACTTTTCTCACATTAGCGGTCCGGGTGGGCAGCCTGCGCGGTGGGCAAGAGCGGCGCCGGGCGGACGGCAGGCGGCAGCGTCGCGGCGGGAACGCCGGCCGGTTGGGGCGGAGGAACCGTGCGGGGCATCTGCACGATGGGCACGTTAATCAGCGGCAGGCGGGGATTGCTGGATTTAGCGGTGAAGGCAACCTGCTGGCCAGGAGGGATAGTGAACCCCTCGGGGAACGTGAACGATATGTTGAACGTTTTCCCGGGCGAAAGCTCCCGGAGTTGCACCTCCACCCCCGGCACGTTCACCGCGAGGTCGGAGAGAACCATGGCATTGGTGCTGTTGTTCTGGATGGTGACGGCTGGAGTGGCTCGCGTGGTCAGCGGGTTCTGCGGCAGCGTGATTTGCGGAGGCATGACGATGACCGGCTGCTGCACGTTGGCCCAAAAGGGAACTTCGATGGAAGCCAGATCGGCGAGGGAGGTTTTCAAGGTCACCTTGCCCTGGATGCTGCCTGGGGTGAGCGGTGGGACGGCCTCGAGCGTCAACTGATACTCCTTGCCGGGCTGAGTCGTGGTGAGGCGGGCGGTAAACGCCTTGGTGTTGCATTCGGGATCGGACAGAGTGAGGGGCCCATCCGTGTTGTTGATAATGCGGATCACCGCCGAAGCCGTCGGCGAATCCGGCAGAATGTTGAGCACCGTGTAGGGGGGAACGTATTCGATTGGCTTCCAGACGGAGCCTTTAAGCTGCAGGACCACTGTCGGGGTCGTGCGGTCGTTCGAGGTCACCGTGACCGTCTTGAACACTGGGCCGTTGAAATTGGCGCTATTGAACTGGACCGGGACATTTCCGGTTTCACCGGCCTTCACCACCCGCGTCCAATCACCAGCGGTCGTGCAGCCGCAGGAAGGCTGAACCGCTTTGACCTCCAGCACCTGGTCACCTGTGTTGGTAAACACAAACGAGTATTTCACCGGCTCGCCCGCTTTCACGCGCCCGAAGTCATACACCGGTGTCGCAAACTGGATCTTCGGACCAGCCGGGTTGGCACCAGCTCCAGCCTGCGGAACTGCTGCCGGAGCAGCCGGTTGTCGCGCCGGTGCCGGCATCGCGCCCATTCCGATTATGAATGCCAGGATCAAATTCCTTTTTGTCATATGCATATATTCTCTTGTCCGATTTAAAGTATCACAAATCCAACCGCAGAACGAAAGCTCATTTTACCGCGGCCTCAACCCAGTCCAATCCCAATTGGTTGCTGAGCACGGTCAGCTCTTTCCCGAGCCCGGGGAGGCAAGGCAGCAGCCTCGCGCTGCGCTCGCGAATCCAGGGTTCGGTTCCGTTCCGGGCGCTGAGGTCGCCCGTTAAGTCGAGCAGCCGCCGCCACTCGTTCCGCCACTCCCGGTTGTAACCCTCAAGGAGGTCGAACTGCGCCTGCCCACGCAGGGTTTTTTGCAGCGCGGCGGCCAGCATCCCGGCTTCGGCAAACCCGGCGTTCATGCTTTGCACACCGACGGGGCCGGTTTGGTGCGCGGCATCGCCCGCAAGCCAGCACCGGTTCCTGCCAAAATCCTTCACCAGCCGCCGCTCGAAAACGACCTCTGTACACCACAGAATTTTCTCAATTTTCGCCTCGAACCACGGCGCCCGATGCCGAGCGATCCGTTGCACATATTCGCGAATGCGTTCATCGATCTGCGGTTCAGCGAGCCTCGCGGCGCGGCGCTCTTTCTCCGGGAATTCCGTCGGCAGTTCCGAACGGACCAATTGAAAAGTCCATCGAAATCTGTTTTTCGGCAAAGGCCACAGCACATTGGTGGTCGTCTGGTCCAGCACGACCCTGACTTCCTCGGCGTCGGCGGCGTCGGTCTCGAACTCGTAAGCGGCGAAATGTTGTCGCTCCCCGACGTTTTCCTGTTCGAGCCCCAGGCGCTGCCGCAAGGTGGAGTTTTGGCCGTCGGCGCCCAGCAGGAATTGCGCGCGCACGATGGACCGCTCTTTGACTACGGTTTCCCAATGGGGGACGATGTAGCCAGTGGAAGTTCCAGCAAATTCCTCGATGGTGATGGCCACGCTTTGCTCTTCGTCCGCGCAGTCCGCGACGCGGTGGTTCCAAAACACTTTGACGCCCGCCCGGCGCAGTCGCTGTTCCAGCAACGACTCAAAGGCGTTCTGCGGCAGAACCACCAGGAAAGGAAAGTCGCCACCGGCCGACGAGAGGTTTAATTCGGCGCGCTTCACTGCCCCCTCGTAGAACGCGACCTTCTCAATCCTCCGCCCGCGAGCGATGGCTTCCTCTGCCAGGCCGAACCGGTGCAATGCCTTCAGAGTCGCTGGATGCAAGGCGCAGGCGTAGCTTCGAGCCGCCGTGCGCTCCTCGCGGTCCACGATGGCTACATCCACCCCAGCATCGGCCAGCAGTAGCGCGCTCCAAAGTCCCACCGGTCCGGCTCCCGCCACCAGGACCTCGGTTTGCCGTTCGTGCATAGGTTTCCGTTTCTGTTTTGTGCGGTCTGGCGCCAACCATAGAGCGGTGAGGGTGAAAAGTCATGCCCAATTTTGAGACTCCAACCGGGTGCGCGACGTGACGGGCGCCACGTGGCAGGATAAGGGAAAAACTGACGAAGACCGGCGGACCTAAGGAATCGACCGGATGCCGTTGAAAACGGTCAACGGGCGATGAGCAGACGTGCAACTGCCACGATCGCAGTCACTAACATAGAAAACATCACCACATCGACGGTGCCAAACCTCGCTTCCCGTTTGTCGTTCAGGGGGGCGATGGTGGTGCGGATCCATCCGCCTTTACAGGGGGCCAACTTAAAAGCAGCGCGCTTCATAACTTTGAGAAAGCATATACCGGGCCGTCGCCGCGTATTCGCACGACTCGCGAAAAGCCCCGGTCGGGATTGCCTCTAAGTGAAAAAAATTTAGTGTTAAGCAGTGTTAGGCAGTGTTAAGGCCGCGATAGCGGCCATAATGTGGACGGGGTCGGCGGCAAGCGACGGCGCAAGGGTGGAGGGTTTGAGCTCTCATGTTTGTTGGTACGAATCTTTTATTTTGCCGCCCGGGTCGTGGCCGGCGACAGTGGCCTCTACTATGTATGGCGCGACAAACCTTGTCTGACGGCGGACAGGCTGGGTTTTGGCAGAAGTGGTTGCCACTGGAACCAGAGGGGCCGAACGCCACGGGGCGTGGCGGTCCGCGGAAAAGGCTCTCGCTGTAAAGGGCTGGCGCTTTCTTCTCTGTAAACTGATCGCTTACGTTTTTAGTCGCGCTGTTCTAAGCGGTTGAACTGGTCGATCCGCCTGATTATCATCCCGCCGCGATGAACCAGTGAAGAGGTGCCGAGGCAAAGCATTCCGATGCCAAGGGCCTGCTGCACTCCACGTGGTTCCTCGGCCTGCTGCTGGTGGCAGCGACGGTGTTTGCCTACCAACCCGTCTAGAAAGCCGGGTTTATCTGGGACGACGACGCTTACATCACCCAAATCGCTGGCTCAAAAGACAGCCCATCAACCGGGCGCGCCTCGTCCAGATAAGTCCGTTTGTGGCATCGGCCTGGCCATGGGGCTGTTCACGGTCTGGTGGGAGCGTTACCATTCCGGGACCCAGGGAGGTGTGTTTGCTTTGGGCTTGCGCGCGAGAGTTCTGATCGCGAGTCATGCGGTGTGGGTTTACGCGGGCAAGCCCGCCGAGGCCCGGGAGGAATTCAGCGAAGTCCTGCGCCTTAAACCGGGAGATGCGGAGGCCCAGCGCGAGCTGCAGAAACCGGGTGGTGTTCAAATCCTGCGCCAGTAACGAAGAATGAGAGATTCAAGCGGGCCCTTATTTCGGCAGACGCGCCTGAACTTGCGCCAGGTATTCCTTGGCCAACTTGTTTTCAGGGTCGAGCCGAAGAGTTTCCTGGAATTGGGCCACGGCCTCGTCAAGCCGGCCTTGCACGACCAGCGCGACGCCCAGGTTCAAATGGGCCGGGGGATAATCCGGTTTGAGCTGAAGCGTCTGCTGAAATCGGGTGCTGGCCTCCGCGACTTGCCTATCGAACGCCAGCTCTTCGCCCAGAGCATAGAGTCCCTCCCAATACGTGGGCCGGAGCTGGACGGCCTTGCGAAATTGTTGAATCGCTTCGGCGCGGCGGTCGAGCTTCGAGAGCGATTTGCCGATATGATAATAGACGCGGTGGTCCTGCGGCAGCAGCCGGCGCGCTCGCTCGTAATCCGCCAACGCTAAAACCTGGTTGCCTTCGCGGTACTGCACCTGGCCGAGTTCGAGCCAGCCCTCGCTTAGATCGGGACGCAATGACACCGCCTCCGAGAGCGCTGCCTGCGCTTCACCCCACTTTCCCTGGCGCGCCAGCAGACGCCCGGTCTCAAACCAGCCGAGATGATGATGCGGAATCAGCTCGCGCACACGCTGCCAGTGGTTGAGCGCCCCGGGAAGGTCGCCCACCGCTTCCAGGAATTGAGCGAAGTTTTCGTGCAGTCGAAAATCCTCGGGCGCGCGCTCGAGCGCTTCCAAATAGAGCTTGTCGGCGTTCTTCGCTGCTGTTCGGTCCATTTGCCGGCGCAAGGCGGTCAACTCGGAGCGGAGCTGAGCCATCCGCTCAGCATTGTTCGATTGGGTGCTCAACGGAGGTTGAGACATCCGGCGCAGCATGTCGTCGAGGACATCGGCACGGTTCCAATCCGTTAATCCCAGCCGCCGCTCGCAAAGCTCTTGCGACGCCCACTCCGGAACGCCACCGTTCCGCAGCGTCGTCGGCAAACAAAGCGCTACCTGACGGGCCCACGCAAGAGCGAGACGGTAATTCCCGCTAAAATTAAAGTGCACGTGCTCGTAAAACCATTCGTGCCCCGGGATTCCGTCCGGACTGTTGGTCGAAAAGAAGTTGGCGGCATCGCAGAAGGTGAGGTTCGGACCCGCAAACTCATTTGCCGCCTGGGTGATGATCGCGTTGAGGCGGGATGTAGTGCGAAAGGGCAGGGCATCAAGGTCTCGGGCGAGAGTAAACTCTTTCGATGCAGCAGCGGGGTTGGTGGACGCCAGGTACCTCTGGGCAAAGCGAAAATGCAGCTCCGCGTTATCAGGGTCGTCGTGAATCGCCCCCTCGTATGCCACCATCTCCGTACTGAGCAGGGACAGGCCGGGGCGGTCTCCCAGTAGGTTGGTTCGTGAACCCACGCGAATCGATTGGGGCGGGGACGGCCACGTCCCCGGTTCACCTCCTTCTACGTCTGCACCACGGGGACTTGGCGGTCCCCGCCCCGCTGCCGACGTCGAGGCAAACGGAGGACAATCTTTTAGATTCACAGCGACGGTGTTCAAGATGATGTGTGCGCCCGCGCTCAGACCGGTCCGCAGGATGTCCTCGAGGTTGTTGCGGAAGTTGTGGCGAACGGCCTCACGGACAGGTGCCCCGGGTGCGACCTGGCTTTTCACAAACATTTCCATACCCGCCCACGAGGAAGCGCCAGCCTGCCCCCGCTTGAGCTTGCGGCCCAACGCGATGAACAATTGGCCTACGCGCGTCTTTTGAAGAGCCAGGTTCAAGCGAACAAACGTCAACGGTGGGGCGGCGGCCCCGAACACTGTCGTTGCCCCGAACGGGCCGACCATTTCGTTATTACCCATATATACTATCCAAATGTCCCCTTCGTGACGTGCACACTCCCGGGCGATAGGCAGGATGGCGTGAGAATTGATGGCCGTCATGGCGACGCAGACGACCTCGAAGTGCGCGTTCGGAAACCGTTCCCGCAGCAAGACTTCCAAATAACGCCCGGCGCCGTAAGCAGGCCGCGGGTCGCCCAGTGCTGCCGACTCGCCCAGGAGGAAGATGCGGCAAGTGCCGGGGGGCTTATGGGCCTCCATTTTGACCGGAGCCGGGCTGCGGGCCAGCTCCGGCGGGAAAAACCGCAGCCCGAACTTATCGTTTTCCACGAGGAAATCCCTCTCGCCGATACGGAGCGGTTTGAAGAAACTCGTTGGGTACCCGTATCCGGCCACTCGGAGGCCAAGTTCCAGGGCCGCAAGCAGCACCAGCGGCACCAGCACCAGCGCCGCCAGTCTGAAGACCCATTTTCGTGAGGCAGAAACGGTGACGACGGGTCCTCGCACCAAAGGTTCCGTCTCCGAGGCAGGGCGCGTTGTCCCCAACGCGCCGTCAAGGGGTTGACGCTCCACTGTGGGGTTTGGCTTCGGTTGTTGGTGTCTTCGCTTCACCGTTAACGGGTGCAGCAATGAAACTGCATTCATGTCTGGTCCGCAACCTGCCAATTCAACCCTTCAGGTTTTCGACGCACCTTGCAGAAGTCAGGAAGCAGGAAAAACAATAGCCTCGAACCGCAGGAACAATCGCATGCTTTTTTGGCTAGCGACGCTGGGCTCCGTAACATTTCGGATAGCGTCCTGACGTTCGCCTCTGGGAAAAAACCTGAAAAATTTATCAAGATTTTTGTTGCCAAGAAATCGCGGCGCGCTATACTTTTAACAATTACCACAACTAGTAGTATGCCAGAAGCCCCCCCGAGACTGGCTTTGTTCAAGCCAGGGAAGCCCGTTGCCAGTAATGGTTCCTCGTACACACACGGGGCGAGCCTTCTGTGCGGCTGCCGGTTTGGTCGTTTGTAACCTCAACCTCAATCCAAAGCATGAAAAGATCCCTCAAGATTATTAGCGGCGCACTGTTGGGCGCTGCTTGGAGCGGTGTTCTCTTCGCTGGGAACGTGACCTATACCTTCGAGGTGGCCCCAGACCCTCTCGTAGACCCCGAGTTCACCAATGCCCTTGTTGTCGGCTCACACAGCTACGCTTACGGCACCCCGAACTGGCAAATCTGGTCCAGCGGCGCCGGCGCAAATGTGGGTGGCAACCCGGGCGGCTATTTTTCCATCTCCGATGCCACCAACGGCGGCCAAGGCCTCGCCTTCGTCTTTCCGGACATTGACGCCGGTGCGCCGTTGAAGGGCTTCGTTATGGACATGGACGTCCGGGCAGGCAACGGCACTTTGGGCCGGCCAGCCGACGGCTTCAGCATCAGTTTTGCCCGCTCGGGCGATCAGGTGCTGGTTAACGCCACCAACGGAGTATATAACGGCTTTGCCGGCGGCGACGACCTCGCGACTGCGCAGGGCACCGCGGGCAGTGGTGACGCCGAGAACGGCACCAAGACCGGTGTATCCATCGTCTTCGACGCCTGGCAGGGTAACTTTCTGGCGGATACACCGCCCAATAACGGCGTTGCTGGCACCAGCAACGACCGCGAAGGTATTGCCGTCCGCATAGACGACGTGACGCTCATTCAACTCAACCTGATTAACAACCGGAACGGGGTGGATTGCGTGCCAACGCCGCAAACCACTTTGGCCGACAACGGCAGCGGGTTGAGCATGCAAACCGGGACCAACTCCTTCGTGCTTACTGGCTCAGGATGTACGAGGACCTACGGAGCGACCGACGCTTCGGGCACGTATGCGAACCTGGTCTGGCAGCCATTGCACGTCCAACTGGTGCCCACCCTAACCAATACGTATAACGTGCACGTGACGTACAAGGGTACTCTGGTGCTCGACACCAACTTGCCGACTTACAACGCTTTCGAGGGCCGATTGGTCCTCGCCGGCCGCACGGGTGGAAACAACCAGAACTGTCACATCGATAACATCCACCTGGTGACATTGCCGAGCACCAATGCCACGCTCCTTAACATTGTGGGGTTGCTCAACGGCTTCCAGTTTACCATTCAAGACAAAACGAATGGCGGGTTCGCATCCTACTTGACCAACGTTACTTCTGCGAAGTTCGATGGCGTGGAAGAGATCGCAAGCCCCAACATGCACATCGCATACTCCACAGTCACGGGAGATCCGAACGGCCTGTCGGTCGGCGTTTATACTCAGGCAGTATTCCTGGTGCCGAGCTCGGTGCATTCGGTCTCCCTCGCCTGGAAGGACAGTTTCGGCGCAAGCAGCTTCGGCAACTTTACCTTCACGGTCCCGCCATGGCTCGTACTTCCGCCCAGCGCCGCGCTGCCGCTTTCAGCGGTCGATCTGACCAAGCCCGGCTTCCTCATTAAGCCCTACCAGACCCTGCAGTTGCAGCCGAACCAGGTGCGCTGGAATGAAGAAATGGTGGCGGGTTTGCATGGCCCGAACATCGTTGGCGCATCGACCGGGTTCACTACTGAGAACGGGGCGCTGGTTTGGAACGGTCCGCTGGATTTTGCCAACCTGGGCGCCGTAGCGCCGGGTGCGGTGGGGTCCGGCTTCTTCCCGAATGCCGATCTCAATTCTTCTTTGGACGCGATGGGCATCGGCAAGAACTATCCCTCGGGTGCCGTTTCAGGCCGAACCGCCTACAGTTATGCCGACAACTCTGCGATGGAAATTTTCAGCTACGTCTATTTCCCGACGAGCGGCCTCTATAACTTGGTGATCGGCAGCGACGACGGCTACGAGTTGACCGTCTCCGGCAACCCGCGCGACCGCATGGGGGCGCTGATTGGCACCCTCAACGGCAGCCTGCTGCCCACCTCCGCGGCGAGCCTTAGCTTCTCGGCGATCCACCCGACGGTTGTTTCCGTGCCGGGTGTTTACCCGATTCGTTTGTTGTGGGAGAATGGCGGCGGCGGCTGCGGGCTCGAGGTTTATACGGCGCCGAATTTTGGCGTCACGGCCGTCCCGGGCGTCAACGCCTTCCTGCTGAACGATACCAACAACACGGCCTCAGGCAATGCGTTGATGGCTTTCCGCGCGCTGGCCGCCGGCCAAAGCTCGCCGCCCTACGTCAGCAAGGCCGTGCCCGTGCGCGACGCCATGGACGTCTTCTATAATCAGAAAAACGTCATCGAACTCACGGATGGAAGCTTGACCGTCGCCAGCGGCTCCGTGGCGCTTACGGTCGATGGTGTGGCGACGCCCACTACGGTGACCACCCCAGGAGGCGGCATCACCCACATAGTTGAAACCGCGGTGCCTAATAGGACGGTTGGGCTGCACACCAACGTGTTGTCCTTCCAGGACAACCTGGCCAACAACTACGCTTACACCTGGTGGTTCACGGTCATGGGCACTGCCAACGGCATGGCTGCTGCCGATCCGACCAATACTCCTGCAATGATCCCGGTCGCCAACCGGGTTGACCCGAGCACCCTTAGCACGCCGGGTTTCACCGTCAATTCCCATCAGATGCTCTTCAAGGAACCGAACGTTAGCGGCACCGCCGAGCTCGAACTCCAAGGTCTGCTCGGCCCCAACATCGCCGTCATCCTCGGGCAGAACACGTTCCACTTCAACACGCCGATGGATTACCGCTTCGCGTCCGGAACCGGGGCGGGCGGAGGAGCCGCCGGTGAGTGGGCCGTTGACAACGATATGGGTTCGGCCACGTTTGGCTTCCAGCCGCAACGGGGGAGCTCGGCGGGGAACAATATCGACAACTGCGTTCTCGAAATCGGGTGCTACCTGAATTTCCCGGCCGCCGGTAATTACCTGATGAACCTCAACAGCGACGACGGCGGCAAAGTCACCAGCCCGAACAGCAAATACCTGTTCGATAAGATGGGCACCATGCTCGGTTTCGCCGACGTGGGCCGCGGCATTGCCGGACCTCCCGGCGGCGTCCCGAACGGCGGCACGCCTTTCTTGATTAACATCCCGGCGGCGGGTGCTTACCCCTTCCGTGTGGTCTGGGAAAATGGCGGTGGCGATGCCGCGCTTGAATGGTCGGTCTGGGTGCCCCAGGCGGATGGCACGGTCGTCCATGAGCTCATCAACGACCCGAGCGCGCCGATTCCGATCCTGGCATCCCAGGTCAGCTCCGTTCAACCTGGTCCGTATGTCAGCTACGCCAACCCGACCGACCACCAACAGGGCGTCCCCTGGTTTGCTCCGCCCATCGTGAAGATCACCGATGGCCCGGCCCTAACCACCGACCCGACGAGGATTGATGCACTGCTCGACGACGGCGTTGCCACAACCTTCAGCGTCCCGCCCAAGGTGGGCAGCGTGACGACGGTGATCCAGCAACTGGATCCCAATAATCCGCAGGTGTTCGGCCGCAATCACACCAACACTCTGATCTTCCATGACAGTGCGGGCACTTCCTACACCAACAGGTGGTCCTATAGCGTGGTTGGCACCGGCCAAGGTTCGGACGCCAGCACGCCTGGCACCATCGCGCCGTACAACCTCGTCACGGTTCCGGCCAGCTTGACGGTGCCGATCGCTTCGCTGGATCTTACCCAGCCGGGCTTCCGCATCAAATCGTATATGACGGCGAATGGCAACAATAACACGCCCGTCTTCACCGAGCAGCAATTCGCAGGGATGCAAGGCCCGAACCTTGCCGTCGGCACGCCAACGCCGCCCGCCGGCTATTGGACCTGGACGAACGCCATTGACTTCACCATTTCCCAGCTCAATGGCCCGAATTCGAGCAGCGCTGAGTGGAACTACGACTTCGCATGGACCAATAACGGAACCAGCGTTTTCGACCCGTTGGTGAGTCCGTTGATGGGCAATGGCTCTGTCCCGGAATCGGATTTTGGTTTCGTCAACAATCCGCCGGGCACAACGGTGCAGATGAACAACTGTTCCCTGATGATCGGCGCGTACCTCGTGTTCCAACAGAACGGCACCTACATCATGACTGTGGGCTCCGACGATTGCTTCAAGCTTACCGTCCCCTACGGCGGTAATATCTGGAACATGTCGGGCTTGCTGGTTGGTGATTGCAACGCGGGTCGCGGCTCCGCTGGCGCGGGCTTTGGCTCTCGTGGCGGCCAAACGTGGTGTCCGTTCGTCGTCACCAACGCGCCCTGTGCCATTCCGTTCCGACTCCTGTATGAAAACGGCGGTGGCGGCGGCGGCGTCGAATTCAACATCTGGCAACCTCTGGCCGATGGCTCGGTGGCCTACATGCTCGTGAATGACCAGTTCAATCCCGGGTCGATCCAGGCCTTCCAGACCACCACGGCGGTTCAGCCACCTTACGTGTCGTTCATGAACCCGCAGCCGCCTCTCCAGTACGGACCGCAGCGGCCGGACTTCGCGCTGTCCCAAAACAACACTGCAGCGGTTACTGGCACGAACAACAGCCCGGTTTCGCAAGACTTCGTCTTCGGCTTGTCCAATGCGGGAACCGGCGTTGATACCAACCAACCGATGTCGCTCACCTTCATGGGCATCGCGCAGCCGTTCCTTCTCGCGGTGTCGAACAATACTCTCTACGTGACGCGGCCGGCCAATAGCCCTCAATGGTGGCCGTCGGGCGCGTTTGGTCCACTCGTGTTTAACTACACAGACAGCAGTGCCCAGGCTCGGGTGATCAACCTCGGAACCGTGCTGACGCCGTTCTGGGGCACGCTCGCCACTGGCTCGGTCACGCTGCAAGACCAGAACAGCCCTGGCTTCAAGATGCGCATTTATGCGCTGGATGACCTCGGCTTCCAGGATATGAATAACCGTTACCATAATGCCGAGCAGGCGCTGACGGGGATTTGGGGTCCGAACGTCGTTAACCCGGCGAACAACCCCACCAACGCGAATGTCGGTGGTTACTTCATCTATCCGGGCGCAGGCCCCAGCAATGGTGTCGTTAACTTTGACTTCACTGCCGGGAGCGCGGATGGTAACTTTAACGCTCCAAACTTCCCGGCGTTTCCATGGCCGGGCATCAACAGCCTCGCAACCGGCAACAAGCAAAACAGCTTCGTGGGCGAGTTCCTGTCTTACGTGACGTTCCCCAGCAACGGCGTCTATACGCTGGGCGTCTCAAGCGACGACGGCTTCCGGCTGATCAGCGGCTGGACTCCGCCATCCCCCAACGGCGCGTTAGTCGTTAATTCGCCCGCGGCTCTGGCCGGTTCGAAGGCCGCCGCCCAGGACCCGACCTGTAGCTCGTACATCCTGACCAATACGGTCACGGCCAACCTGGCGGTCGCCTACGGGCCATACACGGTTTCCTCGAATGCGCCGTACGCCGCGCCCAACGAATTCGGCAGCACGAACTTCCAGGGCCTCGGCTTCAGCGTCGATGGCTGTCTTATCAATAGCAGCGCGAATCTTGCCGGCAAGGTCGCGCTCATCTTCCGCAGCCCGTTCTGCGCTACGCAGCAGAGGGTCGCCAATGCCCAGGCGATGGGCGCGGTCGGCGTCGTAATAGTCAATTACCCGACCGTCTATACCAACGGGGCGCCCTCCCAGCTGCCCATCGAAGTCGATGTAAACACGCCGCCGCAGAACATTCCGCATATGTTCATCGAATGGGCGGACGGCTTGAAGCTCTTGGCGGCTGCACAAACGAACCCGCCAAACGTTAGCCTTACCCCGATACAATTCGTCGTGAATCCGCCGGCAGGTAACGACGTGCTCGGCCAGGCTGACTTCGGCAAGGGCGCCAGCGACGTGCTGTTCCCTGTCGTGGTTTCACAAGCGGGCACCTACCCGCTGCGCCTCACCTGGTTCCAGGGCGGCGGTGGCGCTAACTGCGAGTTCTTCCAGGTCGTCAACGGAACCCGCATCCTCGTCAACGACACGGTCCACGGCTCGCCGTTGAATGCCTACTGGCAGTTGCAGACAGCGGTTGTTCCGACCATCAAAATCGTGAACAACCTCAACGGCACGGTAACCATCACCTTCACTGGCGTCCTCCAGAGCGAGAGCAACCTCACTTCGCACACCTGGGTGGATGTAGCGGGCTCGCCGACTTCGCCGTATACGATCCCGGTCCCGCCAACCGCCACGCCGGTTTATTACCGAGCCAGCTCAGGTCCGTAGGCAGGGCCTGAAACGTCTCCGGTAGAGATTCGACCGAACGTTTAGATTCGATTCAAAAAGGCCGGATGCCCAGAGAGGGTATCCGGCCTTCCTCTTTGTTTGTCCTCGTCGTCCTCGTAATCGTCGTAATCGATCTGCCTCCAGCTAGGATTCGAATCACATGTGATCGGTTCGTGCGCGAAGGAAAGTTCCAGAGGACAGCCGCACTCCAAGACGCAAGCGCGCGTCGGCTGTCGTTCATGCGCCCGAAGGTTTTGGAGAGTGCGGCTGTCCTCTGCCGCTTTGGATGCCGATTTGAGGGCGTGTCTGACGGTTTTAGTTGCACGCTGCGCCCCCTGATCTAGTTTGGGCTCGCAAATGTCTTCAGGAGCCCGAACACCGGCCGCCCCCACCAACGCGGCCGTGCCATCCGGTCTGCTGCACGAATTATTCGAGCGGCAGGCGGATTCGCGTCCGGATTCTTTTGCCGTCTGGTTCAGCACCGAGCGGCTCACTTACGGCGAGGTGGAACGACGCGCGAATCAGTTAGCGCGCTTGCTACGCGCACGCGGGATCGGCCGCGGGGACTGTGTGGGCCTGCTCCTGCCGCGTTCCGCTGAAGTGTATGTGGCCCTCCTGGCGATCCTCAAGGCCGGCGCGGCGTATGTCCCGCTCGACCCGGAGTATCCGGCTGAAAGGGTGCGGTTCATCCTGTCAGATTGCCGGGCTGCCGCCCTGGTGACCATCTCTGACCTCGCGCCTCCGGCACCGGGAGCGCCTGCATCCGCCCCGGAAATCCCTATTGCTCGGGCAAATGCCGGCGCGGACGCCGGCTCTCCCGGTGCCTCGTGGGCGGGGCCGGTGTTTTTGCTCGATGGGCAGCAGGAGGAGATCGCTTCCTCTTCCTCCGAACGCCTGACGTTGGCGGAACAAGGTCCAACTCCTTCCGATCTTTGCTACCTTATCTATACCTCCGGCACAACCGGCCGGCCCAAAGGCGTGCAAATCGAGCATCGGAGCGTCTGCCACCTGGTCCGCGCCGAAGCGGCGATTTTTCAGGTACGACCGGAGGACCGGGTTTACCAGGGCTTCTCACTGGCCTTCGATGCCTCGGTCGAAGAGATCTGGCTGGCCTTCTTTGCCGGCGCAACCCTGGTCGCCGCGACTCCCGGGATGGTCCGGGTAGGTCCGGCGCTCCCTCGCATGATTACTGAGGCCGGCGTGACGGTGTTGTCTTGCGTGCCGACACTTCTCGCGATGATGGAGGAGGATGCGCCCTCGGTCCGGCTGCTGATACTCGGAGGTGAAGTATGCCCGGCAGATTTAGTCAAACGCTGGTGGAAACCCGGCCGGCGAGTGGTCAATACATACGGTCCTACCGAGGCAACAGTCATTGCGACCTATGCGGAATGCCGGCCCGAAAAACCAGTGACCATCGGCCGGCCCCTGCCTGGGTACAGTGCCTGCCTCGTGGATGAAAACCTGAGACCTGTGGCCGATGGCTCAACCGGGGAACTCTGTCTGGGAGGCATAGGCCTGGCCCGCGGCTACGTGGGCCGCCCGGAGTTGACGCGCGAAAAGTTCGTGTCCCTGGGGCGGGGACAGCCTGTCCCCGTTTGCGCCCAGCCTGAGATTTCCGCCAACAACCCCTCGCTCGAACTGCGCCCCGACAGGTTCTATCGCACCGGCGATCTGGCGCGCTGGACGCCGGACGGCGAACTCGAATTTCTCGGCCGCCTGGATGGGCAGGTCAAGCTCCGCGGATTCCGGGTAGAGCTTTCGGAGATCGAATCCGTGCTCATGGAATGCGCCGGCGTCAAGGCCGCCGCCGTCGCGTTGCGGGAAGATGTTCCCGGGATCCAGCAACTGGTCGGCTACGTCGTACCGCGCGACGGCGAGACCCTGCAAACCGCCCAACTCCGCACCGGCTTGCGCTCTCGATTGCCGCCCTACATGGTCCCGGCGCGAGTCGAGCTGTTGGCGGCCCTGCCAACTCTGCCGAGCGGAAAAGTGGACCGCAAGAAACTGCCCGCCCCCGGAAACGAACCCGCCGAGACGGCGAACGTGGCGCAGCCGTCTCGAACCGCCCTCGAGCGCCAGCTCGCCGCTGTCTGGCAGCGGCTCTTCGCGCCGACGCCGGTGTCGGTCAACGATGACTTTTTCCTGGACCTGGGCGGCCACTCGCTGCTGGCTGCCCGGATGGTGTCGGAGCTTCGCAAGGTCCCACCATTCGACCAACTCTCGATGCTGGATGTCTATCGACATCCTACTGTCGAATCTTTGGCCGCTGAGCTCGAAGCTCGCCAGAGCAGGGGAGCGCCCTCACTCGATACTCCCTTCTCGCCACCCCGCGCTGCTGCGTCCTCCGGCGTCGGCTTGCACGAGAGTCAAGAACCAAGAATCAAGAATCAAGAATTTGAATCCCGCACCCCCTTCTGGCGTCATTTCTTTTGCGGCGCCGCGCAGCTCGTCAGCCTGGTGTTCGTGTTGAGTTTTTTCGCGTTGCAATGGTTGGCTCCGTATCTCACCTACACGGTCTTAATCGAGGAGGATTATGATTTTCTTCCTGCGATCCTCGGAGCGTTCGCGAGCCTGGTCCTGATCTATCCGGTGATGCTGGCAATCCCCATCGTCGTGAAGTGGCTGGTCATTGGCCGCTACCAGCCGGGCGAATATCCCTTGTGGGGCGGCTTTTATTTCCGGTGGTGGCTGGCGACCACCATTGAAGCGGCGGTTCCCGTGAGTTACCTCTCCGGCACGCCGCTCCTGTGCATTTATCTTCGGCTCATGGGCGCGCGGGTCGGACGCAACGTCGCGCTCAACTCCGATAACTTCGCCGCCTACGACCTGGTTTCCATCGGCGACAACTCGAGCGTGAACGCCGATGCCAGTTTGCTCGGTTACACGGTTGAGGATGGATTCTTAAAGATTGGACGGATTACCATTGGCCAAGGCTGCTTTGTGGGCGCCCGCGCTGCTGTGCGCGAGAACAGCGCCATGGCGGACGCCTCTGCGTTGGAGGACCTGTCGCTGCTGCCGCGTGGCGCGACCATTCCTCGCGGCGAAACGTGGCGCGGCTCGCCCGCCGTCCGTAGCGCAGGTTTCCAAACCTGCCGTATCGCCGACTTCAAGGTCGGCATGTCTGTGCCCGCGCGGCCAACGGAGGGGCTTGCGGTGCCTGCGGGTTTGGAACCCCGCAATTCGGCTTTGCCAAACACCTCCACCCTCCGCCGCTTTCTTTTCGGTCTCTTGCACGGCTTGGGCCTTCTGATCTTTCCCGTTCTCATCGTGGCGGCCTTGTTTCCCGGCATCGTCGTGATGAACCGCCTGAACTACCTCGACCCGTACTATTGGTACCTGTTGCTCTCGCCGCTCGTGGGAGTTTCCTTCGTCTTGCTGCTCTGCCTCGAGATCGCTGCCGTCAAGTGGTTGCTGGTGGGGCGGGCCAAACCCGGAAGCCACCCGCTGTATAGCTTTTATTACCTGCGCAAGTGGTTTGTCGATCAAACCATGGAGCTGAGCCTCGACATCCTGGGCCCGCTCTATGCCTCGGTTTATCTCACCCCATGGTACAAACTGTTGGGCGCGAAACTGGGCAAAGGCGCGGAAGTTTCAACCGCTTCCTTCATCTCACCCGACCTGTTGTCGCTCGGCGAAGACAGCTTCATCGCCGACAGCGTGTCACTGGGCGCGCCGCGGGTGCGTGACGGGAGGACGACCGTCGGCCGCAACCACATCGGCCGGCGCTCGTTTATCGGCAACAGCGCGCTGTTGCCCCCGGAGACGGTCATCGGGGACAGTGTCCTCATCGGCTGCCTCTCCGTGCCGCCTGATCGGCCGGCCGACGCCTTGCGCGAGGATACCGCCTGGCTAGGCTCGCCCGCTCTTTTCCTGCCGCAACGGCAAAAGACCGTGGCGTTCTCTGAACAGACGACCTTCAACCCGACCGCGAAACTTCGCATTCTCCGCGCCACGATCGAATTCGTTCGCGTAATCACACCGGCGACTGGTTTTATCATTCTACTGAGCCTGATGTTCTCGGCACTGCTGCTTCTCCACGACAATTTTAACCTGTGGCAGACGCTGCTGTTCTTTCCCGCGCTCTATCTCGGGTGCGGCCTGGCGGCGACCCTCTTCACGATTGCGGCGAAATGGCTTCTGGTTTGGCGGTATCGGCCGGGGGAGAGACCGCTCTGGAGCACGTTCGTCTGGCGCAACGAGCTGCTGAACGCCTTGCACGAACACCTCGCCGAACCGTTCCTCGTGGGTGCCTTGACCGGCACGCCGTTTCTCTGCTGGTATTTCCGGCTGCTAGGTGCGCGCATTGGCCGCCGGGTTTACCTGGAAACGTGCGACTTCAGCGAGTTCGACCTCGTCCGCATCGGGGATGAGGCGTCGCTCAATGCGGACTGCACCATCCAGACCCACTTGTTCGAAGATCGCGTGATGAAGATGTCCCACATCGACATCGCCTCCGGGTGCACAGTAGGCGCCGGCTCGCTGGTCCTCTACGACACCTGCATGGAGGAAGGAGCTTCCCTCGGCGACCTCTCGCTGCTCATGAAAGGCGAGACACTCCCCGCTCGCACTCGCTGGCACGGCATCCCCGCCCGGCGGCTCCAGGACTACTATCACGGCGTAGCAGGCTCCTCTTCGTCTTCGTCTTCGTCTTTCTCCTCGTCCTCGTCCTCGTCGTCGTCGTAATCGGTCCGTCTCTCTCCTTTTTTTCAGATCGATTACGATTACGACGGCGACGACGACAACGAGCCCGCCGTTCCCGCACCCGCTCCCGGTCAGCCATTTTTTGCGGAAGATTTAGCCTTAATTGCACAGTCCCTGCGTAGCCCTGCAGAAAACCCCTGATTTTATGGCCTTTCTTGACTCTCCATCGCCGAACTTGCCTGACGTCGCGGCACTCATCCGTTGACACCCTCTGTGCCTTTGTTAGAGTGCCCGTACTGTTTCTGAGGATTTATCCGCGTGAAACCTGAATGACTGAAAATTAAAATTGTTTTATGGCAAAAGCAGCAAAATACGTTTACCTGTTCGGAAATAAAACGGCCGACGGCAATGGCGGCATGAAGCCCTTGCTGGGCGGCAAAGGCGCCAACCTGGCCGAGATGAGCCGCATCGGCTTGCCCGTCCCTCCCGGCTTCACCATCACCACCGAGGTTTGCACTCATTATTACGCCAACAAACGGAGCTATCCCAAGGACCTCGAGCCCCAAGTCAAGGCCGGCGTCGCGTTCATCGAAAAGATCATGGGCACGAAGTTCGGCGACAAGACCGCCATGCCGCTGCTCGTTTCCGTCCGTTCCGGCGCGCGCGATTCCATGCCGGGCATGATGGACACTATTCTAAATCTCGGCCTCAACGACGAGACCGTGCTCGCGCTCGTCAGCGCCACCAAAAACGAGCGTTTCGCCTGGGACTGCTATCGCCGCTTCATCCAGATGTACGGCGACGTTGTCATGGGCGTCCAGAAGCGCGCCGGTGAAGATCACGAACCGTTTGAAGTAGTCATTCACGACCTCAAGCACGACCGCTACTCCGAAGATATCGAGGACACCAAACTGTCGGTGGACGACCTCAAAGAACTCGTCAATCGCTTCAAGGCCCTCATCAAGGAGCGCACCGGCAAGGAATTTCCCCAGGATCCCTGGAAGCAGCTCTGGGGCGCTTCCGGCGCCGTCTTCGGCTCCTGGATGAACGACCGCGCCATTGTCTATCGCCGCAAGTACAACATCCCCTCCGAGTGGGGAACTGCGGTCAACGTGCAGGCGATGGTCTATGGCAATACCGGCGATAACTCCGGCTCCGGGGTCGCGTTCACACGCAATCCCGCCAACGGCAACGAAGAGTTTTATGGTGAATTCCTGATCAACGCCCAGGGCGAAGATGTCGTCGCCGGCATCCGCACGCCCGAACCGGTTGCGCAGCTCAAGAACCACATGCCCGCCGCCTTCCACGAACTGGAAAACATCCGCCAAACTCTCGAGAAACATTTCAAGGATGTGCAGGACTTCGAGTTCACCATCCAGGATGGCAAGGTCTTCATGCTGCAGACCCGCAACGGCAAGCGCACCGCCGTCGCCGCGCTCAAGTTCTCCATGGACATGGTCCGGGAGAAACTCATCGACTGGAAAACCGCCATCCGCCGCAACCCGGCCGACCAGCTCGACCAGCTCCTGGCTCCGATCTTCGACGCCAAGGCCGAGAAGGCTGCCAAGGTTATCGCCAAGGGTTTGCCCGCCGGTCCCGGCGCGGCCTCCGGCAAGTTCTATCTCAATGCCGACCGTGCCGCTGCCGCCGCTGAAAAGGGCGAGAAGGTGCTTCTGGTCCGCAACGAAACCACGCCGGAGGATCTTCGCGGCATGATCGCCGCCGAAGGCATCCTGACCGCCAAGGGCGGCGTCAGCTCTCATGCCGCGTTGGTGGCTCGCCAGATGGGCAAGGTTTGCGTCTGCGGCGCCGGCGCTCTCCAGATCGATTACGCTTCCAGGACCATGACCGCGGACGGCGTGACCTACCAGGAAGGGGATTTCCTGTCAATTAATGGCACTCTCGGCAACGTTTACGCCGGTCAGCTTCCCACCGCCGCGTCGGAAATCGTCCAGGTCCTCGTCGAGAAATCGCTCAACGGCAACACCAGCGAGACCTACCAAATGTTCAAGAAACTCATGGACTGGTGCAGCAAGGTGACACGGATGCACGTCCGCACCAATGCCGATACCCCGGAACAAACTGCGAACGCCATCGCCTTCGGCGCCACCGGCATCGGCCTCTGCCGCACCGAGCACATGTTCTTCGAAGGCAACCGCATCGATGCCATGCGCGAGATGATTCTCGCCGACAACCTGGAAGACCGCAAAAAGGCGCTCGCCAAGCTGCTCCCTTACCAGAAGGGCGACTTTGTTGGCATCTTCAAGGAACTCAAGGGTCTGCCCGCTACCATCCGGTTCCTGGACCCGCCCTTGCACGAGTTCCTGCCGCACGACCACGCCTCCCAGAACCTTCTCGCCGAGAAGATGGGCATCAGCGTGGATAAAATCGCCCAGCGCGTCAAAGAACTCCACGAGTTCAATCCTATGCTCGGCTTCCGCGGCTGCCGCCTCGGCATCGTTTATCCGGAAATCTCCGAGATGCAGGCCCGCGCCGTGTTTGAAGCCGCCGCCGAAGTGCAGAAAGCCGGCATCAAGGCCAAACCCGAGGTCATGATCCCGCTGGTCGGGTTCAAGAAGGAGCTCGACCTGCAGGTCGAACTGGTCCATCGGGTCGCCCAGGAAGTCATGACCGAAAAGAAGGTCAAGCTGACCTACCTCGTCGGCACCATGATCGAGATTCCACGCGGGGCCCTCACGGCGGACGAGATCGCGCGGACCGCCCAGTTCTTCAGCTTCGGCACCAACGACCTCACGCAGACCTGCCTCGGCATGAGCCGCGACGATTCGGGTTCATTCATTCCTCCTTACACGGAGGCCGAAATCATCAAGAAAAATCCGTTCGCTTCGATCGACCAGACGGGCGTTGGCCAGCTCATGAAGATTGCCGTCGAAAAGGGCCGGAGCACCCGCCCGGACATCAAGCTCGGCATCTGCGGCGAGCACGGTGGCGACCCGGACAGCGTCAAGTTCTGCGACCGCCTCGGCCTGACCTACGTAAGCTGCTCGCCCTTCCGCGTCCCCGTGGCGCGCCTGGCTGCCGCCCAGGCCGCTCTCGAAGCGGAAGAGAAGGCCGCCAAACTCAACGGCCACGCCAAGCGCGTAACCGCTCCCAGGAAAGCCGGCAAGAATCGTTTGGCCAAGCGCTGAGCTTCGATCGTTTTTGGTCCACAGCCGCCCAGGGGAACCCGGGCGGCTTTTTCATTTTCTTTTTCGGGAGGTGAGCATCCCCGCGCCCCCTCACTTAGCGTCGGGGACGGCCACGCCTGCGTAACTCTCGAAAAAAGGAACCCTCCGCCTTTGCGCATTACGCGCACCGCACTCGGACCAACTATCAACCCTCAACCCCCAACTCGCGACAGCCCCGCTCATCCGGCTCATTCGACAAACTGAAATCTTCGACTTTTTGGCCCAATCGCTCCGCGCTCGATGGCTTAATATATAGAGGCCCGATGTTTTTTTCACCGCCTCCCGCACAATCCGACCCAAACCCGATCCAGATTCCCTTCGAGCTATAAAACCTGAACCCTCACCCTCAACCCTCAACTGCGTCGTAGGAGTTATTAGGACCTATTAGGACCTATTAAAGCCAAAAAATGAAACCGGCTCACTCGGCGCCTTTGGTCTTTTGTGCCTTCTTGGTCTTTTGTGCCTTCTTGTGGCACAACTCCTCGCCCCAGCTCCCCGGGCCCCAGTAGGCTACGGTCGGCTACGGTCGGTTGCGGTCGGTTGCGGTCGGTTGTCTCAACAGCGTCAGCTCGATCCGGTCTTCGCAACCGTGCGACCCGTCGCTACCCGGTCGGCAGAGGCGGTGGCAGCACAAGCCGGGACTCGGGACTGGGGGCTGCGGAGACGGGGGGCCCGAATCATTTGAGTTCGTAGCTGACGACAGGTAGCATCGGCCGGATGAAGCGGCAGACGAGCCGGCACACCGGACGGCGAGGTAGTGCCCCCAAGGAAACGCGGGCGGGTGGTTCGGCCCAACCGCTTGCCTCCAGCATCTATTCGGCAGCCTCGGTCGCCCCGTCTCCGCTTTCGCCTCCCTCCGACCGAACCCGGACCTGGCTGCTAGGGCTAGTACTCGTGGTCGGGGTTATCCTCGCCTACCAGCCGGTTTGGCACGCCGGTTTCATCTGGGATGATGACGCTTACGTAACCCAGAACAAACTGCTGACCGTCCCGGACGGTTTGCACCGGATTTGGTTTTCAAAGGACTCGCCGTCACAGTACTTCCCGCTGGTTTACACAACGTTTCGCTTCGAGCGCTCGCTGTGGGGCCTGAACCCTGCCGGTTATCACTGGGTGAACTTGCTGTTGCACGCGGCCAATGGCCTGCTGGTCTGGCGCGTCTTGCGACGCCTGGCACTGCCGGGGGCATGGCTCGCCGCCGTGGTGTTCGCGCTCCACCCGGTCCAGGTCGAGAGCGTCGCCTGGATCACCGAGCGGAAGAATGTGATGTCACTCTTTTTCATGCTCCTGGCGATGCTGGCCTGGCTCGAATTAATCGAGGAACGACCGGGGCGCTTGCGGTTTTACGGACTGGCCTTGGTGTGCTACGCACTGGCGCTGTTCAGCAAGACGACCGCTTGCACACTGCCCGCGGCGCTGGTGCTGGTGTTGTGGTTGAAACACAAGCCGATTACCTGGCGGCGGCTGGCACAGGTGGCGCCATTCGTCGTGTTGGGCGTGGCAATGGGGCTGGTGACGGTTTGGTGGGAGCGCTATCACGTCGGCACGCACGGACCGGCCTTCGCCATCGGGCTGCTCGAGCGAGTGCTGATCGCCGCGCGCGGTGTCTGGTTTTACGCTGGAAAGCTCCTATGGCCGGCGAACCTGACGTTCAGCTATCCGCGCTGGGAGATCGTGCCGACCGACCCGGCCGCGTATTTGTGGCTGGCCCTGGGAGCCGGATTGTGCTGGGTCGTTTATCGCGGACGGCGGTTTCTCGGACGCGCACCCGAGGTCGCAGTCGTGTACTATGTCGCCATGCTGAGCCCGCTGCTCGGGTTCATCATGCTCTACACGTTTGCCTATTCATTCGTGGCGGATCATTACCAGTATGCGGCCTCAATCGGACCACTGGCCCTAGCGGCCGCGGGCATCACGCTTGGTGTGCGGGCGTTGGGCGCCAGGGGAGCACTGGTTTACCCGGTGCTATGCGGCGGCCTGGCGTTGGCCTTGGGTTCTTTGACCTGGCACCAGGCGCTCATCTATGACAACCTCGAGACGCTTTGGCGGGATACAATGGCGAAGAACCCGGGTTCCTGGATGGCCCACGAGAGCCTGGGCGTCCTGTTGTTGCGGCGGGGCGGCCACCTGGAAGAAGCGGTCGCCCAGTTTCAGGAGACACTTCGGCTCAAGCCTGACGAAGCGAGGGCGCACGACAGCCTGGGGATTGTGCTGAGCCAGCAAGGCCGCTTGGATGAAGCGATGAGCCATTTCGAGGAAGCCATCCGGCTCCAACCAAAGGACCCTAAGGCCTACAATAACCTGGCGATGGCGCTCCAAAGCCAAGGCCGGCTCGATGAAGCCATTACCCAACTCGAGGTTGCCCTCAAATGGGTGCCTGACGACCCCGAACTCCACAACAACCTCGGCATGGCGTTGGGCAGAAAAGGCCGCATCGACGACGCTATCCCCCAACTCCAAGAGGCCATCAGGCTCGACCCGGACAACGCCCAGGCACACAACAACCTTGGCCTCGCGTTCGGCCGAAAGGGGCGCTTCGCCGAGGCCATTGCCGAGTACGAAACCGCGCTCCGATTAAACCCGCGTTCGGCGGAAACTCACGCCAGCCTGGGGATGTTGTTGGCTCAGCAGGGCCGCCGGGACGAGGCCGCCGGCCACCTGACCGAAGCGCTCCGGTTGCGCCCCAATTACCCGCAGGCCGAACAACAGCTCCGCGCCCTGCAAATGGGCGCCGCGAAGGTCCCGGAGCCATCGAAGCCGTAGCGTGCTTAGAGCAAAAAGTTTCAACCTTCACCCTGCAACCGCTCCCCCAACGCCACGCGCTTGCCTCTCCCCGTCCCGATAGGCAAGCTACCGTTTGCCGGGTGCAAGCGCCTGCTCGGCTGCTGATGCTTTCGTTATGCTGAAAAACAGTTGGGCTTTCGCCGCCGCCTGTGCCTGGCTTTTTGCGGGCGCCACCCCGCTCTCAGCTGCGTCCGCGCCCCACTGCACCATCGACGGTTGGGACACTGAAAAGGGCCTTCCCCAAATGTCGGTCATCGCTTTGACCCAAACCCGCGACGGTTATCTTTGGCTGGGCACCGGAGACGGCTTGGCGCGTTTCGATGGCGTGCGATTCAAACGATTTGAGGAGGAGGAGGCACTCCAGTTGAGCGGCAGCAAAATCGTTCGGCTTTTCGAAGACCGGCGCGGGAACTTGTGGATTGGCACAGATACCGCCGGGGTGGTGCTGGTGGCGCCGGATGGCAAGGTCACGAACGTCGCGTTGGACGAGGCCGCCAGCGAGGGACCACTGGTGGGCATCTGCGAAGACCAGGTTGGAGGTATTTGGCTCCGGTTGGCCCACGGCCACCTCTATTGGTATGTGCAGGGCAAGGCGCACGTGGTCGCCAACGGTTGCCGGGGACTGCTCGCCGAGGACTCAGGTCTTGTATGGGTGGGGTCTTCCGACGGGCGTTTGATTGGCTTGGGACCGATTTCCAATTCCATTCCCCCGGCAGTCTTCCCGGTGTCCTATGAGGTCCCCGTCGGCAAACTCGATTTCCTGCTCGCAAGCAAACGTGGTGGCTACTGGCGCCTGGCGAACGGCCGCATCCAAAGGTGGAAGGTGGACTCCCTCCAGCGCGACTTCGGTGCCTATCCCTGGAATGTTGGGGTGCCCGTGCTGTCCGCCTGTGAGGATCAGGATGGAAACCTGGTGGTCGGCACCTACGGTGACGGCGTCTATTGGATGGACTCGGCAGGCAAGTTCCCTCGGGTCGAGGGCCTGACCAACCGTTTTATCTATTCGCTGCTCATCGATCGCGAGGGCAGCCTCTGGGTGGGCAGTGACGGCGGCGGCCTGAGCCGGGCTCGGCCCCAAAGCTTTGACGTGGTTGAGGGGACGAGAGGCTCCACGGTCCAATCCGCGTGCGAAGATCCGCTCGGGGGTTTTTGGATTGGCTACAACAGCGAGCGAATCGATCATTGGAACGGCAATTCGTTCCAAACGTTCACCAACCTTTGGCCCACCGAACTCTATGCCTCTCCGGGTCTGACTCGATTTTACGCGCGGACGGTTTTCGAGGATCGGAGCCATCAGGTTTGGGCAGGCGGGACGAGTGAAATCACAACCCATCCCCCTTTGCTCAGGTTGGAGGGAGGACGATTCCGACCGGCCCCTGGCGCCGCAGCTCTCGACCAGGAGGTTTTGGCCGCTTACGAAGATTCTGGTGGAGTGCTTTGGCTCGGCACGCCGGAGGGGTTGGCGCGGTGGGACGGTCGGGCGTGGAAGCTCTTCACCACGCGGGATGGGCTGTCATCGGACCGCGTCCGTTGCATCGCTGAGGATACCAAAGGAAACCTCTGGGTCGGTACGGAACGCGGTGGGCTCAATTGTTTGCGGGACGGCAAATTCAGCGTTTTTCGCCAGCGGCCGAAAGACGGCCTGCCCAGCGATAGCGTTTCCTCCCTTTATGTCGATCAGGAGGGCGTTGTGTGGATCGGTACTTGGAGCGGGCTGGTTCGCTACGATCAGGGCCAGTGGACCTGCTACACCACCCGAGAGGGGCTCCTCAGAAATAAGATTGGCTATATTGTCGAGGACGGCCTCGGCTTTCTGTGGATTGGCTCCAAAGCCGGCCTGATGCGCATCTCCAAGCGCAGCCTCAACGAATTTAGTCACAACCGCACGCCGGGCGCGTCCATTCCCTGCCGGTTCTTTAGCAAGTCGGACGGCCTGCCCACCAGCGAGTGCAGCGACGGCTCGCAGCCCGGGGCTCTTCGCGCGCGCGACGGAACGCTGTGCTTCCCCACGATCGGGGGCCTGGTGATCGTCAACCCGGCAAAGCTTCTGCCTAATACCAACCCGCCCCCGGTCGTGATCGAGGCCGTCAGGATTGATGGCGAACTTCAGCAGAAAGAAACCCTTCGCTCGCCTCCGCCGCAAACGGTCACCGTGCCTGCGGGCAAGGAGAGCCTGGAAATCGTTTATGCCAGCCTCAACCTTTCCGCCCCGGACAAGGGTTTCTTCAAGTATATCGTCGAACCCTACGAAACCACCTGGACTGAGCGTCCGGGCTCCATCCGCTCCGCGCGGTACCCCAAGCTGCCGCATGGGCACTATCGCTTCCACGTCCAGGCCTGCAACGAAGATGGTGTCTGGAATGAAACCGGCGCAACGCTGGCCATTACCGTCCTGCCTGCTTTCTATCAGACCTGGTGGTTTCTCACCAGCGCCGGCTTGTGCCTGCTCGGCATGATCGTCGGGTCCGTGCATTACGTTTCCACCCAAAAACTGCAGCGGCAGGTCGCGGCACTGCGCCAGCAGGAAGCGCTCGAAAAAGAGCGCGCCCGCATTGCTCGTGACCTCCATGACCAACTCGGGGCCAACCTCACCCAGGTCGCCCTCCTGGGAGAAATGGCGGAAACCGATAAGAACCTTCCGGCCGAAATCGAAACCCACGCCCGCCAGATTTCAAACACCGCTCGCGAAACCACCCACGCACTGGACGAGATAGTGTGGACCGTGAATCCCTCCAACGACACGCTCGACGGCCTCATCAACTACGTGTGCAAGTATGCCCAGGAATACCTCGCCTTGGCCGGCCTGCGCTATCGCCTGGAAGTCCCTGCGCAACTGCCCAGTGTCCCGATCTCTCCCGAACTCCGCCATAACGTCTTCCTCGCTGCCAAAGAAGCCGTCAACAACGTCGTCAAACATTCAAAGGCCACCTCTGCCTGGCTGCGGCTTCGCCTTGAACCGGAACGGTTCTTGTTGGAAATCGAGGACAACGGCTGCGGTCTGGGGCCCGACGCAGGGAACAAGGGCCGTAACGGGCTGCGCAACATGCGCAAACGCATGGAGGATGTCGGTGGCAGCTTCGAGACCGGTCCAGGCGCCGAAGGCGGCACGCGTGTTTGCCTCAGCGCCCCGTTCAAGCAGGACAGCTCCCAACCGGGCCGGACGTGAGCCCGGCGATGCGTCCCATTCCTGCCAGCATTCGCCACTCAATTTTTCCTGAAAAAGCTGTTGCGCGGCGCGCATCTTTTGCTATATTCCGCGCTCCGTTCCCCTTAGCCGGGAGGCGGTAACGTAGCTAAACCATTAACAGACAATTGTTCTTTGTATGGCTGGACAACGCATTCGCATTCGACTGAAGGCTTATGACCACCGGGTCATAGACCAATCCGCCCGCGACATTGCCGACACGGTCAAACGCACCGGGGCGCGTGTCGCTGGACCCATTCCGCTGCCGACCCGCATCGAGCGTTTCACCGTGCTGCGGTCGCCGCACGCAGACAAGAAATCCCAGGAAACCTTCGAGCAGCGCACACACAAGCGTCTGATCGATATCATTGAACCCACCGCCAAGACCGTCGATGAGCTTAAGAAGCTCAACCTCCCGGCCGGCGTTGATATCACGATCAAGATTTGATTACATGCGTTCGAAACCGACCAACCAGGACACGAACGCCGCCAGAAGCTTGGCGGTGGACTTGGCGGCTCCGGCTGCTGCCTCCCATCACTTCACCACTCCATCACTCCACTTTTCCATCTTTTCGTTATGCCAGTAGGACTTTTAGGAAAGAAATTGGGCCAGACCCGAGTGTATGACGCCAAGGGCGTGATTACACCCGTCACGATCGTTCTCGCCGGCCCCAACCGCGTCTTGCAGTGCAAAACGCAACAATCCGACGGCTACAATGCCGTGCAGCTTGGGTTCAACGACCAGAAAGAGAAACGCCTGACCAAGGCGGTCCTCGGCCACATTAAGAAATTCAGCGGCGTCGCCGTCAAACGCATCCGGGAATTTCGGGATTTCTCCAAAGAAGTGAAACCCGGCGACGTGCTCGGCGCCACGTTGTTCGCGCCGGGCGATTATGTGGATGCCATTGGCGTCACCAAAGGCCGCGGGTTCGAAGGTGTGGTCGGCCGCCACGGCTTTCGCGGTGGTGATTCCACCCACGGCGCCAAGGGTTGGCACCGTCGTTCCGGGGCTATCGGCCAGCGCTTGTTCCCCGGCACCGTCATGCGCGGCATGAAGATGCCCGGCCACCTCGGCCAGGTCCGCCGCACCGCCCAGAATCTCCAGGTCATACAGGTCCGCGAAACCGAGAATGTGCTGCTCATCAAGGGCGCAATCCCCGGCTCGAACGGCGATTACGTCGTCATCCGTGAATCCAAGAAACAGCCCAAAGGCTGGCGTCCGCATGCGGAGCGGCCGGAGAACATAAAGAAGACCGAAGCGAAGAAAAAGTAACGAGATTTGATTATCCGCGAAATCCGCGGTTAATTCTATGAAGCTTACGATTAAAGATACCAAAGGGAGCAACCAGGGCGAACTGGAGGTCAAATTCCCGCTCGTCGAAAACGGGAAGGGGACCCAGGCCGTCCATGACGCGGTGGTCGCCTACCAGGCCGCCCAGCGCATGGGCACAGCTTGCACCAAGAACGTCGGTGAAGTGGCGGGCACCAACAAGAAGCCCTGGCGGCAGAAGGGCACCGGCCGCGCGCGTGCCGGCTCCTTCCAGTCGCCGTTGTGGCGCGGGGGTGGCGTGGTGTTCGGCCCGAAACCTCGCGATTTCGCCAAGAAGATTTCGCGCAAAACCCGGCAGCTCGCGTTGCGCAAGGCCCTTTCCGAGCGCCTGCGCGCCGGCGATGTCGTTCTTGTGGACGACCTGAAACTGGCCTCAGCCAAGACCAAGGAATTCATCGGGATTCTCGCGGCGTTGGACCTCAAGGGAACGGCGTTGTTTGTCGCGCAGGCGAACGACAAAAATCTCACGCTGGCTTCGCGCAATGTGTCGCACGTTGCCCTGGCCACCAGCGATTCGCTGAATACTTATGATGTCTTGCGCCCGGACAAGCTGGTTTTCACCCGCGGCGCCTTCGAGCAGATCGAGGCCCGGTTGAGCAAGGAATAACATGAACACTTTCGAAATCATCAAAACCGTGCGCCTGACCGAGAAAGGGACGCGCCAGGGTGACAGCTTTAATCAATACACCGTGGTCGCCGACCCTCGTGCGAACAAGACCCAGATTCGCCAGGCCGTCCAGGAATTGTTCAAGGTAAAGGTGACGAAGGTGAATACTTTGAACGTGCGGGGCAAATACCGCCGCCAGCGCACCAAGCAGGCTGGTCAGGCCCCCAGTTGGAAAAAGGCAATCGTCACCCTCAAAGAGGGCCAAAAAATCGTCCTGACCTAGACGGTGGCCAGCACTCCGTGAAGATAGCCGAAGGATTCGCAGATCCCCGGCATCGGTGCGTCGGCCTTATCCTCGTATTCCAAGGCAACGTCGTAGGAGTATTTGATTTTGAGTAAGGTTTTGAGCACCGCGACGATGTCGATCACTCCCCGGCCCACCGCGATGGGCTTGCCCTTGGCCGTTGCCTCCGTGACATCCTTCATGTGAAAACTATATAGCCGGCTGGCGCATTCTTCGATGATGGGAACCGGGTCCTGGCCGATGCGCACCGTATGGCCGACATCAATGCAAGTGCCCATGTGCGCGTCGCGGTTCTTGATCAATTTCAGGACATCCAGCGGTGAGGGGTATTTCTTGTCCGTGGGGCCGTGGTTATGGATGGCAATGCGGATGTCGTACTGTTTCGCGAATTTCTCGACCGTGTCCAGCGCGTCGGGATCCGGGCTGCACACAATGGTGGGCATGCCAGCCGCTTTGGCGTACTCGAAATAACCCCGGACCTCAGCCTCATCGTTCTTCATGTAAATGACACCCGCGCCCATCAAGGTAAGGCCGGCGGCTTCGATTCTTCGGCGGGCCTCCTGGCACTCCGCCGGGCTGCTCTTGAGCGGGAGATGCATGTCTTTCAGGCAGATGTAGCGCACCCCGGCCTCCTTGGTCATGGCGATGGCCTGGTCGAGGCTGAACTTGCGAAGGGTGTAGGAAGCGACTCCCAACTTCAGACCATCGTCCGGAACGCGCTCGGGCCTGGTGACAGCCGCCCGGAGCGTGCGGGGCATACCGAGCGCGGCCAGCGCAGTGGAGCCCAGGAGGCTGGATTGGAGGAAATGACGGCGGTTGTGATGGGTAGGGTTTTTCATATCATTGTTCGTTAAACACAGCCCGATTCCAGACGGAAAGAGGTGCTGTGGCAAGACCAAACCGCTCCCAAAACCGCACCGCCTTAGGGCGAAATTTGGTGCAACCGGTAATACCGCGCCCTGATGGCTGGGACGTTTGGGTCGGTGAATTCGAGCAAAGCGCTTGTGTCGGTCACGACGCTGCCGACGCTCGTCCAACTGGACAGGTCGGAGCTTACCTGAACGTCGTACACGTACCCGGGTGGAGCACTGCCGGTTAGCAGGACCTCTCCCGTCTCGGTGAAAGACAGTTGGAGGCTGACCGGTGCCGCAGGGGTGGAGGGCACAGTATAGCCCACTTCGGCCGAGAACGCGCTTTCCAAACCGGCGGGGTCGTAGGCGGTCACGGCAAAATAATACGTCATCCCGGCAACCAGGTTCGACACTGTCGCTGTTGTCGCATTCCCCACATCCTCCATAGTCGAATACGATTGGTTTGCGACGCCCGAGTAGAGCCGGTATCCGGCGATGGCGCCACCACGGCTCGCATCCCAGGCCAGTGCCACTCTGCTTTGCCCCCATGCCGCGAAGGGTAACGAGGTAATGAACGCGGCGATGAGGCCCAGGCGCCGGAGTTTAGTCAATTGACAAGCAAACATGCACCCAATGCTGACGCGTTGGGCAGATGCGGGCGACTAGGACATTCCCGGATCGCAATAGGGAATGCCCTGGTACCCCGTCAGGGACGATGGCAATGAGGCAGGGGAGAAACCGGAAGAGGTTTTTTAACTGATTGGTCAAACACTCCCAAACGCCTCAGAGCGGTTGACGAGCGCGCCCGGTTTCTTCACTTTCTCCGTACGCATGAGTAATGATCTCGAGGTACTTTCGCTGTCCCGTGCCCCAGCCGACGTGTCGCGCTTTCTGGAAGTCAGCTACCCCATCTATCGGGATGACCCGTACTGGGTCGCGCCGTTATTGATGGACCTAAAGAAAGTATTCACGGACGCCAACCCCCTGTTCGAGCACGCTCGGATGCAGCTTTGGGTAGCCCGCCACAATGGGAAGGATGTCGGACGTGTCGCCGGAGTCATCGACGAGGCTTATAATCGCACGAACCAACCGCCAGCGGCGTTCTTCGGGTTCTTCGAATGCGCCAACGATCCGACGGTCAGCCGGCAGTTATTCGCGACCGTTTTTGAGTGGGCGCGCCAGGAGGGCCTGGGTCAGGTGCTCGGCCCCATGAACCCCACCACCAATGATGAATGCGGCTTGCTCGTGGATGGCTTCGATTCCTCGCCGGTTTTCATGATGACCTATAACCCCCGTTATTACACATCCCTGGTCGAGGCAGAAGGTTTCCACAAAGCCAAAGACCTACTGGCCTTCCACATGGATCTGGCGAAAATTCCGATGGACCGCCTGACCCGGATTGGAAAGAAGGTCAAAGAGCGCCATCCCGGCATGGTCTTCCGGCCGGTCCTGCGCAAAACGTTGAAGCAGGACATTGCGCGGATAAAGCAAGTCTATAACGCCGCCTGGCAAGATAATTGGGGCTTCGTGCCCATGACGGATGGCGAGGTGGATTTCATGGCGGAACGCTTGAAACCACTCCTGATGGAGGGACTCATTTGGCTCGCGGAGGTTGGATCTGAGCCCGTGGCGTTTCTGCTCGCGATGCCGGATTATAACGTCGCGCTCAAGCCGTTGCAGGGCCGGTTGCTCACACCGCGAATCCTCGGCTTCATTCCCTACCTGCTTGGCTGGAAGCGCCCCACCCGGACCCGGGTGCTCACGCTCGGCGTCAAAGAAAAGTACCGCTCGAAAGGATTGGAATCCGCGCTCCTCATCGAGGGCCTACGCGTCGGTTTTGAAGCTGGGGTGGTGGAATCCGAGGCCTCCTGGATCCTCGAAGACAATGTGATGATGTGCCGGATGCTCGAAGCCATCGGCGGGCGCCCGTACAAACGGTACAGGCTCTATGTTAAGGATTTGAAATAAAAACCCCGACAACGCGCTTACAGCCACCTCTCGCCGCGGTACCACTCGAGGCTTTCGGCTATGCCCTGTTGGAGGCTTGTGCCGCAGGTGTACCCCAACTCGCGCTGGAGCCGGGAGGCGTCACAGACCCAGCCCGGCGCCCGCAACTCGGCGTACTTTTGCAGGTTTAACAGAGTCGGCTTCCTGGTGAAGCGCGACCAGGCTTCAAGTGCAAGGCAGAGCGGCCAAAGCACCGCCGCCGGCAAAGGGCAGGGGAGAGTCCACGCCTCCATCTGTTCAGCAATCTCCGCAGCCATTTGCCGGCCCGTCGTCAGTTCGCCGCTCGCAACAAAATAGGTTTTCCCGGCTGCGACGGGGTTGTCCAGGCACCTGACAGTCGCCTCAGCAAGGTCGCGGACAAAGACCAGGCTCAACATCTGCTTGCTGCTGGGCCGCGGCAATAAGTGATGTTTCACCGCTCTGAACATCGGCAGAAAACCGCTGTCTCGCGGTCCGTAAACCGCCGGGGGGCGAAGAATGGTGTACGGCGTGCGGCAGCGGTTGGGGACCTCCAGCTCGCCCGCGAGCTTGCTTTTGCCATATTCGGAAACCGGGTGCGGAGGATCCTCTTCCTGCGCCGGACGAGACGGTGTGGCCGGGCCGGCGACGGCCAGGCTGGAGATGTGGACTAGTCTCTGAACGCTGGCACCATGGACATTGACCGCCTCGACCACATTGCGAGTGCCCTGGTGGTTCGTGTCGTAAAACTCTGAACTGCGGGTCGCCCGCGTGCGGCCGGCGCAATGGATGACGTGGGTTACATCGGCCAGAGCGTGACGCAGGCTTTCAGGTTCGCCGACGGAGCCAGCGCGTACCTCGGTGGCCGGGAGATGGCTTTGGAGGAAACGCCTGTTGCTGGTGGGCCGCAGTAAAACCACCGTCGCCAAGCCGCGCGCACGGAGAACATCGAGGATGTGACTGCCGACAAACCCGCTGCCGCCAGTGAGCAAGACTTTCATCATGGAGCACTCGGCCGCGCGGGCTGCGGCCGCAGGGGGCAAGGCTCAAATCAGTCCCAGTTCTTTGCCCACTTTGCCCAGCTTGTCGAGGGCGAAATCAATCTGTTTCTCGGTGTGTGTGGCCATGAGGCTGATCCGGATAAGCTCCTGGCCGGGGGCGACCGCAGGCGAAACCACCGGGTTGACGAAAACTCCTTCCTCATGCAACCGCTTGCAGACTTTGAATGCCAGCATCAGGCTGCGACAATAGACGGGGAGGATCGGCGTTTCGGAATCTCCGAGGTCGAATCCCAGCCGGGCCAGCCCTTTTTTCATCCGGTCGGTGTTGCGCCAAAGTTGGGCGATCCGTTCCGGTTGTTGCGTCATGATCTGAAGCGCGGCCAAGACGGCGGCAGCGTTGGCGGGGCTCATGCTGGCGCTGAAAATCAGGGGACGCGAATGGTGTTTTAAATAATCAATCGTTTCAGCGTCCGAGCCGATAAACCCGCCCAGGCTGGCCAGCGATTTGCTGAAGGTGCCCATGACCAGATGAACCTGCTCCGTGAGGCCGAAGTGGCTCGCGGTGCCGGCCCCGTTCTTGCCTAAAACTCCAATCGCGTGGGCATCATCCACCATGACCGCGGCTCCGTACTTGCGGGCGATCCGGCAAAGCTCGGACAGCTGGATAATATCCCCCTCCATGCTGAACACCCCGTCCACGACTATCAGTTTACCCGCGCCCGGCTCGAGCTGCTGCAGACGCATTTCCAACGCGGACAAGTCGCGGTGTGGAAAGCGCAGGAACCTGCCCGGCGCCAGCAAGCAGCCTTCCACAATACTGGCGTGGTTGCTTTTGTCCCCGACCACAAAGTCGCCTTTGCCAACCAGGGCGCTGATCACGCCAAGGTTGACTTGGAACCCGGTGCTGTAGAGCAGGACGGCTTCCTTGTTCACCAGTTTCGCCAGGGCGGCCTCGAGTTCGAGGTGGATGTCCAACGTGCCGTTCAGAAATCGGGAGCCGGCGCAGCCGGTTCCATACTTCTCCACCGCGGCCCGGGCGGCCTCTTTAATCTTGGGATGGTTGGTCAAGCCCAGGTAACTGTTCGAGCCGAGCATGAGGACCTTCTTGCCCTCAATGGCCACCTCGGTGTCCTGGGCGGACGAAATCGTGCGGAAATATGGGTAGAGTCCCGACTCCCTCAGCTGCGCGGCCGTTTTGAAGTTCCTGACCTTGTCAAACAGCACCAGGTGTTGCGACTCGGCTGCAGCTTTCCCTCGCACGGGCCGGTGGTTCACCTCTCGAGCGCGGCCGGCTTGTGGCCGTGGATACACTTCGAGTTGTTCTGCCAGGCCGTCTTCCACGCCGGGCGTCTTTTCGTGGTAAATCATATCAGCGAGTCGCCAACTGACCTTTCTCGGCCTCCCTTTTACCCTTTCTGGCCCGGGTAGCAAGAACGAAATTCGAGCCCCGGCTGGTGTTGGGAGTCGGCTCGCCGCTGAAAACCGTTATCAATCCTGAGAAATTAAGCCCGACTGCAGGGCGAACCGTACCAGGCCGGGAATATCGAAGATATTGAGGCGTTCCATCAGTTTCGCGCGGTGGTATTCGACCGTTTTAGGGCTGACCTTCAGAATCATGCCGATTGCCTTGGTGGTTTGCCCCTCGGCGATGAGTTGCAGGATTTCGCGCTGGCGTGCCGTTAGCTTCTCCAACGGGCTCTTTTGGTGTGCGATTTGCTGCAGCGGCAGCTTTTTTACCAGGCGATTCGACATTTCCGCGGTGAGATAGATTTCTCCCCGCGCAACTCGTTCCAAGGCTGTGGACAACTCCGCGATGGCTGCCTTCTTCAGCAGGTAGCCGGAAGCCCCCGCCTTGAGGGCTTGCCAGAAGTACTCTTCGTTCTGGTGCACCGAAAGAATGATGACCCTCACGTGGGGGAATTCCTTCGTAATCCTGGCAGTCGCTTCAATTCCGTTCATGCTCTTCATGGAGATATCCATGAAGGCCACCTTGGGTTGGACCGCGCGGATCAGGTCCAGAGCCTCGCGCCCGTCGCTGGCTTCGCCCGCCACGACGACGTCCGGGAGCTTTTCAAGCTCCGCACGAATGCCGGCGCGAACGATCGGATGATCGTCGGCCAGCACGACTCGAATGGATTTGTCCGGATTATTCATCACTTAAAGCCCAAACAGGCACTTCCGGGGATTTCAGGGGGAACCAGGCATGGACTTCGGTGCCGCAGCCCGGCACGGAGTTCAACTCAACTCCGCCGCCAGCGAGGGACGCGCGTTCCTCCATGCTCAAGAGCCCGAGACTGGCCCCGCGTACCGCCTCTCCACGAGATCCGCCAACGTCAAACCCTACCCCATCGTCGCGGACGGACAAGTGCAAGTGGCCATCCTGGCGGCTTAGCTCGACCGTGACGGCCCGCGCGCGGGCATGCCGCACGACGTTGGTCAATGCCTCCTGCGCCACCCGGAAACACTCCGTCTCGATCACCGGGTCAAGTCGTTCCTCCAATTCGGTCCCTCGGAACTCAGCGCGCATGCCGGTCAGCGCGGCCTGCCGGTGGGTGTACCAGCGCAGAGCCGGCTCCAGGCCCAGGTCGTCCAACATCGAGGGTCTCAAGTTCAGAGACAGATCATGCACCTGCTCGAGCACTCGCTCGACGGCCTGAATGCTCTCGGTCAACCTTCGTTCCAGGGCGGCGGGGCCGGGCGAGCGCATGGCTGCCTGCAGATTCATTTCCGCCGCCGTCAGGCTCTGGCCGATCTCATCGTGCAACTCACGCGCAATCTGCCGCCGCTCGGCCTCTTGCACACCCACGAGCCGATACGACAGCACCTGTAGTTTTTTAGACGCGCGCAAGCGCTCTCGCTCGCGATCCTGGAGCGCCTGCGCCATTTGATCGAACGCCAGGGTCAATCGCCCCAATTCGTCTCGGCCGTACGGCGCGCCGGTTCGGGCGCTTAAATCGCCCGCCGCCAGCCTGGCCGTGAATTCGGCGAGTCTTCCGACCGGCTGCAGGATAAGTAGCTTGCTGCCGACCCAGCCCAAGCCCAACGCCAGGGCCGCCGCGACCCCCAGCCAACTCAGGTTGCGCCGGAGTGAACGGTCCGCCTCCGCAAAAAGGTTCTGCCTGGGAATACCCAGCAGGGTGCAAAGTTCCCCCGACGCCAGCCGGCTTCGCCTCGAACCAAAAGCATAAAAAGTTGGCGTGCCCTCCGAATCTGCTGACTCGGTGACGCTTCCCGGGCTGCTCAGAGCCATCGAAAGCAGGGAGAGGTCGGCCAGGCGCCGGCCGACCCAGTCTTCGGGAGCTGGAAAGCGCGCCAGGATGATGCCTTTGCGGTCAAACTCGGTCCAGGTTGCGCCGCGAGCCAACTGCGCTCGCAGTTCGGAGCTCGCGACCAGGCGGTCCAGGCTTAATTCGGCGAAGACGACCGCCACCGGCTGGCCAGAGGCATCCAGAACCGGATAACCAAGAGTCACCGTAGGCTGCCGTTCGGCGCTACCCGTTGAAAGGTCGCCGATGCTGAAGGAGCGCGTTGCGAGGGCCTGGCGAACAAGGCTAAGCCGGCCTGGGTCGCCAGCGCTTGCGGTCGGCGCCGAGCTGACCAGCACCTGGCCGTCGGGGGTAAGCACTCCGAGATTCGAGCAACGCGGGTCACCTGCCATCAGCTCATCGAGCCAGGCCTTGCAGTTCCGCGCATCCAACGATTTCACCGACGACGACTCTGATATGGCCAGGAGAAACTGCCGCATGCTGGCGATCATGCCCTGCTCCTGTTGGCCGGCGAGCCGCATCACGCGTTGCGACCGCTGCCGCCAGGCTACGACCGCCCGTTGGCGGTCTTCGCCGGCAGTGTGCAGCATCAGCGCCACCAATGGAGCGCAGGCGAGCACAATCAACAGCAACAGCCGCAAGCGCAGGCTCGAAAGCCCGCGGGTTACGAAACCGATCAGGTTTCTCATACAAGCACCTTAGCACAATGGGGCCGCGAATAAAAAGGGCGTTTTCACGGACGGCACGGCGGGGCTGAGCCCGCCCCGTTCCCGGGCTTGAGTTCTTTGGAACTCGCTTAAGCGAAGTCGGCGCCCGGCATTGGCCGGCTTCAACGCTGCTGCAGCCGGTACATCAACACCGGGCTGGTTGCATTGACGCTCACTGTCTGGGCGACTGTGGTCTGGTTATAAGTGTTCAACGGCGACCAACTCACTTGACCGAGCAGGTTGGTCGCGCACTGCAACTGGTACCTCGCGCCGACCTTTCCGAACAGTATGAGGGTCAGGTTCGAGCCCTGGGATTGCGAAATCTGCAACAAGGGAACGTCGCTCACAACCGCCACCCGCCCCGCCTGGGGGAAGTAGTTCGCATAGCCGGTCCCATCGGGTTTGTTTGCAGCCGTGATGGCGACGGGAAGGTTGACGAATGCGGAAGGCTGGTTGGAAATAGTCTGAAAACTCAACTGCGCGATAAGGTTGGTGCCTTGAAGCGTTTGGCCGGGCGTTGTCTGCAGCGCGACCATCAGATTGGTGCCTTGGTTCTGGAGTGAACTGGCGGCGACGCCGGGCGCCAGGTTCGTAAGGACGGGGTTCAAAAAATTGTTGCCGGGCCAGCCAATCGTAAAGACGGCGTTCGTGGTGCCATCGCTGCAATTGAGATAAATGGGCACGACGGCCCCTTGCCCCGCCTGGACGCTCGTGGAGCCCACGCCCACACCGAAATAATCCTGCACGACGACCAAAACGGTTTCGTTCGTGCTCAGCGCCGGGTTGGAGAGGTCGGTGATCACGATCGTGATCAAATTGGTGGTGGATGCCTGAGAATTATTCGGCACCCAAGCCACGAAAGTGCCCGTTTTCTTGCTGGAGACGATGCCGGCGCCCGCCGGTGCTCCCGCCCCCAGACTGTAGGCGAACCTGTCGTTGTTGGTGACGGGAGGCGTCAGCGTGAATCGGAAGAGGGTGTTCGGGACGACTACGGCGTTGGTAAGGGGAGAGGGCGCCGTTACGGTTACGCCGAACGTGCGAATAATGGTGTTGCTGATGGTGCCGCCGTCATCGAGCATCACGGTCATCACCACGTACCCGAAGGAATTGGTTGTGGGGGCAAAGCTCAGTGTGCCCGTGGTGTTCGGGCTGGTGTAGTTGAGCGTCGGGTTAGGGACTAGGGCGGGATTGCTGGAGAACGCGCTAATGACCAGCACCTGAACTTCATTGCTCGAGCCGGAGGTGATGCCGGTCAAGTTGACGGTTTGAGTGCCGGCGTTCTCGTTAATCGTGACATCGGCGATGGGCGAAAGGGTCGGCGGTTGGTTGACCGGCAGCGCCGGGACGGTATAAGAGATCTCCGTGGAGTAGGCGCTCTCCAGGCCGGCGAGGTTGTAGGTCGTGGCGGCAAATTGATACGTCGCACCTGGAACGAGGTTCGAGACGGTCACGGAAGTTGCGGCGCCGACATCGACCATGTTGGTGTAGGTTCCGGCGGCGAGCCCATAATAGATGCGGTACCCGATAACGGTAGGATCGGAGCTCGGGTCCCAGGCGAGGGTTACATTGGCGGCGATCACCCCTGAAGACACCGCGGCGTTGCCGAGGGCGACGGAGAGAAAAACAATGCGAGCCGCGCGTCTCACCCGGTAAACAGCTTCTGCGAACTGCATAGTGACAGTCTCCCTTACGCATAAGTGCTGCCAATGTGGTGGGCGGCGAGCTTCATACAGGTTGCGCCAGGGGACGGCTTTCGGGAAGCCGTTGATTCCGCATGAGTTGCGTCGACATCGAATTCTCATTTTCCAGTGCATGGGTCATCCTCAAGGAGTCCTGTCAGGTTCGGAGGGAAAGGGATTAAGACAGCCTGTCTGGAAAACGGTCAGAGTCGGAACTCAGGAGTCCACAGTCCCAAGTCCAAAGTCAGGACGGCCAGCGGAATTTAAGTCGAAGCTAGTCGAGGTTAGTCGATTGAGGTCGAAGGTTGAGGGGAGAGGCTGGACCGGCTGGGGGGAGGCATGAGGCCGTAGTGCGGAGTGTCGCCATGAATCGGGATTTCGCTTCGCTCAACGGACTTGAATGCGGAGGCCCAAGGAGTTGTCCCGGGCGAGCAGCCTGGCTTATTAAAGGGCGGGTTACTTGATTAGGGGCAGCAAGGCCGCCACTTGGAGGTCCAGGGCCATGTTGAGCTGGTTATCGATCTGGAAAAACCGCGCCGCTTTGACTGGCGGAATGACTTTACAGTATTTCTTGAAGTACTTTCGTTTCAGGGCGGTGCGCTTTTGCTCAAGGTCGAACACCTTGTTGGCCAGCGAGGTGGCTTGTGCGTCCGTCATGGAACCGAATTCATGCACGAACTGCGCGATCAGAGCATAGCGTTCATCGAGCAGCTTGCCGAGCTCGTTTTCATAGTCTCGCTGCACAGGCCAGAAATCCACCGCCTCGCTTTCGGTGAGCGGCAGGTTTTGAGCGAAAATCACCGAACGCTCATGCCGCAGGTCTGAGCGCGCCAGTTCAACAAACGTGCGCAGATTGCCCGCATCCGGCGCGGTCTCAGGCTGTGGTGCCGGGGGGTTGGTCTGCGCCAGCAAACTGGTGGTGGACAAGAGAGGGGCGCCCAGCGCAAGCGTGCGCAGGAAAACATGTCGGGAAATATTCGCTGAGGATTTCATGATCAGATTGGATTTCAGGTTTTGAGAAAAGCAGGTTGCTGAGGGTCTGCTAAGGGGTTGCTGACACAGTCACCGGCTGCTGCAACGTGAATTCGAGGAGCGTTCCAGGCGTGATGGTAAGCGTCTGTCCGCGTGTCAAGGCGCCGGCGGTAGCGCCGATGGCGGCGCCTTTTCCGGCGTTGCCCGCGATGGCCCCAATCGCTGCGCCGGCGGCAGCCCCTTTGGCCGCTTTGGCAATCGAGCGTTGACCCGCCTCTTGATAGTTGCCGGTCATGATGGGCGCCGGTTGGCCGTTGATGACCATTTGCGTCAGGCGAATGTCCAGCGTCGATTGGCCGACCGCGCGGCCTGCCTGCGAGGAACTCTGAACCCTGCCGTATATGAGAGTGCCGCCCTTGACACCGACAGCGCTGCCCGCGGCCAGGTCGTATTCCAATTTGGTCGTGAATGTCGCACCGGGTCTGTCTCGGGAAGAAATACTGTCCAGGGTCCGAACGAGCAATGTGGTGCCGGCCGGCAGGGTGACGGATTGCGGGGAAGCAGCCGGTGCCGCCGCGACAGGGGGAGGCGCCGCGACAGCCGGCGCGGGCGTGGTGAACGTCAATGCGATGATTTGCGCCGTTTCAATGACCTGTGTGCCGGCGTCTGTGTCAAAGCGCACCGTGCCGGCGGTCCCTCCGGCATACTTGCCGTTGAGGATCGTGCCGTTCTTCAGTTCCAACACGTCAGCGCGGAGGTGCGGCGTGATTACCGCCGAGCCGATAGTTGCGAAAAGGAGCAATTGCTTTTTCATAATTTCCCACTTGGTTTTTTAGCTGGGTGGTGCGTTCCCCGCTGGAATTCGCTGATTCCCTCAGTCCGGGCTCAACCGGCGGATGAAGGCCGAGTCGGCTTGCGCGTTTTCATTTCATTGCCTTTCGAAAGTCATTCAATCATCCGCGCAGCCTCGATGGCGCCGAATGGCAACATCTCGGGTGCGGCTAATGGCTTGGATATATTTCTTCTCTAACACCAAAGTCCGTGGCCGTCAAAGCGTTTGTTTGAAACGTTTTTGAAACAAACTTGGCGGCCGTTTGACATTAGAGTTCATTCAGGTGAGAATTAGGCAAGTCCAAACATCAAACCGTCCGGCGGCTGTGCCGTTCGCCGGCTGATTTAATCGTTTGTTCTCTCCAAAGCTGGGCGACGCAAAGCAGCAAACTGCGTTCTCGCGGCTTTGAGCGGCGAGCTCGGCAGTCGTGGGCGATTCGGAAAAACTGTGCAGGCAGAATTTCAGGTCGTTGAATTCGCAAGCGGACGGCCCCATAGCGGGGCCGGAATGTCCGGAAGGAAAATCCCTGGCACTGCGATTGGAGCGGCGTGTCACGCCGCCGGTCGGCGTTGCACTCGTTCCACCGCGACCCGCAGCAGAGTCTGTCCGGCCGGTCAGGATGGCATCCACTAAACTCAAGCACGCGTTGCAAGAATATGAAACCACATGGCAGGCTGCCTCGAATAAGAATATCGGGTATGTTGCTGGTTGCGGTCACCGTCCAGGTTGCCGCCATTCGGGTCAACGCCCAAACCGGTGCCGCCACTGACAACACCGCGGCCGACGAGAAGGCCCAGGAAGCGGATTTGGTCAAGAAAACGCTGAACCCGGTCGCCAGCCTGGTCAGCGTTCCGATCCAAAACAACTGGGACTTTAACATCGGACCGTCCGATGCCATGAGGTACACCGCCAACGTCCAGCCGGTCATACCTTTCACTTTGAACAAAGACTGGAACTTGATCAGCCGAACAATTCTGCCCTTTATTTACCAGGAATCCCGCTTTGCGGGCGACGGCTCGCATTCCGGCATGGGCGACACTGTCCAGAGCTTGTTCCTTTCACCCAAAGACGCCGTCGGCGGGTGGATCCTGGGCGGTGGCCCGGCCCTGTTGTTTCCGACCGCGACCGATAGCGCGCTCGGCGCCGGGAAATGGGGAGCGGGACCAACTGCTGTTGTGCTCCGCCAGGATAACGGTTTTACCTGCGGCGTGCTGGCCAACCATCTTTGGTCCTATGCCGGTTGGGGAAATCGAGAGGTGAGCGCGACATTTATTCAGCCTTTCTTCGCTTACAGCACCAGGACATTTACCACCTTTGTGGTGAACACCGAGTCCACCTATGACTGGCAGGCCCGGCAGTGGTCGGTTCCGCTCAACTTTCAGGTCACCCAACTGCTGAAAGTGGGCAAGCAACCGATTTCGCTGCAACTCGGCTATCGCTACTACGCGGAAGGCCCAAGCGGCGGTCCGGATTGGGGACTCCGTTTTGCGGTAACCCTCCTGTTCCCGAAAAAAGGTTAGGAATGTAAATCAAAGAGACGCCACCCTGGCAGCGAATAAAACGTTAAACAAAATGAAAATCAAGCCGCGACGACTCATGAAGAATATGAAAATACTGGTACAACTCACCCTGACCGTTGCCATGGCCGGTTTGCTGGCCCTTGGCTCCGGCTGCAAGACCCGGCCCTTTCACAAGCAAGGCTTTGACTTCAGCCACTATCATACCTTCGCAATCCGCCCGCTGCCGGCCACCGGCACTCCCAGGGACCCGACAATTGTCGCTCGTCTTGGCCCCCCCGTGCGCCAGGCGGTCGAAGAGACGCTTGCCGGCAAAGGGTTCAAGAAGGTTCCGCAAAGCGAAGCCGATTTCCAGGTAAGCCTGCTGTTTGACTACCTCCCTGTCGCCGAGGATGAACTAGGCCGCCACGAGCGGCGCACGTTGGAAATCGACATCATCGACAGCCACAGCAACGAAACGGTTTGGTCGGATTGGAGGCAACGGACGACGGATATTACCATGTCGCCGGAGGCCGCCGGAAAAGTTGCGGCAGCGATGCTCAAACCCTTCCCGCCCGGCGCGAAGTCCACCGGTGCAGTCGCGCCGTAAGCGCGCATGAAACAAAACTGGATTAAGCGGCGAAAACAGAGACAAGCGCACAAAACCAAAACCGAAGCAGATCGGCTTGTCATTGCTTGCCGGCGCGGTGGCGTTTCTCTGGTGCCGTCAGGCCGGCCGGGACTTATGCCATTGGCACAGTGCCGATGCTCTCGGTGATCCAACGCGTCGCAGCGTTTTAAGAATACCGAAATCAAAACCGGAAACACGACAAATGATAAAGGAGCAACGAATGAAAACAGCCAAACAAATCTCGGCAGCCAAACCGATTCTGGCGAGCCTGAGCGTCATGCTCACTCTGGGCGCAGCCTTTGCCTGGCCCGTTACCGCCGGAGCTGAGGACGATAAACTCGACCGGACGGTGTTACCCATCCCCGAGCCGAACTACCCGCACAGCAAGGTGCTCGACGCCCGCGACGCCAAGCCCCCGCCCCGCTTCGAGATCAAAGCGCCAGGAGGCGCGCCCAACGTGCTGATTGTGCTCATAGACGACATAGGCTTTGGCATGCCGAGCGCCTTCGGCGGGCCGGTGCCCATGCCTGTGGCCGACCGGCTCGCCACCCAGGGCCTCCGCTACAACCAGTTCCACACCACCGCGCTTTGCTCGCCGACGCGCTCGGCCCTTCTCTCCGGCCGCAACCACCACATGAACAACCTGGGCGGGATCACGGAAATCGCCACGGCTTTTCCGGGCAATACGGGGCAGCGACCCGACAACGTAGCGCCGCTCGCGGAGATGCTGCGCTTGAACGGTTACAGCACCGCCTTTTTCGGCAAGAACCACGAGACGGCGGCGTGGGAGGTCAGCCCCTCCGGGCCGACAACTCGTTGGCCGACTCGCTCAGGCTTCGACAAGTTCTACGGCTTTATCGGTGGCGAAACGGACCAGTGGGCGCCCAGTCTCTATGAAGGGCTGACCCGGGTCGAGACGCCGCATTACCCCGGCTACAACTTCATGACCGACATGACCGACCAGGCCATCGCCTGGATGAAGTTCCAGAAGGCGCTTACACCGGAGAGGCCGTTCTTTATCTATTTCGCACCGGGCGCCGTCCACGCGCCGCATCATGTGCCCAAGGAATGGATCGACAAGAACAAGGGCCGGTTCGACGGCGGCTGGGATAAGATGCGAGAAGACACGCTGGCTCGTCAGCTCTCTATGGGCGTTGTGCCAAAAGGCACTAAACTGGCCGCCAAACCCCAGGCCATCAAAGATTGGGACAAACTGACAGCGGACGAGCAGAAGCTCTTTGCCCGCCAGATGGAAGTATATGCCGCCTTTTGCGAGTATTGTGACCACGAAATCGGCCGGTTGTTCGATTCCATCGGCGAAGTAGGCCAACTCGACAACACGCTGATCTTCTACATCTTGGGCGACAACGGCACGAGCGCCGAAGGCGGCATGAATGGCATGTTCAACGAGATGACCTTTTTCAACGGCGTTCAGGAGACAGTTCAAGACATGCTCAAGCATTACGACGAGTGGGGCGATCCATCGACTTATCCGCACATGGCTGCCGGCTGGGCCGTCGCCGGAGATACGCCGTTCATGTGGACCAAGCAAATACCCTCCAACTACGGAGGCACCCGCAATGGCATGATCGTCTCATGGCCCAGGCGCATCAAGGCCACCAACCAAATTCGGTCGCAATGGCACCACGTCATCGACCTCACCCCTACCGTTCTGGAAGCCGCCAACCTGCCCGAACCCAAGAGCGTCAACGGCACCGTCCAGGAACCGATCGAAGGGGTGAGCATGGTTTACACATTCGATAATCCCCAAGCCGAGAGCAAGCATAAGACCCAGTATTTCGAGATCCTGGGCAACCGCGGCATCTACCATGAGGGGTGGTTTGCCGGCACGATTCACCGGGCACCGTGGGAGCAATTGCCCCGGAGGAAGCTGCAGGAAGACATATGGGAGCTCTACGATACGACCATGGACTTCAGCCTGGCGAAGGATCTGGCCTCGGCCAATCCGGCGAAGCTCAAGGAGATGCAGGGCCTCTTTATGAAGGAAGCGATTAAGTACCGCGTGCTGCCCATTGATGACCGCACGCTCGAACGCTTCAACGCGGCATTGGCGGGCCGGCCCGACCTGATGGGGGGCCGCACCTCGCTCACGCTCTCAGCGGGCATGGTAGGATTGAGCGAAAACGCATTTATCAACGTCAAGAACCGGTCGCTCTCAGTTACGGCGGACCTGCAGATCCCGGAAGGTGGCGCGAATGGAGTGATTCTTGCCCAAGGCGGCCGGTTCGGCGGCTGGAGCCTGTATCTCAAAGACGGCCAGCCGACGTATTGCTACAACTTCCTGGGTCTCCACCAATTTAAGGTCGCAGCTCCGCAAGCCTTGGCGGCCGGCAAGGCCACCGTTCGCTTGAACTTCGACTATGACGGGGGCGGGATCGGAAAGGGCGGAACGGCCACCATCCTCGTCAACGGCGAGAAGGTCGCCAGCGGCCGAATCGAGCATACCCAGGCAATGGTCTTCTCGGCCGACGAGACAGCAGGCGTTGGGGTCGATGACGCCACGCCGGTTTCGACCGACTACAAACAATACGATAACGCCTTCACCGGCAAGATTCTCAAGGTCACGGTCGATGTGAAGCCCATCGGAGCCGCGGTCAAGGCGGAGGCGGACTCGGAAGGCGCGAAGGAAGCACTGAACAAAGCCTTGGCCGAGTAGGTGCGGGAACTTGCAAAAGCCAAAAAGCTAAAAAAGCGCAAACACATGAAACTGAACACCATCCTTAAGACCCTGGCGGCCGGCGCGGCAGCTTTGGCCTTCTTAACGACGGGGCCGTCTGCACAAGCAGCGGCCCCAGCTTCCGCTCAAGGCAAGAAACCCAACATCGTCGTCATCATGTCGGATGATGTGGGCATCTGGAACATCAGTGCCTATCACCGCGGGATGATGGGCGGACGGACGCCTAACATCGACCGCATTGCGAGTGAAGGCGCGCTGTTCACGGATTATTACGCACAGCAATCCTGCACGGCGGGGCGGGCCGCGTTCATCCTCGGCCAGACGCCGTTCCGCACGGGCCTGCTCAAAGTTGGCCTGCCCGGTGCCAAACAGGGCATTCAGGACAAGGACCCGACCATTGCCGAACTGCTCAAGCCGCATGGCTACGCCACGGCGCAGATTGGCAAGAACCATCTGGGCGACCGCAATGAATACCTGCCCACAGTGCATGGGTTCGACGAGTTTTTCGGCAACCTTTACCACCTCAATTCCGAGGAGGAACCGGAGGACCCTGACTATCCAAAAGACCCGAAATTCCATGCCATGTTTGGCCCGCGCGGGGTGCTCGACTGCAAGGCCGCTGAAAAAGATGACCCGACGGAAGATCCGCGCTTCGGCAGGATTGGCAAGCAGACCATCAAGGACACGGGCCCGCTGACAAGGAAGCGCATGGAGATCGCGGAGGAGGAGCTGCTTCCCCACTCACTGGACTTCATTGACCGCTCAGTCAAGGCGGGCAAGCCGTTTTTCCTCTGGCACAACACCACTCGAATGCACGTCTGGACGCACCTCTCGCCCAAGTGGCAGAACAAATCGGGTTTTGGCCTCTTTGCGGATGGCATGATGGAACTCGACTACAACGTCGGCGAAATCCTCAAAAAGCTCGACGACCTTGGCATCGCCGATAATACCATCGTGGTCTTCACCAGTGACAACGGTGCCGAGATATTTTCCTGGCCTGACGGAGGCATGGTGCCATTCAAGGGCGAGAAGGGCACTACGTTTGAAGGCGGCTTCCGCGTGCCCTGCCTGGTGCGCTGGCCCGGCGTCATCAAGCCCGGCACCATCGTCAACGACATCATGGCTATGGAGGACTGGATGCCCACGTTCCTGGCGGCGGCGGGTGATCCGGACGTGAAGGAGAAGCTCTTGACGAGCCTGAAAGCCGGCGACAAGACCTTCAAGAACCATCTGGACGGATACAACTTCGTGCCCTTCTTCAAGGGCGAAGTGGCGGAAGGTCCGCGTAAAGAGTTCTTCTATTTCGACGACAACGGAAACATGAACGCGATGCGCTACGGCCCCTGGAAGATCCAATTCTCGTGGATCGAAGGCAATCTCTTCACCGGCAAGCGCACGAGCATGAACGTGCCGTTGGTCGTCAACCTGCGGGAGGATCCCTTTGAGCGGGCGCCGTTCGAGTCCGACATGTATCGGCGCTGGGCCGCTGACAAGCTCTGGACCCTCGTCCCCGCTCAGGCCATCGCGGGCCGGTTCATCCAGTCGTTCAGGGAGTATCCGCCAAGCCAGCGGAGCGGGAGTATGAACCTCGATGTCATTATGGAGGCCCTCGCGTCCGGCGCAACCGGAGGCGGCAAGTAGCAACGAATTGTTTCGCTCGTGAAACGCGCGGACTGTCTCGCATGAGGCGGCTCGCGAATTCGCCAGCGAACCAAAACCGATAAAACCAAACCTATGACGCCCATCCGCAGCACGTTTGCTCTGCTGGCGATTGCCCATTGATCAGGAACGAGTAATGAGCAAGCGGAAACACAAAATTCAGGGCGCACAAAAATCAGCGACGTCTGCAAGGACGAATCGCGTTCTGTGGTTCGCCGCTGGAGTGGTGGTCGTGGCAGGGGTGGTGGCCTACGCCAGGTTCGGGTCAACGTCTGCATCGTCGCCAGCCACCGCTGCCAGCCAAACAAAGACAGAACCCGCGGTAAGTTCGGCCTTCGCTCCCACCATCCCCAACAAAGCTCCCGCGCGCGGGCCTGCGCCGGAGGGGATGGTGTGGATTCCTGGGGGTGAGTTCTCGATGGGCAGCGACGCGGCCGGGGAATCGTTGTGTGGGCTGCCTGGGGTGACTCGTGACGCGCAGCCGATCCATCGCGTCTATGTCGATGGCTTCTGGATGGACAAGACCGACGTGAGGAACGAGCAGTTCGAACAATTCGTCAAAGCCACCGGCTACGTCACGATTGCCGAACGCACTCCGACCAAGGAGGAATTCCCGGGTGCGCCGCCGGAAAACCTGGTGGCCGGTTCGACGGTTTTCACCCCCACGGCCGGCCCAGTCCCCCTGAACGATTATTTCCAATGGTGGCGGTACGAGAAAGGCGCGAATTGGCGACATCCCGAGGGACCGGCCAGCGACCTCAAAGGCCGGGAGAAATATCCGGTGGTGCACATCGCCTACCCCGACGCCGAGGCCTACGCCAAGTGGGCCGGCAAACGGCTGCCCACCGAGGCCGAATGGGAATTCGCAGCCCGCGGCGGCCTCTCGGGCAAACTCTACGCCTGGGGCGATGAGTTCAAACCCGGCGGCAAATGGATGGCGAACATTTACGAGGGACAGTTCCCCGTGAAAGACACGGGTGACGACGGTTTCGCCGGCATCGCTCCCGTCTCGCAGTTCCCGCCGAACGGTTACGGGCTTTACGACATGGCCGGAAACGTCTGGCAGTGGTGCAGCGATTGGTATCGGGCCGACTACTTCACGACACTGGCTGCGCAGGGCGCGGTGGCGCGCAACCCTCAAGGCCCGGAAACGCCCTACGACCCCACGGAGCCAACGGAGAAAAAGCGGGGCCATCGCGGCGGTTCATTTCTCTGCACCGACCAGTATTGCACACGCTACATGGTTGGCACGCGCGGCAAGGGAGAGGTCACGACCGGCAGCAACCACCTCGGCTTCCGCTGCGTCAAGGACGGAGCTGGGATAACGGGAAAGGAGATGTCGTCACTGTGAGCCCCCTTTAGTACCAATCCCTCCTCGCTTGATGAAACGCAATAATGAATAAGGAACAAAACAAAGTACAACCAAATTGACTATGAAAATTAGCGCGATCCTCATCTTACCGTTCGCCGCCAGCCCTGCGTTCACGGCATCCGCCCGACACGAAACCGCCACCGACATTGGCACCCTCGATAAGGAAACTGCCGAGCAAGCTTTCCCAGCGAAGCCGCCTTATTCGCCGTACTCGGGTCGCAACTTCCCTAACTGAGACTTTCATGAAACGATTCCTCCAGGAGCCTTTGCTCCATTTCGTTCTCGCAGGCACGGTGCTCTTCGCCATTTACCAATGGCGAGCTCAAACCGCCGCTGGAAAACCCGGGACTGAGGTCGCTGCCGTGCGCATTTCCACTAACGACATCGCATGGCTCGAAGAAACCTGGTCCCGCCAATGGCAGCGTGCGCCATCCCGTGAAGAATTGCGCGGGCTGGTCACCGATTTCCTGAAAGAAGAGCTGCTCGCCCGCGAGGCTCGCGCAATGGGCCTCGATGAGAACGATACGATTGTCCGCCGCAGGCTTGCCCAAAAGCTGGAGTTCCTCGTTCAGGACACTTCGCGGCTTGCCGAGCCGACGGAAGAAGATTTGCGGCGGTACTACACCGCCAATCCCGATCGGTTCCAAACACAAGGCCGTATCTCGTTCACTCACATCTTCTTTAGCCCTGAAAAGCGGAAAGACGCTGCCGCGGACGCGAAGGCCGCACTGGCCGAATTATCGCGAACGGATGTGACGCCGCCTTCCCAGTCTGCGCTGTCTGAATTTGGCGACCGGCTGCTGGTCGAATCCACAATTCTGGATGACGACGAGCAAACAGTCGCGGGCCAGTTCGGGAAAGACTTTGCCCAGGCGGTGTTTCGGCTGCGCCCGGGCGCTTGGCAAGGGCCGATTGAGTCGGGGTACGGACTGCATCTCGTGCGCGTGTCCGAACTGAAGGCCCCGAAACAGCGCGAGTTCACAGAGGTGAAGGCGCAAGTGCTGGAGCGTTGGCGCGATCAACGTCAGCGCGAGGACAACGAGAAGTATTTCGCCGGACTGCTTAGAAAATACGACGTGGTCGTGGATCAGAGTCTCAAGCCTCTGATCGGACCGCTCGGCGGGCCAATCGCCGCGGGATTGAACGGCTCGAGGCAGGAGGGGATGAGATGAATAAGACAGGCAATCCCAAAGGGATTGTGTCCTCCAGCCCAGGGTTGCGAGCCTGCGAGCTACCCTGGGTTGTCGCGCAAAGTACGTATCAACCCCAAGGGGGTTGTGGCCGCGCTCGCCCACCTCGGACGCCCCGCTGGGGTTGTCTTGGCTTGCTGCGGTTGACCCAGGGTAGCTCGTTCCTCGCAACCCTGGGCTTTGTTACGAAATCCCTTCGGGATTCTCTCCTCCGACTCCAGTTCCTCTGTTTTCTCCTTTTCATTTTTGCAAGTCTCCCAGCTTTAGCGCACGAACTCCGCCCCGCATACCTCGAATTGCGCGAGGAGAAGCCAAGCGAATTCAGCGTGCTGTGGAAAACACCGATGCTCGGTGACGCCCGCCTGTCCCTCGAACCCGAATTCTCCGGCGACGCAAAACGCTCTACGCCAGTGACGACGCGCACCCCGCCCGGCGCGGCCATCCAGCAATGGACGCTTCGCGCGCCTTCACTGCGCGGGCAAACGCTGCTCATCCGCGGTCTGCAGAGCACAATGACTGACGCCCTTGTTCGCATCGAGTTCGCCGACGGGACCTCGTGGATGCAACGGCTCACGGCGCGGGAGCCGGCGGCAACGATTCCAGTCAAGAGTTCTGCGCTTGCCGTGTCGGGAGTGTATCTCAAGCTTGGCGTCGAGCACATTCTGACCGGGGTGGACCATCTGCTGTTCGTCCTGGCCTTGATCATAATCACCCGCGGTGGATGGAAGTTGGTGAAGACCGTCACCGCTTTCACCGTATCCCACAGCATCACACTCACCGCGGCGACGCTCGGCTTCGTGCACGTGCCGCAACGGCCGGTCGAGGCAGTCATCGCCTTGAGCATCGTGTTCGTGGCGGCGGAAATCGTTCATGGTCGCCAGGGCCGTTCGGGATTGACTGAGCGCTGGCCGTGGATTGTGGCGCTCACGTTCGGCCTGCTGCACGGGCTTGGCTTTGCAGGAGCGCTCAGCGAGGTCGGGCTGCCTCAGGGACATATTCCACTGGCGCTGTTGTTCTTCAGCATCGGGGTCGAAACCGGCCAATTCCTCTTTATCGCCGCCGTGCTGGCGCTGGTCCACTTCCGGCATTTCTCACCGGCCATTGCCCACCGTCTACGCATTAGTCGCCACTGGTCACTGAAGACGCCACAGTGGTCCGAGCTAGTGCCCCCCTACGCCATTGGCACGATCGCGATGTTCTGGCTGATTCAGAGGATCGCCCTCTTTTGAACCGAACGACACCTGCTCAATGAGAACTAGTCATCGCGAACAAACAAACTAGGCAACCACGATCAAGAAAGACGACCAATGAAACAAAACACAAGATTGAAAAAAATAGGTCTTGCTGGTCTGACCGCTAGCAGCCTTATGCTACCGGCCTTCGCGCAGGATATCGATGTTGATCCCAAGGAGGTGACGATTGGCAAAAGCGAGTACTCGCCCTACCTCGACCATGGCTACCCGGATCGCGTCTATTTTGGCGACACGCATCTGCACACCTCCTACTCAACTGATGCGGGCATGTTTGGTTGCCGTCTGGGCCCAGAGGAGGCTTACCGATTCGCACGCGGCGAGGAGGTTACTTCGAGCACGGGCGTCCGAGCGCGTCTGCAGCGCCCGCTGGATTTCCTGGTCGTGGCCGACCACTCCGAGAATCTGGGGCTGGTCCCAATGATCGCCGAGTCCAATCCTGATCTGCTGAAGACGGAGTTCGGGCGCCGGGTCCATGACTACGTAAAAAGCGGCAAGGCCGGGATGGCCTATGGCGCATGGGCTGAAGTCATGCTCAAGCGGCAGGATCCTTTGAAGGCTTACGAGGCGATCACCCGGTCCATGTGGGAGCGGGAGACTACTGCGGCCGAGAAATACAACGACCCGGGCAAATTCACGGCGTTCATCGGCTTCGAGTGGACTTCGACCCCCAGCGGCAACAATCTGCACCGCAACGTCATCTTTCGCGACGGCAAGGCCAAGGCCGATCAAATCTTACCCCTCTCGCAATATGATACCGAGGATGCTGAGGAACTGTGGAATTGGATGGCCGCCTACGAGCAGAAGACCGGTGGCCGCATGCTGGCTATCCCCCACAACGGCAACCTATCCTGTGGCCAGATGTTCGACGACGTCACGTTGACCACTAAGAAGCCGCTCGACCGCGACTACGCGCAACGCCGGATGCTCTGGGAGCCGATCTACGAAGTCACCCAGATGAAAGGCGACGGCGAGGCGCACCCGGTGCTGTCGCCGAGCGATGAGTTCGCCAACTTCGAAACCTGGGATAAGGGCGGCTTTGGGAATACCGTCCATACATCGGAAATGCTGCCGCGCGAGTACGCTCGCGAGGCGCTCAAGCGCGGCCTGAGGTATGAGGAGAAGCTCGGGGCGAATCCGTTCAAGTTCGGCATGATCGGTTCAACCGATTCGCACACCGGGCTCGCGACAACCACGGAGGACAACTTCTTTGGCAAAGTGTCTCTGGTTGAGCCTTCCGCCAGGCCCGAGCGCTTTAACGAGGTCGTCACCGGTCGGCTGTCGAATGATCCGGCGCAACAGCAACTTACCTGGCAGACTAGCGCCTCTGGCCTGGCGGCGGTCTGGGCGACGGGCAACACGCGCGAGGCGTTGTGGGATGCGATGTCGCGCAAGGAGGTCTACGCGACCACCGGCACGCGGCTGATGGTCCGTATTTTCGCGGGCTTCGACTTCACTCAGGAGGATGTCGAGCGCCACGACTTCGCCAAATACGGTTATCAGAAAGGCGTGCCGATGGGCGGCGACCTCTCCGCCGCCCCCGCGGGCAAGGCCCCGACTCTGTTGATCCGGGCACTGAGGGACGCCGACGGCGCGAACCTAGACCGGGTGCAGGTCATCAAGGGCTGGCTCGATGCCAAAGGCGACACGCACGAACAGATTTCTGACGTGGTTGTTTCCGGTGGCCGGAAGATCGAAGCCGATGGCCGGTGCAAAACACCGGTGGGCAATACGGTGAACGTGCCCGATGCGAGCTATAAAAACACCATCGGCACGCCCATGTTGCTGGGCTACTGGAAGGACCCGAATTTCAACCCCAAGGAGCGCGCCTTTTATTACGTGCGAGTAATCGAGATTCCCACACCGCGCTGGACGACCTACGACGCAAAGATTTTCGGCACGAAGCCACCGGCAAATTGCCCGACAGCGATTCAGGACCGAGCTTACACCTCACCGGTCTGGTACACGCCGGGAACCTGAGCGACCGACAACCCATCGTGCAACAATGAGATCAACACGCGCGCAAAACGCTCTGAGCGCGGCCTTGGCTTTGACGCTGACTCGCTTCTGGGTGGGCTGCCCGCGAATTCGCAAACGAAAAGCAAATCCAAAAGAAAACAACTTGAATTGACCACAAAAAACCACGGACACAGAACCACATCACATATGAAAAAAAACATCCTTTTCCGTATTGTGGCCGGAGCGCTGCTTTTGGCCTTCAATACTCGCGCGGAACAAGCCGGCTCCGGACATTACGTCTCAGGCCAATATACGGATTTCAGCGGCACGCCGCCGACCCAGCCGGGGTTTTATTTCGGAAATGCTTTCCTCGATTATGCCAACGGCACCTTCAGCGCGAGCAAGGAACTGCCCTTGGGTGGCATCTTTGCCGCAGGTGTGACGGCCAATTTGCAGGCCGAAGTTCCGCTCGCGATCTATGCCTACCCCTTCAGCCTTCAAGACATCACCTTCTCGTCCGGAGTTGCCGTTCCCTTTGTCTGGGCGAATGTCAAGGCCAGTGCAATCTTCGACAGAAATAATGTACAGCTTTCGGGTGCCAAAGAGCAATCGACCAGCGGCCTCGGAGACATCCAGTTGATGCCTGTCATGGCGGGCTGGACCAATGGCGATTTCAAGTTAGGCGGCTTGTTCAACGTCTGGGCGCCCACCGGCGACTACTCCAACGGCCAACTGGCTAACCGGGGCTTGGGCTACTGGACGTTTGAACCGATGCTGGCGTTTAGTTGGCTGAGCAGCAAGATCGGCACGGAGTTTTCGGTCTTCACCGCAGTGGATTTCAACACGAAGAACGACACTGCAGATTATCAGTCCGGCGATATCTTTCATGTGGACGCGACCTTGGCGCAGCATCTGCCTTTGTTCGGCGGCTTTGCCGGCGCCGGGGCCTCGGCCTTCTACCTCAAGCAGATCAGCGGCGACAGCGGCTCGGGCGCCAGGCTGGGCGGTTTTGAAGCTGAAACCTATGGCGTTGGGCCGACGCTCTCCTACGTGCATCCCATCGGCAAATCAACCCTGGTCGTGGATGGTTCATGGCTGCCGCAGTTGCACAGCGACAACACTACTAAAGGCAACTACTGGTGGATCAAGGTCGCGCTGGCGTTCTGACCACCGCCTCTGGAAGAGCCGCGAGTTTTCAGGTTTTCCAGTTACCACGTTCCAGAATCAAAAATTATGAAAAACAAATTAAACAGTCGTTTTTTGAGTGCCGGGCTCGTGTCGGCCGTTTTGCTCGCCGCGGGTTGTCAATCATCCAAAAATGCGGATGGTTCCGCCGGTGCTGCGGCATCTGCCCCCACTAAAGAATCGCAGTCTGCAACCACGCCACAAGCGGCCTTGGCAGAATTGAAGGCGGGTAACGCCCGATTCGTTGCCGGCCGTCCGCTGAAGCGGAATCTGTTGGAGGATGTCAAGGCCACCGCTTCCGGCCAGTATCCCAGTGCGGTGGTCCTGAGCTGCCTTGACTCCCGCAAACCCATTGAAATCGTTCTGGATCAGGGGATCGGGGACATTTTCAGCGCGCGTGTCGCCGGGAACGTGGTGAACGATGATATCCTCGGCAGCATGGAATTCGCCTGCAAGGTCTCGGGCGCGAAATTAATCGCGGTTGTCGGCCACTCCAATTGTGGCGCCATCAAAGGCGCAGTGGATGGCGTCGAACTGGGCAACCTTACCGGCTTATTGAACAAGATTCGCCCGGCAATGAGTCAAGTCCCTGCCGAAATCCAGCCACGCAATTCCAAGAACCTTGAATTTGTTGACAAAGTAGCCGAGGCGAACGTGCGATTGGCAATGCAACAAATCCGCGAACGCAGCCCGCTCTTGCGCGAGATGATTGACCAGGGCCAGATCGGCCTGGCAGGCGGCATGTACGACCTGTCCACCGGGGAAGTTCACTTCTTTGACAAATAGATGAGTTGCCTAGCCCGCAAAGTTCACACCCACGACTGCGCCGCGGCAGCAGCGGTAGTAGCGCAGGTTTCCAAACCTGCCGTATCGCCGACTTCCAAGTCGGCAGAGTGTCGTGATTGCATTGGTACCCGCAGGTTTGGAAACCTGCGCTACCGGCAACGATGTGAAATATCCGGGCTAGGGCATCACTGAAATGAGTCTCACTTGGTATGGGTTGATGATCGCCGGCGGATGGTTCCTCGGTTTTTTGCTGCTCCTGGAGATCGGGCGGGGCATCGGCCTGAGGCGCCTGGCGCAAGATCCCAAGGGGACGCCGCGTCGTATCGGGGTTGTGGACGGCGCCGTGTTCGGCCTTTTGGGATTGCTGATCGCTTTCAGCTTTTCAGGCGCCTCGACGCGTTTCGACGCGCGCCGGCAAATGATTGTAGAGGAAGCCAATACTATCCGGACTGCCTGGCGTCGTCTGGACTTATTGCCACCTGGCGAAAAATCGAGTCTTCAAGAATTGCTGAGACAGTACCTCGATTCGCGACTGGAAACCTATCGAAAGCTTCCCGATCTTGCAGCCGCCAAAGCGGAACTGGCACATTCCATCAACTTGCAAGGAGGGATTTGGACGAGTGCGGTAGCGGCGTGTCATGAGCACGGGCCGGATCCCAGCCATGCGCTGCTGTTGTCGGCTCTGGAGCAAATGTTCGACATCGCGACCAAGCGCGTCGAAGCCACGAAAGTGCACCAGCCAGTGGTTGTTTTTGCGGTTCTAGGCGTGGTTTCGCTGGCCGCCTCGCTGCTGGCCGGTTACGGGATGGCCGGAGGCAAAGGGCGAAGTTGGGTCCATATGATCGCGTTCGCGACCGTCGTCGCGCTGACTATTTATGTCATCCTGGAATTCGAATTCCCGCGATTTGGTTTTATCAACTTGCATGGCGCTGACAGCGTGCTGATCGAGCTGAGGGAGGGCATGAGATAATGGGAAGAATCAGGTGCCTCAATTGTCTTCGCCCTCACAGGCTGCAGCATCTCGCGGCGGCGCTCACGTGCGTGGTGGCGCTCTTCAACGGTTGCACTCATTTAGGCCCCACGACCATCCCGGCCGACCGGTTCGACTACAGCACAGCCATCGCTGATTCGTGGAAACAGCAAACGCTCCTCAACATCGTGAAGCTCCGGTACATGGACTTGCCCGTGTTCGTGGACGTGGCGTCTGTTGTCAGCGGCTATTCCCTGCAAACGGGTGTCAGTGTCAATGGCACGCTCTCCTCTAAGAACGCTATCCAGGGCAATTATCTCGCCGCTGGCGGACAAGCCGTCTATACTGACCGGCCTACGATCACCTATGTGCCCTTGACTGGGGAAAAGTTCCTGCGTGGCCTCATCACGCCGATTGATCCCAAGAACATTTTCTTCATGCTTCAAGCCGGCTACGCGGCGGATTTCATCCTGGCCCTGACCGTCGAGTCGCTCAACGGCGTGCGCAACCGCTCAACGACAGGGGGCACGTTAAGGGAGGCGGACCCTGAGTTTCTTCGCGCGCTCGAGCTTCTGCGCCATGTGCAGGCCGCCGGCGCCTTCGGCATGCGCGTCGAGCAGGACAAAGCCAAAGGCTCCACCGGCGTCGTGTTCTTCCGGCGAGACGACATCCCCGCCGACATCCTGGGAGAGGAGGCGGAAATCCGGCGGTTGCTCAAGCTGCCGGCGGAAGGGCAGAAATACGCGCTCAGCTACTCGCCGGTGCGCGGAGCGGACAATGAGCTGGCCGTCAACAGCCGTTCGATGCTGCAAATCATGGGCGCCTTTGCGAGCTATATCGACGTGCCGGAAATGCACCTGAAGGAGCACAGCGCGGTGCCCGTTTTCGAGAAGGCCCCGGGGAGCCGGCCGGATGTCGTGCGGATTCACAGCGGCACGGACAAGCCGGGGCACGCCTTCGCCGTCATTCGGTACCGCGACTACTGGTTTTGGGTTGACGACGGCGACCTGCAAACCAAGCGCGCTCTCACCGCGGTCATGTTCTTCTTCACCCTCGCCGAAACCGAAAGCCCCGAAAAACTGCCCTTAATCACCATCCCGGCGCAGTAAGGTGGCACCCCGGAAACCACAAACCAAACACCCAAGTTATGAAACAAATTCCTTGCCTGGTGTTGACCTCCGTGCTGGTCCTTCTCCTGCCGGCCTGTTCCACCACTCCAAAAGTTCAAACTCAGGCCAACCCTGGTGCCGACTACACCCGTTACCACACCTTTGCCCTGCTGCCGCTGCCCACCACCGGGCCAGCGAGTGATCCGGGCCTGATGCTTCGTGTCGCGGGCCCGGCGCGCCAGGCGGCGGTCGAAGCGCTCGCCGCCAAAGGACTCACGGAAGCGGACCGCGCGCAGGCCGACCTGGCGATCAATTTGCGCGGCCAATCCTTGCCCAAAGTCGAGGTCACCGATTGGGGTTACCGTGCCGTCCCGGTCTATGGACGCTGGGGAAGGTATTACGGCTCCGTCGGCTATCGCAGCGTGGATGTACGCACGGTCGAGGAGCGCACTCTAAGCATCGAGATTTTCGACAACCGCACCAAAGAACTGGCTTGGGTCGGCTGGAGCACGTCGCAAACGAGCGGCCCAATCAAGCTCGAGAAACTTCAGCAAGCCATTCGCAACATCCTCGCCAAATTCCCGCCCACTCCCGCCGCACCACCAGCGAAACCATGAAAGTGAAATCCCACAAACTGCTATTCATCGGCTGCCTCACTCTCAGTTTGACGGGTCTGCTTGGCTGCCAGTCGGCCAAAGAGCCTGGGACAATGAGCCACGCGGCGGTCCAGATCCACGGTCGGCCGCTTGTCGATATTCAGGAGACCACCACCGCGGTATTTCGCGAAGAAGGTTATGCCCGGGCCGCGGTTACGCAGCAAGAGATGGTCTTCGAGCGGCCAGGCACCCGCCGGGACGCGCTCAAATGGGGCGGTTGGGCCGGCCACGGGGTCACCATGCGCGTGAAAGTAAGACTCAGCGGGATGCTCGACGGCAGCCATCTCCTCCAAGCCGATGCGTATGCCGTGCAAAACTCGGACGATCCCTTCTTCCAAACCGACAGCCGCAATATTCTGCTGAACCGGCGTCCTTACCAAAAGCTCCTGGACGAGGTGGCACGGCGGCTCAAGTAATCTGTTCGCGACCCTGTTTGCATTTACCGTCATGAAACGCCTCCTCATGTTCGCCGCGGTTGGCCTGCTCGTCATTGGGTGTGCCAGCCCAAATGTCAACCCGCCCCAGGCCCGCGCAAACACAGGTTACGTGGATTTCCACACCGAGGCCGCCGCCCAGTTGATGTGGGAGGTGGCGCGCTTCGATAGCCGCACGGAGAGCTTCCAGCGCGTCTTCTCGAAATTCGAGCCCCTGCAAGACCGGGTGCTGCGCCTGGCGTTTGCCCCGGGTCGTCACCGATTCCGGGTCACGTTCCTCAATCGCGTCATCGCGCAGCCGGCCGAGGTTGAAGTCGAAGTTCAAAACGGAAAAATTACACCGGTTGGCATCACGTTCACCGAAGCCAGCACCACGCTGGTCCAGACGAAGGAGGTAAGTCGCGGTGGCACACTCTATGGCCGCTCTGGGCGGAGTACAAAGATCGGCACAGTCGAAACGGCCATGGCCGCCATTTCCGCACTGGCGGACGCGCCCGTTGCCTACCAGGTCAAAGAGCGAATGCCCTATGCACGCTAAACAGAGCTATGAAAACCACTAGGGCTTCCGCGATCGCGGTTTGGGCTAAGGCGGATCGGTTCACGGCCAGGCAAAACCTCCTGGCCGCGGGGGTCACTTGCGCGTTGTTGGTCATCACCGGCTGCGGCTCGCTCCGACCCCGGCACCCGGTCCCGGCCGCGCAGGTCGACCAGGCACAGATCCCCGGGATGCCGGGCGTGCGCATGCTCCTGCACCCGCTGCAGGTGGACCTGTCGCAAATCGACCGCTCGCTCACCAATGCCAGCCCGCGGGCCGCTGTGCGCGACCGCCCGTTGACCCTCCTGGCGCTTTCGGGCGGCGGCGGGGACGGCGCTTTTGGGGCAGGCGTGCTCTGCGGTTGGACGGCAGCGGGCAACCGGCCCGAATTTGACATCGTCACGGGCATCAGCACCGGTGCTCTCATCGGTACCTACGCCTTTCTGGGCCAAGCATTGGACGCCGAACTCAAACAGAACTACACCAGCATTTCAGACAAGGAAATCTTCGCAAAGCGCGGAGTCTTCGGGATTCTCAAAGCCCGCGACGCCCTGACGAGCACCGCCCCGCTCGAGAAACTTATCGCGAAAGAAATTGACCCGGCCCGGCTCGAAGCCATCGCGGTCGAGTATCGCAAGGGCCGGCGCTTTTACGTGGGCACGTCCGACCTGGACGCCGGGTGTGCGGTTGTGTGGGACATGGGCGCCATCGCGGCCAGCGGGCAGCCGGGCGCGCTCGAGCTGTTCCGCAAGGTGTTGCTCGCCTCCGCTTCCCTCCCAGTCGCCTTCCCTCCAGTCTATTTCGACGTGGAAGCCGGCGGCCAGCGCTTCGAAGAAATGCATGCCGACGGCGGGGTGATGACCCAGGTCTTCGGCGCCATCTTCCTCAACCGCCTGAAGGAAATGACCGGGGGCGGCGACGGCCGGCTTTATATCCTGCGCAACGCGCAACTCCGGCCGGAGTGGAAGGCCGTTAAGCCCAAACTCGCGTCCATCGCCGGACGCGCCGTCGGCTCGATGATCCACACGCAAGGCTTCGGCGACCTTTACCGCCTCTACCTGGCCGCGCAGGCGGCCAAAGTGGACTTTAATCTGGCAGCCATCCCCGAAGACTTTGATGCCCCTCGCCAGGGGGAATTCGACCCGGCATTTATGCGGGCCCTGTTCGATCGCGGCTATGAGCAGGCGCGAGCCGGTTTCCCATGGGCGAAAGCACCGCCGGGCGTCGATGTAATGAGCCGTGTCGGCAGTGACTCAGGCGCCAGCCAAACGAGCGGCAAGCGATGAGGAGTCATCCGCATCCGCTCAAACGACAAATGCCCTATGCGCGCTAAATTCGTCAGCCTGTTGGAGCGTCAGAGCCTGGAGCGCAGCACGCGTTCGCTCGCTCGTACGCTGCCAGGCTCCGACCCTCCCTGCCACTGGTCACTGATTACTGATTACTGCTCACTGATTACTGATTACTGTTTGCCACTGACTCAGCACTATTCACTTGTTAAGTGCCTCCTGCTCGCAGTCATCCTGCCATTCCTGCCCGGCTGCAGCCTCTTGCGGGCGCCACACACTGTCGTCAACACAGTGGTTCCCAAAGGCCGCGGCTCGCAGCCCGACCCATTGGAACTGCAAGCGAAAATCGATCGCTTTGCCGATAATTTTACTATCCTGACCGCCCAGGCGCTGGACGATTATGCCAGAAAGGCTGGAACAGAGCCCGCGCGGGTCGAAGCGCTTCAACTCGAACTGGTCTCCGCGTCGGCTGTGATCAGCATCGCCAGCGGTCCCAATCCCGGCGGCAACCTGATAGATCTGGTGTCGGTCGTCACGCTCGGGCGGATGGCCGTCGAAGACCGTTGGCTGAAGGCGACCAACCAACCGGCCTTTGAGGCGTGGCTCGCCGCCAGCCGGGAATTGGAAACCAATGTGTGGCAGCTCGCCGCCAGCGAGTTGACACCGGCCTATGTCAAAGAACTCCACGAAACGATCGACCGGTGGGTGGTGCAGAATCCCCAGGCTCGCGGCGCCTTCTTTGCTCGGCCCCAGGAGCTGGCTCTTAGGGTGGCTCACAAGGATAAGGTCCAGACCGACGCGAACAGTGTCTTCAGCCTGGTGAACCTGGATCCGACGGCCGGGCTCGACCCCGCCGTGCGCGAGATCACCAAAACGCGACTGCTTGCGGAGCGCGCAATGTTCACCTTCCAACGCATGCCCTTCCTCCTGCGCCTTCAAACCGAGCTATTGGCTTACCGATTGACCGACCAACCCGACTTGCGGTTGGCGTTCAGCAACACGACGATCCTGGCCGACAGCGCCGATCGGATCAGCCGCGCAACCGAATCCGTCAGCCAGACCGCAGCTCAATTGCCCGAGCGCATTTCGGCCGAGAGAAAGGAGATCCTGAGCGCACTGGACCAGCAGGAAGGCAAACTGCGCGACCTCACCGCCCAGGTGGATCGCGCACTCCAGTCCGGCGAGAAAATGTCCACTGCGCTCAACACTTCGCTGGTCTCGTTCACGGCTCTGATGAAGCTGTTCGGCGTAGGGGAGCCCGCCACCAATGCGCCTCCAGGCACCAACTCCACCCCGTTCAACATTGGGGATTATGGTCAGGTTGCCGACCGGGTCGGGACCATGGCGGAGAAAGTCAACGCCCTGGTCAACTCAGTCAACCAAAGCGTCCCGCAACTCGATCGCCTCAGCCAACAGACCACCGGCAATGCTCAGAAAGTTGTGGACCGCGGCTTCCGGCTCGGCTTGGTGCTGGTAGCGGTGCTTCTGTCCGGCGCTGTGGTGGCGGGCCTGACTTACCGGTTTCTTGCCGAAAAGCTGAAACGACCTGCACGTTCGCCCTCATCTTCCACACAATGAAGCTGATGATATCGTATCAACACCACGGCCCGCGGATGGCCCAGTGGATAGTTCTGGCACTCTGGGGCGTAGCGCTCGCGGGCCGCTCCGACGTCCTGATCGGCACCAACGGCGAACGGTTCACCGGCAAGGTCGTCGCAGAAACACCAGACTCCGTGATATTCGAGTCCGAGCTTGGCGGACGGCTAACGATACCCCGTGTGCGCATTAGCGAACTGCAGCGAACCGCGCCCGCACAGCCTCTTCCTGCACTGCCAGAGGTCACCAACCGGGTATCGAGCGCGTCGGCGACCCTTACAAATGTCGCAGCCAGCAGCGATTTGATGTGGCGGCCGCCCGGGGTTGGCCGGGATGGTTTCGACTGGCTCCAGCTCAGGTCGGGCGAGTGGCTGAGGGGCCATCTTCATTACGTCCAGGAGCGGAAAGTTGACTTCGAGAGTGATGAGCTGAAGGACCTCTCTCTGAACTTGAAGGACGTTCGGCAGATTTACGCTGCGAAACCCCTGTTTACGAAATTCCAGGGCCGGGACCAGATCTACGGCACGGTGGTTGTCAGCAATGACGTCGTGCATGTTCTGGGGCCGGAACAGGTCAGCCTTCCCCGGGACCAACTCACTGGCATCACCCCGGGAGGAAAACGAGAAATCGATTTCTGGTCCGCTAAAGCCAACATTGGAGTGACTCTGCAGGCCGGCAACACCAAGCAGGCCTCCGAGAGTGCCAGTGCGCAACTGGCGCGGCGCACGCCCGCCACCGTCATTCAGCTTAATTACCTGGGAAACTTCAGCGAGGTTCGTGGCACCCAAAATGCCAACAACCATCGCCTTAACGGGAGTTACGACATCCGTCTCAGCCAGGATTGGTTCGCCCGGCCTCTGCAATTTGAATGGTATCGCGACCAATTGGCTAACATCTCGCAACGGGTGACCCCCGGCTTGGGCATCGGTTACTACATCTTCGACCGCCAGGGGCTGGAATGGGACGTTTCGGGCGGCCCCAGCTACCAATACACGAAGTTTGAGACCGTCGAGCAGGGCCAGGCTGACAGCACTGGAACTGCAGCGGGCGTGGTTCAATCAACCTTTAAGGCGGACATTACGGATCGGCTCAAATTCATACAGACCTTCGGAGCCACGCTGACGGGCCAGGAAGCCGGCTTATACACTCATCATGCGGTGTCCACACTCGAGTTCGAAATCAAACGGCACCTCGACCTCAACGTCTCGTTTGTCTGGGACTACCTTCAGGATCCCAAAACCGAATCCAGCGGGGTTGTGCCACAACATAGCGATTACCGCCTGATTGTGGGCGCAGGGGTGAAGTTCTGAGTGGCCCCAGCCGCATCGCGAACCATGTGTCTAATCGTTCTGCAAATACTGCTGTGAACCGCGATTATTTGCCCCCTCTGCTAAGAGGTATCGGGACCTCTGTGATTCTGATTGGAACAGTTGTGGCATTGGTGGCGGCGCGACGTGATGTTGATCGCCACAGGTCCAGAGAGCAGGCGTCACCTTTAGCGTCTGCCTTTGGCATCGGCTCCCAACCAACTTTGGCCCTGCTAGCCAAAGAGTTACAAGAGCTGAGGACCGAGGTGCATGATGATAATGTTATAGAAGAGGTGATCGAGAGTCGCTGGTTCGAGTGGCTGGGCCTTATTGGAGCTGGACTCGTTTCGGGCTCATTCTATGTCGAGTCACTCATACGCCGATCCAAAAGCTTGTCCGATAAAAACCGACCTGCAAAGGGCTGACTGAAAGATCTTGGTGAAATGCCGATGCCTCGGCTCACTTCTTCTTCATGATTTTTGGCTGCTCGGGAGTCATCTCAAGTGCACGTTGGCCAACGGCCGTGGGCGCTAACGTTTGCTCCAATCCTTGCAAACCCGTATCGAGACTTTGGCCCACGTTCAGCATTTTGGGCAACGGTGCGAGACAAAGTTTCCCCCAGTCGTGCTGCGGAGCGGGACGGCGGATCTGCGAGGAATCGACCAGGCTCGATACCGTGACTAGAATCTGGGCTCCGGCCCCTCCGCCCAGGCGGTTGCGCCAGTGTTCTTCGCCCCAGGCTTGAAGTGTCCCGTTGGTGTTGAATGTCAGTAACCATGCCTGGTGCTCAAGCCGGGCTCTCGCTGCTACGAACTTGATGAATCGCAACACCGGGGCTTCAAAGCTAAAGCCGATTTGGTTTTCTTCGATTCCATTGTACTCGTAAAGCATCGTGAAGCCGCCGGCAGCCGCCGAGATTCTCGTGGGTGGACCGGCGGCCTTGAGAACATCCCCTAGTGTGCTCTGACCCACCGTCAGCCTTGCCGGCTTGGCTGGAAGCCGGCGCCCGAGTTCACTGGTCAGATGGGAACAACCCGTCAACAATAGAAGACTGAGAAGGACGAAGATTTGCTCACTTGCGGGGAATTTTCTCATCACTGGTTGCAAAATCAGTAAGATGGCCTTGTTGGTCAAAGAAGAAGATTGCCCGGTCGTACGTGATCTTTTCGCGGGTTTGGTTGTAAAGGATAAGGACAACGCTCCGCACCTGTTTTTGCTCCTGCAAATAATAAAAGACCGTCTGGTTTCCTAGATTGATGACTTGGGAAGGTGGACCGAGCGCCGAGAGGACCTCGTGCTGCGTGGTTTGGCCCTGCTTGAAAGTGGGCGCTGTTTCCGCCCGCCATGTGTTTTCCACGCCCTGACGCGAGTTCTTTGAAACACATCCGGAATCGAACAACGCGAGCAGCAGCAGAAAGCCGACCGTTGGCAAAGGACTACAGAAGTTAGCCATGGGCCTCATACTACTTAATCCGCGGCTTCGTTAGCAAATCCAACGATCATAGCCCTGTCCGTGCGGGTGTGGGACAAATTTCTTCTTGACCGGATTGCGGCATGCACCGCGCAGCGGTGCAACGACGGTAGCCGTGGACTTCAGTCCACTTAATCAGTCGCTTCGTTAGCAAATGCAACGATCATAGTCCTGTCCATGTGGGTGTGGGACAAATTTCTTCTTAACCGGATTGCGGCATGCACCGCGCAGCGGCGCAACGACGGTAGCCGTGGACTTCAGTCCACGGAGGGATGCGCCGATTGACCTTCGCGTCGCGTCGCGACGCCTGAAGCTCCGGGTGCAGGGAAGGTGTTGGCCGTCGCTACGCGATGGACCGACGCGCACCTCTCTCTAGAATTCTGTCTCACACCCTGTCCGTGCCGCGGTCGTGGAAAACTTGACGTGGCCCATCGGCTCCGACATGGTAGCCAGCGGCGCGCAAACTAAACGCTATGAAATTGGGCCGCTGGTTCTACCGAATCCTTGATTGTCGAAATCAAAAGCCTTTGCTGTGGTTTCGCCATGCTTCGTTTTCCGCGACTGCAACAGTAGGAAAACTGTGGCAGTTGTGCCCCATCGCTTGGACCTGTACTATTGCGGTGCTTTTCTTCTCGGCTGGCCTGCCCCATGCCGCCGCGCAGGATGCGCAGGCTTCACCGTGGGAGAAAGGGGCGATCCAGATCGGCGGCTTCGTCACCACGTTCGCGAGCGAGTTAACCTTTGGAGCCGGCGGCGTAGGGAACGCGAAGATTGACGGCGAGGATCGCCTCGGCCTGGACTCGCAACTGACCGTGTTCCGGGTTGACGCCATGTTCAGACCGGGGCAGAGCCGGAGGAACCAGGTGGATGTTGGGTACGCGGGCTATGATCGGAAGGGGGACATCTCGCTCTCCCAGGCGCTCACCATCGATGGAGTGACCTACCCGGTCGGGGCCCAGGTTAAAACGGTGTTCAATTTCGACCTCATCCGCGCCACCTATTCGTATGCCTTCCTGCAAAACAACCGAGCCCGCGTCGCGCTCGGGCTGAGTGCTTATGGGATTCCGTTGCGCTATAATTTGACGGTCAACAGCCATGGCGGCTCTTCTGTGGTCAACGGGGCCGACGCGGTCGTACCCTTTCCAACCCTTGCGCTGCGGAGTGAATTTCTGTTGTTACCCAAGCTTTTCCTGAAGGCCTCGGCGGATGGCATGTACCTCGCGATCAGCGATTTTGAAGGTTCGCTGGTGGACGCCAACGTAGGCCTGGAGTACCGCTTGTGGAAACATTTCGGCGTTGGGCTCGGGTACAATTTCACCGCCGCGCATGTCGAGGGAAAAGGCACTAATTCCCAATATCCGGCGGTGAACTTCGTGGGCGCGGTGGACGTGCGCTTTAGCGGTCTGTTGTTCTACGGGAAGCTATCCTTCTAGAAAACAGAGGGCGATCGTCCCCGCGAGCCCCAGACGGGCGGGGTGTGGGACAAATTTCTTCTTAACCGGATTGCGGCACGCACCGCGCAGCGGTGCAACGACGGTAGCCGTGGACTTCAGTCCACTTAATGAGTCGCTTCGTTAGCAAATCCAACGATCATAGCCCTGCCCGTGCGGGTGTGGGACAAATTTCTTCTTAACCGCATTGCGGCACGCACCGCGTAGCGGTGCAACGACGGTAGCCGTGGACTTCAGTCCACTTAATGAGTCGCTTCGTTAGCAAATCCAACGATCATAGCCCTGTCCGTGCGGGTGTGGGACAAATTTCTTCTTAACCGGATTGCGGCATGCACCGCGCAGCGGTGCAACAACGGTAGCCGTGGACTTCAGTCCACGGAGGGATGCGCCGATTGACCTTCGCGTCGCGTCGCGACGCCTGAAGCTCCGGGTGCAGGGAAGGTGTTGGCCGTCGCTACGCGATGGACCGGCGCGCACCTCTCCTAGCCGACGAGATACAAAATCCCCTCAATCCCAAGAGAATCCATTATGGAGGAGGAATTCTGTCTCACACCCAACGGGGGGATGGGTCGAACCGGAGATCGGTTCGGCTCCGGAACGGCGCCACCTCATACGCTTTCGTAGCTGCTACGCTTTTGCACCTGCTACACTTTTGCACCTGCTACACTTTTGCTTCTGCACTTTTGCTCTTCGCAAACCGTCGGCAATTAACGACTTGCGCAATTTGCTACGTTTTTGGCTACGCTTTTGCATTCCCGGCACCCGCGTCCGAAAAAAGAAATTCCTAACGGATAACGGATAACGGATAACGGATCGCACCAACGATCCGTCAGAAAAGGAAAAATTCCGCCGACCCACCCTAACGGATAACGGATCGCACCGGCGCGCCCTCCAGGAAAAGAACACCTTGCCCGCCAACCGCTTGCGCCAACCTGACGGATAAACCTAACGGATAACGGATAACGGATCGCACCAACGATCCGTCAGAAAAAGAAATATTGCGCCGACCCACCCTAACGGATAACGGATAACGGATAACGGATCGCACCAACGATCCGTCAGAAAAAGAAAAATCCCGCCGACCCACCCTAACGGATAACGGATAACGGATAACGGATAACGGATCGCGCCAACGTACCGTCAGAAAAAGAAATATTTTGTCAGCTTTCCAAAATTGACACAATCGTTCTTCTCAACTTCGACCAACCGCGGCCAACCGCGGCCAACCGCGACTAACCGCGACTTAAATTCCCCCAGCGACCCTGTCGGCGGCCAGGCCGACCAATCCCGCGTAGTCCTGACCAATCCCGACCAATCCGCAGTTGGATAATCTTTTTCCCAGGCCCGAGTTCAAAGTTCAGCCCACTCCGATATCAGCTAATAACACTTTATATCAGTTACTA
>DATMRF010000115.1:0-5475 GCA_035566435.1 Candidatus Acidiferrum sp.
CATACATCAGCGCGGCGGACGGGCCCAGGTTCAGATTGATGTGCAGATCGAATTCCTTCCGCGCGACCGCCCCGCAGAGTTCTCTAAACGCCGCCCGGGTCGGTTGGCCGCGCCGCAGGCTCCACAAGACCTTGCGGCTGCCCGGCGCACTGTAGCCGATATCGACCTTCTCTTCCACGATCGTCGCCGCGCTGTAGCCCAGGGCAGCGATGATCCGGCCCCAGTTCGGGTCGCCTCCATGCCAACTGGTCTTTACCAACGAACTGTTCGCAACCGCCCGCGCCGCGGCATCCGCCTCCGCAAACGACCTGGCGCCGTTGACCCGGACGGTCACAAATCGCGAAACGCCCTCGCCATCCCGTACAATCATCTGGGCCAGTTTGAGGCATACGTGGCTCAGCGCTGCCTGAAAGGCCTTAAAACCCTCGGACTTTTGATTGTTGATTGTTGATTTTTGATCGGAGCGCTCCCGACTTTGGACTTTGGACCTTGGACTTTGGACCTGGGACTGTCCATTCGCGAGGACGAGCACGGTATCGTTCGTGCTCATATCGCCATCGACCGTGATGCGATTGAAACTGTTGGCGACGGCCTCGTGCAAGGCGGCCTGGAGCGCAGTGCCGCCGATGGCCGCATCGGTGGTGACAAAACAAAGCATAGTCGCGTGCAGCGGGCGCGCCGCCGGGCGGGCGCCGGTGGTGCTCATGCCCGGTTGGATCATCCCGGCGCCTTTGCATATGCCACCGATCCGGATCACCTGACCTCCAGCCCTGAATTCAACCGCCACCTGTTTCGACCGCGTGTCGCTTGTCATGATCGCCTCGGCGGCCTGGTTCGCGTGCGCCGCTGTCGACCCAAGCCCCACTGCCGCCTCGATGATCCCGGCGCGCACGTTGTGCATCGGCAAAACGACTCCGATCCGGCCGGTGGACCCGACCAGGGCCGAGCCTTTGGGAAGGTCCAGCGCCTGCTCCGTGAAGTTCACCATCTCGAGCGCATCTTTCATCCCCTGCTTCCCCGTGCAGGCGTTGGCGTTCCCGGAGTTGACCACGACGGCCCGCGCACCCCTTTTTTTTGTGCGGGCGACGCAAAGCTTAACCGGCGCGGCGCAAATCCGATTGGTCGTAAACATGCCGGCAACGGTCGCCGGCGCTTCGGACACGATGAGCGCCAAATCACGCTTCTGCCCCTTCTCCGAGCCCTTGCCCGTGCCCAGGCGCTTGATGTCGCAAAACACACCGGCTGCGCTAAAACCCCGAGGTGCGACAACCGAACCGCCAATTTCCTTGAACTTGATTTTCATCCGCAAATCCAAAATTACTTTCCCCTCCCGAACTGTTTATCGGCGTAATCCATAAACACGCGCCAATCGTCCGCCGTCATCGAGTGTTTGCCTTCGCGGATATAGTAGCCGAGCCGGCTGTCCACCAGCTGCCGCAGCGGCGGCATCGCTTTGGCTCGCAGGCCATCCACCCCCAGAAACCTATAAGCCGGCTCGGCCGCCTTAAGCACCTCGAACTGGCCCGTCGGGTTCGACCACTGATCGCCTTCCGCCGCCGTGAACAGCACGGAGCGCGGCGCACACAAGGCCACCAGGCAATTTTGGTCAAACGGCAACCGTTCCGGCCCTTCGTTGAATTGCTTGAACTCCGCGTTGAACCAGTGAGGAAAATGGTCGTTGATCGCCTTGACCGACTCGCCGACTTTCGCCCGGCTCGGGGCGGACCCACCGCACCCGGCCTGGTGTGGGAATCCGATCGCGATGCGTTCATCAAACGCGGTTGCCAGCAGCGCGGCTTTGCCGTTACGCGAATGTCCTACCGCAGCGATTCGATGCGCATCCACGTCCGTGTCGTTGACCAGGTAATCCACGCAACGGTGAAAACCCCAGGCCCACGCGGCGATGGTGCCGCGGTTGGCTGGGTTGTTCTTGGCTGAATCCCCGCCGGCCAGCCAGGCATAAATCCCTTCACTCATGTCCGCCCGGTCCGGATCGACGTCGCCGCTATAAAATGCCGCCAGCGCATACCCGCGCCGGACGATTTCCCCTAGCGGCCAATCCGCCGCCTGGCTTCCGCGGGAGGCCTCGGTCGCGCTGTTGTTGGTGCAACCTTGGCAGGAACCAGGGAGCCAGGTTCGCGCCAGCGGCACGCGCGGGTCGCCGGTCAGTGCGTGGTTCCCGCAAAAATTCATCGCCAGGAACACCGGCGCGGGACCGACGCGTTGATTCGGCACCACCAGCATCAGCTCGAGCCGCGGGGCCGGAGCCGGCCCGGTCTCGAGCGTGATGAGCTTGAGGGTCGCCTGTCCCTCCAGAAAATCCGCGTATTGGCCCAGCACCTTGGCACGAACCTCCTTAGGCGTGGGCGGGAGCGTCCCGTACATGTAATGCTGGAACAACGCCGCCAGCTCGGGCCGGCGTTCCTTGAACCATTGCCGGCTCGATTTTACCCGCTCGCCGTCCATCATGGTCAGCGGGTCGGGCAGTCCCGGTTTGGCTGCCAACGCGCCGGCATCGGGAAAGGTGTAATGCACCGGCGAAGTCGAGCAAACCGCCGCCATTGCCGCGGTGGCAAGGATCCAGAAGAGAGAATGGAGGATACAAGCAGGATCTCGCTGCGTCGTGCGCGTCCTCATAGGCTCAAAGGCTGTTCGTTTCGGCATTGCGAACCCCGAATACCGCAATCGGCTCGGCGGAACAAATCAAATCTTGCCCTTCCGCATTCCAAAAAAACCGCTCTGGCCGGGAACAAACTGCCCTCCAGGCCCGTCTTATCCTTGGAATGAGCGCGCTTGGATTTGCCCCCACCTGGCCGGACATCGGCCTCTCCCCTCAACCTATGGGCAGAGTGGCTGGGTGGGGGCGCTTCGCGCTCAAGGCGGAATTCGGATTCCCCTTTGCCCGGCCCTGCCTGCCAAATCCTCGCACCCCACACAAGCGGGACCGGGTAAGGGGCCTCCGTCGATAAACTGCTTGCGGTCCGCAGTGGTTTGCCGGCAGGCATTGACCATAATGGCCGCCGGACGCTCGCTACCGCTCGGGTGTGTATTCAAGCCATACCAATCGCTCCTGCTTACGCCGGATAGAGGCGGGCGTGCCGAGTTCCTGTACATCTCGTACCAACCTCCACCGGCAGTGCCTTATTCAGCCTTCCTTTTTCCCATGCTGACATCAGACGGGGGAAGACTTTCATGACTTCGTCGCCTGGATAGGTGATGACCTTAACGGCGATGCAGCCTTGCACCTCGCTCCGGGCAGCTCCTTTTCATTAACACCCCGACCCCGCTTCAGCGGGGTGTGGGTGCCGGGGATGGGGAAGGAACCGTTTCAACGGTTTTATCCTCGCGACACTCCAAGGCAGCAAAATGCCGGGCTTTGGACCTGAAACTTTTTCGGACGAGGATATCGCGAATATCGTGGCTTACCTGAAAGAAATGGCGTCTGAAAAACCCCACACTAACTGAAAATCCCAACGGGATTACATCAGACCACCCCAGGGTCGCGACGCTCCGCAGTCTTGCGTCGCCACCCTGGGTTGAAGTCCCGTGATTCTCACCAACCCTGAAAGCGGTTGCATCATTTGCCGGTGTTGGGAAGCCGTTTCACCCATCTGCCCTTCGATCCTTCGTGACGCGCTTGGAGGCGGCGGGAACTCCAGACCGTATTTCCTCCCAAACTCAATCACGCGCGGAATGTCCCGTTGCTGCTTCGGCTGCGCGTGCATTGCATATTGGCAGAAAGCAGTCATCATGCGCCGCAATCAACTGATGTGGGCGACTCTTATCTTCAGCGGGACGGCTGCGCTGTTCCTGGCCATGACCCTCGCGGCGCTGCGGCACTTGCGCTGGGCGCGGCGGTTGCCGTCGCTGGAAACGCTCGTGGCGCCGCATCGGTTCGCCTTGACGGCTGAGAGACTGCCACGCTGCTCCGTCGTCATCGCGGCGCGGGATGAAGAAGCCCGGATCGAACAGACGCTCCGTCATTTGCTCGCGCAACGCGGCGTCGAGACTGAGTTCATTATCGTGGATGATCGCTCCGCCGACCGCACCGCCGAAATCCTCCATCGGCTGGCGAATGAGGACGCTCGGGTGCGGGTAAAGCGGGTGGAGGTCCTGCCGGACGGCTGGCTCGGCAAGTGTCACGCCTGTCACCTCGGCGCGACCGCCGCCACGGGCGACTGGATTCTTTTTACGGATGCCGATTGCTGGTTAAAACCCGACGTGATCGCGCGAGCCGTTTGGCTCGCGGAACGCGATGGGGCCGATCACGTGACCCTGGCTCCCGGAACCGTCGTTAAAAGCCTGGGCACCCGTGCCTGGCATCTCCTCTTTCTGACCAGCCTGCTCAACTGGTTCGCCGGCGTAAATCGCGACCGGCCCAAATCGTACCTTGGCCTCGGTGCCTTCAACCTCGTCCGCGCCGCGGCCTATCGCCAATCCGGCGGCTACCAGGCCCTGCGCCTCACGGTGGTGGACGACGTCAAACTCGGGCTCCTCCTCCGCCGCGCGGGCAAGCGGACGCGCGGCTTCCTGGGCGTAGACGACGTGGTATGCCACTGGGGCACGACGGTCGGCAGCATGGTCAAAATCATGGAGAAGAACTATTTTGCTATCACGGATTTTAGAGTTTGGGTGGTGATTGCGGGCAGCGCGTTCCTGATTCTCGTGTTCTCAATCATCGTCCTGGGGCTGATGACGCGGACGGCGGCAGGATTCGCCGCCGCCTTCTCGCCGCTGTCGCTGATCCTGCCGGCGGCAATCCTGGCGCGGCGACTGGGTTGGGCCTGGCCTTGCGCCATTTTCACGCCGCTCATGTTCCCCGTCTTCTGGTACGCGTTGCTCAACTCTACTTTCGTCACGCTCCGTCAGGGCGGCATCCGGTGGCGCGAAACCTTTTACCCGTTGGACATTTTGCGGGCAGGGAACGTCCGGTAATGCCATCCGGCGGAAGACCTCGACGATGAGGGCTTATTTGGCGGGAACTGAATGACGGCGACCTCATCATCTTTTTCCCCACCCGATGACGCAGGACCTCCGGCCGGCCGTGCGCTTCGGACAGTCGTTCACGGACCAGCACCTGACCCTCGACGTAACCCTGGCGCCAATGCCTTTCGGAAATTGTGAAGGTGAATCCAGAACTCCTGACATAGGGCTTCTCGAAATGTCCGCTTTCAAAAGCCGACAGGTTTGGGTTCGCACCCGTGCTATGTTCGGAATCGCAAGATTGCCCGAAATTCGCGGAAATCCCGCCCTTTTATGTCAGGAGTTCTGGAATCCCGAAGGAGGGTGTTACGAAATTCAAAATACAAAACGTGGATTATTGGGCTTTTTTGGATAGTTTTTAGAAAGGCACCTCAGGTTTGTAGAACATCCAAAAGGAGTTGGCGGGGCATCAATCCCGCGAGCGGATTGGGGGTCTCGGGTTGGGTGGTCATAGCTTTTGCTCGGAGCAGTGCGACCGTGTCGGCAAGCAGG
>DATMRF010000116.1:0-59120 GCA_035566435.1 Candidatus Acidiferrum sp.
CTGTCGGCGGCCAGGCCGACCAATCCCGCGTAGTCCTGACCAATCCCGACCAATCCGCAGTTGGATAATCTTTTTCCCAGGCCCGAGTTCAAAGTTCAGCCCACTCCGATATCAGCTAATAACACTTTATATCAGTTACTAGCACCTACTACCGCCTACTAACACTTCCTGCATTTTAGCGCGAACTGATACTCGGCCCTTTAGCCTTTATCTTTGAGCAGCTCCCCATAGCTCCCGCTCGCCCAAAAACCGTGGTCCCGATAGCTCACGATAGCTCTCGCCGACCTGCGCCCGCAGCAGGACCTATCGAGACCTGCCGGGACCTATCGGCACCAAAATTGACATTCTCGCGCGTGAGCACCTATTTGTGCCGTTTCGTGCTTTCTTGCGGCCATTCCATCCTCATCCGTGTAAATCCGTGCCATCCGTGGTTCAACTCCGGCCTCTGCCTGGGACACAGCCCTCTCACGCAACCTGCCGTTCCACGTTTTTCCACGTTTTTCCACCTCGGGCGACCCAATATTCTGTCCCGCCCGATCCACTTTCCGGATTCCGCGGCTGTTTTCTCCTGCTCTTCGTTGCGGCTCCGTTGCGCTGTGCCCATTGCTGCACATCCTCGGGTTTCGCTCGTGCCCCTCAGGTTGCTTTTTGTGGCTTCTCGTGCCTTCTTGTGGCCATTCCGTCCTCATCCGTGTCATCCGTGGTCCACCCGGTTCCCACGCCAACCATCGCCGCCCCCCGCCGGTCCGTGGTCCCGTAGTCCCGTAGTCCCGTGAAAAAAGGTCGGCTGGGGGCAAGAAATAGCTGAGTGGATTCCATCGCGCCGGCGTATTAAGGGCGTTGCGAGAAACCCTCGCCGAAAAACGAAATGACTAAAGATACCAATATGAAAACGAACCGCCTCTCCGAAATCCTCCGCCCCTCAAGCCTGGCCCTAATCGCCACCGCCATTGCCGCCCTCACCGTTGTCAGCGCAGTCAATGCCCAATCGAGACCCCTGGGCACCGACGGCATTGCCGCCTCCCCGAAAGTCCGCCAGGTGCTCAGCGAGCGGAAAGCTTCCACCGCCTCCCCCGCGGCTCCCGCCATGGCCTGCCCTATGTGCGCCGACGTGCAGACTGTCAAGGTCAGCCCTCAAGCCAAAGGCGCCGAGATTCTGACCGGAGCCAGGCAGGTCGCGTACATCCATGCCTGTGGCGGCTGCGAAACCAAAATCACAGTCGCTGGCGAAGGCAAAGCCAGGCACTCGGTTACGACCCATAAATGCACCGCAGACGTGGCGAACAAACTCGCTTGCTGCGCCTCCAATTAACCCCGATAGCCGTTATGCCGAGCTCGGCATAACGGCTATTTCTGTCGGAACACATGGAACCGCGGCTCCGTGGACCATCCAGTCACCTCAGCGCCCCCACCACCCTGACAGTCGGCGCTACACGATCCGGTTTATTTGCTTTGGGCGAGTTCGAGGAGCGATTGCGCTCGTTTCTTCAAACCGTCGTTACCGGTCACGCGAGTCACTTTTTGCAGGTATTCCGCGAGTTTTGGCGCCAGCTTCCCGGCATCGCTTCCCTGCAGCAGCTTTTCCGAAATATTCACGGCTGCCGTCGCAGCTTCTTCCCTCGTGTCAGCATCGTCCAGGTAGGGAGCGACCAATGCGAGCGACTCTGGCGACTGGATCCCGCCAAGCGCGCCCAGCAGCAGCCTCTTTTCATCGAGCCGCCGGACTAAACCGCCGGCCTCGCGACACATTGCCAGTCGCTGGTCCGCAGGCACATCCGGCGTGGCGGCCAGGCGCAAATAGCCGCGCAGCAAAAGGAGCTCATCGGAGGGCGAAACGCCCTTCCTCAACAGCGCCAGGAGGAAGGGCGCGGCGTCAGCACTGGTCCAACTGCTGAGGGACCTCACGGCGGTAGCCCGGAGGTCCGGGTCCGGGTTGTTGACCTCGGCCCGGACCCTGTCAAGAGCCTTTGCACCCCCAACAGCCGTCAGCACTCTCAGAAGCGCGCACTGTTGCCCCGGGCGCACCTTGGGCCAATAAGCCGCCAGCGCCGTGGCACAAGCGTCGGCGTCGGTCACGCGAAGGCTCACCATGGTCAGGGCCTGCTCGATCGCTTCGTTGTCCTCAGGGGTGCTCGCCCGTTCCAGGAGCCGCAGGAGGCTCGGGAGTTGGTCCGGGCCGCCCAATTCGCCGAGCCGCCGCACCGCAAAAACCCTTATTTTCAAATCGAGGTCGCCCGCCGCGGCTGCCAGGTCGGGAGCGGCATTCACCATGCGGCGGCGCGCCACCAGTTCCATTCCGACCAGGCGCCGATTGACGGCGGGACTGGAGAGCATAATCATGACCGCGTTATCCACTTCTTTGCCGTGAAGACTGGCCAGGCTCTCCTCAGCGAGCTGGGCAATCTCGGGGTCGCTGTCGCCCAACAGACCCACAAAGACGGGGAGCGCCGAGTTGCTCCCGATTTCGGCCAGCGCGCGGATGGCGGCGAGACGAACCGGCTTTGAACCATTCCTGGCGGCGGCGAGAAGCGCCGGAAGCGCGCCCGGATCAGAACGCCGGCCGAGAGTTTGAATCAACAAGACCTGATGGCGGGCCGGCAGCCCGCCAAGTTCGGCGACGAGAAGGCCGGTCAGTTCTGCGCCCGGCACTTCGGCCGAAATACGCATCGCGGTTTGGAACACCCCAAAATCCTGGCTTCGCGCCGACTCCAGTAGGAGGGTCCTGCCCTGCTCCCGCCGCAGGAGAATCGCGCCGCGCAGAGCTGCCGCGCGCACCGGAGGCGGCTCCTGGAGGTTCCGCAACTGGTCATAAATGGCAATTGCCTGGTTACGTTGTCCCTCGCGGTCCAGTGCTTCGGCGCAACGCAACAGGCCCTCACAAAGCGCGGGTTGGTTGGTCGGAGAAGCACTTGGCAGCGCCTGCTGCAGGGCTTTTGCCGCGGAGGCGTTCCCGATCCTGCCCAGCGCCAGCGCCGCCGCCTGGGCGACCTCCGGGTCCGAATCCTGGACCAGTTTGGTCAGCGGCTTAACCGCTTTCGCATCTTTGCGCACTCCGATGCTGGCAATGACTCCTACCAACACCCGGCCATTCAGTTTGCCCAGAGCGTCGCGAAACGCCTGGTCCACCGCGGAACCGGGAATCGTCTCCAAGCCATACCGCGCCATGTGCGAGAGACTTTCGTCGCCGAGCAACGCTGCCAACGGCGCGACGGCCTCTTTGGTGCCTATTCGGGCCAGTTCCCGGCAGGCGTCGGCCTTTTCCTTTTGATCGGCTTTGGACTGCAGGGTGGCGACCAGAGCCTCGACCTGCTGCTTCGCGGAGGACGGCGTTGCGGCGGCAGACGAGAGCGCCCCAATCGTCGTCACCAGCCAGGCAAACAAGACGAGACCCCATCTGCATTCCTGGCCGGCGGTTTTTCGAAACAGTGGCTTGCCTTTCATAACGAGTGCAAAAAGTGAGGAATCACGAATGGTGCGGTGGTTAAATGAGCCACGGGGCTCGCATCGCGCGGGAGCGCAGGCGGTTGGCTTCGGGATCGTCGAGAAACTCAGCTTTGTGCAGATCGAACTTGAGGTTTCGCTTTAATTGCTCGCAGATATCGGCCGCCAGGCAGATGTTCATGGGCCGGCACATGACTTCAGGATTCGCCACAGTGGGGCGGCGCGACCGGATGCAATCCAGGAAATCCCGCACATGGCTCAACGGGCGTCCTGTCCTGGCGGTGTAGTCCGACAGGACTTTCTTGTAGTCCCACAACAGCTCCGGGGTTGGGACATCGGGTGCTGCATACCCGTCGGCGGCGGCGACCCAGCCTTCGGGACCATCGAACCGCTCGCCACAAGCGCCATGCCAGAATTTGCAGGGTTCCCAAACCGAGCCAGCGACTCGGAACAGAACCAATTTCACCCCGTTGGACAAGCGCGTCACCATCGTCGCATCCGGCCCCTCGTAGTCGAATTCGATGAAGGACACGTTGGTCATGTCGAGTCCGGCGAGGGCCTGGGCAACCGAGTGCGCGCCCCACATAGCGACATCGGTGGCGAAGTCGTAATAGTGATACCAGCCCCCGCCGTTCACGTAGCCGCTGTTATAGGGCCGCCAGGGAGATGGGCCGAGCCAGAGATCCCAGTCCAGTTCATCCTTGGGCGGTTCCGGTTGGGCCGGCAGCCAGTCGTGACGCGAGCCATCGCGCCAACGACAATCGGCGTAAGCAGTGTGAATGTGGCCCAGGCGGCCGGAGCGGGCCATCTCGATGCCGAACACGTGATTGGGCTCGCTGAGTCGCTGGGCGCCGGTTTGATAGACCCGCGCATAGCGCCGGGCGGTCTCCGAAACCATCTGCCCCTGCGCCATGGTGAGACAGGCCGGCTTTTCACAATAGACATCCTTGCCCGCCCGCATCGCCAGGGTCGAAGCCAGGGCGTGCCAGCGGTCGCCAGTGGCGATCAAAACGGCGTCCACATCGGTGCGCTCGGCCAGGAGCTGGCGCATATCGCCATACACCGCACAGTCTTTGTTGCCGTACTTGGTGTCCACGATTTTCTTGGCCGCTTCGCGACGGCTTTTGCGGACATCACAGACGGCGACCCATTGGACCTCCCGCTCGGCCAACAGGGAACCCAAATCGTAGGAACCGCGGCCGCCGATTCCGATTCCGCCCATCACGATGCGTTCGCTGGGAGCAACGCCTCCATCACGCCCCAGCGCAGAGGCCGGAATATAATCCGGGAGCACCAGCGCGCTCGCCGCCATGGCTCCGCGTGCCAGAAACCGGCGCCGCGTGAGGGGTGTAATGTTGTCGTTGTTCATTGGATTTTTCTTTCGTGTCCAGTCTGTTGGGTTCATTGCGCCGCTGGAAGGTGGAAGGGCCTTCGCACGACGATTTTTTCAGTCTTTTAGATTCGCACTCAGCTTCTGCCACGCGGCCAGGGAACGGGTGAGGTGCTCGCGGGCATCACCGCCGATGCCGTAACACTGGAGGCCAATCGGACCTCGATACCCGAGGTCCTTGAGGGTCTTGAGCAACTTGCCAACATCGAACGTGCCTTTGTCGAGCGGTTGGATGTAGCGGTCCCAGCCGGGTTTCTCGTCGAAATCATCCGCGCCGTTAATCGAGATCGCCCACAGCCGCGGCATCGCCTGCTTGAGCAGAGGTCGGTAGTCGCGGCTTTTGTCCACGCGCAGCCAGTGACACAAGTTGAACATGACGCCGACGTTTGGGCGATTCACTTTGTCCGCCACGCGCACCGCATCTTCGATGCGCTCAACCCAGGAATTCTGATGCGGATAAAGCAGCAACTGCGCCCCCGAGTCCCTGGCCTGATCAGACATGCCGCGCAGAATCTCAACCGCCTGCGGATCGATAGACGGATCGGACGACTTCATGCCATTGAGCAACAGACAGAACTGCACCTGACGGCCTTTGATGAGCGCGCAGACTTGCTCGAAACGCCTGGCATCGTAAGGCGTCTTGCCCGGCGCGACCTCCACTACCATGGTTATCTGAAACAACCTCAGCCCGGCGGCGTCGAGCGTCTTGATGCGCTCCTCGACCCTGTCCAGCCAGATGTGGCCGACGCCAGGGTAGCCCAATTCCTTGAGCATCTCGGCTTGCTGTTCGAAAGAGCGCTTTTTCGCATCGTGCCAGTCGATGCAGAAGGGGAAGAACGGATAGCCACCCTGTCCCGGCGCACTCGCAGGTTGGGGAGGTGCGTTGGTTGGAACCTCGACAGCGAACAGTCGAGCGGCGAGCGATGCGGTGGTCAAGCCAACCGCCAGCAGGAGTCGCTTTTGCATCGCAAGCAGCTTGGGGCACGCAGGGGCAAAAAGGCAACGCGAATCCCAGGGCGTTTAGCGCAGCGGCTTGAGGTGTGTGTAAGGTTCGGAATCGGGGAGTTGATCCCAAGCCAGCTTTTCGTCGGCGGCGGGGACGTAACGCTCGGGGAGTCCGAGTTCTTTCAGGATAAGGTTCCTGGCCATGGGTATAGCTGTAGTTTTGAAGAAGGCCAGGTGTCGATTGAATCCTTGGCGCCCGAAACCGCAATCGGTGGAGAGCACGAGCTTGTCGGCGGGAATATACTCGAGGCAACGTCGGATGCGGTCGGCTACGACATTAGGAAAATCCGCCTGCAGAGTGCGGTGACTGATAACGCCCACCGCGATTTTCTTTTTCAAACGATTTTGATAGGCCTTGAAAAGCGAGAGCTCCCGGAAATTATTTTCTGTCGCTTCGATGGTCCAGACGTCGCCCTTGAGCCGTTCGAGGTAAATCTCAATCGAGTTGGCGTAAGACTCGTCGGAGAACACTTTCTGCATGTTCGGGTTTCCCCAGCAGGTGTGAATCCAGACCTCGACCCCCTCCAGGCCCTCCACCTCGCGGTTGAACGCATCGACGAGGAAATTGATAAACTCTTTTTGTTCCGGATTATAACGCGCCATGAAGTGCAGCGTGGGTTCCTCAATCTGGATGACTTTGCAACCCGAGGCCGCGAGTTGGCGCAACTCGTGGTTCATCGCCTCGGCCATGTCCCAGATCAGTTGTTTCTTGTCGTCGAGATTGTAGTCGTGCGAGTGGCTATCGAGGAAAAAGGCCAGTACCTGCGCTGAGCACGTTCCGAACTTCACGGGCCGGCCCGAAGCCGCTGCGGCCTGTTGTGCAATCCGCCAGATCTTGGCGTACTCGAGCGGGTTTTTCGGGTTATGTTCGACCTTGCCCACCACGCGCGGCCAGCGCCAGGTCTTGTAAATCGAATCGAGCATTGTTCCGACGGGATAGGAAAGCAGCGGTGAACGAGTCTTTTCGGTTTGCAGTTCCTCGTGCTCGAAGCCCTTCCACCGCTGGAGCATGTAATGGTGCCAGGACCGCCCGGCCACATCCTCGTCGAGGTGATAGTCGCCGGTGGTGAGAATATCGAGCCCGGCCCGGGCCTGGTCGGAGACAACTATCGCGTGGGCATCGGTGAACTGCTCACGGAACCATGGGTCCATCATGGCCGTATCCAGGGGACGGCCCCAGGTGTTCATGTTATACCAGCGCGGGCGCGGCCACGAACCGGTCACCGTCGCCGGCAGCATCAGATCCTTTGTTGCGGTAAACGACATAGGCTTTCTGGGTTTGGTGTTGTTGGCTTGTTCAACGATTATCGCGGAGAGCAGCCGAGAAGTCAAAAGCGTTGAAAGATAGCGGCCCAGGCGGATTTGAGTCATTCTGAGGGGCTGGAGGCTGGAAACCGATGGTTCAGACCAAGGCCGGTCGGGTATGGCGCGGAGGGAGGTGACGACGGCGCTGGAAAGGAGGCGCTGGGCGCCGGACTGGGTGAAGAGCTGACGGATATCGGCGAGCAGCGCCTGGAGCAGCGCTTGGATTCGTGGATTGGTGGATTGATGGATTGGTGTCGGAGGAAGCTGAGGGGATTGAGGGAGTTGGAGTGATGGGGCGGGAGAGGAAGAGGATGAGAAAGAGGACGAGGATGACAGGGACCTAGACGAGGATGATCGCGAGGACGTTAAGGCGTGGAACGCCTCGGTGAGGCGGTCGGGCCAGTGGCCGCCGATGACGTGGGCGATGGTGAAGAGGGGGCGCCAGTTGTCGGCCAGACGGTTGGGTGCGATGCCCGGCAACGGGGGGTCGTCAAGGGCGGCGATGGCCGCATAGGTGTCTGTGGCCCAGCGGGCGAGATTTTACGGCCGAGGATTTTTTCGATTTCGGCTTTGTCGGGTTTGAAGCGGAGTTGGACCTGGCCGGGCTGGGCCTGGACCATGGGAATGATAATGGAGCGGTCACGCAGGGTGGGAGGCAGATCGCCGATGCCAGCTAGGACGGTGGGGCAGAAGGTTTTGTAGGCGTTGACGTCGTAACCACCGGCGCCGCAGCGGAGGGCCTGGGAGTCGCGTTTGTGGCCGGCATTGAGGAGGGCGCGCAGTTCGCTGTAGAGGTGGAGTTAGCAAGGGGAGCACGATTGGAGTCGTGCGCCCCGGCCGGCCTCCACGGAAGTGTTACCGCGGGCCGGAGATTCGCCAGGCCGGATCGACTTTGGGGGGGTTCAGATAGTAGAACTGGCCGATGTTGGTGCCGTTCATCATCCAGGCGCCAACCCATCCGTCTTTGTGTTGCAGGATGATATCAGTGCGTCCATCGCCGTTCAGGTCTTGAGTTCCGACGATCTTCCAATTCGGGTCGAACTTGGGCGGGTTCAGATAAGAGAACTGCACCACATTCGTGTTGGCCATGCTCCACATGCCGAGCGAGCCGTCCGTGTTCTGCAGGAGGATTTGTCTCTGGCCATCGCCGTTAAGGTCTGCGAGGCCGGCCATTCGCCACGCCGGGTCCACTCGCGGAGGATTCAACATCGAGAGGAGCGTGGCGTTGGTGCCGTTCATGAACCAGGCCGCAACCCAGCCATCGGTGTGTTCAAGAAGCATAGCTTTCTGCCCCGTGCCGGCCAGGTCTCCTGAAGCGACGACTTGCCATTCCGGGACGACCTGGGGCGGGTTCAAATAAGCTGCCAACGCGCAGTTGGTGCCGTTCATGAACCAGGCAGCCAGGTTGCCGCTGGTGTCCTCGAAGAAAAGATCGTCCTGGCCGTCCCCGTTGAGGTCTGTTGCCGCCATCATCTTCCAAGTCGTGCCCACGGTGGCAGGCTGGAGCAAAGAATTGCTCACCAGGTTTGTTCCACTCAATGACCATGTTCCGACATATCCGGCGCTGTGCTGCCAATAGAGCGTCCAGGAGGCTGACGGGGCGGGATTGGTAGTTGGCGGAGTCACTACCTGGTTGACGGTGACGGTGAAAGCGCGAGTGATGAGGTTGTTGGTCGGCTGTCCGTCATCGACGGTTACAGTTATGGTGGCTGCGCCGGACGCGTTGGCTGCCGGCGTGAGCGTGAGGGAGCCCGTGGGGTTCGGGCTCGTGTAATTGACCACGGGATTGGGAACCACGCCCGGGTTGCCTGAAACCGCCCTCACCACCAACGTTTGCGACACATTTGTCTCTCCGGAACTGATGCCCGTAAGATTCACGGTTTGGGGCCCGGAGTTTTCGTTAACCGTCAAATTGCTGACCGGATCCAGGGTGGGCGGGTTGTTGACCGGAACAACGGTGACCGTGAACGAGCGGATCAGGCTGTTGCTGGACGTGGCTCCATTATCAACCATCACGGTGATGATCACCGAGCCGAATGAATTGGTGGCCGGTTCAAACGTAAGGGAGCCGTTGGTATCCGGGCTGGTGTAGCTGGCTGTGGGATTGGCGATTAAATTGGTATTGCTGGAAAAGGCGTTGACGCTCAGAGTCTGAGCGCCGTTGGTGCTCCCGGAACTGATGCCGGTCAGGTTCACAGTCTGGGGTCCGGAGTTCTCGCTGATGGTCAGGTCGCTGATCGGATCCAGGGTCGGAGGTTGGCTAGGCGCGGTTACAGTCACGGTGAAGGCGCGAGAGACGATGTTGTTCGAAGCGCCACCGTCGTTGACCGTAACTGTAATGACGGCCGAGCCGGAGGCATTGGCGACTGGGGTGAAGGTCAGGGTGCCGGTGGCGTTCGGGCTGATGTAAGCCACGGCGGGGTTAGGGATGAGGCCAGGGTTGCTGGAGACGGAAATGACGGTGAGAGTTTGGACTTCGTTGGGGGAGCCCGTGCCGATGCCCGAGAGGTTGACGGTCTGGGCCGGGGCATTCTCGCTAAGGGTCAGGTTGGACAGCGGATTGAGAGTGGGCGGCTGGTTAATCGGGTTGACGGTCACCGTGAAGGCCTGGGAAACGATGTTGTTGGACGCGCCGCCGTCGTTGACCGTAACAATAATGACGGTCGAGCCGGAGGCACCGGCGACGGGGGTGAAGGTCAGGGTGCCCGTGGCGTTCGGGCTGGTGTAACCGACGGCGGGGTTAGGGACGAGGCTGGGGTTGCCGGAGGTGGCCGTAACGGTGAGGGTCTGGACTTCGTTGGGAGCGCCAGTGCCAATGCCCGAGAGGTTGACGGTTTGGGCTGGCGCGTTTTCGTTAAGGGTCAGGTTGGGTAGCGGATTGAGAGTGGGTGGCTGGTTGACCGGGTTAACAGTCACTGTGAAGGTCCTGGAGACGATGTTGTTGGAAGCGCCACCGTCGTTGACCGTAACGGTAATGACGCTCGAGCCCGAGGCATTGGCGACTGGGGTGAAGGTTAGCGTGCCGGTAGCGTTCGGGCTGGTATAAACAACGACGGGGTTTGGGATAAGACCAGGGTTAAAGGAAGTCGCCGCAACGGTGAGGGTCTGGACTTCGTTGGGAGCACCGGAGCCGATGCCGGAGAGATTGACTGTCTGGGCTGGCGCATTCTCGTTGAGCGTCAGGTTGGAGAGCGGATTGAGAGTGGGGGGCTGGTTGACCGGGTTGACGGTCACCGTGAAGGTCTGGGAGACAATGTTGTTGGAAGCGCCGCCATCGTTGATCGTAACCTTAATGACGGTCGAGCCGGAGGCATTGGCAACAGGGGTGAAGGTCAATGTGCCCGTGGCGCTCGGGCTGGTGTAACCGACGGCAGGGTTAGGGACGAGGCCGGGGTTGCTGGAAGTGGTGCTAACGGTGAGGGTTTGGACTTCGTTGGGGGCGCCCGTGCCGATGCCGGAGAGATTGACTGTCTGGGCCGGCGCGTTCTCGTTGAGCGTCAGGTTGGACAGCGGATTGAGAGTCGGGGGCTGGTTAACCGGGTTGACGGTCACCGTGAAGGTCTGAGAGACAATGTTGTTGGAAGCGCCGCCATCGTTGACCGTAACCGTAATGACGGTCGAGCCGGAAGCATTGGCAACAGGGGTGAAGGTCAATGTGCCCGTGGCGCTCGGGCTGGTGTAACCGACGGCGGGGTTAGGGACGAGGCCGGGATTGCTGGAGGTCGCGGTAACGGTGAGGGTTTGGATCTCATTGGGAGCGCCGGTGCCGATGCCGGAGAGATTGACTGTCTGGGCCGGCGCGTTCTCGTTGAGCGTCAGGTTGGGCAGCGGATTGAGAGTGGGCGGCTGGTTCACCCCGTTGACGGTTGCTGTGAAGGTCCGTGTAACGATGTTGTTGGACGCGCCGCCGTCGTTGACTGTAACGGTGATCACCGTCGAGCCCGAAGTATTCGGGATGGGGGTCAAGGTGAGCGTGCCGGTCGCGCTCGGACTGGCATAGGTGACAGCAGGGTTGGGGATGAGGCCAGGGTTGCTGGAGGTGGCGGTAACGATGAGGGTCTGGACTTCGTTGGGGGCGCCGGTGCCGATGCCCGAGAGGTTGACGGTCTGGGCCGGCGCATTCTCGGTGAGTGTCAGGTTGGAAATCGGATTGAGAGTGGGGGGCTGGTTGACGGGGTTGACGGTCACCGTGAAGGTCTGAGTGACGATGTTATTGGAAGCGGCGCCGTCGTTGACCGTTACAGTGATGACGGCCGAGCCGGACGCGTAGGCGACGGGGGTGAAGGTCAGGGTGCCGGTGGCGTTCGGGCTGGCGTAACCGACGGCGGGGTTAGGGACGAGGCCGGGGTTGCTGGAGGTAGCCGTAACGGTAAGAGTTTGGACTTCGTTGGGGGCACCCGTGCCGATGCCGGACAGGTTGACGGTCTGGGCCGGCGCATTCTCGTTGAGCGTTAGGTTGGAGAGCGGATTGAGAGTGGGGGGCTGGTTGACGGCGTTGACGGTCACCGTGAAGGTCTGGGAAACGACGTTATTGGACGGAGCGCCGTTGTTCACCGTAACAGTGATGACGGCTGAGCCGGACGCGTAAGCTACGGGAGTAAACGTCAGCGTGCCGGTGGTGTTCGGGCTGGTGTAGTTCACCGTAGGGTTGGGTATCACGCCAGGACTGCTCGAAGAGGCGCTGACGATGAGGGTCAGGGCTGTGTTTGTGGAGCCAGAGCTGATGCCCGTTAGATTGATGGTTTGCGGACCGGAGTTTTCCTGGACGGTCACATTGCTCAGGGGGGCCAGCGTCGGAGGTGCGTTGCTGGTCCCGGTCGGAACTGCGTAAGAGGCTTCCAGGGAGTAGTCGCTTTCGAGGCCGGCGAGATTATAAGTGGTGGCCGCGAAGTAGTAGGTGGCGCCGACAGATAAATTAGACAAGGTAATCAGCGTGTTAGTGCCTGCCGGAGCGCTTGCGGTGTAAACACGGCTGCTGGTGCCCGAATAGACATTGTAGCCCACGACCGTCGGATCGGTGCTTGGATCCCAGGCGAGAGTGACGGTTGCACCGATGGAAAGGGACGGTAGCGCCAGGTTGGCGAAAGCACCGGCGATAAAACCAACGTGAGCCGCGCGTCTCACCCAATCAAAAGCCCTTAATGACAACATAGCTTTCTGCTCATATGCAATTGAGTTGCCAAGTTGGGAGGGACGGTGGTCCGAAAAGCCGCATCTCGGAAGCCGGCGGTTCGGGGGTGGAGCCTTAAACTCAAACCGCTGGTGAAAGCCGTGTGGAATCAACATCTTATGCGCGCGCGGGATGATTTTTCTCTCAAGGTCTTTGCCTTCCGCCGAACTGGCGGGCTATTAGATCTCCTGAGGTTTGTTGCGGGTTTTCAAGACAGCATGTATTGAAAACGGCCACACAATTCGGGCGATTGGCACCATGGCTCGAACCATTGTGCGCTGCGTCGGCCAGGGATGGGCGAATGAGCCAGGTGAATGCCGTGACCGGAAACGGACCACTGGCCCGGCTATTTCATACCTGCCGAGACGGAGCGGCGGCATGTCGGCCGCTGAAACGGTCCGCAGAGTCTCAGCCGGCAACATGCCGGCGCTCCGGGGCGATCGCATTTCGTGCGGGGTCTGAAATATCCTGGCGTGGCACTGATTGTGCCCCGCAATGAGACACGATTTGGAGGAATTCGAGGCATGAGTAGATCGGCCAAGTGGGCGATGGAGGGACGCAATAGTTATGCGACATATTCGACACCAGTAGCTTGGGCCTTGTTACGCAGGAGGGGTTGCGGCTCTAGTTGCCAAGTTGCCGGATGACTAGACTTAGGTACGTAAATTGCTAAGAAACTGGCATGACAGCAGTGCTGATTACCTGGGTTTGTCTGTCGGTCCTCTTTTGTCTGGCCTTGCTGAGAGCTGCGGCGCGACCTCATCCAGCGTGCGACGAGCACCTCGAGGCAGGTTACCAACGCTTGCCCTCTCTCAGACAAGCCGACCCTTCAGGCGCACAAATCGCCGCTTCCCGGCCTGCCACAAATCCGTTGCACGCATAGTGCTCGTTTTTCACGGCGACGAGTTCGCGTTCAGCCGACGTTTCACGCCTTGAGAGTCGCAGGTTTTTGACCTTCGATTAACGGCCTGAACGGGCTCGTAAAGGCCTCTTTCCCGATTCCTGCGAAATCCTCCGTAATTGCACCGACAGGTGCTCCGTAATCGGCGGAGTTGCGACTTTTTTTGTCCGGACGATGATAGTCGCGTGTTACCACCCAAGTGCAGTGAGGGGATGGTTGAGTGATTCTGTCAGCTTCCCGACGTGAGGTTCCTGGTTGAGGAGCCCGCGGACGGGGCGAAGAATTGTGTGCGAGATAAATTGGCGGACGAGAGGCAGCATTAGAACCTGAATATGGATGGCCGGGACATTGGGGTTGGCGGGGAAGAGGGTCAGGAGCGCGGTTTGCCTGCATGGAAGCGGGGACTCGATTTTTGCCTCATCGCTTTGGCGCTTCCGGGGTGGCTGATCATCGGCGCGATGGTAGCGCTTGTGGTTCGGGTGGGCTCGGCAGGGCCAATCTTTTTTCGGCAAAAGCGGGTCGGCTACAAGGGCCGGGAGTTTATGCTGTATAAATTCCGCACGATGTACACCAACGCGGCCTGCGATTCTCATCGGCAGCATACGCAGAATTTGATCAAATCCCAGGTCCCCATGATCAAGCTGGATGCGCACCGGGATCCTCGGCTGATACCTCTCGGGTCCTTGCTGCGGGCAACCGGCTTGGACGAGTTGCCCCAGCTTTTCAATGTGATGCGCGGAGACATGAGCCTGGTGGGACCGCGCCCGTGCATTCCTTACGAATACGAGCTCTACGAGCCCTGGCATCGGCAGCGTCTGGACGCCGCCCCGGGGTTGACCGGGCTCTGGCAGGTCAGCGGCAAAAACCGGACGACCTTTGACCAGATGGTTCGCATGGATATTGAGTACGCGGAGCGCCGGAGCCTGTGGCTCGATTTGAAGATTATTTTAAAGACGTTGCCTGCTTTGTGGGGTCAGTATTGCGACCTTCGCTCGAAGGAGCCCAAGCAAGTAACAGCCCGGACGGAAGGTTTGGCTAAATCGGTGCAGTCTTACAACCTATGAAGACGATGAAGAAAGTAATTAATGTCGGTGTGGTGGGATGCGGTTACTGGGGGCCGAATCTGGTTCGGAACTTGCGCCAATCCCCCGATTGCCACCTCAAGGTCCTTTGCGACACGAGTGAGACGCGCCTTGCCCACATGCGGCGGCTTCACCCGGAGGTGGCGACGACGCACCAGTTTTCCGACCTGCTCCAGGACGCAGAGCTCGATGCGCTGGTCATCGCCACGCCGGTGCGGTTCCACTATGAGATGGCCAAAGCAGCCTTGACCGCGGGGAAACATGTTTTCATCGAGAAACCAATGTCGCGGACGGTGGCGGAAGGCGAGGAACTGGTGAAGCTGGCCGACCAACAGGGCCGGGTGCTGATGGTGGGGCATACGTTCCTCTTTTCACCGGCCGTGCGCCGTATGAAGGAGATCATCGACGCAGGTGACATCGGCGAGGTCCAGTATATCGCTGCCCGCCGGCTCAACCTCGGGCTGTTCCAAAAGGACATCAACGTGGCGTGGGATCTGGCGCCGCATGACATTTCAATCGTGTTGCACCTCCTTGAAGAACTGCCGGTGAGCGTTTCCTGCCAGGGAAGCAACCACGTCACGCGCGGCGTCGAGGACGTTACGATGATGTATATGAACTTTCGAAAGAACCGGTGCGCGTTCGTGCATAACAGCTGGCTCGATCCCAAGAAGGTGCGCCAGATGACGGTTGTGGGATCCCAGCGCATGATCGTGTACGATGACACGGAGCCGCTGGAAAAGCTGAAGATTTACGATGCGCGCGTGGAGGTGCCACCGCATTATGACACCTTCGCCGAGTTCACCTATTCATACCATTATGGCGATGCCTATGTGCCGTACATTAAACAGGACGAGCCGCTTAAGCTGGAGTGCCAGCACTTCCTGGAGTGTATTCGCGGCGAAGCTGTGCCGCTGGCGAACGGACGCTTGGGGTTGGAGGTCGTTCGCATCCTGGAAGCGTCGAGCGAGTCGTTGCGACAACGCGGCACTTCGGTTTCGCTGGGAACGACTGCGCCCTGGAACAACGGCCACGGAAATGGCAATGGCCACAGCAACGGCAACGGCAATGGGCACGGCCTGACTGCGATTCCGGTCTCGAAGGACCTCCAGACCCTGGTTGCCGCGTGAGTATGAGCCCGCCTCTTTTCCAGAGTATCGCGCCGGATGTGAAGCTTGGCGAACGGGTAAAGATTTTCTCGTTCACCAACCTCTACGGCTGTGAGATTGGGGATGACGTGAGGATTGGGGCGTTCGTGGAGATCCAGAAGGGGGCGCGGGTTGGGAACCGATGCAAGATCTCCAGTCATAGTTTCCTGTGTGAGGGAGTGACGCTGGAGGACGAGGTGTTTATCGGGCACGGCGTTACCTTCATTAACGATCGTTACCCACGGGCCACGACTACCGAAGGCAGCCTCCAAAGCGAGGCGGACTGGGAATGTGTAGCCACGACCGTGAAGCGGGGAGCGTCGGTCGGATCGGGGGTCACGATCCTGTGTGGCGTGACTATCGGCGAGGGCGCCATTGTTGGCGCGGGCAGTGTCGTAACCAAAGATGTACCAGATGGAGCGGTAGTCGCGGGCAACCCCGCGCGCGTGCTGCGCCAGGCGGTTGAGGCTTGAGGTCCGGCATGAGCGGGCAGGTTCCATTTCTGGATTTGCGCATCCAGCATGAGCCGCTGATGGCAGAATTGGTGGAGGCCTTCCGCGAGGTGACGGAGGCCAGCGCTTTCTCGGGAGGGCCGTACGTTTCCCAGTTCGAGACGGAGTTTGCTGCGTTCTGCGAAGCGCAATACGCGCTGGGCGTTGGCAGCGGCACGGATGCACTGTGGTTGAGCCTGCTGGCGCTCGGGGTGGGGCCGGGAGACGAGGTGATCACAGTGCCTAACAGTTTCATGGCGACAGCCGAGGCCATCAGCCTCTGCGGGGCGCGCCCGGTGTTCGTCGATGTCGATGAGCGGACGTACACGATGGACCCGGGGAAACTCGAAGCGGCGATCACCATGCGCACGCAGGCGATCCTGCCGGTGCATCTCTTCGGCCAGATGGCGGACATGGACGGGATTCTGGCGATCGCACGCCGGGGCGGCACGCCGGTGATTGAAGACGCCTGCCAGGCGCACGGGGCCGAATACAAGGGGAGGAAGGCCGGGAGCCTGGGGGTAGCCGGCTGTTTCAGCTTTTACCCCGGCAAGAACCTGGGAGCCTTTGGCGAGGCCGGGGCTGTAGTGACGGACGAATTGGAGGTACGGTCGAGAATTCAGATGCTGCGCGACCATGGCCAGGCGGCCAAGTATATCCACGCGGCCATCGGCTGGAACGCGCGGATGGATGGCATTCAGGCGGCGGTGTTAAGCCTGAAGCTGCGCCGGTTGGACGCGGCGAATGCCGCGCGACGGGAGCATGCGAAGCTGTACAACCAGTTGCTCGAGGACGAACCGCGAGTGATACGCCCCGCAGCGGCGCCGCACTGCCGGCATGTTTACCACGTTTACGCCGTGCGGGTGCCGGACCGAGACGCTGTTTTGCAGCGCATGGCAGCGCAGGGCGTGAATTGCGGCATCCATTATCCCGTGCCGATTCACCTGCAGAGGGCCTACGAGTTCCTGGGGTTGCGCCCGGGGTCGTTCCCCGTCGCTGAACGCTGTGCCCAGGAATTGCTTTCCCTGCCCATGTACCCTGAATTGACCGAGGCCCAAATCGAGCGGGTGGTTGAGACTCTGAAACAGTGCCTTCCCGCAGCGAGTGGTCGAGACGTTGAAACGGTGCCTTCCCGCAGCGGTGCCGGTTTGTAGCTGAACGCCAGCGGGCCGTTTCCCTTCGATAATCTCACCGTGGATAAAAGATAAGGCGGGCGTGGAATAACCGATGGTCTATCGGCGATGGGCAATTTGAGATCTTGGATTTCCGAGGAGGAGGGGACGAATTGGACAAATGGAACTGATGGGGCGTCTCGGAATAGCCGATAGTCGATCACCAAGTGCCGACCGAGGAGAACGAGGCTTAAGAGACGAAGCCGCTGCGGAGAGCGTAATAGACTTCGCTGGATTTCAATTGTTGTTTGAACTCGCGCAGGTTGGTGGCGGCGTCGATCACCGCGAGTTCGAGGCCGGCGATCTCGGCGAAATCCTCGATCATCTCCGTCGTGACGGCTTGGCTGAAGCCGGTGTGGTGAGCGCCGCCGGCGTAGATCCACGCTGCCGCTCCCACCGAAAGGTTCGGCTTGGGAATCCAGAGGGCGCGCGCCACCGGGAGTTTGGGCAGCGGTTTCTGGGGAGCGATGACTTCGACTTCGTTAATGAGGAGCCGGAAGCGGTTGCCCATGTCGATCACCGAGACATTCAAACCGCGGCCGGCGGGCGTGTCAAAGACCAGCCGCACCGGGTCGGCTTTGCCCCCGATGGCGAGCGGATGTACTTCCATCGAGGGTTTCGCCTTGGCGATGGTGGGGCAGATTTCCAGCATGTGCGCGCCGAGAACGAGGCTGCGGTTTGCGTCCAGGTGGTAGGTGTAATCCTCCATGAACGAGGTGCCGCCTTTCAAGCCGATCGCCATCACTTTCATCGCGCGGACGAGCGCACAGGTCTTCCAGTCGCCTTCAGCGCCGAACCCGTAGCCATCCGCCATCAAGCGCTGAGCGGAAATGCCCGGCAACTGTGCCAGGCCGTGCAAGTCTTCGAACGTGGTGGTAAATCCCTTGAAATCCCCTTGAGTCAGGAATGCGCGCAAACCCAATTCGATTCGCGCCGCTTCGCGCAGGGATTGGCGCATCGAACCGTCCTTCCGGAGCTTGGCAGCAACGGTGTAGCGAGTTTCGTACTCGGCGACTAGGTGGTCGATTTGTTTATCGTTCGCGGCGTTAACGCGCTGTACCAGGTCGCCCACGCCGTAGCCATTGACCGAATAGCCGAACTGCATTTGGGCGGACACTTTGTCGCCTTCGGTCACGGCGACCTCGCGCATATTGTCGCCGAAGCGGCAGAAGCGGGCACCTTGCCAGTCGTGCCATGCGGCAGCTGCGCGGCACCAGGCGCCGAGCTGCTGTTGCACCTCGGCCCGCTGCCAATGGCCGACCACCACCTTCCGGTTCAGGCGCATGCGGCTCATGATGAAGCCATGCTCGCGGTCGCCATGAGCGGCCTGGTTGAGGTTCATGAAATCCATGTCAATCGAGGACCAGGGGATGTCGCGATTGAACTGGGTGTGGAGGTGGGCGAGGGGTTTGCGCAGGTTTTTCAGCCCGTTGATCCACATCTTGGAGGGGGAAAAAGTATGGCACCAGGTAATCAGGCCAATGCAATTCGGGTCGTTGTTGGCATCCCGGCAAAGGGCGCTGACCTCCGCCGGCGTTTTAACCACCGGTTTGAACACCACCTGCACGGGGATAGCGGCCGCGGCGTCGAGGGCGACAGCGATTTGCTGCGCATTCGCAGCGACCTGCTTAAGGGTCGTCGGGCCGTATAAATGCTGGCTGCCGGTGACGAACCAGACTTCCAGGTTTTTGAGGTCGATCATTGCCTGTTCTCTTTAAGGAAAACCGGGGCGACATGCAATGCCTGAGAGTAGTGGAACAGGCGGAGAGTCAAATCACAAAGCCAGTTTGGGGGCCAGAAACACAGTTTTGTGAAAGTGCGGCAGCCATAACGGTTCAGCCCGGAGGGTTTAACGCAAAGGTGCAAAGGCGCTACCAAAGGCCCGCAAAGTGACCGCGGAACACGCGAAATACGCGCAGAGTGGAAGGAACAGCTTCTTGTCTGAGGCCAAACCCGGTCCCTGCCATTGCGCCTCTGCACCTTTGCCCCGCTAGGGCAAAATTAGAACCAACATGTTGGTCGCAACGAAGAAAAGCTATTGGCGTCCAAGCTATTGCGAAGCCTCTTTTTCCCAGCGAAGTGTGGGAAAAAGGGTGCAGTGCTATCTCCAAGGATGCAGCAATTTCAGCAAGATTCCGCTAGACGTGAGCCTTTGGGTTCTCTGCGCTCATCGCGGCTCTGCGGTTTGCTTGTTCGGCGGATTTGGTTGCGGCTTCGCTGCGCTGCGTCCTTGCATCAAGACCTGCTTGCATGGTTACATGCTGAGGAGGCGCTCGTCAGATGCAGCAACGAAGTGCCCGCCAGAGCGTGAAGTTTGCGAAGGATTTGAGACTCCTTACGTCGTCTCCTACAATTATAAAACCAGGTCTTAAGAGGCGCTCATCAGATCCAGCAACGAACTACGGATCGTGAGCGCGAGCAGGTCATTGATGACATCGAGCACAATGAACTTGCGGACCCGGCCCCAGATTTCGGTTTCGTATGCGGTTCCGATGTGCAGCAGCAGGGAATCGAGCATTTCACGAGTATCCTCTCGCGCGAGAATACGCTCGAAACCACTCCGGACTGCGGGCAGGGAGACATGCGCGATGTTGGTATGCTCGAGCGTGGCGTCGAGGGCGAGGCGCAGCAGCACAGCAATCTCTCCGGAGGAAAGCCCAGCCTCGCCCGGCCGGGTCCGGGTAGTTGCGCGCTTGGAGAGGAGAAGGTAAAGGGCGCGGAAACGGATTCTCTGCGCCGGGGGTTCGAGCCAGGGTTCCGGCCGGAGCAGTTGGAGCACCGTGCGGGCCGGGTCGTCCGGCTGGCTGAGGCGCGCCTGCAGCGGGGTTCCCATAATCCGTTCATCTTCCCACCAGCCGGGGATCTCCTCGAGCGGGCGACGGGCTTCGCGGGCCATGCGCAGGTCAAAATCCCGCACCAGCCGGAGCTCTTTGTGAAGGTAACCGTAGGCGAGCGGGGTCAGCACCGCTTTGCGCAGCCGGAGCGGCAGAGGCACCAAATCCGGAAGGTCCAGGCGGACTTCGAGCTTGCCGCTGTGCTGCTCGAGGGCGGTGCGCAAGCAGAGTTCCCAGCAGCCCTCGATTCTCGGCAGGCGGTCATGCAGGTTCATGCCCGCCAGAAGTGAAATCGCGGCCGTGTGGGTCACCTCGCGATTCAGCAAAGGTGTAAGACCGTACCTGCTGGCAAGACCGTAAAGAAAGTCATAGGCCGTAACGTTCCGTACTTCCCCGCGAGCGGCGCGCCAATCGGAAAACTGTTGCAATGTGCACTGCCAGAGCACTTGTTCTTCCTGCTCCTGAATGCAGCCCAGGCCGCTTTCATGCAGCGCGAAGGCATAAGCGCTGCGCAGCATCGCGTGGCCGCGCGGCCCCTTCCACTTCCCGTGCTCCTGTTCGAGCTCCCAGGGTTTGAGCTGCGTGCCGGCCCAGCCAAAATACCTTGGAGCAACACGGTGCAGGGCGGTAAACGCGGAGACCCCAAACCGCGAAAGGATTTGCGGCGAGACCTCGTCGAACAGCCGTGCCCAGCCCCGAAAAGCACGGGCCGTTTCATAGTTCAGTTCCCCGTCGCTCCCAAAAAGCTGAGGCTCTGCCGCCTGCACCTGTTCCATAACGGTGCGAGCGACATGATCGAGCCCGTCCCAGATGGCTTGGCGGCTGTCGTGACAAATTCGCTGCGGCCAGGCGGAAACCCTGCCGAGTACCTCCGGCGGGAGATTGCCGCGGCCGATTTGGTCGAGGCAGCGAGTCAACACCGCTCGCCAATCAAAGAGCCCGCTCTCGCGGAGGAGCGAAGGAGCGACTCGCACGCCCAGAGAAAGAAAGGCGTCTTCCCAATCCGTGCGTCCGAACGCGCCAATATTCCAGCGCGGCTGGCCCGCCTCGAATGTGACGAGCCGGAGCCCATACTTGATTTGCCAAAGCGCAGCGTGAATGAGCAGGTCGGCGGCGCGGTCATCGGTGAGCTCCTGCCGGAGGGTCAGCTTCCAGGGTCTTACCGGTGGGTCTTCGCCGCGGGTGATACCCGGAAAAGCAACTTCTGCCACCGCGCTCGAACGGATCAGGCGAAAGCCCGTGCTCCGGAGGAAGTGGCGCAAATCCGCGTTTTCGATATCGGCGCAGGAGCGCAAACGGTATTTATCGCAGAGCAGGTAGCGCAAATAGGCCGGCGCACGTCGTTCGAAAATCGCCTGTTGCCGCGACGAGAGCGACGCCAATGCGGCGGGCGGCGCGCCATGAGACAGCGGGCAAAGGAGCGCTTTAGGATAAGAACCCAGAAAGCCTTCAACGCCGGGCCTGACCGAATGCCACGCGGTGAGGATCAGCAGTGAGTCGTAGTCCGGCGTTTGTTGCACGTTTGCGACGCTCGCCATCGTGCTGGCGATCCGAAAGACCCGCTCGAAGTGTGGAATCTCAAGCTCCTGGGCGCTTGCTCCGGTTCCGCGCAAACTCCGGTACTCCGCCTCGGCTAAGGGAAAACGGCTGGAGATTACCCGAGCTTTCTCCAGCAGCAGAGCGTCAAACTCAGGCAGTTGAATGCAGGCGCGGGCCTCGTCCGGATTGGGCGAGAGAGAGGAAGGAATTGGCCAGCCGTACGCTCCATGACGGATTGGTGGAGTACTGGGGTAATGGGTAGCTGGAGCCAGTTTAGCGGCGAGTGGCAGCGGTTCCGATGAGGTGACGTCCGCCGGAACGGCAGGGGGCGGCGAAAGAGGCGCACCGCCGTCAGTCAGCGGGCCCTTATCGTGTTGGCTCGCCAGTTGCGTTGGCACAGGCTCGGTCCACACTGCCATGACAAAAGGCTAACACAGAGGCGGCGTAGAAGGCCATACTTTTGTGACAGGAATGGAGTGATGGAGTGGTGGATAGTTGATAGTTGGGGTGAAGGGCGCAGAGGGTCCTTTGATGGGCTTTATCTCTTTAGCCGGAAAAACTGCTGCGGTGCTGAAGGCGCCAGGACGAAGGGCTTAGGCACGTTGGAGACGACGTTCCAGGGTCCGACAAGAGATGGCGCCTGGAGCAGGCTGGCGGCTCCGTCGCTCCAATAGAGGACCGTTGCGTCCGGGAACCGGGCCCAGGCCAACCCGGGCGGGTCGGTCGGTCCGTTGAGGGAGCACAAGCTCAATGCGACCGCGAAGCAAGCAGCGATCCGCAGCATCATAATTCATTGCGCCGCGCGAGGTCACACGGCCTAAGGGAATTTGTAGGCCGCGTGACCTCACGCGGCGAGACTTTTGTTGCCCTGAGCAAGGTTTCGGACGAGGCCATTCACCATTCACCAATCACCGACCACCAAATACCGAGCAAGAATCATGTTTCGTTGTCGCTCTGGCGACGAAAAAGGAGGTTGGGACATCGTGCCCTGCGTTTAAGAGTGAACCTAACCGAGACTGAAGGCTACGGCTTGGGACGCAAGGCTTCGATGTAATGCAGTGCGAGGGCGTTGGTAGGGCTTCGCCGCAGAACCTCTTGGAATTGCACCAAAGCCTGATCGGCCCGCTTCTCATTCACCAGCGCAATGCCCAGGTTCAGCCGCGCCTCCAGCAGGTCCGGCATTAGCCGGACAGCCTCCCGGAACTCTTCGGCTGCCTCAGCGGGCTGGCCTTTTCGGCCCAGCTCCAACCCTTGCAGGAAATGGGCCTGGGCCATATCCGGCGCCAAACGGACGGCCTCCGCGTATTCCGCGGCCGCCTCGCTGTGCCGCCCCGAGGCTGCCAGGCTTTGACCTGCCTCGAGCCGAAGCATCGCATCAGCCGGATTGAGTTGGACTGCGTCGGCAAAATTCGTGGCTGCGGCCTGGAACCAACCGCGGCTTTGGCAGAAGCGGGCCAGCGTCGTGAGTTCCGGCGCGCGATGAATGCGGTTCGCCAGCGCCCGTCGATAACAATCCTCCGCTTCAGTTTTTCGACCCTGCTCCTCCAAAAGCTGCCCCAGACCCAGCCAGGCCAGGCCGAACCGCGGTTTGATTGCCAAGGCACGGCGGTATTCCCGCATGGCCTCCTCGCGCCGTCCGAGCTTGGTCAGGCTCTGCGCCAGGTTCTGCAACGACCAAACATCCTGCGAATCCAGCTCGAAGGCCCGGCGGAGGGCCGCGACGGCTCTCTCGTACTGCTGTTGTTGCGCAAGGATGAGGCCCAGTTGCGACCAGCCTCCCCCGTTGCTGGGCAGCACACTCACCATCCGCTGGGCGGAAGCTTCGGCGCCGGGCAGGTCGCCGCTCAATCGTTTCAGCGCCGTCAATTGCGCGTGCAACCACGGATCATCCGGCGCAGTAGCCACCGCGGCGGCGCAAGCTTTCTGGGCCTGGCTGATGCCGGCCGGCTGCAGGGCCGGCGCCAATTGTTGCAGCCAGGTTGCGAAGCGGCGCATTCGTTCGGCATGGTTTAGCTGTCCGCTGAACGGCGGATCGCTGAGGCGGCTGAAAATGTCCGACACCGCCGCCTGCAGGTCCCAGTCGGTCCAGGCCAGTCGATGCGCACAATCGTCCGCCGACGGCCAGAGACGGTCTGCCGTGGGTCCCGGTCGCCCTGCCATCAATTTCTCGACCTGCTCGGCAATCGTGCGGGCCAGCAAGTAGTCCCCTCCAAAAGTCAAGTGGACATGTTCATAAAACAGGTCCTGGCCCGGCAAGCCGTCAGGGTTTTTTTCGGCGAACGTCCGCTCGGCGTCGGCCAGCAACACACGGTCTGGATCGTGCCCCGCGGCGGCTTTTCGGATTAAATCGTTAAGCCGGCTGTCGCATCGGAACCGCAGCGTGTCGAGGTCACGGGCTGCCTGGAAATGGCGCTGCGCTTCAGGGATTTGACCCAGCGCCAGCGCGCAGGTGCCTTGTCGAAAGCGGAGTTCCGCGACGCGTTCATCGAGCCGCGCGGCCTCCCCGAAACGGGCGGCGGCATCCTGCATTCGCCCGGCCTGCTGAGCTTCTATACCGCGTTGGTAGATTTGTTCCCACCTCAGCTTGTCCGCCTCGGATAAGTCTTCCCGATGCGCCGACGCAAATGGAGCACAGTCCTTGAGGTTTACAGCAACGGTGCTGACCACGATGCCGGCACCTCGGCTACGTCCGGCTGCGACGATGTCGTCCAGGTTCCGCTGAAAGTGATGATAGACCGCATTGAGGCGCAGGTCATCAAGTGGCACCTGGTGATTCGTGAACATCATCATCCCGCCCCATTCGTCTTGCTCCTCCGGAAGTGTCCGCATCCGCTTTGCCAGAGAGTCGAGCCATTGCCCGGTGCGCGTCGCGCGGAATGCCAGGCCCGCCCGGATGACCGGCAGCGGAGGAGTCGCGGGTCCGAACACCGTGCCGGCCCCGAACGGTCCAACGACTTCGTTGTTGCCCATGTAGATTACCCAGATGTCCCCGTCCGCTCGCGCGCAGTTCCGCGCGATCGGCAGGATCGCGTGGGAGTTAATTGCGGTCATCGCGGCGTTGACCACTTCGAAGCGCACGCCGGGGTGTCGCAGGCTCAGCAGCGCCTCCAACATCCGCGGCAACCCAAAGCGCGGCTGCGGATCGCCATACGCTGCTGACTCGCCGAAAACAAAGATCCGGATCGTGCCGGCGCGCTTGACGCGAGGAATCGCAATCGGGCAAGGGGTGCGCGCCATCTGCGGCCCAAAGAAACGCCAGCCGAACTTGTTATTTTGGACGAGCAGTTGCTTGCCTTCGACCGAAGTCGGCAACAGAAAAGCGGTGGGGTGGCCATAACCGGCGAACCTCAAGCCTAGTTCGAGCACGCCCAGGCAGACCACCGGCGCAACCACTAACGCCAGCAGCCGGAAGCACCAGAGTTTCCATCCGCTGACGCGTTGCGTCGTTGAGGGCGCTGGTTTGCGCAAGTGCTGTGGTTTCGGGTTCCGGCCAGAAGCGGAAGGTTGGTCCGACGAGTTTCGCCGCTTTCGCTTCATCTCCTTGCGGCGCGCTGGCCCGGCCAAGGCCGCCAAGGCTCCGTTCGGTCCGGGTGAGAGTGGTTCACGGTAAAAAGCTAGCTCCCTGCGGAAGGGCCGGTCAAGGCGCTATTCTGGCCAACCGGGAGCGCCGGCGCCCTTGCTCGTGATTTCAAAACCAGCCTGACCCCACAGCGCCTGCTACCGCTGACGCACGAGGGGCAGGAGCTCAGAAACATTCACTTGGCGCGATTTCTGGGCGATGTCTCCCGAGTAGCGGCCTTGCATCGAGCGCGCCTCCTCCAACAGCGAAGCGAACACTTGCTTTAGCTGCTCCGTGCTGAGTGAGCGCCCGCTGGCGTAGTAGCGTTTGGCGACCTGTCCGAGCGCATAAGTCGTTGCGAAACCAAACGCCGAGCCGGCGGCCTGTCCAGCCAACCCGCCCAGCAGGCCCCCCGCCAATCCGCGCGTCAACCCGCCGATGAGCCGTCGGGTGAATCCCTCGAAGACTTGTGAGGTTAGACCGATGCCGACCGTGGTGAGAAAGTCTTTGACGTGCCCGCGGTCCAGTTCGTAGCCAAAACGCTTGCCAATCTGATAAACCATTCGCATCTGCAAAGGAACAATGGCCATGGTCGCCAGCGTGTGCGGCATTATCTCCAACGCCCCATTCAGAATGGCGGCGTTCAAAATCATGTGGTCCACTTCCGTTTCCCGCCCCGTATCGATGGCCGGGGGCGCCGGCGGGGCCAACGGTTCTTTCGCGATGGCTTGCGCCGCCTCTTCGTGAGCGTCCACGGACGAGCCATCGAGGTTCAGGGCCTGCCGTAAGGCGTTGAGGAACTGCTGTTCCGGGTCTTTCAGAACTCCGTCGGCGTGGCAAACGCAAACGGCCATCTCGTAAGCGAGCGCCTTGGCCGCCGGGCTCTGCAACTGCGCCGCCGCCGCCACAAGGGAGAGCCTTCCTCCCAGAACATCCTGGTACGCGGCCGCCAGGTCCAGGTGCTCTCCGGAAAAACCATTTACGATTCCCTCAATCCGGGCGCGCTCCGCCTCGTCCTGCGCTCCGTCCGCGAAAGCGGCCAGAATGCAGATGCAAATGATTGCCCGGTGTTCCTGCTCATTTATCGGTTGAGATTGGATTGACATGCCCTGAGTATCGCCCGCTCACTCGGCAGGTCCAATTGTAATTTTATAGGTGTTTTGTAATCTCACGCTTGGCTCCCTCCTTGCTCCCGTGCCGTCGCCGCCAACGCCTGCCTGCGCTTCGCCGCCAGCGGTTACCCTGTCCTGGAACTGGAGGGCGGCTTCGAAACCTGGAAAGAGTATCAACTCGAAATCGAAGAAGAGCCGACTCACCGCTACAAAGGCAGCACCCAAATGCTCGCCGGCAAGCACTGACAACCTGCGCCTGACATGCGGGCGGCCAAAAAACCAAATTCCTATCAGGTCAGTTGCCTTCGGATAGCTGGGGCTCACTGAGCACGCTGGCGACGCTTAAGCCCTGACGGTGGTGATTGGCAGAAATCAAACCGTGTCATTTTCCAGGCGAACCCAACTTCGGTCAAGGCGCGAGGTTGGCCTCCCCTTCGTGCCCGTCAGTGAGGTGTCAGAACCCACATCTTTTGAAGATCCTCCTCCGTTTCGCCCCAGCCGCCGTTATCGCCAAAAACCCTCACGGGTACACCCGACGGGCTACCTTTGCTCACGATGAGAAGCTGGCCTGAAGCGACGTTCTGAAACAGGTACCATTGGTCGTTGTTGCCGATGTAGTGCCAGATGCGCCACATCTGTTGCAGGTTGTCCGGTGCAGCCCCCCAATTTCCGGTGAGATCGCCCACCACCATGACCGGACCGCCGGACACTCCTCCGTCGCCGACAATCAAAGTCTGCCCGTTCTGTTTGTTGCGAATCGTGTACCACTGGTCCGGAGCTGCCTTGTACGGTCCCGCGCACGGCAGTCGGTCGCCGGTGTATTGCGTGATGATCCAGACGGCCTGGTCATTGGTCGTCGTCCATCCTTGGCCCGGCGACAGGGTCACCGGCCCGTTCGAAGCCCCCTGGTTGTCGCACATCAGCCAGCTTGGGTAAGCGCTGGCGGACTGGATCCTGTATTCGCCATTGGTCAAATCGACGACCATCCGTGTGGAGTCCTGAAACCGCCGCAGAATGTTCCTAGTGACCTGCTGGGTCGCGGTCCGAACGCGGTTGCTGCGCGGCGGGATAATAGGTGGAACGCCATCCACGGTAAACGCGTCCAAACCCCAGCTCCATTGGACTGTCGCGGCGGAGAAAACCGTCGCACCACTGGCTTGGGCGGTGTAAACGATTGACTTCGCAGCCCCGCTCGTAAACACAACCTGTGTGTCGGGCGGAACCAACGCGGCGCTATTCTCATTGGTGGTGCTAACAAACCCATTGACCTCGTAGCCGGCAAGCCTTCCCAGGTCGCTTCCACTAAAAAGGCCCGTCCCGTCGGCCAGCCAGGGGGGGCACTGCGGGGTGACCTGCAAATCTGAATCACTCACGCCTGTCCACGTCCCCCCCACCAGGGATTCCGGGTACCAACGCAGCACGACAAAATTGCCAGTGATGGCCATCGTGCGGAACGCATTGCTCTGCGAGTCGAAATCGAATCGCACCCGGTTCCAAACGGTGTTTCCTGCAAAAAAACCGAGGTTCACGCCAAGGTCCCGCGCGCGTTCAACGTTGGTTCGTGCCAAACCACCCCAGTACTCGTCATGGCCGACCGAAAGAAAGCCCTGGTGTGACCGCAACAGGTTCGAATCGCGTTCGACATCGATGTCCGTGCAATAAGTCACGTCGTAACCTTCGGCTTCCAGCCACCGCACCATGTTGTACTCCCAGGTGGCCGGTTCCTGAGGAACAGCTCCTGGAAGCTTCTCCCAGGTAAAGAAGTGGCCGGCGCCGTTCCCGTACGCCGCCCCGGGATGCGAGCTCGTCATGTAAGGCCGATTGAACGAAATCTGTAATGCCCTGAGAGCCCCGACTGTGATGGAATTGCTCCCAACCCCGAAATAAAACGATTTTCCCCCCCACTCATTATACGCCTGGTAGGTCGTGACGCTGGATTGGACCAAATACGGCGAATTGCGCGCGTCATCGCGCACAACGAAAATGATGTAGCCTTGTTTGCCGGAGCTGGCTGTCAACTTCGCGACATAAACCCCGCTCACCCAATCCGGAGGCACTCGGAAAGAGCCATTGGTGGCCCCGGTCAGATAGGTTGGCTGCCAATTGCATTCGATGAGGCCGCTATTTCGGACGGGCGGGGTCGGCTGGTCCACTCCGGGCAGGTTGTACCAACTGCCGCCAGGCATGCGCCTGCCACCCAATCCTCCATAGTAACCCATCCGGAAAATCTCCAGCGAGAAGCTCGGAGAGGTGGTGCTGACATAAAACGTCAACCAATCCCCCTTGTTAACACTGGTCGCTGAGGCATACCCTTCAATCGCCCGAGTGCGCAGAGTCGGCCACTCGCGATCACCGTAGTTGGTGCCATACCCGACCGTCACGGGGTTGGTCAGTTTCCAGTCCGTGGTCCCCGGCAGTGCGTTTTCTGCCGTTGTCACGTTAGTGATTGGGGTCGAGCTAACCGGAATGGTAAAAGCCACCCTGTTTCCATAACTGACCCCGCTGCTGTTGCTCCCGGCGGCATAATAATAGTAAGTCTCACCCGGCGTCAGCCCGGTAAGCGGTTGGCTGAAGTCGGCCGCGTTCGTCGCGCCGCCCAGACTCTGCGCGCCGGAAACAACCTTGAACGGCGGGTTGATCGTGAACAAGACAAACCATCCCAGCGACGGACTCCCCTCGGGATCAACCGTGCCATTGAGCACCGCACTGTTGCTGCTAATCGAGGTGGCTTCCAGCGTGGTCACCGCGGGTTGTGTCGCAGTCATGAAAGTAAGGTCGTTCCCGAAGCTGGCCGCGTCCCCGCCCCCAACCACGAATCGGAAATGATAAACCGTCTCTGGCGCCAGCCCGCTGATGGCGGAACCCACCAAAACGGCGTTAGTGGCTGCCGCTACCGAAGCCGCCGGGGTCGTTTGGGCATAGCCGGCGTCCGTCCCATACTGGAACCAACACAGGCAGTTCGATCCCCCGGGAACCAGACTGCCCTGCAGGACCCCGCTGTTCAACGTGACTTGCGCCGCCGGCAACGTGGTAATGTTCGCGGGCAATCCCGTCATCCCGGAGAAGGGCGCCACCAGCCGGAAAAATCTCGTGTCCGCTACGTTGGTTCTGGTCGCCACGTACTGATCCGCCATGATCACCAGCGGCCCGGTCCAATCCCGCCATTGGCCTGTGGGGGACAGGGCCGTGCAGCATTGCAGCCGGAACCGGAACGCGTTCGTCGGCCAGGACAGCACCACATTACCACCCGAAAAGCTCAGCCTCAGCACCGGCCGAGGCGGGCTTAATTCGAACGCGCCAATATCGCTGCCATCCCCCCCGGGCGGGTCGAGGATAAACAGGTAATCGAACTTGCGCGGCCACCCCCGCTGATCGGTAACCAAAGCACCCGCATAACCCTGATCAATTGCCGGGCTGGTCGGAAGCAACGCCATTGTTAGCGTCGGCCCGCCGTTGTCCTGCAGCGCGCCCAGGCGCGCATCCAACGGGTTCGACGCCGTGCCCAACAGGTCCTGGTTTGTCGGATCAAAATTACCCCCGCCGGCATAAACCCCCACCAGATTGTAACCGAGCGAGATAAAATTGCCGTCCAGGTCGGGATGGTTCGTCGCGGTGTTCCCGCCGATTATCGTGCTGGCGAGATAATTGCTCGCAAAAACAGGCGGGTTGTCCGCGCTGGCGATGCCTCCCCCGCCGCTCGAAGCTAAATTCAATGCCACCGTGCAATTCTGCAAAATCTCCAGACCCCCGTAATTATAAATGCCGCCTCCCCAGGGGGACTGGTTCCCCGTCAACGTGCTGTTTGTCGCGCCCAGCAACGCATCCAAATTATAAATCCCCCCGCCCATCAGCCCTGACGCGTTGCCTGCAAAAGTGCAACGATCCAGAGTCAAATTCCCGTAGTTGGCGATGCCCCCTCCGGCCAGGTCGCTCGAGTTGGTCACCACGCTGCACCGGCTCAACGTAAGGCTGCCCTGCGCTTCATTGAGTATCCCACCGCCTGCGTTACCGGAGTGCCCGCTGCAAATCGTTAGATTGAAAACCGCATTGCTGCCCCCCAAAAAATGAAAAATCCGGTTGCTATTGTTGCCACTGATCGTCAGGCCGCCTCTGCCGCTTGCCCCCGCTACCGGCCCCACGATGGTAAGGTTCCCTCCAAGTGACAGTTCCCCGTTGGTCAGCACAATTTGTCGCCCCAACTGTCCATCGAACCCGATGGTATCGCCGGGCGACGCATCCAGGATCGCCTGCCGCAATGACCCAGGCCCACCATCGGCATAATTGGTCACGACCTGGTGCCCCAGCAACGCACCGGCGCCCACCAACCAAAGCGTTCCGCAACCAACATATAACCGAACACGCGCCATCCAGGGAAAACTCCTCCCTGCCGGTCTCTGGGCCCTCTGCCAATACATACACGCTCACCCACAGCTCACCAAAGCCCCTCGTGTGACGGTGGGATTGCTATAAATCTAGCGCAGTCCGGCACCCGCTTGCAAGAACAAACGGTCCACTCAAATTAAGCTCCCCCAAAAAACTTCTCGCTTACCATTTTTATGGACCGCTCGCTCGGAAATGATATTCTGCTCACCCGAATGCAGTGGCCCTTCAAGACCAACACGATAACAGAATGAAAACAAACTCTTCTTTCACTCGCCGCAATTTCCTCAAAACCGCCGCTTTGGCCGGCGCGGCTCCCTTCGTGCTCCCTGCCCGTATCTGGGCTGCGGAGACACCGCCCAACAGCCTCATCAATCTTGGCTTCATCGGCATGGGCACCCAGAACCGTGGCCTGATGGGTGGGTTCCTGCGGCACAGCGGCACCCGCGTGGTGGCGGTCTGCGACGTCGATACGACGCGGCGCGAAAACGCTAAAAAGACAGCCGAAGAGTTCTACGCCAAATCCGGAAACACCGACGCGCCGAAGACCTGCGAAGCCTACGGGGATTTCCACGAACTGCTGGCCCGCAAGGATATTGATGGCGTGGTCATTGCGACGCCAGACCACTGGCATGCCCTGACCTCCATCGCCGCCGCGCGCGCCGGCAAGGACATCTATTGCGAGAAACCGATGAATCACACCGTGGTCGAAGGCCGCGCGATGGTGAACGCTGTTCGCAAGAACAACCGGGTGTTTCAGACCGGCAGCATGCAGCGTTCTTCCCGCGAATTCCGGGCCGCGTGCGAACTCGTGCGCAACGGAGCGATCGGGAAAGTCGCCAAGGCCGATTTCATGGTTGGCGGCCCGCCGGTTCCGTGCAACCTGTCGGCCGAGCCTGACGAACCAGGCCTCAATTGGGACTTGTGGCTGGGACCGGCGCCGACGCGCCCGTACAACTCCGAGCTCAGCCCGCGTGGTGTGCACAAGCACTTTCCCAACTGGCGCAACTATCGGGAGTACGGCGGCGGCGGGGTGTGCGACTGGGGTGCGCATCACCTCGACATTGTCCACTGGGGTTTGGGCTTCGACGGCAGCGGGCCCGTAGAGATTATTCCGCCCGAGAAACCAAATGCCCAAGAGGGAGTCCGGCTGCTCTACGCCAATGGAGTCGAAGTGACCCACCGGGGCGGCAACGGCGTCATGTTCTATGGCGACAAAGGCAAGATCTATGTGAACCGTGGGAAGTTTGAGGTCTGGCTCGGCGACCAGCAAAAGGCCAAAGATCTGGGGGATATCCAACAGACGTTAACCGATTTGCTGCCCGCCAACGCGGTCAAACTCTACAATAGCTACGACCACCTGGGGGATTGGCTCAAGAGTATGAAGAGCCGCAAGCCACCGATTTGTGACGTCGAGATTGGGGCGAGCAGCGCAACCGCCTGCAACCTGGTCAACATCGCCTATTTCTATGGCAAGACCTTGAAATGGGACCCGGCGAAGGAGCGATTCGTCGGTGGCACCGGCGATCCCAAGTGGCTGACCCGGGAATATCGCGCACCCTGGAAACTGGCGTGAGCTGAGCCCCGAGCGGGGGAACTGTTACCACGGATGCAGCCAGACCTGTTTGACGCGCAGCGTAGCGCAGCCGTCCCGGCTGCGAGTTTAGCGGGCGTCCCGCCCGGTGTGCTTCGTGGCGGCGACACGCCGCCGCCGGGACGGTCGTGCCACACCGTGCAGGAATCGATTTTCGCGTGGCTTCATCTGAAGGGATGACTAGCCAATGAAAAGACGCGCTCTCACTAAGCCATTCCTGGTGATTTCAACTTTGCTGCTGGCGCTCGACCTGGTCACAGCGGGGGAGCGAGGCGTGCCCGGCATCGACGGCATCGGGAACTTTGCCAAGATCGATGAGAAACTGTATCGAGGCGCGCAGCCCAACGAATCAGGGATGCAGAGTCTTAAACAGCTCGGCGCAAAAAGCATCATCGATCTGCGGATGCCTGCTGAAGTGAGGAAAGAGGAAAGAGCCGCCGCGCTGGCCAACGGCATCCTTTACACGAACGTGCCGTTGCGCGGGCTGGGCGCGCCGCGCGACGAGCAGGTGAAAACGGTTCTCGACCTCATCGAAACCTTGCCGCCACCTGTTTTCATCCATTGCGTTCATGGCTGCGACCGAACCGGGACCATGGTCGCCTGTTATCGGATCGCCCATCACCAGTGGTCCAACGAAGCCGCTCTGGCCGAGGCCAAACGGTACGGGCTCTCTGGCCTCGAACGTGCAATGAAGAAATACATCAAGGAGTTTGGCGTGACGCCGAAAAAACCAACGCCACCCCAAGGAACTCAATAGCGGGTGATTAACATGGTTTGCGCGCGTGCGGTCATGGGCTGAGGGTTCCGCCATGATAACAGAGCCAGATCGACCTTCTCCTCCACTTGCCGAAACGCCCTTCTCGGCCTCACACCGCGCAATATGGACTCGAGGCCAACTGATGGTGCTGATCGCCGCCTTTCTGGGCTGGATGTTCGATGGCCTGGAACAGGGCGTCATGCCGTTGATAGCTCGCCCCGCGCTGCAGGACCTGCTCAAAGTCGAGAGCGACCAGCAGATTGGAGTCTGGATGGGCTGGCTCACCGCGGTCTTCCTGGTGGGAGCGGCCGGGGGCGGCCTGGTGTTTGGCTGGGTGGGGGACCGTTACGGGCGTGTGCGCGCGATGATCCTGAGCATACTCGCATATTCGTTATTTACCGGGTGCGCCTATTTTGCACAATCGCCGTGGCATCTGGGAGTGTTTCGGTTTTTCGCGGCGCTCGGGATGGGCGGTGAATGGTCGTTGGGTGTGGCGCTCGTCATGGAGTGCTGGCCGGAAAGGTACCGACCCATCCTCGCGGGCGCGATTGGCGCCGCTTCCAACATTGGCTTCGGCTTGCTGGGCGCGCTGGGCACCGCCTTCGATATCACCCGCGATTCCTGGCGCTGGGTAATGCTGGCGGGGGCCGCGCCGGCCTTGTTGACCCTGTTCATCGCCCGTTATGTCCCGGAGTCCGAAAGCTGGAAGCACTCGGTGCGGACATCCGCCTCCACGCCCATCCATGAGATTTTCTCCGCGGCTCAATGGCGGACAACCGTGCTGGCAATCTGTTTCGCGGCGATCGCGCTGATTGGCACGTGGGGTTCGGTGCAGTGGCTGCCCGCCTGGGCTGACCAGTTGACTCACGGCGGCATGGCCCGGGCCAAGGGCCAGACCCAGATGCTCATCGCCGCGGGCGCCGTGCTGGGCTGTTTTCTTGGCCCGTGGATTGGCAGCCGGCTTGGCCGCCGCCCGGCGTATTTCATCCTTTGCCTGGTCTCCCTGATGCTGTGCGCTTGCCTGTTCCGTTTCGTGGACCGTTACGGATTACTCTTCGTGTCCATGGTGTTCCTGGTCGGCGTTGCCACGGCTTCGTTCTACGGCTGGCTGCCTCTATATCTGCCGGAGCTTTTTCCCACGCGGATCCGTGCGACGGGGCAGGGGGTCTGTTACAACTCAGGCCGCATCCTGGCGGCGGTCGGGGCGGTGCAAATGGGGCACTTGCTCAAGTTCTACGAAGGCAGTTACGCCCGGGCCGGGGCCGCCATCACGCTCGTTTATGCGCTGGGCCTGGGCCTGATCTGGCTGGGGCCCGAGACTAAAAACAAACCTTTGCCGCAGTGACTCTACACGACGCCAAAAGTGTGTGCGGTCGTTGTAGCGCAGGCGTCCTCGCCTGCGGGTTCGGCGGGCGTCCCCGCCCGTCTCTGACTTGTGGCGCCGTGTATAGTGTGGGGTCTCTGAATTTCGTTTGCTATTCAGTCGGCCCAGGGCGTTGCCGGCACCGCGCGGTTCCACCTGAAAACCTGATAACTTGACAACCTGATAACCCGATGATTGTGTCAATGCGTTTGCGAGACCCTAAACGGGGCCTTACCACTTATGGCTCCGCACATTCATAAGGTCACAGGAATTCGGCTTTATTTCATTCCCGTTCGCACCCGTCTGCCGCTCAAGTTCGGGCCTGAGACCCTGACCTCGGTCACTTGCGCCCGCGTGGCCCTGCGGATAGCTGACGAGGCGGGGCGCGAAGCTGAAGGGTGGGGCGAGACCCCGTTGAGCGTCCAATGGGCCTGGCCGAGTTCGAACCCCTATGAAGCGAGGCACCAGGCCATGAAAGACTTGTGCCTTCGAATGGCAAAAGCCTGGATGGAATGCCCCTCCTCCGAGCACCCGCTCGAGATGGGATATCAGTTTCAGGAACACGTCCTCCCGGATGTGCTGGCCGAGTTCAACTGGTCGCGGACGACGCAGGCCAGCGGACAAGGCCGCCCCACCGAAGGCCAGGTCGCCGAGCCCGTTCCCCGCCTCGCCGCCCTGGTCTGCTCGTCTCCGTTCGACATTGCTCTCCACGACGCTTTCGGAAAGCTAGTCGAACTTCCGGTTTATGACACTTACGGTACCGAATTCCTGCCCGAGGATCTCTCCCGGTTCCTGGAACCGGCGCATGACTCCGGCGTTTCGTTCCAGCAAACCTGGCCCGCGAATTTTCTGCTGAAACAACCGCCACAGCGTCTCCGCGCCTGGCACCTGGTCGGCGGCATGGATCTGCTGGGGCCGGGCCAGCTCACGGGCGCCGAACCACACGATGGCTATCCCGTCGCGCTTGCCGACTGGATTCAACGGGACGGGCTCAAATGCCTGAAGATTAAATTGCGCGGGAACGACAGCGTCTGGGACTACGACCGACTAGTGGCAGTGGGAACCATAGCCGCCGCCCACCAGCTGGAATGGCTTTCCGCTGATTTCAACTGCACCGTGCAGGATCCGGCATACGTGAAGGCGGTCTTGGATCGCCTGCGCAAAGACTCCCCGCGGATCTACGACCGGCTTCTCTACGTCGAGCAACCCTTTCCCTACGACCTGGAGGCTCACCGGCTCGATGTCCACAGCCTCTCCGCACTCAAGCCTCTTTTCCTGGACGAAAGCGCACACGACTGGCGGATGATCCGGCTTGGACGTGAACTCGGTTGGACCGGCGTCGCCCTCAAGACTTGCAAAACGCAGACCGGCGCCATCCTAAGCGCCTGCTGGGCCAAAGCCCACGGCCTGTCCCTCATGGTGCAGGACCTTACCAATCCGATGCTTGCCCAGATCCCCCATGTGCTGCTCGCGGCCCACGTCGGCACGCTCATGGGCGTGGAAACCAACGCGATGCAGTTTTACCCCGACGCCTCGGTCCCCGAAGCCGCCGTCCATCCCCGCCTCTACCAGCGTCGCGACGGCGAAGTGGATCTGTCCACAGTGCGTGGCCCCGGGTTTGGTTACCGCCTTGACGAGATCAAGCGCGCGCTTCCCCCGCCGTCCCTTGCGCTTGGGTAAGCACCCACCGGGAGCGCCGGCGCCCCCGCCGGCAGCATCCACCCGGAGCGCGGGGTTCCTCACCAGCAGCGCTTTCTTCCGCGCCGAAGGCGCCGCAACTCTATAGCCCGGGGCAACGCCCTGGGAACCCGGCCGAACCAAACCCACCTCGCCCTGAAGGGGCCTAACCGTGCAACCCCTTCTTGCGCTATACGGACGGTGTGTTGAGCGACAGACGCGACTGCCCATCTTCGATCCTCATCCCCATCGTGAAAGTCTAAACCCACCGGCTCATCTTCCGCGCCAAAGGCCCCACGGCTCTAAAGCCCAACCCATCTTCCGCGCCGAAGGCGCTGCAACTCTATAGCCCAGCAACGCCCTGGGAACTCGGTCCGAGATTGCCTTCCCAGCCCTGAAGGCGCGGAACTCGGCCAACACACGACGCCCCGGACCGCCAAACCACCCGGATTTGTGATGTCGCACGCATCGCCGTTCGTTCAATCCCACACATATCGCTCGTCGTAGGCGACCCGATAACGGTCCAAAAACCGTCGGAACTCGTCCTGGAACGTCACTTTGCGATGGTGTTCCTCCTGGTTCTGAATGTAACGAATCACATCGTCGGCCTGCGATTCTCCGATCGAAAAGGCGCCGTACCCTGCCTGCCACGAAAAACCCGGCACGCCGCCGTCGTCCTTCATCCATTTGGAGGAGCTCTTTTTCACTTCTTCCAGCAACTTGGCCGATGAAATGGTGCGGCTTAAGGCGCATAGGATATGAACATGGTCGGCCACGCCTCCGGTCTGGAGGGAAGGTGATTTAAGGTTGTCGAGAATGCCCACGATGTAGGCGTGGAGGCGTGGGCGAATGACCGGGCCGATCAAAGGTTCACGGTGTTTGGTGCTGAAAATCAGATGAACTAGGATCTTGGAGAGGGATTGAGGCATGGCGAGTGACGCCCTTTTAGGGCTGATAATGGCTTGGGGGGACCGACTTCCCAGGGCGTTGCCTTGGGCTGATGAGTTGCAGCCTTTCGGGCTGAAATATCTGCGAGAAAATGGTAATTGGTGTGGAAATGGTGGGCAGCGACGGCGTCCCAAACCCGCGTTTCCAGCGTGTCGGTGGCGGAGGCCATTCCGGGTGGGGCAATCCAGTACATGACTAATCCATCGGGCTTGGTTCCCCCGGCTGGGAAAGGAATTTCTGTCGGACTTTCTGATGCGCGGATTCCCGTGCTGAGGTAAAGGGTGCCATACAAACCTCGCCGCCAATCCTATTTCGCGTCGTTGCAAAAGCAAGCAAAATTGCCGACCAAATGGACCACCACAAAACCCAGGCCGCCAAACATTCATCCCCTCCCTTAAGAGGCGGAATCTTCCGCGCCAAAGGCGCAACCACTCTCCAGCCCGGGGCAACGCCCTGGGAACTCATCCGAAATAAACCGACCCCGCCCTCAACGGTCGGAACCCGGCGCCCCCCTTCACGTCCTCGGCGTTCTTTTGCAGCAACCCGTCGTAGGCGTCGCCCTTCACGTCGGCGGACTGGCTCGACCACATATCGCCAGGCCCGGGTCCGGGCTTGTCGATCAGGTCGATGAGCCGGCGGAGCTTGGCCGGGTCCTGAATTTTGTTTTGCGCCTTGCGGAAGATGACGCCCAGCATGCCCTTCTGTTTGCCGAGCGATTCGAGCACATGCCGGTAATGCGTCTCCAAGTCGTCGCCGTCGCACGCCAGCAGGTTGGGCCAGGCGAACTCATTGGGCACGGCGCTGGGCTTGCTGAACGGCGGACGCGATTGCTCATCAGCCACCTTGAGGAACAGCAGAAACGTGAGCTGCTCGACATAATCGCCGTAGGACAAACCGTCGTCGCGGAGAATGTTGCATTAGTTCCAAAGCTTTTGTACTAGGGCAGTGGGATTGCTCATGCTGATCCGTATTTGCGATAAATGTCTTGGACAATTCTCCACCCCGTCTTGTTCGGCCCGGCGAAGATCAGATAATAAACAATTGCCTGCCGCGAGTTCCGCATTGCCAGTGGATCAGCGACAAAGCCAAACCCGGCAATTTCCTTCAGGCGCTTGCAGTAAGCATTTACCAAATCCCTGTTCTCGGTCTTATCCAGCTCCTCGCCCCCGAAAAGATTCGCTTGGCCGCTCGGTCGAAACATTGCGGAATGCCACGAACGGTCGCCCCAAAAACGATCCATTACATCGAGCTCCCCGGGCAGAATTCTCGATACGTCCTCGTGCTTGCAGTTCCGGTTCATTTGCATGACCGGGAAGTTGATGAAAACTTCGACTGCTCGACTGCTGCCAGCCGCGCAGACAACCCTCCAATCCAATGTGAGCGCATACGGATCTAGCACGCACAGTGCCCGAGTGCGCTTGGCGTAGGAGAACCGCGGCAGAACCGATTTCAGCATCACTTGATTGCTGTCCGCGGTGTAAAACTCTACGTCCGGGCGGTTGCCGACCTTACCTTTCAGAAAATCCACCTTCTCACCATCGAGGTCGATAAAATGGTATTCGTCAAATGGCGGCTGAACTCCCAAGGCGACCAAGGGACTTCCCAAGACCTCTTCACCGCCGGCCTTTCTGATGTGGAGGCCCGGTCCGGAGAACGCATCGATGTAACCGTGGTGGAAGCCATTGCTCTTGAGAATTCTGGAATACGGTGCGGCGTAGTCGCGAAGTATATCCAATTTGATCTCCGACCAGGGCCCGATTTCATCCAAGTTCATTTTAGATGCCTCCCCTCTTGTGCCGCTAACCATGAACCAGTCGTTCCAGTAAGGTGGCGCGACTTGAAGACGATAGCACGGCATTCGGAACAATATTGGGATACTCGTCGTAAGTTCGGCCATCAAGTTCTCGCCCGGTGCTGGCTTTGCGCACGCCACCCCATTGCTTGAAGAAAAATGCGATTCCTTGCACTGTGCATTGTGTCCGAATATTCCTCACCCATTCAGCCAACATCGGCCGTGCGCCCGGCCCGCTTTCGCCGCCAACAATCACCCAATCAATGCCGCGCAAATCCACTTTGCCGAGGTCTTCCAACAACGGCTCAACCGACAGAAACGCCACTTCCGGTTTTGCGCCGCGGAGCTTCGCAATGCGAGGCAGACCATGTTTGCGATTCTCCACGCTCACGCCCCACCAAATGTGGGAAGATTTCGCAGCGTTGCGGAGCTTGCCTTGCAACAGTGCCGCCATGCGGTCGGCACGCTTGGTGAGAATCTGGTAGGTGTGCCAGTTCGCCGCCAGCATCACGCGGCAGACCCTTTCGATGTATTCGTCCGGCACGCCCTCGTGGAAAAGGTCGCTCATGGAATTGACGAAGATCTTCTTGGGCTTCGACCAGCGGATTGGGTCGCCCAGCTTCTCCGGCACAAGGCGGAGATCGAAACCAAACTCGAACGGATGGCCGGGCACACCGCGAAAGCGTTCGGCGAACGTTTCTGCATAACAGTGAACGCAGCCGGGACTGATCTTGGTGCAACCACGCACCGGATTCCACGTCGCGTCCGTCCACTCGATTTTGGAGTTATCGCTCATAGTCCAGATGTAGTACTACCCGAATACTGTTCAAATGTCCAGTAGTGGCAGGCTCTGAAGGACGACACCGCGCCAGGGCTCTTGTTGAACGGCGGACGCGACTCTTCATCCGCCATCTTGAGGAATAGCAGAAAGGTCAACTGCTGCGCATAACCGCCGTAGGACAGACCGCCATCGCGCAGGATGTTGCAGTAATTCCAAAGCTTTTGGACGAGGGCGGTCGGGTTGCTCATGCCTTAGATTTTGGTCGGGTGCTAGTGGTCCACGTCGTCGAATATAGATCGCGAATCATCGTCGCTCCCGGATGAGCTGCCGCGGTAATCATCGTCATAATCCGGCTCTGGTGATTCCGCCATCAAATCCAGCACCGTCTCTTTAATGTCGGTCAAAGCCGATGCAATTTGTTTGGCTGACTCGGTATGCTCGGCAAGTTCCTCTTGAAATTCTTTTAAGGCGCTGACGAGAGGCTCAAAATAACTCTCTGCATCATCCTTGTTGTGGTAATAGTTGTCTCGCCAATTTTCAATGGTGGCTGGCAAATTCGGGAGCAGTTTTATCCTTACGTCTTCAAGTGTTGCCTCCAATTCAGCAGCCGTATGCAACTCACGAATCTCCTCGCGTAGAAAACCTGCGTCGGGTGTATCAACGGCCAGTTCCCTGATTGCCGACACAACTCCGAGCCGTTTCTCTTCCGGTAGAAGGCCAAATTGATGCAGTCTGACGATGACAGCAACGTCAGAAACCGCGTAAAGGTAAGAACCGACCCTCAAATCTGAAATGAAGCTCGGATACTTGGCAATGAACTGGACTAGAAAATCGCGATCGCAACGGTAAGCAAGGAAATGATGCAGCTTTCGCTCGTCTTCCGATTTGCTCAAATCAAATTTACTCAACCGTGAGAACAACAAATCATATCTGTCTGGGGGAACGATAACCTTTGCCCCTTGCATGCCAACATCGCCGCAAGTCACCTCACGAACAATCTGTCAACTGGCGCTCCCGTAAGATAGATGTCCATCAGTTCCCGGTCATCTCCGATGACTGAGGCAAGAGCATCTCGAACTGTTGGATGCTTGAACTTCCATGAATATGCGCCGTTTTGAAGGGTCTGGAGCACCAAGCTTCCGTTTAACGCGTTAAGTGAGCTACCAACACCGGCCACTGCCCCGCCGATCCGCTCTATGGCCGCCTGCTCCTCGCTGGTCATGCTGATTGGGCTTGGCAACTGCCCACCGCGCATGAAAACCAAAGCCAGTGCCGACCGACTGTTTGGATCAATGGTGCGCATAATCTCGCAGAGCAACCCCACTGGATTGCTCACGAAATTTGCAATGCTTTCTTTTGTGACGACTAGATCCTTTGTAAAAAGCTTATCTCCCAATCGACGCGCGATTTCCGGACTAAATCTCGGATGCGCTGCAACAGCTGGCAGAAATGGTTTCAATTTGCTCTTGAACTCACCTGGCTGGTAGCCAAGACGAATATGGTTATAGAGAATTTGCTCCTTTTCGTCCTTGGTTAGATTTTCAACATGAATCACTACTTGTGATTCTCTAATCAAAGGGAAGGCCGATTCTTTAAGGTGGTTTAGCGCCGCGTTGTAGATATAATCACGGGACGTAAAAAGGACCCGTGCGCCACGTTTGATGGCAGCGTGCAGGTGTGGGAATGCACTATTCCACGAGGCCGCAGAAGATGAATCAAACTGAGTGGCACCAAATGCGTCATCGATCCAAAAAAACTGCTTAGGTTCATGGGGATTCGAATGAGCAATGAGCTCTTCGGCATTTCGAAGCTTGAACGTTGAGCACCTCCAGTTATCCAGCGCACCGACCGCTAAGGCAGCGGCAATCGTCGACTTCCCACAAGCCGGTTCGCCAAGAAGCAAAACAAAGCCATGCTCAAGAAGTGCTCGCGCACTGCGCTGATACGCATCAGTGATTACGAACTTAGCTAGATCATCGCCAAGCGCGGTTAAAACCTCCCTTGCTTGGTCACACGCGCGTTCGTCCAGAATCCGGCTCAGGTCACCCAGCCCATAAACCCGAGGGACTAGCATCCTCAACCGTGATGACTCCTTTATCATCCCTGAAATGCGTTCTGAACCGTAGGCTTTGAACGACTTGACGCCAGGGATTTTCAGGAATGCCCCCCGAATCTTCAGTTCGTTGTCGCCTGTGATTCGAGCGTTGGTAAACAGGAAGTAATTGTCGGCCAGGCCGCGTTCGGCAAGACGCTTTGCCTTCTTCAACTCGTCTTTCAAATCATCAAGTTGAATCTGCAGATCTGCCTTCGCTGTGAATTTGCATTGGGCTGTAAAGCTGCCTTCAAATGTCTCTCCCTCTTTTGATTGCCACTTCCCATGGAAAGCCCCGTCTCTGCCTGCGTCGTGGGAATCAAAAAAACTCTGAACAGTCTGCCCCCAGATTTCTGCTGTGATTGTAACACACAGATTCTGAAATGCCTTCCAGCCCAAAGAATGCAATTCATATGAGACCTCAGCGGCTTGGGCTTTGGCGTGACTCGTTTGGGAGCTGGCTGACATAGTTAGTGCAGTTCTCCGGTGAAGACTTTTTGGAGGATGGACCGGCGGAGGCGGGCCATCCGTAGGATGAAGGTTGAAGGAAGAAGGATGAATTTCATATCAGTTCTCCCGAAAATGCCTTTTGCAAGGTTGATTGCCGCAGCCGAACCGCCCGTTGCAGGTTGGCCGACACCACCGAGTCCAACTCCTCCACCACGCTCAACCGCTGGTCCACTTCCGCCACAATCCGCGCTTGCTCTGCCAGCGGGGGAACAGGGATGACCAATCCACCAAACCGCTTTTGTGTCAGGTTAGCACCGCTGTCGCTGATATCCCATAGGCGCTTTTCCAGCGTGTCGGTGGCAATGTCCTTTCGCAATGAGACAATCCAGAGCATAGCTACAGCCGTTTAAGGGAAACCATAGCCGCCAACTTGAATCAACACTGCCGATTTTTGTGCCCTCTTGCGCCTTTTCGTGGCTATGAAATCGGTAAACCCGCTGTAACCTCTCGGGCTCGGTTCCTCCGGCAGCGAAAGCAATTTCGGTCGGGCCTTCTGATTGGCGCTTTCCCGCGCTGAGGTAAAGGGTGTCATACAAACCTCGGGCCCAATCGTATTTCCCCACGCTCCAAAGGCAAGCAAAAAGGGGACTGCAAGAACGCTGACCGACAAGATGCCGGCAAGGAATCACCTCGCTCGATTTCCCGCCTCTAGCTCAGGTCGAACTCGTTCCCCGCTCCCCAGCTTCGCCGGCTCCCTTTTCTCCCTGCTGCCCTTTGGCCCCATCGCTCGCGCTGCCGTTCCCCGCCGCCTTTTGCGCCTTTTCTTCCTCCCTCTTTCTGACCGCTTCTTCCTGCACCTCCGCTTTGAATGTTTCCCACTCCCTTCGTGGTATGTACCGGCGAAACACGTCCGCGAAATCGTCCATCTCGTACCCCTTCGCCCGCTCTTCCCCGATCCGCAGCGTCTTGGGCCGTATCCCGAAATCCTGCAACTGCTGCGCTACCCATTGACCCGTCACCACCTTTCCCTTCTTTAGCGCCATCCAGGGCCGGTCATCCGCCCGGTTCAGCCATTCCGCCAGGGTTCTCGAAAAGACTCGCTCAAGCCCCAACCTCAGAAACACTTCCAGGATGTCCATCAGCAACGACCCCATCGGGTCGTGCTCCTGTGCGCTCGCGCTCAAGCCTACCGCCGCCTTGCGCGCCCGTTCCGGCCAGTCCCCGCCCGCCAGGTCCGCCAGCACCAGCAACGGCTCCCATATGTCGGCCGCCCGGTCATTGAGCCCCTCGGGCACCACCGGCTGCGCGTTCCGGATCTCCTCCGCATGGTCTCTGACGAATCGCGCGCATTTTCGTCTCAGCGTCTCCCCATCCAAGTGCTTCAGCCGCTCGCAGCGCTCGTCCGACAGCTTCCGCTGCATCCGGATCACGATGCACCGGTCCGCCAAAGTCTGCGGCAGCCGCCCGATCCTCGCGATCGCCTTTGGACACCACACCGAAAACTTCACCAGCCGGCTCGGCCCGCCGTTCCCGTTCTCGCCGCCGCCCCCGCGCCGGCTCCCGTTCTGTCCTGCGGCTGCCTCAGAGCTCGACACTTCGTGCGTCACCCGCATCACAAAGGCCCCGTCCCGCTGGTAGCCCGAGTTCAGGATCCCCTTCAGCTCCTCGCTGTTCAAAAATGTGTCCCCTTCGTCAACCAGCAAGGTCGGCCCGGTCTCCGCTATCGTCCGGAAAAATGCTGACGGACTGATGTTCGAGGTGCGGATCGCTCGATTCACCAGCCGCTCCAGGGCGCTTAGCAACGTCGATTTCCCGCACCGGTGCCGCGGCGACTCGATCCCCAGGTAAGTCGTCACGTCCCGCAGCTCGAATGCGTAAGTATGAACCACCCATAGCGTTACGGCTTCAATCGCCCACTCGCCCAGGACCACAAACCGCAGCACCATCTGCGCAATCTCGTCCAGCAGCGCTTTCCCGTCCACCGGTTCTGGCCACGGCTCTACCTCCTCCAGCCGCACCAGCCAATCTTGCGGAATCCAACTCCCAGGCCGCGCGCCGCTATTCTTGGTTTCCGGCTCTACCTGTCCATCGAAACTTCCCGACTCCTCGCCCGACTTCATAACAATTTTGCCTTTCTGATTATTAAACAACCGGATCACCATGACCCGTTTGTGCCTTGACAGCAATTTCCGCGCCTACTCGGGGCGGGGACGGCCACGTCCCCGTTCCACCTCGCTCCGCACCTCTCCCTCGTCTATCTGAAATCATTCTGCCCTAATCATTCTGCCCTGACTCTGGGCTTCGGCTTTGGGACTTTGGACTTTGGACTTGAGACTTGAAAGCCTTGTCACGCCCCGTCACGACCGCGTCACGCCTTTTGTCACGGGCTTTTTGAAAAAAAACCTCCGTAAAATGCGGTTTGTCACGACGTCACGGGTCCACAGGGGGATCAGACACCCCTCCCCCTCGCAGCGTCGTCCTGTCGGCCGTAGCTCCGAGCGAAGGAGGAAGCAAAGCGAAGGCGGTTCGTCGCTCTTCCTCCAGTCCCTTCAACCCAATCCAGCCAATTCAGACCGATTCAAGCCTTTTCAAGGTAATTCAAGGTAAACAATGACGGGGGCTGTCCCCCTCCTCCCTCAACCATCGGCAACCATCTGCATCTGTCTGCACCCCTTTTCTTTTCTGCATCTCGGCAGCGCAAGGCTTTTGCAAAAGCCGCGGACCCTACGGGAGTCAAGAGGAGCCAACATGAGCTCACAGGAACCGAAAAAAACTCGCACCAGGGACGGCGAGCGTCCCTACCGAAAATGCTGCCCGCCGGACCTTGGACTTTGGGCCTTGGACTTTGTACCACCGCCCCGAGCACTCCCGAGGGATCCCAACCAATCCGAACCAATCCAGACCTAAAAAATATGGAAGGTTAAGCGGTCAAGTCATGGCCCCACCCGCAGTCGATAGAATCGCGAAGCCTTTCCGCTGATAATATTGGTGAACCAAAGCGAGCGGTTGGTCGGCGTGCTTCCAAGGTCCTGCAGCGTGGACCATGAACCCGCGCTCAGGCTGTCGCGAGACTGCACGATATAATCCAGGTTCGATACCGCGGTGAAATGGAACGCGGCGTGATTGGCGTCCAGCACCTGCAGCGACTCGGGCCGGGGAGGCGGGGGACGCAAGACCGCGTCCAAGATCCAACTGACCACGTCGGCCATAATGCTCTGTCCCTGCGGACCCGCGAGCAATGTGGCCCAAACGTAAACCACCTTGCCCCCTTTCGCCGGCCCCGTGCCGAAAGCCAGGAAAGCGGCCGCGTCGCCGTAATAGTTGCCCTGGGGATCAACCGCCTTGATAAAGGGCACGTACCGATTTGCCGAGCTTACCGCAGGACCGGATATCGCCCGAAGCCGCGGGTCGCCCGGTGGGAATGCGAACTGGTCTGGCACAGATTCCACAATGGTCTGGTTGGAATACCGCCGCATGAAAATGCCGGCGGGCGCCTGTTCAAATCCCAGTATCGTTATCCCCAGAGCGGGCAACAGCGGGTCGGCCGGCCCCGGCTGATCCGCCGGCCCGTAGCCGTAATAGAACGGAAAGGGGCCGGTGGCCAGGATCACGAGGGTGCCGCCACCTGCAAGGTAGTTCGTCACCGCGGCCTTGCCGTCGCCGTTCGTCGTCACTGTCTTAACGTAGTTTTCACTCCCCAGGTAAAAAGCGAGCGGATACCGGCTTGCGTTGAACCAGTTGGGGTCCACGAATTGCAATTCCGTCAGCGCATCCCATTTTTTGCGCAGACCGGTGGCTGCGGCAAAATTGGCACCGGGGCCTGCCGTGTTTAACGGCAGCAAGGCAATCCTGCCGGTCGGCAACTGGGAATAGCTCGCCTGAAGCGCGAGCACCGCCAGTTCCTGAGTTTCTTGCTGGACGAACGTGGCGGAAGCGGCAACCAGGGCGTCCTGAGTCGGTTGCCAATCGCTTGAGGTTCCGTTGAACGTCGTAACCCCCATGACCAGCGTGCCGTTGGGGTTGACTTGGCTGAGCGAGCGTCCAGAGGGCAGCACCGCGTAATCCAGCAGCACGTTTTGGGTGAAGATGATTGGCCACGCGCGCCAGGCCAACGCCGGGTGGCCGCTCAACGGCGTCGGCGTGCCATCGTCCAGGACCAGCACCGGCGAGCGCGTAAGAGCTTCCGTCTGGGGCGGTGAATAAGCGACCACGACTGCCGTCGCGCCCGTCGCGGTGAGCGCGACGACGTTAGTCACCGCGCTCAGGCCCTGCCAATAAGGCAAGCCATAATTCCATCGTTCCCCGGGGACGATCCCCGCGAACGAGTTCAAATCAGTCCAGTTCTGGGGCAGGGGATAGGTACCCTGCAAAGGCAGCGTGGTGAACAGGCTATTGGTTATCGGCGGTGCGTTCGTTTCATTGAACACCAGTGAGTTGTCGAATGTGACGACCGGCGCGATGACCGGAACCGTACCGATCGTTACCACATCTCCGTCCTGCATTTGCGAAAGGTAGAGCGAGCTTGGGGATTGCGCGGGCCGGATGACATCGGCGCTGCCGAGGGTTTGGGTCTGGCCGTTGCGCAATCGGGTCACCGGCAGTTGAGAAATGTCGATGAAGGGATACGAGAAGCTGACGTCGAAAGTGCCGGGGAGACTGGAAACAATCCTGAACGTGCACGACCCATACCCGCCCGTGCGATAATCGGCGATATCGGCACCGGTGGTGTTTTTATCGAAGGCGATGCAGGCCTGCGCACCCGCAACGACGCGCATCGTGGAAGCTCCCACCGGCTCGTTGAGCGGCAGCGCCGGGCTGAAGCCATATGGATATCGATTGCCTCGGCCGGGCCCCGAACCGTCGAACACGCCGAAGCCTTCGCTGAGTGCCTCGCTGGTGCCGTAAGCCGCTATTGAGTCCTCGTAGTTCGGCTGATAAAGCACCGGCCATCGCTGGAGCATGCCGCGCAGGTAATACCGCATCCGCGGGTCGCCGGTGTGCACATAGACCTGAGTCATCGCGTCGATGTTCCAATTCACCTCATTGGCGCAGCCCAATCCCGCCCAGTCGCGCCCGCTGTTGGGTTCGACCAGAAACGCGCTATCCACGGCGCCGTCGAATCGGTCTGAATCCATCGCCCAGGGATGGACGTAACGCCACGTCACGACATCCGCCAGGTGCAGCGCCAGCGTGGCATTGGTCGCCCGCAACGGGTCATCCCGGAAAGTGAAGTAATAGTCCATCAAAAACGCCGAGTTCAACGTCGCGCCGATCGCGAAGGGTGAGGACGGCACGTCGGCAAACTCATTTCGGCTCCAAACGTAGTGCTTGGCCCAATTGAATAGCTCGTCAATCGCCGGCAGGTAACCCGGTCTGACCTGCCCGTTGTTGCGGTCATAGCGGTATAGCTCGACCAGCACCCGCGCCGCGAACCAGCCTTCGGAGTTGTGGAGCGTGGTCACCGCCGGCCCGCCCCAATTGGTCAGCCAGGCTCCCGTGAGCGGCTTTTGCCAGTAAAGGCACGTGTCACCGCCCGCCGTGAAGGTCTGCGCATAGTTCGTGAGCAGAGACTCCATCTGTCCCCGGCCATAGTTTAACGTCGCCAAATCCCCTCTGTGTACCGCCGTGTCAACCGGCATCTCCTGATGTCCCTGCCAGGCCTGGACCAGCAACGTTCCCGCCGGATAGAAAGTTGTCTCGCCTCCAGCCCCGTACATGCCCAAGCCAATCGGGCCCGCGAAATCGCTTAGCCGCGCCTGGCCAGGGATCCACGCGAGGTCATTCATCGCCGGCACCCGAGGCAGTGCGTTCGTGTACCGTTGGAACAACCGCGCTTGAAACCGCTCGTTCGGGTCTTCGGTCGAAGGCAGAGCGGTATCTATTTCCAGCGTGAACCACGAGGACAGCACTTCGCCGCCTTGGGGATACACTTGCTGCCCGTAACGGACTCCTCCGTAGGGGTACGCCAGCGAGATGAAATTGGTTAGAGTTCCCTGCCGCCAGCAATACCCAGTGGCAATATAGCGCTCCGATTGATCGCTGGCTCGCGCGCCCTGGAAATCATACCCCACGTAAAGGCTGGCATCCAGGTCCCATAGCCCCACCATCGGAATCGGATGTCCTCCCAGCGGGCAGAGATAGCTCCAGTTCCGGTTCCAAAGACAGGAGATCTCGGGCGAGCCGACATGCACGTCCTGCAGAAGTGGAAACGGGTCGGCATAAGGTGTCGCGTTGAGCCATCCTCGTTGATGCCACACCTGCGCCGTCGGCATCGAACACACCAGAAAGTGGAATGGCGCCGCTCCATCCGGGAACATCGCCAGCCAGCGGTTGGTATCAAACGAGAGGACGCTCAGCTTGAACTGCACAACAGGCTCCCACGCCGTGGGTGGGTTGGTGGCGCCCGGGGCCGGCAAGGTGATGCTGACAAAATCGTCCGCGGCGAAAGTCACGGCCAGCGGATCCATCGTGTGGAGGCCGGACAGACGAAGACCCGTCGCGTTGCTGACCACGTTGTCAGCCTGGATGGCGCTCTCGGCAGCCAGCCGCACCGGCGCAACCAGCGTCCCATCGGCCATGATATCGAAGCCCTCGTTCCCGGCGGGCTGGACGGTGAAGGTTGGGCCTCCGTTCGCGTGAAGCATCGCTCCGAACAACAGGCCAAGCCCGGCCAGCCGGGGGAGACTGAAGCGGACGCGGCGAAACAGAACCGGTTCGCGCAATGCCATCATTCTCTGACTACCGTAATCTCGTCCAGCGGCTCTGCCCAGTTTTACCTGCGACGTGGCCGCCGGCGTCCTCCGCGGTGAGGCCCGACCGGGCCGGGGGAGGGTGAGGCTGCGTTGCTCGCAGCACAAACACCCGCCCGCCGGCCCGGAGCTCAACCCAACCGAACCGCCTGTTGGGGCGGTATTGCCCGGCAACGGCTAGGGCAAAGGCGGATAATTCAGCCGGAAGAACTGGGAATGTTGCGGGCTGGGTGGCGTGTAGGTGTTCTTCGAGACGTTCGTGATGCTGAGCACATTGCTCCATCCCCCCGTGATAGTAGGGGTAGATTGTAGCGTCGCGGTGCCGAACCAGCCGACATGGGGATTGCCGACCCCATTGGTGATACTGAGCTTCTGGAACATGTTGATTCCCTGGTAGGTCCCGCAGGGTCGGATCACGTCGTAGCGCACTCGCGAGACATGAACATAACCGGTGGTCGGATCGGCAGGGTTGGCTCGAGTTGTTTGGTAGCGCACCAGCGACTGCGGCCCCTGGTTGACGCCATTGAAGTTCACGTTGGGAAGTTCAAAGTAGGCGTCGCGCCAGGTGCCGGTACCTTGCAGAGTTGCCCTCGTGTTGTAGGGAGCGACCGGGAAGGTGATGGTCGAGACGCCATAAATCCAGCTTTGATAGACCTGAGGTCTCACCGAAGCGCCCGCCATCGCTGGGTCGTCGTAATAAGTCAAAGCGATCGTTACGTCGGCATCATCCTGGTAGGAGGGGCCGAGAATCTGGTTGAGGATCTGGAATTGGAGATTGTTGTTGCCGCCATCCGGCCGGACCGACAGCCGTTGGTCCTGCGCCGGCCCCGCCAACTCCACTACCATCTGTTGATCGCCGCCCGAATTGCCAACATTCAGCCCGTTGGTGATCCCATTTTGCAGGTCTAGTTCGGCGTAGTAGCGATAGTTGGTCGAGCAGATGAGTGGGTTCATGAAATAGGTCGGGTCGGGGTCCAGGCCGGCCAGCGCGTTTGTCCCTGTCCGCACAACGCCCAGTTCAACGCGATCGATGAAAGGAAAACCCCCAACAAAAGTCAGCCTTGGTCCGCCGGTCAGCGGGGTGGTGTTTACCCCCGCCAGGTCCACTGCCGGAATCCAAAAGGCTACCTTCACCCAGGCGCCCGAGCCCGCCAAGGTGTATAGCGGTCCGGCATAGGTCGCCGTGCCGCCGACACTGTCGGTCGCGTACATCTCCGGGCCGAATGAGACTCCCGCCCCGGAAAAAGCAGGGTCGTCGTAAAACTCGACGCATACCTTCATCGGCCGCGGAAAGTTGCAGGGTTCACCGAGGTAATTGCTCAGAATGCCGAAGTTCATAAAGTTGCCGGTAGACTGGACCGCGTTCCGCAGGTCGCCTGCCGGTCCCACGTTCGCTTGGAAGGAAACCGTTTGATCCAGGTCGTTGAGCACAGTGAGGTGGTTCGTCACGCCGGCGTTCAGGTCAATGAATGCCAGGTTCACTGGCGGTTCGGGGTCGCAGGCCACCGGGGGCAGGAACACATTGACCTGATTCGACGTGCCAAACGCCCCTTGAGTCCCGAGGGCGACGGCGCGAATGATGATCCCCGGGACTCCCTGGATACGCAGAGTGCCGCCGTTGACCCCGCCGTTCAGCACTCCAGGCTGTGTCGGGTCGGGAACATCTCCGACGTAGCGTTTGCTGTCCAGCGGATCGATCGCGTTGGTGATGCTGAACAGCATCCAGTTCCATCTTCCGTTATTGGCGCCTTGGGGCACGATCCCTGCGCTAACCACAAGTTCCGTGTGCAAGGCACCCTCGTCGACCATGACGTTAATCCCGCTGCCGTCCGGATTGTAAAGTTTGTCGTTCCCATAAACCTGCATCAGGATGTCTATCGTGGGGACATTTGCCCAGGTGGCGAAATTGCTGTCGGCGATATTCATGAAGGAACTGGTCGATTGGTCGCCGGTCATCCCCACAAGGTTGATCGATTGGTAGGCCTGGTCCCCACCGCCAGCGAACGAAATCGTCTGCTGCCAGCCGGCCGGTGTGGAAAAGGCAGCGGCGGGGTCCACGATGTAGTAGTCCACGGTGGCGGTGGCGTTTATGGTCGTTGGCCAGTTGGTCGGGCTGAACGGTCCGGTTTGCGCTTGAGTTTCTGATATGCCGACGATGAGCGTCATCAGCATGAGGCCCAGAGCTACCTTGAGCTGAGGCCTGACTGCATCGAGTTTTGAACGGAGTGGTTTCATAGATGCGGATTGATCACTTAGGTTTTTTTGCATAAACGACCCGGCCGCGGCGGCAGTTGGGGTCAGTCTTTGCTGAGTTATAACCGGGAGTCGAAACGGGCGGTATCCCCGAAAGCGGGGAGGGTCCAGTCACGAATTAGCCGTGCATTGGGACCCTGAGCCGGGGCGGGGACGGCCACGTGCCCGGAACTTCCGAGTAACAGCGGCTCTACGGGGACGTGGCCGTCCCCGCCCCGGCTCGCGGAAAGGTGATGTTTGGGGGCCCTGCGCTCGGGGATTGACATGCCTTCAAGCGTAGAGAGGATTTGATTTGCTACGGAAGACCGCGCGTCTATAGTCGCTTCCACAACACAACCCCAATGTTTCCATGAAAAGCTTGCTGCTAGCTGCTCTTTTCACGACCACGCTTGCCTTCACTGCGCCGGCCCAGGCGCCAGCTGACGACGGCAAGCTGCGCATCATTTGCTTCGGCGCTCACCCCGACGATTGTGAGATCCAGGTCGGCGGTTCGGCGGCGATGTGGGCCAAGAAGGGCCACCACGTTAAACTGGTTTCGGTGACCAATGGTGACATCGGGCACTGGCGCGAGGCAGGCGGTCCGCTGGCGAGACGCCGCAAAGCCGAGGCGGAACAGGCCGATAAAATCCTGGGAGTCACCTGTGAAGTGCTTGATATCCATGACGGCGAACTGTTGCCGACTCTCGAGAATCGCCGTCTCATCACCCGGCTCATGCGTGAATGGAAGGCCGATATCGTTCTGAGCCCTCGCCCGAACGATTACCACCCGGACCACCGCTACACCGGCGTGCTGGTCCAGGACGCCGCCTATATGGTGACGGTTCCGTTCTTCTGCCCGGACGTGCCATACCTCAAGAGCAACCCGGTGTTCCTCTATTACCCGGATTCGTTCCGGAAGCCGAATCCCTTCCAACCCGACGTCGCGGTCGCAATCGACTCGGTGATCCAACAGAAGCTGGATGCGCTGGACGCGCTGGAGTCGCAATTTTATGAAGGTGGGGCCAACGGCTCGGCCGAGTTGATTCCGAACGACCCGGCCAAGCAGCAGGAGCGGCATCGCCAGGTTCGTGCGCAATTCGAAAAACGCTACCAGAACCAGGCTGAGCGCTTCCGCTCAAAGCTCGCGGAATTTTACGGTCAGGAAAAGGCAAACTCCGTCCTTTGCGCTGAGGCCTTCGAGGTCTGTGAATACGGCCGCCAGCCGGGGCAGGCAGAATTGAAGCGGCTGTTTCCCTTTTTTGGAGAGTAGAGGGCGAGTTTCAAGGGCGGGTTGCCCAGAAGGCCTGGCGACCTGGCGGTGGGGCGCTCCGTCCCCAGCTTGCCACGATCGCGCGAAACCAGCAGAGTTGAGCCTGCTTGTGCGAACTTTGGCGGCGCGCTGGTGACGGCGCGCCCTGCCTTCCTGGGTCTGTGCGGTTTGGGCGGCACACCCTCAATCAAGATGCAACCAAGGAATTTTCCAGGTATGTTGTGAATAGTTTCTGTTTGCATCTTTCCGCGCTGAGGGCAAGACTCAACGGGCACAATTCGTAGTATGTCGGAACGCGGTTTTCGGTCCTTCCTGCGGGCGGCCCGCAGGCTGAGTTGTCCTGTCGCGGCTTCTCGGAAAGTGAGTTGCAAACGGCGCCTCTCAATCAAACAAGAGAGCGTCCGTTCGGGCTCTTCAACCGACATACCCGCAACGAAGGTTCCTCCGCTTCAACCGGTTCCGCGACGCGCTGCTTTTGCCCGATGCCTCGGCGTGGGGCTGCTTTGGGCTTCCCTGAGCTTACCCCTTCACGCCGGCTTCGCACTTCCCGGCAGCTTGACCCTGGCGTGGGACGCCGTTTCTGATCCCGGCGTCGCGGGCTACAATATCTATTACGGCACCACCAGCCAGGTTTACCCCTATGTCGTCCACGTCGGAGATACGAACGTCGCAACGATCTTCGGACTCGTCCCCGGGATTACTTATTTCATCGCCATGACCACCCGGTTGGCCACCGGGCTTGAGAGCGCCTATTCGGACGAAATCGTTTTCTCCCTTCCAAGCACGGTGCCCGTGATCCGACCGTCGGCTCTGCCCGCCGGCCAGGTCGGCCTGGCCGTTAGCGCGCCTGCCGGCCACACTTATGATGTGCTTGCCACCGAGGATTTCGCGCTTTGGCTGTCGATCGGCACGGTGACGGTTGACGCCTCCGGTGCTTTCAATTTTATCGACCCCGACGCCGCTCAATACCCTTCCCGGTTTTACCAGTTGCACGAGACGACTTACACCGTGCCCGGAAGCCTGCCGGTTTTCAATCGCATAACGGCATCGGATGCCGGGTTACAGGTCCAAATCACCGGCCAGGTGGGCCACACCTACGAGATCCTCACGACGCAGGACATGCAAGTTTGGGGCGTCGTTGGCTTCGCCACGGTGGGCATTGGCGGCAGCGGGACTGCGACCGTGCCGGCGAACCCCTATTTTCCGATCTCATTTTACAAGCTGCGTGAAACCGACTACGCCTCCGCCCAAACCCTGGCGCCGTTCATGTTCTATTCCATTCTCCCTGGCTTTGTTCAAATCCTTTACGAGGTCGAGCCCGGGCTCACTTATACGTTTCTGAAGACTGGCGACTTTAGCAGTTGGACCTCCATCACCAGCCTTAGGTTTCTGGACGGCGGAACCGCCGCATTCACCGATGCGTTTGATCCCGCCGGTGGTCCGCGAACTTATCGGCTGAGTGTCTCTAACTGAGGGATTGGCCCCGGTTTATCCCCGCGAAGAGGAAATCACGGCGGCCATCGACTATACGCTAGCCTTCCGCAACCTGCCGAGCGGACTGGGAGGCTGGATCGGTTACCATCGGTTACCACGGGTTACCGAGCGGTTACCGAAATCAACCGCTCGTGTTCCAGCAACGCATAGCGATCGGTCATGCCTGCCAGGTAATCGCAGATCGCCCGCGGCCAGCCATCCCGCCGCGCCCGTTTGCGGGCCTGAGAGCCGACCTCGCGATGATGGTCGAGGTAAAACCGGAACAGCTGCTCCAGGATTCTGCGAGCCCGGAGGTGCGGCCCATTCACCGCGGCATTGAAATAGAGGTTTTTGTACAGAAAATCCTTCAGCTCCGTGTTTAGTTGGCGCCGTCCTGGGCTGTATTGGACCAGTGGTTTGGGCTGGCGCCGGACTTCATCCGCGTTGCCTACGCCGGAGGCGCCGATGCGCTCTTCGCTGGCTGTGACCACATCCCTGACCTGAAGGTCGGTGATGCAGCGGATGATGAAATACCGGCGGCATTCGTCCGGCAACTCGCCGTAGTCTCGCACCACGCTGCGAGCCGCCTGGCGCCAGAGTCGGACCTCGCGGTTCAATTGTTTCTCCGAAAGCAGGCCGGAATCCAGGCCGTCATCGAGGTCGTGACTGTAGTAGGCGATTTCGTCCGCGAGGTTGGCCACCTGGGCTTCGAGGGAAGAAGACCTGGCGGAAAAGTCCTTTCGCAGGCCCGGATGATCGTAAGCGGTGTAATGCTTGCTTAGGCCTTCGCGCACTTCCCAGCTCAGGTTGAGTCCGGCAAACAGCGGGTATTTCTGTTCGAGCTCCTCAACGATCCTCAGGCTCTGCTGATTGTGCTCGAACCCGCCGTGGCCCTTCATCAGACGGTTTAGCACGGTTTCCCCCTTGTGGCCGAAAGGAGAATGCCCGAGGTCATGCGCCAACGCGATGGTCTCCGCGAGGTCTTCGTTCAGCTTGAGCGCGCGCGCGATGTTGCGCGAGATCGCCGCCACTTCCATCGTGTGCGTCAGCCGGGTGCGGAAGTGATCGCCCGTGCCGTTGAGGAACACCTGTGTCTTGTATTCGAGCCGGCGAAAGGCGCGCGAATGGATCACGCGGTCGCGGTCGCGCTGGTATTGGGTGCGCCACTCGGGCGGCGCTTCCTCGTACTTGCGCCCGCGGGTGTCGGCGCTGAATTGAGCATACGGAGCAAGGTTCTGCCGTTCGAGTTGCTCCAGTTCCTCTCGGGTCCGCGGCATCAGGAGGAAGGCCGGAGGGAGAATTACGTTTCCAGCAACTGTTGCACCGAAATGCCGCGCAGCTCGAACAGCCGTCGAATCGCGTCTTCGATGAGGTTGTTCGGACAGGACGCGCCGGCGGTGATGCCCACCGTCACCCGGCCCGGCGGCAGCCAGTTGGGGGTCTCAGTTTCCTCATGCTTGTCCTGATCGTAATGCAGAATCACCTTGTCGGACGCCATCTTGGCCGCGTTCTTGATGAAATAAGTTGGCAGGCGGGACTCGCCCATTTCCGCCAGGTGCGACGTGTTGGAAGAATTGTAGCCGCCGATGACGAGCAGCAGGTCCAGCGGCTGGCGCAGCAACTTCTCCAGCGCATCCTGGCGGTCCTGCGTGGCGCCGCAGATGGTGTCAAAAAAGCGGAAATGCTGGGCGAGTTCCTCCTGCCCGTATTTTTGGGCCATCGCGGCTTTCAACCGGCGTTGGACTTCCTCCGTCTCGCCGCGCAACATCGTTGTCTGGTTCGCGACGCCGATTGCACGCAAATCCACATCCGGATCAAACCCTTCGGAGTACGCGCCCTTGAACTTGGCCAGGAACTCTGACTTGTCGCCGCCGTGGACGATGTAATTGCAGACGTAATCGGTTTCCGCGAGCGTGAACACCACCAGGTAATGACCTTTGCCGCTGGCCCGCGCCTGCGAGCTCGTCGCCATCGTTTCCTCATGCCACGCTTTGCCGTGGATGATGCTCGTTACCGAGTCCTTTGAATACTGCCGCACCCGCTTCCAGACGCTCATCACGTCCCCGCACGTCGTGTCCACAAACAGGCACCCCTTCTCGCCAAGCTTCTGGCGCGTCGCCACCTCCGTACCGAACGCGGGAATAATTACGATGTCATCCGGGCGAAGCTGGTTGATTTCCTCGTCCCGGGGCTTGCCGGCGATCGTAACGATCCCCATCCGGCGAATCTGGTCGTTGACCTCGGGGTTGTGGATGATCTCGCCCAGGAGGAAAATGCGCCGGTCCGGATACGCCCGCCGAGCGGCATAGGCCAAGTCGATAGCGCGCTCGACGCCATAACAAAAACCAAACTCCTTCGCCAGCTTGATGGTCAAGTCCCCGGCAGACAGGATATGGCCATTCGCGCGAATCCGCTCGACCAGCTCGCTGCGGTAATGCGACAGGACCTGCGCCTGCACTGCCGCCATGATATCCGGGCGGCGCAGATTGCTTTTCTGCGGGGCAATAGGGGCTGCGGTTGACATACCACCACCACAGTAACACGGGGCACCACCTTCTCCAAGCCCAAAGAAAACTGAGACGAGGATTGGAAAACCGCAGCGATCAACGCCAACCGCTGTTGCAGCACTTCTCCACCAGTTCACCCTGTCCTCGGCGCCGAGCACCCGACACTTGACACTCAGCCCGATTTGCAGTCAGTCCGATTTGCATTGCACAACCACGCCGTTATGGGATATTCAACCTCCAGTTGTCGGAGCGTAGCTCAGCCTGGCTAGAGCACTTGGTTTGGGACCAAGACGTCGCAGGTTCAAATCCTGTCGCTCCGACCATCCTTCAAATCCAGCACAACAGGGTGCTCGCCTTTACAAGGAAAGTTGAATCGCCAAACCTTAAACTGGGTCTTCATTCGGCCACTGGACACACCCTTTGAGCAGTTCTATCTCCTACCGTTTTTCTCTGTAATGAAATACTTCGGCGAGCGTAATTTCTTTGTTTGGCTATAATAACGAAACAGCCGGTCGCTGGCGATTTGTTTTCTGGCTGTGCACATCTAAACAGTGTGAGCGCTTGACAGGGTCCTCCGCAACTTACGTAGAGTTCTTATAATAAATAACTTATGTAAATACCTCGGATGAATTGGTCGCTTTGGCACGGGGGGTGCGTAAGGAGGAGTCACTAGGGCGCGACGCGTTTCGCACATCGAGCGTCGGAGGCTGGTGATGTGTTTCACGTGCGCTGACAACACCGCAATACCCGGAACGTAATGAAGAAAATCGAAGCCATAATCAAACCGTTCAAACTCGAGGAGGTTAAGGATGCCCTTGGTGAGATTGGCATCGAAGGCATGACAGTAACGGAGGTGAAAGGCTTTGGCCGCCAGAAAGGCCATACCGAGATTTATCGCGGCAGCGAATACACTGTGGATTTTCTGCCGAAGATAAAGGTCGAAATTGTGACCGCGGACGACAAGCTGGATGACGCGGTTGCGGCCATCGTCAAATCTGCCAAGACGGGCAAGATAGGGGACGGCAAAGTGTTTGTTTCGACCGTGGAGGAGGCAGTGCGCATTCGAACGGAGGAGAAGGGAGTCGCCGCAGTTTGACCTGAAGGTTGCGGCGCCAGATAAACTTACAATCCAAAAAAATCGAGAACCCAAATGAGAAAGCTATTTCTTTTGACTAGCTTATGTAGTTCCATGCTTTTGAGTGTCCCCGCGATTCACGCGGCGGACGCCGCGCGGGTCGCGGAGCGCTCCATCCAGGAGCGACTCGACGACATCGAGGCCTACATTAACAACGGCTCGCGCAACGCCAACACTAATACAACTACTAAAGTTGCCGGCCCCGGTCCCGGCCACAACGCCTGGATGATGACCAGCTCGGCGTTGGTGCTCTTCATGACGTTGCCCGGCCTGGCGCTGTTTTACGGCGGTCTGGTGCGCCGCAAGAACGTTCTGTCGGTGCTCGCCCAATGCCTTGGTATCGCTGGCTTGGTGACCATACTTTGGTGGGCCGTGGGCTACAGCATCACCTTCCATAGCGGCAAGCCGTATTGGGGCAGCCTCGATTGGAGGTTCCTGCATGGGGTCGATTCGATGCCTAACAGCGATTATTCGGGTTGGGTTTCGCAAAACGTCTTCTCGATGTATCAGCTCATGTTTGCGATCATCACGCCGGCGTTGATTGTCGGCGCAATCGCCGAACGCATCAAATTCTCCGCAGTTCTGCTCTTTGTCACGCTTTGGATGTTCGTGGTGTATTTTCCGCTCGCGCACATGGTCTGGGGCGTGGATGGCTTCATGAGTGGCGTGTCCAACAAAGACGCCGGCATCCATGCGATTGATTTTGCCGGCGGCACCGTGGTGCACATGTCTTCGGGCTGGTCGGCCCTGATTCTCTGCCTGATCCTGGGCAAACGGATCGGTTTTAACAAAGAACCGATGCCGCCGCACAACATGGTCCTGTGCATGGTCGGCACGGGGATGCTGTGGGTCGGTTGGTACGGCTTCAACGCGGGCAGCGCGGTGGCGGCGGACGGTGTAGCTGCAAACGCGTTCATGACGACAACCCTGGCGACGGCGACGGCTTCATTCACCTGGGCCATGGCGGAGTACATGTTCCGGGGCAAGCCCAGCATCCTGGGTTTCTGTTCCGGCGCGGTCGCGGGGCTGGTGGTCATCACGCCGGCTTGCGGATTTGTGACCTCGGACGGGGCGATGCTCATTGGCGTGGCGGCGGGCTTGATTCCTTACCTCGCCTGCTGGAAACTCAAGAGCGCTTTCGGGTATGACGACGCTCTGGACACTTTCGGCGTCCATGCGGTGGGGGGCACGCTCGGCGCTCTGATGACCGGCTTCTTGGCGCGGACCTCGGCGAACAGCAACCTGAGCACGAATCTTAGCGCTTACGTGAAAGATTCCTTTTTCCAACCGCTGGTCGTCGAGCAGCTCAAGGCTATCGCCCTGACTCTGGTTCTGGCTGTGGTTGGCACAACAATTATCGCCTATGTGGTAAAGGCCCTCATCGGGCTGCGGGTCTCGCCGGAGGTGGAGGTTGCCGGGCTGGATTTGGCCGAACACGGCGAAGAAGGATATCACACAGCAGGATAACATAAGAGTTTTCCAAAGCGTCGTGCCGCGCCGTAGCGGGGGGCTACGGACGGCAGGGCGCCGCGGAGTAAAACGAAACATAACCGAACAACCATAGAGAATAGAATCAATGAGCACACCCAAGAGCGTAATCGAATTAGCCAAGAAGACGGGTGCCAAGATGATGGACATCAAGTTTGTCGACACCTTTGGCACCTGGCAGCATTTCAGTTGTCCGATCCGGGAGCTGACCGAAGAGATCTTCAGCGATGGTCTGGGCTTTGACGGCTCAAGCATCCGGGGCTGGAAGAGCATTGAAGCGTCCGAC
>DATMRF010000117.1:0-243041 GCA_035566435.1 Candidatus Acidiferrum sp.
ACACCGTGTTCCGGCCCATGGATGGCTGGATACGGCAGCGCCTGCGGCGCATCCTGCGCCGCCGACACACTGGTTCCAAGCGTACGGCCTGTCGAGACCATCAGCGCTGGCCCGTCGTTTACTTCGCCAAACTCGGGCTAACCTCCTTAGCCTTAGCTCGGGAACAAGCGAGCCATGCTCACCAAAGAGCCCACTAACTGGAGAGCCGGATGCGGGAAATCCGCCCGTCCGGTTCGGAGGGAGGGGTGGCGCACGTGCGCCATCCCTACCCCTATTTCTCATTCATCCCTCCGGGATGGTGATGTTCAGATCCTAGTGGTATTGGGCAGTTCCGCCAGGTTTTCGTGGTTGTTCGAATCTGCCGGCGAGGACGCCGGCGCTCCCGGTGGAGCGAGTCAACTCAAGCGCTGCCAGTAGCCGAGCCGGCCCGGGTTCCAGGTGCACACGGCGATGTCGCCGTTGGCGAGCCAGATCGCGTCGTGGGGGTGCCTGAAGCCGCGGTCGCCGAGCAACTTGCCGACTTCAATGACAGATACGACCTGATTGTCTTTGTCCAGGATGACCAACGGCCCGTCGAGGTCGGGCACCAGGACGTGGTCGCCACGAATATCGGCGTTGCAGGGCGCGGTAATTTCCTTTGCTTCGATCGTGCTGTGGTAAAAGCCGTTGAGGGTGAAATACTCGAGCCGTTTGTTGCCGCGGTCGGCGGTGAGGAGCAGCTTGCGGCGCGGGTCGAAGGTGATTCCATGCGGACAGTTGAACTCACCGTGTTCGTGGCCAAGTCCGCCCCAGGATTTGCCGGCATAGACGCCGTCGGCCGCTTTGAGCGCGTGGATCATACTGCTGCCGTAACCGTCGGCGACGAAGAGCCGGTCGCCGGCGGGAGGGGCCACCGAGTCGGTCGGTTTATAGTTTCCCATTTGCGGGCTCCATTTTTGGGTCCAAAGGATGTGACCCTCGAGGGTCGTTTTATGAACGGTGGCCTCGTTGTTGGCGTGGTAGAGGACCGCGTGGCCGGCGTCGTCGATATGAATGTTGAGGCCGTGCGGCACGCCGTGGGCGAGGGCATTGTCAGCGCCCAGCAAAGTTGCGGCGGTGCCGTCGGGTGCGAAGCGCACCAGGCAGCGAGTTTGTTCCTCGACTTTTTCAGGCTCGAACGTGAAAAAAATGTTGCCCTGGGTATCGAGGCAAAGGCCGTGGCCGTTTTTCATTTTCACCTCGGGCGGCAGGACGAGCTTTTCCGCCACGTACTGATAGCGGAACTCACCGGTGCCGCTGACGATGGGTGAGGTCGGCGGAGTGGCGGACGAGGAGCTGGCTGCAGCGTCGAAAGGGGCCTCGTTGACGTGATGGTGCGAATGGCCGTGGGCCGTCAGGGCGGTGGCGGCCAGCGAGACGCTCGTGTGAAGGAAATGGCGGCGGTTCATGCTTAGTGGTCATGAACATAAATCCGATGGCGTTCGCGGCCAAGGATTTTTTGAGCAGGCGAGTCGTAAGCGACGAGCATACCCGCTCCCGACGCGTCGGGATGAGGAGCGAACAACGAGGCCTGCTCCAGAAAGCCCGGCCGCCCTTCGGGTTGCGTCGAATTTGGCCTGTGGCTTCGTTGCTCGTCGGTTGCAGCCCGCTGCGGGGATGCGCCCTCCTCGCGTCTCGCCACAGGCCAAATTGGGCGCAACGAACGTCATCGGATTTATGTTCGTGACCACTTAGCCCGGATATTTCACATCGTTGCCGGTAGCGAACGTTTCCGAACCTGCGGGTACCAATGCAATCACGACACTCTGCCGACTTGGAAGTCGGCGATACGGCAGGTTTGGAAACCTGCGCTACGACCGCTGCTGCCGCGGCACAGTCGTGGGTGTGAAATTTGCGGGTTAGGGTGTGGGGTTGGATAGCTGCGGACTTTGCGCGTCGGTTATTTCGGAGTGCCTGAGGTAGTCTCTTTGGAGGTAACGGCGCTGATTTTGGCCAGGAAGGGTTTTGGGTCTTTGAGAAACTGGGCTTTGCAGTCGTCGCAGCAGAACGCGATCACTTCGCCCTCGTGGACTACGGTCTTGGAGGGATCAACCGGTTTGCCGGACACGGGGCAAACCGCATTCACCGGCGCGGCGTTCGTTGCGGGCTTGGGCGTGGCGATGGAGCCGAGCTCCACGGCGATATGGGCGTCGCGGATTTTGGCCTGGAGTTGTTCGATCTCGTCCTTCCAGGCCTGCAGTTGGGCCTGGTCTGTGCGAGCTTCCATGAACGCAGTTGCGGCCTCGGGGGTGACTTTTGTCCGCCAAATGTAGAGCCGCTTTAGTTTCGGAAGTTTCTCCAAAGTTTCCAACCCGGCATCAGAGACTTCAGTCCCGTACAGGTCGAGGTATTCGAGATTCACCAGGCCGGCCAGGGCGGCAAGCCCGGAATCCGTGATGGCGGTACGCTCGAGGTGGAGACGCACAAGGTTCGGCATGGCGGGCAGGCGCGCGAGGCCGGCGTCGGTCACGCTGGTGCCGGCCAGGTCCAGCCAACGGAGGTTCGATCCCAGCGGCGCCAACTGCTGCAGTTGCGCGTCGCCGAAATCTTTGCCGGCAACGGCGGCGTTGCACTGGAGCCAGGGCTCTTTGGGCGAGAGGCCGAGGATAGCAATGTGGAGTTCGTCGCTGAGTTTGGCCGCCAACGGGAGGGCCTGGTCCAAGGGCCGGGGTGGAACGGCTTTGGCCAAAGGTGGAGGAGTTCCGAAGCGGCTCGCCAGGATGCTTGTGATGTGAGCCGGCGGCTTGAGTTCGCCAATTTTCTTGTCTCCCGGCGCGCCGGCATCGACCCACCACTGGAGCAGGCTGATGTCGTCCAGCGAAGGCTGGGGCTTCCCATCCGGGGGCATATGGTCCTCATGCGCGATCGGCAGCCGCAGGCGTTTGATGAGCGCACTATCGGCTGACTTGCCGGCGATGATGACCGGACCGGAATCGCCGCCTTTGAGAGCACCAGCAAGGGAATCGAGGCGCAGCTTGCCTTTGGCTTTCTCGGGGCCATGGCAGGCGGCGCAATCCTTTTGAAAAACGGGATCGATGAGATCGCCGAAGGCTTGAAGGCTGGCGACTTCCCTCGGTTTGGGCGCGACCGGTGGCGGCTGGGGTGGCCCAGAAAGCCATCGACGGAAGGGGTTGGGGGCGTAGCGAACCAGGTAATCGCTGCCGTGAGTGAGAGAGCCGCCGAAATGACTGGCGAAAATCAAAACCAGCACACTGGAGTACAAGCTAAAGCGGTAGGCCTTTTTCAGGTCGAGCCGGTAGAGCAGGCCGGCGAGCACGCAAGCGGCCGCGGTGGCGATGCCGGTCCATTTGTGCCATTGGAGCAGCCGGTCCTGGTAACCGCCGCCCAGAGAAAGCAACCAACCGCAAAGAGCCGTGGCGAGCGCCATCGGCACAGCAAAGGCGAGGAGCAGGCCCGCGTTGGAGTTGGCATGTTTGAGAGCGGGCCGGCGCGCGAGCAGTTCGAGCAGCGCCAGCAGGAGGATCAGACCGATCGGCAAATGCACCAGTAAAGGGTGCAGCCGGCCGAAGAATAGTACGATTTCGGGCGGGCCGCTCACGCCAGGACGCCTTTTACCACATTGGCAGGGGCTTCGGTGCTCACTAGCTTTTGATCCAATCCCTGGAAGTTGTAAGTCAGGCGATTGTGGTCAATGCCCATCTGGTGAAGAATCGTTGCGTTGATATCGCGTATGTGGACCGGGTCACGGACGATATTATAGCTGAAATCATCCGTTTCGCCATAAACCGTTCCGCCTTTTATACCGGCGCCGGCCATCCACATGGTGTAACAGCGCGGGTGGTGATCGCGCCCATAATTATCGCGGCGCAACTCGCCCTGGCAATAAACGGTCCGGCCGAACTCGCCTCCCCAGACCACGAGCGTTTCATCGAGCAAACCGCGCTGTTTGAGATCGAGGATCAGACCCTTGCAGGCCTGGTCCACGTCGCGGCACTGAAGCGGCAGGTCGCGCGGGAGGTCGCCGTGATGGTCCCACTCGCGATGCAGCAGTTGCACGACGCGGACTCCGCGCTCGATAAGCCGCCGGGCCAACAGGGCGCTGGCGGCGAAGGTGCCGGGCTGCGTGACTTCCGGGCCGTAAAGGTCGAGCACCGATTTGGGCTCGTTGGAAATATCGACCAGGCCCGGGATGGAGGTTTGCATCTTGAACGCCATCTCATATTGGGCGACCCGGGTCTCCACTTCGGGATCGCCGGTGCGTTCGAAATTCAGTTGGTTGAGCTGGCCGAGTCCGTCCAGCATCGTACGGCGCGCGGCGGGGTCTACGCCGGGCGGGTTATTGAGAAACAGCACCGGGTCGCCGCCGGCGCGCAGCGCGACACCCTGGTGGCGTGACGGCAAGAAGCCCGAGCCCCACAGCCGCTGATACAGCGCCTGGGCATCGCGCTTGGCGGACCACCGCGGTGTCATCACGACAAAGGCAGGCAAGTCTTCCGCTTCGCTGCCAAGGCCGTAGGAAAGCCATGCGCCGATGCTGGGTTTGCCGGGTATTTGGTTGCCGGTGAGGATATAGGTCGAGGCAGGATCGTGATTAATCGCTTCGGTATAGACGGTGCGGATGACCGCCAGCTCATCGACGACCTGTGCGGTATGCGGCAGCAGCTCGCTGACCAGGGTGCCGCATTGGCCGTGCGGCGCGAACTTGTAGATGGAAGGCGCTACCGGGAACCGTTTTTGGCCGGACGTCATCGTGGTGAGCCGCTGTCCGTTGCGGATAGAGTCCGGCAAATCGGCGTCGAAGAGCTCAGCCAGCCGGGGTTTGTAATCCCACAGATCGATCTGGGAAGGCGCGCCATTCATGAACAGATAAATCAGCCGGCGAGCCTTCGGCGCGAAATGAGGCAAGCCCGGCAGAGCGGGGTGTGCCCGGCCAGTAGAGGGCGCCGCGGCGGCTGAGCGAAACAAATCGGGGAACATCAATGAACCGAGCGCGATGCGGCCGGCGGCGAGGCCGGTCGTCTTGAAGAAGGCGCGCCGGGTTTGGTGCTGCCAGAACAACTCGGAAGGATTCATTGCAACAATGGTAAAGTGTTCGACATATATGGACGTCAGTTCAGGCTGACCGCTTCATCCAGGTTAAGGAGCAAATTGGCCACCATGGTGTACGCGGCAAGTTCCGGTGCCGGAACGTCCGTGGGCACCGGCGATTCGCCGACGGAGAGCAACTTTTTCGCCGCGTCCGGGTTCGCTTCGTAACGGGCGCGTTGGGCGGCCAGGCTTTCCTGAAGGATCGCGCACTCTTGCTCGGTGGGCACGCGGGCGGTGACCAGGCGGAAACCCCGGCGGAGCCGCTCGGCGTCGTCGGCACCGCCATCGTGCAGCATGCGATAGCCGAGGTGCCGCGCCGCTTCGACATACTGCGGGTCATTCATGGTGAGCAGCGCCTGAAGGGGAGTATTGGTGCGCTCACGCCGCGCCCAGCATTTTTCCCGCGAGGGAGCATCGAAAGTGGTCATGGAAGGCGGAGCGGCTGTCCGTTTCCAGAACAGGTACAGGCTGCGGCGGTAGAGGGCGTCGCCGTGGTCCTGGGTGTACTTGGCGGTGTTGCTGGTTGTGTAACCGACGGCTTCCCAGATTCCCGCCGGCTGGTACGGTTTTACGGCGTGGCCGCCCATTTTACGATTCAGTAGCCCGCTGACATCCAGGGCGTAATCACGCAGTTCCTCCGCGTCGAGGCGATGCCGCGGCCCCCGCGCGAGCAGGCGGTTCTCGGGGTCGATTTCGTGCAACCCGGGTGTGATGCGCGAGTCCTGACGATACGCCGCCGAGGTGACCATCAGCCGCACCATGTGCTTAACGTCCCAACCCGAGCGCATGAACTCGGTTGCCAGCCAATCCAGCAGCTCCGGGTGGGACGGCCATTCGCCCCGGGTGCCGAAATCCTCAGCGGTCTTCACGATCCCCACTCCAAAGAAATGCTGCCAGAAACGGTTGACGGTAACGCGCGCGGTCAGCGGATGCTCGGGAGCGACTAACCACCTGGCAAAAGTGAGGCGGTTGGTGACGTCCGAGCTCGGCAACGGCGGCAGGATGGCCGGCACCCCAGGTCCGACCTCCTCGCCATGTTTGTCATACTGACCGCGAACCAGCACCCAAGCGGGCCTGGGCTTATCGAGCTCTTTCGAAATCATCGTCGAGGGGATATCCTTTTCGAGCGCGGTGCGCTTGTCTTCGAGCGCCTTGGTCTCGGCGCGAAGCGGCGCCAGGGTTGAGTCCGGATCCGCATAGACGGAGGTGAGATAATAGTCCCGTAGTTTCCGGTGGTCCGCAGGCTTGAGCTTCGTCGAGTCTTTTTTCAAGAGTTGTTTGAGCTTCTCTGGAGCGGTTGAGCCATCGCCCAGCGCCTGCTCGGCCTTCTCCCAGGCCAGTAGCGAGACGCCCGGGTCTTGTGCTGGATCGTTCACCGACACGAGACCCGACTTGTCCCACCAGGCGGTACCATCGAACTGCGTAAAGGCGAGGCCGGTGATCTTCGTGCCAGGCCGGAGCCCCAGTTTCGCCGCACCCACCTCCAGTCGCGCCCATTTGCCGAGTTCAGGCAACGCGCCCATTTGCACCTTCTCCGTCCCGCCTTGGGCGCCAAAGATAATCGCGTCAGGGTCGCCCCAGTTGGCGCGCGTGCGCCACTCGTCGGTGTGGAATTGCAGCATGATCGCCTTGGGAGGGTCTTTTGGATCGAGATAAACATAAGCGAAGAGCTTATCTCCCGCGCCGATGGTCAGCGGGCTGCCGCACTTGGGGAAGAAGACCTGGTGCAACCCTTTGCCCGTGCGGCGCAGGGAGCGTTCGCCGCTGTACACGGGTCCCTCTTCGCGAGCGATCCACTTGCTCGGTTCGCCGTCGGATTTTACGTCGGCATTCGGCGGGAAATCGTCGTCCACCCAGACCAACTCTTTCGGCTCGGGTGGTGTGGCATTAGTCAGTGTCGCAGGGTCGGTGTAGTTCAGGGTGGCGACCGCCTCGTGTGCCTGGTCTTTGAGCTCCTTCAGCCGAGCATCGAATTCCGCCAACTGCTTTTCCTGTTCCGGCGTCGGCATCGGCAAGCTCGGCGGTGGCAGCAGCGCATTTCCGTCCATCGCCTTCTCGGCGATGTTATTAAAGAACGAAAAAACCTCGTAAAACTCTTTTTGCGTAATTGGGTCCAGTTTGTGGTCGTGGCAAACGGCGCAGCCCATGGTCAGCCCCATCCAGGTGGTAGAGGTGGCCTCCACCCGGTCCACCCCATAACGAACCTGAAATTCCTCGTCGATGGCGCCGCCTTCGCTGGTCGAGACGTTGCAGCGATTGAACCCTGAGGCGACCAGTTGCTCGCGCGTGGGGCTGGGGAGGAGGTCGCCGGCGAGTTGCCAGACTGTGAACTGGTCGAAGGGCAGGTTGTGATTGAAAGCGTTTACCACCCAGTCGCGGTAGGGCCATAACGAGCGCTCATTGTCCAGGTGGAGGCCGTGGGTATCGCCATAACGGGCGAGGTCCAGCCAGTACCGGGCCATTTGCTCGCCGTAGGCGGGCGAGTCCAGCAATCGGTCCACCAACCGGTCGTAAGCGTCCGGTCGCTGGTCATTCTCGAAGGTATCAACCTCATCCAGGCTGGGCGGAAGGCCCGTCAAATCCAGCGTAACGCGCCGGAGGAGGGTGTCTTTGGAAGCGAGCGGCGATGGCTCCAGCCCTTTGGCCTCCAACTTCGCCAGGATGAAGCGGTCAATATCATTGCGCGGCCAGTCCGCACGCTGGACCGCCGGTGGGTCAGGACGAACCGGCGCAACGAACGCCCAATGTTTTTGATAAACCCCTCCCTGCTGAATCCACCGTCCCAGCGCGGAGACTTGTTCGGGCTTCAACTTCTTGCCTGAGTCGGGCGGCGGCATTTTGACCTTGGGCTCGGTAGAGTTGATGCGCCGCCACATTTCGCTGGTCGCCAGATCGCCAGGCTTGACAGCCTGGCGGCCCTGGTGCAGCGCGGTGGCGCCTTCAGGTGTATCCAACCGCAGCTCCGCCTTGCGCTTGCCGGCGTCGGGTCCATGGCAGGCCAGGCAATTGTCCGAGAGAATCGGCCGAATATCGCGATTGAAGACTACCGGCGCGTTAGTCACAGCGGCCGGGACCGCGGCGGACCAGCACGCAATGAACGCCGCGGCCCAGCCTTTGAGAGGGCTGCGGTCTCGGCTCAGGGTTCTCGATTTCACTGCATGGATCCTGCTCTGGATGGGGCGCTTGCGCCAGGTGACCCAAGCGCCGGCCAAACCTGCTGTCAACCAAGATAACCCGTGGCGAGCATTCGACAAGATGAAATTCATCATTAGAGGAAGGGTAAAACACCCCGGTCCGCACCGGATGCTGGCGATTCTCAGCGGCGTGATCATCTTGCTGATGCTCACGGGCATTGTCAGCGCCGGCGAGACGGCCAAGTGGGCCATCCTGTGCGTCGGCCTGTTTTGCTCGGCGATGTGGTCGAATATTTTTTCGCTCGCGATCGAGGGCCTAGGAGCGCTGAAAAGCCAGGCTTCCTTACTGCTGGTCGTCGCGATTTTAGGCGGGGCGCTGCTGCCGCCCACGCAGGGGGCTGTCGCTGATCGATGGGGCATTCAGTTTTCGTTTGTTGTCCCAATCGTGGCGTTTGCCTATATCGCGTTCTACGGGTCGTATGGTTGTCGGGCGGGAAGGCATCAGGTGCCGGCCACGAGTTCTTCCGACATCTAGCCAAACTCTAAAAATGCTTCATCGGTGATAACCGCGATGCCGAACGGTTTGCCGAGCGCCAGGAGGTCGCGATCGCGTGTGATCGGAAATCTTGCCCGACTCGCTAAAGCGAAGGCTAGAAACATATCATCGCTGGGGTCGCGGCTGCGTTGTTTACCAAGCGGGTTGGGCGCCAACCGCGGGCATTCGTTTTCGATCCAACGCAGAAAAGGGTTGGGATTAACTTGAGGGAAGTGTTTGGCCAAGGCCTGAGCCTTGCGACGGTACTCAGCCAGAATATCCTCGGTCACAGCAATCGGGTGACGGTGCGCAGCACACAAAGCCCAGCACTTCCGAGCGGTTCCTCGCCAGAAAGCCGCTGCCAGGAAAACACTGGTGTCGATGGCCACCGTCATCTTCGCCGACTGAGTGAGCGGACTAGTTTGCGCTCGGCTGCGGTCGGCTCCCGATCCAATCCGCCGCCCTCGGCGAAGGCAGCCTGCAGCCGCGCTAACGAGTCCATCTGCGGGTCATATTCCTTGACGATGGCCAACCTGCCTTTGCGGAAAATGACGGTGGGCTGTCCCTGGAACGCTGCGTCGAGAACTTTCGCCATGTTCACCTTAACATAACTGGGTGTACACACTTTCATGGGAAAAAAGTAGTCCAAATTTGGACCATTTCAAGACTTTTCCCGTGAATCGGAATATGCCGGCATTGGCACACAGAAAGGTAGGCTATGCCTCCACCGCGATGTTGCAGCCACACCACGTTGGCTGAAAAACGGCTATACAGCCGGCTGCGGCCCTAATACAATCGCGGCGCTTAAGAATTCAACAACCGAATGCGAAATACCTAAAAAAAGACCTGGCAATGAGAACCCTCCCGATCTTCCTCGCTTTCTTCCTGATGGGCCTGGCCGACGCGATGGGCCCCATGTCCGACGCGGTGAAAAACCAGTACCAACTAAGCAATGTGGTGTCCACGTTGTTGTCGTTCTTCGTTTTCATCGCCTTTGCAGCCTTCAGTGTTCCGGGCGGCTTGCTGGCGGCTCGCATCGGCAAGAAAAAACTACTTCTGCTTGGCCTGGGCCTCAATGCACTCGCGTGCTTGGTCCCATCCCTGCAGGCACCCAGCTTCGTGCTGTTACTCGCGTGCATTTTTCTACTGGGTGTCGGCACCACGTTCCTGCAGGTCGCAGGCAATCCCATTATGCGGGATGTGAGCGCGGAAGGCCGGTATAGCCGAAATCTAGCCTTTGCTCAGGGCATCAAGGGCATTGGCAGCACCGCTTGCACTCACTTGGTGATCGTCATCGGCAGCATCGCTTTGTTCAAAAACATGGGTTGGCGCGGTACCTTCCCGCTATTTTTCGTGCTTATGTCCGTCGCCTTCCTGGGGGTTCTGATGGTGCAAGTGAAAGAAACAAAAGCGGATGTGCCGCCGAGCATTGGCTCCAGCCTTGGCTTGCTTAAGGAACCAATCTTTCTATTGGCAGTGGTTGGCATTTTTCTCTACGTCGGCGCCGAGGCCTCCATGGGGCGATTCCTACTCCCGACTCTGCAGGGTATTGGTATCGATGAAAAGGCGGCAGCCTTTGGTCCCGCGCTTTCCTTCCTAGATCATTGCCTGTCCGTCATCTTTCCCGGCTCCTCACCGGCCAGCAGGCTAGGCCCGGTACTATTCTTCGCCATGCTTACCATCGGCCGTCTCCTGGGTAGTGCAGTACTCACTATCATGAGCCCCCGCACCTGCTTCAGGCTCTCAGCGCTGCTGGGTGTTCTTGGCGCGGCGGCACTTATGACGGGCTCCCAATCCTTGGCGATCCCGGGCGTTCTTGCTGCTGGCCTTGGGTTCGCCAACATTTGGCCAATGCTGTTTTCGATAACGGTTGAGGAAAAACCCCAGTGCGCAAACGAACTCAGCGGACTGATGTGTATGGCCATCTCGGGCGGCGCCATTGTGCCCCTGGTTATGGGGCAGTTGCGTGACCTGAAATGGGGAGCTGTGTCCTTCGCCGTTCCCGCTGTGTGCTTCGGCTATCTGCTGATTCTGTCGCTTCGGGGCGGTCGCAAGCCGGCGGCCGCAGCCCCAGTTCCCCAGCCACAAACCGCTAAATCCTAACCCCTAGAATGAAGCGGATTGTGTCGCGCTGCGACATTCCGATGGTATCCGCGAACTTCAGTCCGCGGGAACGCCACGGGAAAAGCTCGCGCGTCGCGTAGTGACGCCTGCACAAGTCAACGATTACCCATTACCAATCACCAAACACAAACCCGATGAGCACCAACAACGACAAACGCATCGTCATGACCCTTGACGCAGGCGGCACCAACTTCCGGTTCTCCGCCGTCCGCGGCAACAAGCCTGTCGCCGAAACACTCAGCCTGCCCTCCTGCGGGGACAACCTCGACAAATGCCTGGCCAATATTGTTGAAGGGTTCACACAGATTAAGCAGGCGTGTCCAAAGCCGCCCGTGGCCATCAGCTTCGCCTTTCCTGGACCGGCCGATTACCCGAACGGCATCATTGGCGACCTGGGGAACCTGCCCGGGTTCCGCGGCGGCATTGCGCTGGGGCCGCTGCTCCACAAGCGGTTTGGCATTCCGACTTTCATCAACAACGACGGTGACCTGTTCGTTTACGGCGAGGCCATCGCCGGGTTCCTCCCCTACGTGAATGACCTTTTGAAAAAGGCCGGCAGCCCCAAACGTTACAAGAACCTCTTCGGGGTGACCCTGGGCACCGGGTTCGGTGGCGGGATTGTCCGCGATGGCGAATTGTTTACGGGCGACAACTCTATGGCGGGGGAGGTTTGGTTGCTGCGCAACAAGTTGCAGCCGGGGACAAACGCCGAAGAGGGCGCCAGCATCCGCGCCGTGCGCCGCGCCTACGCGGAAAAAACCGGTGTGCCGTTCGACCAGGTCCCCGAGCCGAAGGTGCTTTTCGAAATCGGGCGCGGCCAACAACCGGGCGACCAGGCCTCCGCCATCGAGGCCTTCCGTAAGATGGGCGAGGTGGTGGGTGACGCGATGGCGCAGGCGCTGACACTCGTGGATGGCCTGGCGGTGATTGGCGGCGGCGTCTCCGGCTCCTGGCCATTGTTCCTGCCGGCGCTTGTGGACGAGCTCAACAGCACCTACACCGCGCCTAATGGCAGCAAGTTTCGCCGCCTGGTGCAGGTCGCGTTCAATCTCGAGGACTCCACGCAGCGGAAGAAGTTCTTGAAAGGCGAGACGAGTGAAATCACCGTGCCAGGCACGCAGCGCAAGCTGAAGTACGACCCGCTGGCACGGATCGGCGTCGGCATGTCGCGCCTGGGGACCAGCGAAGCCGTGGCCATCGGCGCTTACGCGTTCGCCCTGCGCAAGCTCGACCGGGCATGATACGCTTCCCGTGTCCACGCCCGGCGGATATCGCATCGTCAAACTAGCCAGCGGCGCGCACAGCGTCCGTTCGCTCGCGCATGCGGAGACCTTCCACCCGGTGGTTGGCCCGGTAGCCGAAGCCGAGGCGCTCTATGTCCGGCAACTGCGCCTGCTCGAACGAATCGCCACTCACCGGGGTGAGTTCGTCATCTGGGATGTCGGGCTCGGAGCCGCCGCCAACGCGGTTACGGTTCTGCGCGCAACCCGGGAGCTGCCGTGCTCCATCCGCATCGTCAGCTTCGACCACACCCTCGAACCGCTCGAGTTTGCGCTGCGGCATACCGCGCACCTCGATTATCTGATTGGGTACGAGGACCGGCTCTCGTCGTTGATTCGCGAGCGGCAAGTGTCGTTCAAGGACGGCCTGCAGTCCGTCGCCTGGGAAATGCACCTGGCGGATTTCCCCACCCTGGTCGCGGAGCCCTCCGCACCTGGCCTGTCCAAACCGCACGTAATCATGTTTGATGCATTTTCACCGGCCAAAAATGCCGCGATGTGGACCGAGCCGTTATTTGCGCATCTTTACCACCTGCTCAACCCAAATCGTCCCTGTGCGTTACCGACATATTCGCGCAGCACGATGCTGCGGGTAACGCTGCTGCTGGCGGGATTCTGGGTGGGCATCGGACACGCGACCGGCGAAAAGGAGGAAACCACCATCGCCGCCAATGCGCCCGAACTCATCGAAGAGCCGCTCGATAGCCGCTGGCTCGAGCGCGCGCGCCGCTCGACAAGCGCCGAACCAATGTGGGAACCGGTCTATCGGCAGGCACCGCTCGCGACTGAAACATGGGCAAAGCTGCAGCAGCACCCGCAATTCAGGTAGCGCAACGAGGCCAAGCCACCTGATTCCGGCCTTTGCATCTTTGCATCTTTGCGTTAAAGATCAGGCTATTCTTTGAGTTGTTTCGTGGATTCGCATCAAACATTTCAAAACCTGTTATCGGGATCTGCGCCGCTGCTCGCGCTGGCCCCGATGCAGGAGGTCACGGATCTGCCGTTCTGCAAGCTGCTGTCAACCTTTGGCGGGCCGGATGTTTATTTCACGGAATATTTCCGGGTGTATCCGACTTCGAACCTCGACAAGAATATTCTTAAGTTCGTTACTGAAAACCCCACCGGCAGGCCGGTCATCGCCCAGATGATTGGCAACGACATTCCTTCCCTCGTGCGCACGGCGCGCGAGCTGCAGCAGTATCCGATCGCCGGCGTGGACCTGAACCTGGGTTGCCCCGCACCCGTGGTCTATCGCAAGTGCGCCGGCGGCGGTCTCCTGCGCGACCCCAAGCACGTCGATGCCATCCTCGGCGCGTTGCGCGACGCGATTACCACTAAATTCAGCGTGAAGACCCGGATTGGCTTTGATTCGCCCGACGTTTTTTCAGAGCTGCTGCCGATCTTCGCGAGGCATTCGCTGGATTTGCTGACAGTGCACGGCCGGACGGTTAAAGAGATGTATCGCAGCGAGGTGCATTACGATTACATCGCCCGCGCGGTCAAGGAAATGACTTGCCCGGTGCTGGCAAACGGGAACGTTTATTCCGCGCAAAAGGCGGTTGAGGTACTGAAACTCACCGGCGCGCGCGGCTTGATGATTGGCCGCGGCGCGATTCGCAATCCCTGGCTGTTCCACCAGATTCGCCAACACCAGCGCGGCGAACCGCTGTTTCTGCCGTGCGGCCTGGATGTGCTGGTGTATGTGCGAGCCTTATACGAAGCGGTCTGCTCGCCCGGCGTGCGCGAGATTTCCCAGGTGCAGAAAATGAAGAAGTATATGAACTATCTCGGTCTGGGCGCCGAGGCCACCGGCCACTTCCTGCACCAGATTCGCCGGGTAACAACCAGGGCCGATTTCTTCAGCGTGTGCGAGACGTTCCTGAGCCACGACCAACCGATGCCGCTCGAGCCGTTTAAGCTGAATTTGCACGCGGCGGATGTGGTCGGCGGAGAGCAGTGGTGAGTCCACAGTCCACGGACCAAAGGACTACAGGACCACAGGACGACCTGCCGAAGCCCTAAGGCCATCGCCTGTGGACCGGGGACTTTGGACTGTGGTCCCGTGGTCCCGTGGTCCCGTGGTCCCGTGGTCCGCGACCTGTGACGTGTGACCTGCGGACTTGGGACTCACCTACCCGTAACGGTACGGCCGTTCCATCGCAAAAGCATTTGGCAGGTGGCGCACTTCCCTTACAGCGCCCTCCTCGAGCAAGACCTCCACGATATCGAACCGGACCCTGACCCTGGGATTTTTAAGGAGCCGGAGGTAATCCAGCGCGGCCCGGGTGAGGCGCTGGCGGCGCTCTGCGTTGACGGCGGCGGCCGGACGCGTCCACTCTTCCGACGAGCGCGTCTTGACCTCGACGAATACGAGGCAGTCCTTTTCCCGGCAGACCAAATCAATCTCGCCCCGCGGTGAGCGAAAATTCGCCGTTAAAACCTTCAAGCCCTGCCGCTGGAGTTGCTTCCTGGCGGCGCGCTCGCCCAGTTCACCATAACGGAGGTGCAGCGGCTTTTGTCTGCCGTTCCACCAGGCGCCGATGCGCAGGAGCAAATTCATAGCCATAGGGAGTGCCTTCTGATGACGGTCCCGGCTCCTTTTACAACTGCGCAGGCAGCGTGACAAAGGAAATGTCGAAATTGAGTTTCCTTGCAGTCGGCCGGTTTCCTGACGAGCCTGAGGCCCCATGAGCGCAACGCCGATTTCCCGCCCTTGCCCGGTCTGCGGCGCCGGTGAAGCCGCCAACTACCTCCTGAAGGGCGAACTGCGCCTGGTGCGCTGCCGCCGCTGCGGCATGGTCTTCGTCAATCCTGTGCCGGACGAATTCGCGTCGGGAAAGTATTATAACAAGTTAGGCACGGATTATTACCTCTCCCCCGCCAAGCTTGAAAGCGACTTCGCGGATGTGCGATTTGAGCGCGAGTTGCGGCTCTTTCGAAAGCACTGCGCACGCGGCGCCGTGCTGGATGTAGGATGCTCGACCGGCGCGTTTCTTTATCAACTGAACCGGCGTTTTCCAGGGGATTACGACTTGGTGGGCAACGACGCGAGCGGACCTGCCCTGGATTATGCCGCGGCGCGCGGGGTGGTCGTGGTTCGCGGGGCGTTTCCGGAAGAGGATTTTGCCGGCAAAGCGTTTGACGCGGTGACTTTTTGGGCGGTGCTCGAGCACCTTTACGACCCCAAAGCGTTTCTGGAGAAGGCCGGGGCGGTGCTCAAACCTCAGGGCCTTTGTTTCGTGCTCGTCCCCAACATGCAATCCCTCGCCGCACGATTGCTGGGACGCCGGTACCGGTACGTTTACGCGCAACATCTCAATTATTTCACCCGGCGGACCCTGGTGACGCTCGTCCAGGCTCGTTTCTGCGTGCTCGCATCGGTCTCCACTCACTTTAACCCGGTGGTGGTGTGGCAGGACTGGCGGCGAGGTGGGAAGGAGGTTTCTGATAATCAGCGCGCCGAACTCTTGAAGCGCACCACCGCTTATAAGCAGAATCCATGGCTCAAACCCGTCAGCGGCCTGTACCATCTCACCGAGCGGGCGCTGGGGTGGCTGAACCTGGCGGATAACCTCGTGCTGGTGTTGCGGAAAAAGTGAGCTGCGACGCCGGCTTTGCGTGAAAGCTGCTTAGGCCAACGGAGCGGGCGAGGATGGCCGGGTGCCCACCAGGTCCGCATCAAAGAGGTCCATTTCGGTCGCGACCGGACGGAAGGGCGAAAAACTCCGGCGATGGATCGGACACGGACCAAGCGCCTGGATGGCGGCGAGGTGGCGCGGCGTACCGTAGCCTTTGTGTTCGGCAAAGCCGTAGCCGGGAAACTGCTTCTCGAAGTCCAGCATCAGGCGGTCACGGGTGACTTTCGCCAACACGCTGGCGGCGGCGATGGAGTAACTCCGGGCATCACCCTGGACCAATGCCGTCTGCGGATAGGTCAGCCAGCGAATCCGCAGTCCGTCCACCAGGACGTGCTGCGGCCGGGGCTTCAACTGGTCCAGCGCCAGGTTCATCGCCCGCCAGGCAGCCTGCCGAATGTTGATTCGATCGATCATGTCCACATCGACGGTTGCAATGGCCGAGCGGATCTCCGGGTGTGACCTGAGCGCGGCAAAATACTCCTCGCGTTGCAGTTCGGTCAGTTGCTTCGAGTCGTTTAGCCCACGAAGCCTGGGCCACAAGCCCGTCTCCCGCCAGTGGCAAGGGAAAACGACCGCCGCAGCGACGACGGGTCCGGCCAAGGGGCCGCACCCGGCTTCGTCCACCCCCGCGACCAGCGTCAGCCCCTGCTGCCACAGCTCGCGCTCATGGGCAAGCCGATGCCAAAATTTCGCGCTCATCCGATTTGTTCCTGATCGAAGCATTAAGCGGTTACTGAGTGCAAGCAGAGTTTGGGCCGGGGCCTGGAGATGAGTGACGGGTGCGAGGTGGCCGGTGAATAAGTTTGGAACTGCGGCGGCTTGACAGTTTGGCTTGTCGGCTTCACTGTCAGCCTGAATCCGGCATGAGCAGAACGCAGCTTCGCATCCTAAACGTTTCAGGCGTCGCGTGTTCGTTTGCCCAATTGTTTTTTCGCATGAAATTTTTCCCTTGCCACATTCGCAGCGCCGCCGCATTGGCAGCGACGCTGGCTTTCAGCCCGCTAAACTCGCTCGCTGCCGACGCCACTAATTCAACGGCCAGCGGGTTGGAGACGACTAACGCCCAGGAAGTGATGCGGTCCTACCTGCAACTCCAGGAGCAACTGCACCAAACCCAGCTCGCGGTTGAGGAAAACCGGAAAGAAGCCCGCGAGACCGCCGCCCGGTCTGCGGAGGCGTTGACGGGCCGGCTGCAGGCCATCGAGCAGGCGCTGGCCTCCCAACGCGGGCGGGAGCTCGAGTCGATGCAAAGCACGAACCGCGTGATGGTCGCCGTCGCCGGGAGTTTTGCGACGCTCGGGTTCGTCGCCATGGTGCTCATGGCGTATTTTCAATGGCGAACGGTCAATGGCCTGGCGGAGATTTCGGCCGCACTTCCGCCGGCGCGCGCGCTCGGCGCGGGCCCGGCCTTCGCGGCATTGGGAGCCGGGGATGCTCGCTTGATGGCGGGCGGCCCGGCCGAACAATCCAACCTCCGGCTGCTTGGCGCCATGGAACAACTCGAGAAACGCCTTTACGACCTGGAGCATACGTCCCGGCCTACGCTGACGCGGATGGCCGAGCCTGACTCGCCTTCGGCGAATGGAACCGACGAGCCGGCTTCCACGAATGGCGGTTCGCCAGCTTCGCCAATCGACGCGTCGGGCGCAGCCGAAGGCGACCGTGTCTCGGTGTTGCTCGGCAAAGGGCAATCGATGCTCCATCTCGACAATGCTGAGGGCGCGCTTGGCTGTTTTGAGGAGGCCCTGGCGCTGGAGCCCAACAACGCCGACGCGCTGGTAAAAAAAGGCGCGGCGCTCGAGCGGCTACAACGGCTTACTGAGGCGATTGAATGCTACGACCGGGCCATCGCCGCAAACAACTCGATGACCATTGCCTATCTCCACAAGGGCGGTCTATTCAACCGCATGGAACGGTACAATGAAGCTTTGGAATGCTACGAACTGGCGCTGAGGACCCAGGAAAAAAAAGTGGCCTGAGCTCACCCCAGAACCAACTACCACAGAAACGACTGCTGTGCGCCCAGGAGGTGGGCGCCTTCCCACAACGTTGCCCGCCATGCCGTCACGCCTCCAAATTGCTTATAATCCTCGCCGGTCAAAGTGACGTCAGTCCAGCGGCTGAACGGGCTTCCAATATTCTCGACGGGGAGATCGAACACGAGCTGTTTCGGCAGATTCCCCGCCGCCGCGCCGCGCAATTCAAGCCGCAACTTCAGCGGTTCCCAGAGCGCGCCGCTGGTCTTCCATTGAATGAAAAAGCGGATGCCCGAGCGCTGAGCCGGATGCGCTCGCAATGTCGCCTGGTAGGCGTCGCGCTCATACAAGCTCGACGAGAGGGAAGTGCGGCCTTTCAGGTCGAGGAATTCCGGCAAGACTTTGAGCACCCGACCACTCCCGGCGTGAGCCGGGAGCGCCAACGCCAGCCATCCGGCGCCTAAGAGCGAAATCAGCGACCGCCGCATGAGCCACAAATAATCAGCGCCCAAAGCAAAAACAAGACGCGATTTTGGTGGAGCTTTCCGGTGGGTGCATCTGAACACCGTCCTCAGCTGTATCCATGCAGTTGAACAGGAGATAACGAAGAAATGAGCGTGCGAGCACCGGGTTGGCAAACATTCCACAGGCTTCCGTAGCCTTCCGCGGTCCTTCAGGCCGCAGGTCCCTGCGCCGCCGTTATCCCCAGCCCGTTGGGCTGGGCTAAGGTATCCCGGCCCTTCGGGCCGGCGCCAAAGCGCCCACAGCGCAGCCACGCGTCCACATTGCTTGCAAATCCCGATTCCCGGTGCAAGAGTGTAACCTTAGCGCGAAAAGCTTTGAATACGTGAGCGCCTCCTTGCGCGCGTTAGCGGGCAAACCGGTGCAGGATGAGGTGCGGATGTTACGACCGATTGACGCAACTCGACCCTCACCGTATGAAGCGGTTCACCTGGCTTCCACACGGAACAATCCTTTTCCTCCTGGCAACAGGTCTGTGCGATCCGAAGGTGGCGCGCGCGTTGGATCCGAGCCGCGACAAAATCCTATACGCAGTCGGCTATAGTCATCTTGACGATCAATGGAACTGGACCATCCAGGACACGATCAACTCCTTCATCCCCAGCTCCTGCCATGTCAATTTCGCCCTCCTCACGAATCCCAATTACACGAATTATACCTTCAGCTTTGAAGGCGCGCTGCGGTACCAGTTGATTAAAGAATATTACCCGGCCGATTTTCTGACGCTCTCGAACTACATCGTGCAGGGCCGCTGGCACGTCGCCGGCTCGATGATTGCGCCCAGCGACGTGAACATCCCTGCGCCGGAAGCTCTCATCCGCCACGCTCTGCTGGCGGACAACTATTGGGGCCAGACGTTCGGGCGAACGCCGGTGGACCTGCTTCTGCCGGACGCGTTCGGCTTTGGGTATGCGCTGCCAAGTGTTGCGGCCCACTGTGGCGTGAAGGGGTTTTCTTCGATGAGAGCGGGGCCGGGCACCGGCATCCCTTTGCCGTTCCAAAACATTGGCCGGTGGCTCGGGCCGGATGGCTCGTCCATGATCGCGGTGGTCAATCCGGGAGCATATTCCCAGCCGGTGACTGATAACCTAGCGAACGACAGTTACCATTATGGCCGAATTACGAACATGTACGCAGCCAGCGGGCTTTACCTGGACTACATGTATTTCGGCAACTCGGGAGACCAGGGCGGCGGGCCAAGCGACTCGACCGTGTCCAATGTTTGCCTCAGCGTGCAAACCACCAACGGTCTCGTCAATGTCCTCAGCGCGTCATCGGACCAATTGTATCGTGACCTGAGTCCCGCCCAGGTCAGCCAGTTGCCCTCGTACCAGGGAGAAATCGTAGCGCAGACGCTGGGGACGGGCGGCTATACTTCGCACGGCGAACTTAAGCGATATAACCGGCAGTGCGAGCAGCAGGGCGCCGCTGCGGAATGCGCCGCCGTCATTGGGGACTGGCTCCAGGGCGGCGGCACCTACCCGCAGGAAAGACTCGACAAGGCCTGGGAGCGCTTCCTGTGGCATGACATGTATGACGACCTCACCGGAGTCAGCATTCCCAGCGCTTACACTTTCACGTGGAATGACTACTTGCTCTCGCTCGGAGATTTGGGCTCTGAAGAAACGCACGGCATCGGTGTGCTGGCCCGGGGTCTGGACACGACTGCCGCGGGCGTGCCGCTGGTAGTTTTTAACCCGCTCTCCATCGCCCGCGAGGATTTGGTCGAAGCGCTGGTGATTTTTTCAAACGGTGTGCCGCCCGCCGTGCGCGTGTTTGCTCCAAACGGCAGCGAGGTTCCGTCGCAAATGGGCTTGCCCACCGGCAACACCGCGCCGGTGACTTTCCTGGCCGACGTGCCGGCGATGGGGGCGGCCATTTATGACGTGCGGCCCTCACCGGCGCCCAGTTCGCTCGATACCGGTTTGTCCATCTCGACTTCTCAAGTTCAGAATGGCCGGTACCTCGTGCAATTAAGTGCCGGCGGCGATGTCACTTCTATTCTGGACAAGGTGAATAATCGCCAATTGTTGAGCCGCCCGATCCGGTGGGATTTCCTTTACGATCTGAGCACGAGCCTGCCTTCCTGGGAGATTCAATACAACAATGTGGTCGCCCCGCCAACCTCCTACTTGAGCGGTCCGGCGCAATTCCAGGTGTTGGAGAATGGCCCAGCGCGCGTGACCCTGGGAGTAACGCGCTACAACGCCGGTTCGACTTTCACGGAACGGATCCGGCTGGGCGCAGGGGACGCCGGTGATCGGGTGGAGTGGGATGTCTCGGCGAGCTGGAACACGCTGCAAACGATGTTGAAAATGGAATTCCCCCTCGCGGTCAGCAACTCGACCGCGACCTTCGACCTGGGCATGGGCACTATCCAGCGGCCCAATGAAACGCTGAATCTGTATGAGCTTCCGGCGCAGCAGTGGGCGGACCTGACCGGCGCCAGTGGCTCGTATGGCGTAACGATCATGAACGATTGCAAATACGGATGGGACAAACCGAATAATAACACGCTGCGGCTCACCATTTTCCACACGCCCGCAGTCGGCTCATCTTTCCCGTACCAGGCCAACGACAGCCTGGGCACGCATCGCATGCTGCTCGGAATCATGGGGCACCCCAATGATTGGCGGGCGGGCGGGTCATCCTGGGTCGCTGCGCGTCTGAACCAGCCGCTCCAGGCTTTCCAAACACTGGCGCACGGCCCGGTGGCAACCGGGTTCTCGAACACCTTTTCGTTCCTGAGCTGTAACAATTCGAACATAATGGTCAAGGCGCTCAAGAAAGCGCAGAACGGTAATGAACTCATCGTCCGCCTCCAGGAATTGACCGGACAAGCCCAAACGGTTCAATTGAGTTCAGTCGCGCCAATCATCGCGGCCCGCCAGGTCTCCGGCACGGAAAATCCAATTGCCTCTTTAACGCCGGTGAATGGCGCGCTGACGGTATCCCTGGGAGGGTACGCGCCGATGACTCTGGCGCTCACGCTCGCCGCTCCAGGCGCGCTGCTGCCGACCCCCGCCAGTTCGGCGGTGCCGTTGCCGTTCAACCTCGACGTTATCTCAACCGATGGCAACCGGACCAATGGCAATTTCGACGGCGGCTATTCCTACCCCGCCGAATTGATGCCTCCTTCTATTGTCCGCGATGGAATTACCTTCCAGCTCGGGCCGACCAACGACGGCGCACTCAACGCGCTCTCCTGCCAGGGGCAGATCATTCCGCTCAAAGCAAGCGGCTTCAACCGGCTCTACTTCCTCGCCGCCGCCGCTTCCAACTCAACCGCTGCGACGTTTGCCATTAACGGAACCGCCAGCGCGCTCACGATCCCATATTTTAGCGGTTTCATTGGACAATGGAAGCCGCCCTCGGTGCTCACCAACCAGGAGGTCGCCTGGGTCTGCACCCACAGGCATGACGGCGCCGGCAATAACAATGCCTATAATTTCTGCTACCTCTTTCAGTACGGTCTTGACCTGCCGGCCGGCGCCAGCTCGCTCGTGCTACCCAATGCGCCCAATATAAGGATTTTCTCCATGACGCTCGCCACCAACACCACGCCCGAAACCGTACCGGCTGGTGGCCGCATTGCCGGAAATGCCGCCCCCTGGGCCAAAGCCGGGCCCAATCAAACCGTGAATGCGGCCACCACCAACGGACCCGCCACTGTAAAGCTCGATGGCAGCGGTTCGGCCGCTCCCGGCGGGACTATCGTTTCCTACCTTTGGTCGCAAAACGGAACTGTGCTGGCAACGGGGGGCAAGCCGGTGGTAACGCTGCCTCTCGGCACAAACGTAATCCTGCTGACGGTTGCGGACGATAAGGGCCAAACCGCAGCGGACGCGACCACCATAGTTGTTTTGCCGCCGCTGACAGTCACGCTGACGGCGAACCCCACCAACAGCAGCGGGCCTCCGCTGACCGTCCAATTCACCGGTCAGGCCAGTGGCGGGCTCGCCGGCTCATCCGTTGATACGACCGACGACCACCTTGGGACGATCACCGCCCAAGGCGAGAATAACGGCATCAACGGCAACTGGGAAATGGCCACCAACGCCTTTGACGACAACATCGCCACCAAGTGGCTGGACTTCGCGAATAGTTATCCCGCCACACGTCAAAGCTGGATTCAGTATCAGTACCCGCAAGGCATGCAACGCGTGGTCACAAATTATACGCTCACCTCCGCTAACGATGCTCCCGAGCGCGATCCCGCAAACTGGGGGCTCCTGGGCTCAAATGATGGCGGAACAACCTGGGTTACCCTGGATGTCCGCACCGCCCAGGTTTTCACGAACCGGTTCGAAATCCATGGATACAACATCGCCGGCCCAGCCGCTTATAACATTTACAGGCTGCGAATCGATAGCGTGGCCAATCCGGCCACCGCCGTCGCCGTTCAGTTGTCCGAAATTCAACTGCTTAGGCCTCCTTTGTACGACTATTTCTGGTCGTTTGGCGATGGCGCCACCGCCACTGCGGTGACGAGTGGCCCGGTTTCGGTGCAGCATACTTATACCAACAATGGCACCTACACCGTTGTGCTCGCAGCTTCGTTTGGCATCTACACCGGCACGAACACAATCCAAATAACGGTCGGGCCTGAGCTGGCGGTCACGGCTTTGGCGAGTCCGGACCATGGCGCAGCGGCTTTGAGCGTCCAGTTCACGGCACAGGCGAGCGGCGGCAGAACCAACAACGCTATCATCGATACAACCGAGGACCATCTTGGAACCATTACGGCGCAAGGGGAAAACAATGGGCTCAATGGCAACCAGGAGGGTGCCGCCAATGCGTTCGACGACACCACCGGCACCAAATGGCTGGACTTTGCCAACAATTATCCGAACACGCGCCAAAGCTGGATTCAATATCAGTACGCCAACAGCGTGCGTTACGTTGTTTCCGAATACACGATTACCTCTGCCAACGATGCCCTGACGTACCCGGCCCGCAATCCCGCCAACTGGCGGCTGCTGGCGTCAAATGACGGCGGCGCTTCCTGGGACACGCTCGACGTTCGCACCAATCAAACCTTTACGGCGGACTTCCAAAAGCTGGCCTACTTCATCCCCAACACGAATGCTTACAACCTGTACCGTTTCCAAATCGACAGCGTGGCTAATCCTCCCCAGGCACAAGCAGTGCAATTGGACGAGCTCGAGTTCCTGGCGGTCCCGGCCTATTCGTATTGGTGGTCGTTTGGAGATGGCTCGGCTTCAACCCTTCAAAATCCGCAGCACACTTACACGAGCAACGGCACCTACACCGTAACCCTGAGCGTTTCAGATGGCCAGTCCACCACGACAACTACCACCGTGGTATATGTTGCGCCTCCCTCGTTGACAACGTCCCTGGCGAGCCCGGGTCAACTGATCCTAAGCTGGCCGGCATGGGCGGCCGGCTACGCTCTGTATTCCACGCCGGCTCTCGCAACGCCGAGCTTGTGGTCGCCGGTCACAAACGTCGTCACCAGCACCGGAACCAATTTCGGCGTCACGCTTCCGCTCGATGTCACCACGAATCGTTTCTTCCAATTAAGGGATGTTCGTGGAGGTTAACGTGTTTCTTTGCGGTCAGACTGGCTTCATATGCGTTTGCGGAAGCAGCGGGGGCGGTTGCTTGTGCACCATCGCCCGGCGACGCAGTCTGGCAAAGACATAGAGGTTAAAAAAGTGCATGGCGCCCAGCACGAGCAACACCAAACCCACTTTGCTGCTCAGGATCTCCAGCGCGGTCTGCGCATCGGTGGCTTTGTCTCCGTGTTTGAGCGCCAGCGAGACAAAGCCGATATTAACGAGATAAAAGCCCACGACCAACAAGTGATTGACCGAGTCGGCCAGCGGCTCATTGCCCAGGAAGCTGTCCACCAGGAAGATGCGCCCGTTTTTGTGAAGGGTCTTGGCCACCCAAACCGTCAGGGCGATGCTGATGGCGAGATAGACCAGGTAGGTCCAGACGGTGGCGGTGGGATTGGGGAGGGGGTCGAGCGCGGCGAAGAGGGGTTTCATAAGGGGTCCTTTAGTTTTGTTATTTATGTTATTTCTGTCGTAACAGAAATAGCATAAATCGAATGAGCCCGTTTGGCAAGTGGTGTGGAACGGTTTTTTTAGGGGCGATTATCTTCCAACGCCCTCCCCAACTCCCCCACACTCTCACGCTCCGACGCTCCCTAGGACGGTTGGGACGGTCTGGGACGGCTGTGGGACGGTTGCAAAAGTGAGAATCGCCCGTGTTTACCGGCCTTGGGACGGTGGGACGGCTGTACACCCCCAAACCTCCCCCCTACCCCCACCCTCCTCCTCGTCCTCGTTCTCTTCCTCTTTCTCCTGCGACCAACTTCGACCAACGGCAACCAGCTTTCCGCATCAATTCAAGTGGCGTAGCATGGTCCAGGCGCTTTTTCAATTCCCCCTCAACAACCCATCCGCAGCCATCGGTACCTATGTGCACCCTTGTTCTTCGGCGTCCGGTCGAGATTGCTCGCCCCCGCCCCCGATAGCTCCCGATCGCAGCTCCCGACAACTCGCGATAGCTCCGGCGCGCGCCTCAAGAACCGTGAGCAATCGAGACCTGCCGGGACCTATCGCGAGTTATCGGGACCAAAATTGAAATTCCCAAAAATCGCACCCGGAAAAATTCCTGACACAAGGTCTTTGACGACGACTCTTAAGTTTGGTCGAGATTACTCGCGGGCCCTCACTCCTGATTACTCAAGATTGCTCAAGCGCGGTCCCGCAGAAACTCGACCTATCTCGACCAAAATTAAATTTCCCCTCTCGGTTCTCGGACCCGCGCAGCCTCACTTGTTCGCGGGCGGGGCGTTGGTTGAGGTGGGGCCAGGTTGCTCCGTCACCATGCCTTTGAGCGTGCGGAACGGGTGGAAGGGCAGCAGCACAATTCTGGGGATAATAAATACCGGCTCGGTCTGGGGCTCGTTGAGCGTGCCGGTGACTCTGTATTCGAACATCTTGGTCACGGGCCACAAGACGGTGCTCACCAGCGGGCCCACCAGCCACACATCCCGCAGCAAGCCCGCTTCCACGCGGGCATTGAGCCGGCCTTGCAGGTCAACCGTCCCGCGATACTGCAGACGCATTGCAGTGGAACGGATGTCCAGGTCGTCGGAGAAGATAACGCCGTTGGTAATGACGAAACTGCAGGTGGCTGCGCTGGCGCGGCTGTTACCCAGGCCAGGCGAAAGGCCGTTGAGCACGGGCGAAAAGATGCCAAAGACTGGAATGTCCCAAATCAAACCGTCGCGCAGGTCCACTTCACCATAGCCATCAACCGACTGCCACTGCTCAGTGTTGGCGCTGGAAACGACGAGGCTGCCGCTCAACCGGCCTTCCACGTGATTTGTGTGGGCGGATAGATCGGACATGAGCGCCTGCAGCAACGAGTTGGTGGTCGCCAGAGCGAGCTGAAAATCGGTCCCCCGTTTGGGAGCGAAGTCAAACCGGGCGGTGCCCACGGCCTTGCCCTGGTAGAAATCCGCCTGGACCGCGGTCAGGGTCAGGCGCTCACCGGCCCAGTGAACCTGCCCGCTAATCTGCGGGACATGAAACTTCCACCAATGAAACGGGCCGCCGTCCAGCTCGAAATGCAAATTGGCGCCGTCGTTTCCGTGCAACGGGATGGTGCCATAAACATGGGCCGTCGGCGGCCGGCTAAAGCGGTACGGCTCGATCGTACGCGCGATATGCGGTCCGATGGCGCGGGCGATCACCATCGGCTCCGCCGTGCTGAACCCGTTGGTCAGGTAAACGAATTGCGCCTTGAAATCGGCCGCCACGCCATCGGCGCTGGCCTGCCCGGTGCTGCACTGGACGCGCGGTTCGAAGAATTGCAGCAGCTTGTTCGTGTACTGCACGGCCGTCTGCAGGCCGGTGGCCGCCTCGCCGCGGAAGGTGAAATTTGTCAGAGCTACCCGGGCCTTAATTCCGATTAGCTCGGGCTCATGAGCGCGCCCCCATATCTCGGCTTGGAGAACGGGCGGCTGGGTGAAGCTGACAAGATCGAAGCCCTGCTGCTGCGGTTTATCCAGCAGCGGCCGGAGGCAGCGCGGGTCCACCGTGCTGGCGATTCGCCAATAAAAATTCCGGGTCCGGCCGTCCGAGTGGTACACCGCCGCGACGCCCCCTTCGGGCCGCGTCAGAGTCAAGTCCGGCAGGTCCAGGCACAGGTTGGAATAGATGACATGCGACCGCGCGGTGGTGACGTGCACCTGGCGATAAACGCCGCCGCGCTCGAAGTTGAACTCTCCTTGCAGCGCCAGGCCGGGTTGGAGCTCTGCCTGCCAGTCGGGCTGGCGATTGGTCCAGGCGGGCAGCGTCAAGGACAAATCGGCCTTCAGCCGGGGCGGTGTTTCCCAGGCGAAATCCGCCAGCCAACGCCGGCCGCCCTCGGTCAGCAAGGGCGAAATTCGCTGCGGGTCAAAATCAGAAGCCAGGCTGGCGTTGACCGCGCGGGTCGCCACGTCCAGTCCGCCGTGCAGCGCGAACTGCCCGCCATAAAGCTTGGCCTGAAGATTGGTTACCGTGAGCCGCGGCGCGCGCCAGGTTCCCCCGCAAGCCAGCGGCCCGGCCTGAAGTTTCGGTGAGCGCAGCTCCCGCACCCGGCAATCCCAGGCCAGCGCATAAGGCTGCAGATTAGTCCACCAGCCCCAAGAGGCATCGCCCGGTGGCAAGCCGGCCAGCGCCGGTTCCGCGAGGTCCGCGCTGAACTGAACCCCGGTGGCATTGGCCGATTCAGTCTGCGCGAAATCGCAGCGCAGCAGGCCGTGGCCGGAAATCGGAATCGGGTTGGTTATCGAATGCAGCCACTGCGCGGTAAACACCGCGTTGCTACCGCTCCCCCACCGGGTTTGGACCTGGGCTGCCGAAAGCTTCAGGCTACCGATGACCGGATTAGTCAGCCCGGCGAGCGAGTCGAAATGTATCCCGAGCAGAAAGTTTGTGATGGCGGCCCAGCGGGTCTGAGCGTCCGCCGCTTCCAGGTTCAGCTCGGCCCGGTATGACCCATTGGTAGCGGCGGGCAAGAGCCTGGCGGTGAAGCGTCCTTGAGAAACCGCGCCCCAGGGAGTTTCAGCACCCGGCGCTGCGAGCAGCATCAGGACACTGAAACTTTGGAGGTCGCGCGCATCGCCCCGGAAATCCAGCCGGAGTTCGGGCGGGGCAGAGAAGTGGATGCGCTCGAGGGTGTCGGCCAGGCCGCGCAGGCGCTTTTGCCAGACGGCTGCGGGAAGGGAGGTCGGCGGGCCCCCACCGAAGAGCTCCCAATCCCGGACGGCCGACGCATTGGTGACCACCCCGCTCAGGCGGATGTTGGCGCCGGCAAATCCGGCTTTGAAATTTTCGAGCATCCACTGGTCATTGGGCAAGAACCGGAGTTCAGACTGGATGTTTTCGACCGCCAATTCCCTGGCGGGCTGGCTGGTCTGCGCCAGAGGCAAGCGGAGGCGGCCCTGGCGGAGCATCACAGAGTCAAGCTGGAGACGAAACCGAGTCAGGGCGCGGTAATTCAGTCTCACCTGCAGTTCCGCCACCGTCAGGCTGGGACTTAGCGGCTCGTCGGGCTGCCCGAAGCGGACGTTGTCAGCGACAATTCCCTGATACCAGCGCAGGCGGAGGCGGGAGAACTGCAGGTCCAGGCCGCGCGCCCGAAGTCTTTCGAGGAGCGGCCGCTTGACGAAGCCCGGCAGACCTACCTGGTTGAGATAGAGCAGCGAGCCCAGCAACACCAGCACGACGAGCCAAACAGTGATCCGGAACCGCCGAAAGTAGATGCGGCAGATGCGCCAGAAGCGGCTCTTGCGGCGAGGAGGCATATTACCAGTGCAGAGTGCAGAGCGCAGAGGGCAGAGTGGAGGATGCCGAGTGCAAAGTGCGGAGTGCGGAGTGCGGAGTGCAGAGTGGCGGGACCTGGAATCCGAGCTTGAGGTTCAAGTTAGGGGATGGAGAGTGAGTATTGCGTCTGGCCGTAAAGGTTCCCGGGAAATTCACCGATCCAAAGCTGCCCATCGAGGGTGACTGCGGAATATACGGAGCCGGTTCCGGTTTCGTTACCGAACGCGATCGAATGCTTCGTTCCGTTCTGAAGCTCGAGCGTGATTTCGTAAGGTTTGTCACCAAACCCATAGGCGGTGCGGTTCGTTTCCCCCCGGGCGGTCCAGTGCAGAACCGAGACCTGCGCCAGGCCACGAACGGTCTCCTCGACTGCCAGATCTTCGATGTTCCCGGCCGAGCCGGCAGCCAAGGACCACTGATGCGGCCCGTTATGGACGAGCTGCCGCACCTTGTCCTGTTGATGAATCGTGATGCGGGCGACGTCCGCCGCAGACAGATCCCATAGCTTGCGCTCGCGCAACTGCCAACCGTTTGTGGGGAGTCGGGCGAAATCGTTGGTGCTTACCGCATAAACGGAAGTTTCATCCGTCCGCCGCGCAAACGCCCGGTCCGGCTGGTTTGTTACGCACCCGAAATCGAGTTCGGCGATAACGACGTTTGTGAGGGCGCCCGAGGAGTTGGTGCCCGGCGCCTGCAACGTATATTTCCGCATCGGCGGCGCCAAACCGAAGTCGGGCAATTCCGGAGGGTTGACGACATCTTTGACGAATTGACGAATTTGAGCGTTCGTGAGGACGGACAGGAAACCCGCGACCAGGCCGGCATCGCCAGGCAGGCCCTCCGGCTGAATGCGCCAGGCGCCGTTCGTTTCCCACTGCAATGAAAACGGCTCGAGCGCGCGCGCGGTGATCAGCCGGACAGGCTCGGTCAGGGTGAGCAGGTGCGGATCGCGAAAGTCGTTGACGGATTCGCGCTGCCAGGGCGCCAAGAGGTCCTTGGAAACTGTAACGACCGTGTTCTGCCCGGGACGCCGGGCATACACTGCGCCGGCATCGTTAGTCGGGCTTTTGCCGAACTGCAGCGCCGCCACGGTGTTGGTTCCCTGGGCCAGCGCCAATTCGAGAGCGGGGGGCGCCAGGCCGAAGGACTCGAGGTCGGGCTTCGGGTCGTCGGTGATGAATTTCCTGACGCGCAGGTCGTGCAAGTTTTGCAGGCAGGTTTCAATGTGCGAATTATCCGCCCGCGCCGGGAACGGCCAGACCATGCGAAATAACCGATTGGTGGCGTCGAGTTGGAGCACCAGGACCAATGCCTTGGTGTTATTGGTCACGGCCAGGCGATCGAAGCTCAGCTCGCGCAGGTCGATCAGTGTGATATCGCGCCAATCGGCGGCGGCGGCCGGGACGAGTTTCAGGAAATCGGCATTGATAACATAAGCCCCCTCCACGCCGACCACCTGCAGGAAGACTTGGTCGCCAGGGGCGGTTTTGACGCCGATGTTCAGGTGAACAAGGTCGCCGCCCTGGTGCACGGTGAGCGAGGCCTGCGGAGAGGCGAACCCGTAATCTTCGTCCGCTTTCGGCCGGGTCCGTATCTCGGAGGGGGTGATATAGGCGTCGGGAGTAAGTTGAGCCAGCGCGCTGAGCAGGCTTTCGATCTTCTCCGAGTAGGCGGGATAGAGCATCTTCTCGCTCAACTTCAACAGCCAGGTATCGTTGGTGCGTTCGGCCCGGATTTCGAGCTGGACGGGTCCCCCCGGCCGCACCTGCACGGAAGTGACGGCGGCCGGGTTGAACTTGGGCAGGATCCTGCCGGGCCCGGCGGATGGCGGGCGCGGAGGGAATCGTTGAACCAAATAAATGAGCGCGAACAGGCAGGCGGCCACGCAAATCCAAACCCAGGTTTTCTTTGCGTTCATGCCCTCGAAGAGTCCAAGCGCGGAGTATCCCGACGCGCCGGGATCTCGCGCTGCTCAAAGGTGGTGAATGCGGAGGGCAGAATTGGCAGTTCGGCTTTCGTCATTTTCGGCGGCGGAGCCAAACGAGGGACCCGACCACCAGAACGACACCAGGCATGCCGCCCAGGAGCAGCCACTCCGCGCTTTGGAGTTGGGTCTTCGTCATCGAAAGGCTGTACTGGGTGATCGGCCGGGGGCCGAGGTCCTTGAGCAACTGCGGACGGTCGAGCAGCCAGTTGACCGCAGCGGCGGCGAAATCGCGGTTGGCGCCGGAGTCGACCTGGTGATTGGCCAGGAAAATGGAGTCGCCCGTAACAATAATCCGCGTGGTGGGACGCTCAGTGACGACATCTTTGATCGCGCCTTTTTCGACAGCCACCATCATGGAAAATCTCCTTTCGCCCAAACCCGGATTGTGGTCCGCGAAGGATTTCGGGCCGGAAAAGGCCAACTCGTCCACCACCGGAGCATCGGCTGATTGCGAACGCGACGGCAGTTTGCCGATGGAGCGAGGCAGGATGAGATGGAGGGGCAGGGATTGCAAGGCATTCACCACGGGGTGTTTGCTGAAGCTGTAAACCTTCATGTCCATCAGGTTCGCCTGGGTGAAGTTCTCAGGATCCTTGATGACATTGGTGCCGACGTTCACGCCCCACTTGGCCAGGACCGCCTCCAGGCCGGTCGGTTTTTCGATCGACCGGAAATTGAACAGCACCATCAGCCGCTTGCCCTGGTTGAGGTATTGGTCAATTCTTTCGAGCGCCGGGTCCGCAATCCGGTCGGCGGGGCCGGCGATGACCAGCAGATCGCAGTCGGCCGGTATCGGGTTAGTGCCTAAAAGCGACAGTTTGTGCGGCTCGATATAATTCTCGGCGAGCGTCCAGGCGAACTTCAGGTATCCGAACGTGTCTTCATCGCTGTCGATCGGGTTCTCGCCTTCGTCTTCGAGAAAATAAGCCTTGAATGGTTTCGGGCTGGTCACGGCCATGAGCGCCGCGGTAAACGCGCGTTCGCCCTCAAAGGCAACCGGCTTCTTGCGAAATTTGGTGTCCCGTTCGTTCGGCAGCTGCTCGATGATGTACTTGGCGAGGGCATTACCCTCCACGATCTTAACCTTGCCCCCGCAATCGAAGATGATGAAGTTCTTCGCGTTCGGCGCCCCGAGCGAATGGTATTTTTCCTTCAGTTGGAGGGCTGCGCCGGCGTCACGGAGGTAATCCACGGTGCTGAACTGGAGGTTGCGATTGGCCAGCCGGTACTCCTTCAGGATATCACTCACCATAGTGTACATCGGGTCGTCCTTATCATAGTAGATGATGACATTGACCTTGTTGGTCAACGACTCGAGGAGGCTCACGGTCCGAGGCGAAAGGGGGATTCGGCCGAAGGCGCTGAGGTGAAAGCGCAAAAAGTAATCCCGGCTGAGATAATTAACCATTACCACCACCGACAGGACCACCAGGGTCAACACCACCACGTTAAGACCAATGCCCCATCGGCGATAGGGGGAGAAGCTGGGTTTCGATGGAGTCGGCCCGGCCATGTTATTTCCAGCGGCGACTCTCGACGACGCGCAACGTCATGAACAGGAACAGGAGGGTCAGGGACAGGTAGAGAATCACAGCGCGAGTATCGACCACCCCGCGGGCGAAATCATGCATTTGCTCGAAAAATGAGAGTGCTGCTAGGACCTCGGTTTGCCAGGTGGTGTACGCCGGGACGTGGGTCGCGAGGACACCAACCAGGAACAGGCAAACGCCGAATGCCAGGCTGATCATCGCGGCGGTGACCTGGCTACGAGTGAGAGATGAGGCGAGGCAGCCCCAGGAAATGAACACGCAACCCAACAAAATGATCCCAAGAAAGGTGCTGGCCACGACGCCGGCGTTCAGCGCGGCCGGGGCATTGGCATAATAACGGACGACGGACAGGCAGCCGAGCAACGGGAGCCAGGTTACGATGTAAAGGATCAGCCCGGCGCTGAACTTCGCCAGCACGACCTGCAGCTCGCTGACCGGGGTGGTCATGAGCGTCTCGAAAGTGCCTGAAAACTTCTCCAGGGCGAACAGCCGCATCGTCAGCACCGGGGCCGAGAGAACCAGGATCAGCCAGAAGAACTGCGTGACAAAAAACAGCTCGGTGATGGGCATGGGGGTCGGCTGCTGCTGCAAGTTCACCAACAGATCAACGAAGCTCCATCCCAATAAAAGCGTCACAGCCGCCAGAACCACGTAACCGGTCATCGAAAGGAAATAGCCCGCGAGCTCCCGGCGCGTAAGGGTCAGATAGGCCTGCATCAGCCTTCCTCCTCTTCTTCGGGGCGCGTGACCCGGACGTAAATATCCTCCAGCGAGTGGCGGTTGCGCGTCAGTTCCCGCAAGGTCCAGCCGCGCTCGCGCGCCAGCGCAAAAATGCGCGGCCGCAAATCGAGTCCGTTACGGGGCGTCAGCGCGCAGCGGAAATACTCCCCCTCGGCGGCGGAAACGTCGAAATGCTCGATCTCGGGCATCTCGGCCCAGGATTTTTGCAGCTCGGCCAGCGGCGCAGCGATCTCGGCGAGGACCTGGCTATTGCTGCTCATGAGTTGCTGCAGGTTCTCCGGCGTGTCGGCGGCAAGTATTTTGCCTTCAAACATGATGACCAAGCGATTGCAGGTCATTTCGGCCTCGGGCAGGATGTGCGTGGAGATGAGGACGGTGTGGGTCTGGGCCAGGCTCTTGATCAATTGGCGCACGGCGCGGATTTGATTCGGGTCCAGCCCGATCGTCGGCTCATCCAGGATGATCAGCTCCGGTTCATGGACCAGGGCATCGGCCAGGCCGACGCGCTGCCGGTATCCCTTGGAAAGCTGCCCGATAATGCGGCGCGCCACGTCCGTCAGGCTGCACTGTTCCATTACCGTATCGACCCGTTGGCGGGAGCGCTTAAGGCCAAGACCCTTGAGGCGGGCGCGAAATTTAAGGTACTCCCGAACGCGCATGTCAGAATGGAGCGGATTATTCTCCGGCATGTAGCCGATCCGGCGCCGAACCTCGCTGGATTGCGCGAACACATCCAGGCCCGCGACGCGGACGGTGCCCGAGGTCGCCGGCAGGTAACAGGAAAGGATACGCATCGTGGTGCTCTTGCCGGCCCCGTTCGGGCCGAGCAAGCCGACAATCTCCCCCTGCCTGACCGTAAAAGAAATGTTCGATACCGCCGTGTGGCCCGCGTACCGCTTGGTCAGGTTGGCAACTTCTATCATCAACTCGTCGCTCATGGCTGCAACCCGACCCGCAGTGTAATCATTCCGGCGAGGCCGGGGCCAACACAAAATTCCCTATCTCACTTCCACATCGACCACGCCTTGCTGAAATTCGACAAAGCTGGCCCCCAGCCGCCGACGTACGATCACGGAAAGATTGACCGTATCGCCAGTTTTCTTGGCGGCGAGGATTTCGGTTACGGCGCCGAGCTTCGTCGCGTTCCGGCCGTCGATGGCGGCGAGCAAAAAGCCACGCTCCACCTTGGCGCGCCCCGCCGGTCCGTTCTTTTCGACCTCGTCAATGAAAAGCGCTTCCCCGGCGCGGACGCCCAGCCGCTCCGCAGTTTGAGAGGTGACTTCCAGGAGCGTGACGCCGAGTTTTTGCCGGATGACCTCTTCAAAGGGCTCCAGCTGGACGGAGAGTTTTCGCTGCGCGCCGTCGCGGTCGATCAGTAACGCGGCCTTGTGCTCCGGTGCAGCCGTCAAAAGGCGGTTATAGACGACCAGTCCCGGCGCCCCCTGGCCGTCCACCTGCAGGACCCGATCCCGCTCACGCAGGCCAGCCTTTGCCGCCGGAGTTCCCGGTTGCACCGAAGCCACCACCAATCCGCCTGCCTCAGACTTCACTTGCGCGCCGAACCAAAGCGAATCGGTCACCTCGGGGGTAAAGAACTTCGAAAGTGCGGCTGAAATCTGCTTCACCGGAATGGAGAAACCCACGCCCATGCCGCGTTCGCCATGTTCCTCGCGAAAGACAGCGACGTTCAAACCGATCAACTCACCGTGCAGGTTCACCAGCGGTCCACCGCTGTTGCCGGGGTTAATCGCGGCGTCGGTCTGGAGCCAGTCCTCGACGTTCAGCGGCTCGGTCCCGTTCGAAGGCCGGCGATTCTTCGAACTCAGGATGCCCTTCGTTACCGACCCACCCAATCCATAAGGGTTGCCGAGGGCCAGCACCGTCTCACCCAGCAGCAGGTCGTCGTCCGGGGCGAACTTGATTGCTTTGAACTTCTCTCCCGGCTTGACTCTGAGCTTTAGCAGCGCGATGTCGGTCGCCTCCGTGGCGACCACCGGGTCGGCGTCATACTCGCGGCCATCCCAGAGCTTGACTTGGATGCGGCTGGCGCGGCGGACCACGTGGAAATTTGTCAGCACATAGCCTTCGGCGTCGATGATGACGCCCGAACCCAGGCTGATCGATTTTTGTTGCCGCACCGGTGTCCGGCCCCACCCATAGAACTGCCGGAGCAGGTCGTCATACCAATCGTGGTATTGGATCACCGTCTCGGTGGCGATGTTCACGACGCTCGGCATCACCTTTTCAATCGCCGCTACCGCCGCGTCCCGCCGCACATCCGGTTCCTCGGCAGCCAACGGACTCACACCGGGCACTTGGCACAAAAACGCCAGCAGCAGCATCATTATTCTCACCGGTGCGGTCCGCCACGAGCGCAGCGCCAGCCAGGGTGCGTTACAGTCGGTCAATTTCACAAAGATTCAACAATCCAACCCGGCATTCGATGCGTCCCATCTCCACATCATCGGCCACTAACTCTATCTGCACATCCACAATCTGTCTCACGCACCAATTCCTGACTACTGATTACCGATTTCCAATCACCCGCCGCCAATCCTCATTCTAATCCAACCCATCCAACTCTCTCAACAAGCCTGTTGCTGCAAAGCTTGACTTTGCGCCGACGACCGCGCAAAAGCAATGGCCAGTGTTTGCGCTTCCCGACAACTTTTACGCCCAGGGCCGTGTCCGCTGCGGCGTGGCCCCGGTGCTGCGCGAGGACGATGATTCCCCGCCCGAGCGCCTGCTGCAAGCGATCTGGCAGCACCAGCGACTGCTGCGCGACCAGCTCAGAACCTTGGACGGCCAATCGGTGCGAATTCTTCACCCGGGCTTCCGCAACTTCGAGGGCGGACCGGATTTCCGGAGCGCGGTCATCCAGGTCGGCGACGAGCCGGCGCGGACCGGTGATGTGGAGGTGGACTTGCGTTCGAGCGGCTGGCGCGCGCACGGCCACGATCGCAACCCGGCTTTTCGGAACGTGCTGCTGCACGTGCTGTGGGAAAGCGAGCGCCCGGCGACCGGCGCGCCACCGGTACTGTTGCTGCGCCAGGTGCTGGATGCGCCGCTTGGCGAGCTGAGTTTGTGGCTGGGTGGTGAGGCCGCGCAGGCTTTGCCCGAGGAACAGCGTGGTCAGTGTTGCGCTCCGTTGCGTGGGCTGACGTCTGAGCAGGTGCTCGAACTTCTCCGCCAGGCCGCGCACGTGCGCTTGCGGAGCAAAGCCGCCCAGTTCCAGGCCCGCGCCCGGCAGGTCGGCTGGGACCAGGCGTTGTGGGAGGGTTTGTTTCGCGCGCTTGGGTATAAACACAATATCTGGCCGATGCAGCGCCTGGCGGAATTGCGGCCGCTTTGGTCAGCCGCTGCGAGTGGAGCGCTCACCGTCCAGGCTCGGCTGCTGGGGCTGAGCGGCCTCCTGCCGGCCGACGTGCTCCGCGCACGAGCGGGAACCGATGGTTACCTCCGCCGAGTCTGGGACCTGTGGTGGCGCGAGCGGGACGCGTTTTCGGAAGGCATCCTGCCGCACGCGGTTTGGCACCTGCACGGCCTGCGACCGGCCAATCATCCGCAACGGCGCCTGGCGCTCGCCGCCGGATGGTCCGTGAACGGCGACATCGCTGCAAACCTCGAACGCTGGTGCGCGCGAGAACTGGCCGACGATCACCTGGCCAGCTCCCTGCTGGAAACACTTCAGGCCGGGCGCGACGATTTCTGGTCGTGGCATTGGACGTTGCGCTCGCGACCGTTGAAGAAAGAGCAGCCGCTGATTGGCGCAAGGCGGGTGACGGACCTGGCGGTGAATACGGGCCTGCCCTGGCTTTGGAGCCGGGCGCTGGAGGGCAGGAACGTTGCGGTTCAGCACCGACTCGAAGACCGCTACTTCAAATGGCCCGCGGCCGAGGATAACTCAGTGCTGCGGTTGGCCCGGCAGCGACTGTTGGGGGGTGCCCACCGCCGCGCGTTGCCGAGCGCCGCCGCTCAGCAAGGTTTGATTCAAATCGTGCGGGATTTTTGCGACCACTCGAATGCCATTTGCGAGAACTGCAAAATGCCGGAACTCGTGCGCGGGTTGGGGCACGGGGGCGGCTCTACCGTTTAATCTCCAACTGGGCGAAGGGATTGTTGGCGAAGCTTCCGGTCCGGGACACTTCCGGCCGGGTATCGCGCTCGACGGGAACAGGGGCAGGTTGATGATTATCCTCCGCACGCGGGGGTGGATCGGGAGGATGCACCAAGGCGCCGCCTTCGGCCTGGTGCGGATGCCGGGGACGCTTGTTGCGCGGAAGCGGGCTGATCATCACGTTGATCGCGCGGCCGTTTAGCTTCGGAGCAAAATCCGGGTGGCCGTACGCCGCGATGTCGGCGAGGAATTTCTCGAGAACCTGGAAACCGACCTCGGTGTGCTGCATCTCGCGTCCGCGGAATTTGAGCGTGACCTTCACCTTCATGTCTTCGCACAGAAAATCGACCGCGTGGCCAGTTTTGACGCCGAGATCGTGAGGGTCAATTTTCGGGCTGAGCTGGACCTCTTTGACCTTGGTCGCGTGTTGGTGCTTTCTGGATTCCTTGTCACGCTTGGCCTGTTCGTAGCGATACTTGCCGTAATCGACCAGGCGGCAAACAGGCGGCGTTGCGTTGGGAGCGATTTCGACCAGGTCAACGCCGTTGGCGCGGGCCATGGTCAACGCGTCACCGAGCGACAGCACGCCGAGTTGTTTGCCGTCGCTGCCAATGACTCGGACTTCGCGGGCACGAATTTTCCCGTTAACCCTGACGAACGGAGCGGACGGAGAAGAGGAACGTGAAGGAAAAGGGCGACTCAAGACACCCTCGTCGGTTGAATCTTATTCATGCACTGTAATTCACACGCATAATGGCTCTACGGCCTTTAAGACTAACAAGCGAGAATTAAGCACGGGCAGCCGGCGTTTTCAAGCGAATTATTGTGACAACCAGTATTCGCTCCGACACAGAAGGACCTACGGCCAAACGCGCGTCCGGGACAAGGTCCATTTGCTCGGAGGCAAGCCGGCGGGAGCCAAGCTGTTTTAACGCTAAAGCGGAGACCAGAGACACCGCTTGCCACCCGAAGTCAGCTTCAAGGCGACGCATGCAGCTTCTTTGTCTGCAATGTGTTGCATACCCAAGAAGACTCCCAGGCCGTCTGTTGGGGAGTTATTTCTCGCCGGCCGCCCCGTTCGGTTGGGCGTTGCGTTTGACCATGATGGCATCGACGATTTTTTTCGCGAGGTCGGGCTTTTCCGAGAGAGCCTTTTGGGCTGCTTCTTTGCCCTGCCCGATTAACTCACCTTCGAATTGCAGCCAGGCGCCTTTTTTATCGACCACTCCGGTATCGATGCCGACGTCGAGGATGCTGCCCTCCTTGTTGATGCCGTGGTTGTAAAGGATATCAAACTCGGCTTCGGCAAAGGGAGGGGCGACTTTGTTTTTGACGATTTTGACTTTGACATGGTTGCCGACCGCGTTACCGGCGGCATCTTTGAGCGTGTCTTTGCGCCGGATATCCATGCGGACGCTGGCGTAAAACTTGAGGGCTTTGCCTCCCGGGGTGGTCTCCGGGTTGCCGAACATGACGCCAACCTTTTCACGCATTTGGTTGGTGAAGACGCAGGTGGTTTTGGCGCGGGCAAGGATGGCGGTGAGCTTGCGGAGGGCCTGGCTCATGAGACGGGCCTGCATGCCCATGGTGGCCATGCCCATTTCGCCTTCGAGTTCCGCTTTCGGCACGAGCGCGGCGACGGAATCAATGACGATGACATCAAGCGCATTGGAACGGGCGAGCGTTTCGCAAATGGTCAGGGCCTCCTCGCCGCTGTCGGGTTGCGAGACCAAGAGATCATCAAGGTTCACTCCCAGGCGTTTGGCGTAACCCGGGTCGAGGGCGTGTTCGGCATCGATGAAGGCGGCGAGGCCGCCGGACTTCTGGGCGTTGGCGATAACATGGAGCATCAGCGTGGTCTTGCCGGAGGATTCGGGGCCGAAAATCTCGACGACCCGGCCGCGGGGGATGCCGCCGACGCCGAGCGCGAGGTCAACAGAAAGGGCGCCGGTAGGGATGACCTCGATTTGCTTGAGGGCACGGGCGTCGCCCAGGCGCATAATGCTGCCTTCGCCATAGGTCTTGGTGATCATCGAGATGGCGGCATCCAACTCGCGCTGGCGGTTCGCGGCCACCTTGGCGGCTTCGGCTGCTTTCGCCTCGGCGGGTTTCTCGGTGTTTTTTTCAACGGGTTTTTCGGCGATCTTGGGAGGCATATGCAATATAGGTCCGATTCGAATTCTTAACTGAGCACGGTGATTGATATAGAAAACTCCGGAGCAGTTGTCAAGCCACAGCGCTATTTGCTCCGGTGGGCGACATTGGCTCCTTCGCCAACCGACCAGGTCAGGCGATCAGGTTTGCCCTGCGCGCCCGCCGGAAACTCAATCTGTACATCGGTTGTTTTGGCGAAGAATTTGGTCGGCGACTCGGCGAAAAGCACGAATTTAACGCCGCCGAGCTTCGCAGAAAGCTGGCTGCCTTCACGAGTGACTTCGATTTGGTCGTGGGTGATTTCATCTCGCTCGTATGTGCCGGTGTAGGTGTCGAGCAGCGAGTTTGGCAGGGTGAATTCTCTCCTGCCAGGCATGCCCAACTCGCGAAGCCAGATATTACGGAAGCGGACGGGATTGCCGTGGTCCTGAAGAGAAATGGGCTGTTTTTCCGGGTGGGCCTGATAGGGCGCGCGCTCCAGCCAACTGGTGGGACCGACCAGAGCGACGTTGTTTTGGACCAGGACCCCATTTTGAAAGACGGTCAGGCGCACCGGCGAAAGCAGCTTGCCCTCGGCATCGAAGCGCGGCGCGGTGTAGATAATGTCATAGGTCTGCCACTGACCGGGCGGGCGGCAGACGTTTACGAGTGGCGGGTATTGGCCGTAAATGGCGGAGGTCGAACCGTCGGCGTAGGTTTTATTGCCGTAGCAATCGAGCACCTGGACTTCGTAGCGGTCGAGTCCGAAAAAGACGCCGCTGTTGCCCCGGCCCTGACCCTCGCCCTGGGCCGGCACCGGCGCAGCCCACTCGACGTGAAGCTGACAATCACCAAAGTTTTGGAGCGTCCGGACGTAGCCGCTGCCCTTGACGCACTCCATGTAGCTATCGCGCGAGATCCACCTGGTAGGCGTGCCGTCCATGCTTGCCCATTGGGACAGGTCTTTGCCATCGAAGAGCACGATGGCATCGGAAGGCGGCTTGCCGGCTTCGCCGGGTGTGACTACCGACGGTTGCGGCCGGGCGCGGTCATGGTCGAGCCAATTAGGGTCGGGCTGGGCGAGGCAGGTGACCGGCAACACCCAAAGCAGAGCGGCACAGGAAGGCAGGCAGAGTAATCTCTCGGAAGTCATGGGTCAATGTTGATTTGTACGGACAACCGCAGGCTATATAACAACTTCGCGGGCCAAGGAAAGCACTCTTTCGATTTTTGATTTTTGATTGGGGAGCGAGAGGCACAGGCCGGAATCTTACCTGGGTGCCGGCTGTGATCAGAGGGCAACGATGTTGCCGGTCTTGATGGATTTTTCCTCCGCCTCGCAAATTTGTAGCGCGAGGAAGCCGTCCTGACCGGTGACCACCGTTGGCGATTTACCATCCAGGGCGCATTGGACCGCATAGCGGACCTCCTCACCGTACCCGTCGGGCCCATCGTAGGTCGCTACGCGGGGAGCTTGTCCCTGCTCGGTGATTTGCATGGCGTCGGCGCCACGGGCCAAATCGAAATCGAGGGTAGCCCGCTCGCACAGGAGGGTGTAGGCCATGTTGAAGCCAGCGGCTAACAGCCAGCCGCCTTCGGCATAAACGGCCGGCCCGCCGGGATAGACGTATTGGGTGACCACATGGTCCACCGAGCCGTCCGGAGCGGTCACGCCGGTAGAAAAGAGACTAGCGGGCGGCCCGAAGAGGAACTGAACGAAATCGACATCGTGGATGTGCAGGTCGAAAAGCGCGCCACCGATGCTGGCGGCGCCGGCATAGGTCCCCTGCTTGCTCCACGTCGGCATGGCCGATAATCGCCGGAACCGCGCCGCGAGGACTTTGCCGTAACGCTGGTCGGCGACCACTTGCTTCAACCAGCTCCAGCCGGGCCAGAAACGCATGCACATCGCCGGCATGAGGAAACCCGGCGAAGCTTTTTGGGCGGCAAGAATTTCACGGGCCGCAGCGGAAGTGCGGGCGAGCGGCTTTTCGCACAGGACATTTTTGCCGGCCTTGAGGGCAGCGATGGCCTGTTCGGGGTGCAAGGGTGTCGGCGTGCAAAGATCGACAAGCTGAACTTCGGGGTCAGCCAGCACTTCTTCGAGTTTGCGAAAAACCTTAACCTGCGGACCCAGGTTGATGTCGTCGGATTTTTTGATATTGCCGGCGACACCCTGGAGAATGCCATTGACGGGGAGGCGGACGGCGTCGCATACCGCGACGATGCGCGCCGCGGGCACCTGCTGGTAGGCCCGCAGATGGGTAACGCCCATGAAGCCGAGGCCAACCACAGCGACATTCACTTTGCCATTTGAAGTTTGGGAATTCGATTGTGCCATAAAGTCCTCGAGCTGAGTGTTTGGAGGGCGGAACCGCGGCGTGCTGTTAGCCAATGCACTTTTTCACGACTTCGCATGCGGTCCGGATATCGTCCAGCCGCCGGCCGCCGGCTTCACGCTCGATAACCAAATCGCCGGTGTAACTCAATTGTTTGAGCGTCGCAAAAAAGGCGGGCCAATCCACCTCGCCGGTGCCGGCCGGGACCTCCTGGCCCCACGTGCCGGGCTTTTGGGTGCGGATGGCATCCTTTATGTGAACCTGCCGGATCCACGGACCTAGTATCCGCAGGGCCTCGATCGGATTGCCTTTGTCGTATAGCAGCATGTTGGCGGGATCGAAATTGACCCCCACATTCCCGCGATTGAGCTTTTTCAGGAGTTGCACCAGCACCGGCGCAGTCTCCTGGCCCGTTTCAAACGCGAGCACCATGTTGGCGGCGCGGAAAGTGTCTGCCACTTCAGCGAGGCGGCTGAGCATCCTGGCGAAATCAGGATCGGTTTCTTCGTGCGGGACAAACCCGGCATGGAAAGTGACCAGGTTCAAACCGAGTTGGCGGGCCAAGGGGACCGTCGCCCGGATGTTCGCGCGGTTCGCTTCCCACGTGTGGTCGGGCGCAATGCCGCCGGTAGCGCGGATGGAATCCAGGGTCGAATAATCCTCGCCTTCGCAGCCGAACATGCCGGAGACAATAGTGATGTTGTTTTGTTTGAAGAGATTCGCGGTCTGGCCCCAGACTGCCGGGTCTTTACGGAGCGGGTCGAGCGCCAGTTGCACGCGCCGGAGGCCGGTCGCCTGGAGTTTGGTGATGAGGTCTTGCGGGCTGGTGGGCTGCAAGGACCAGGAGCAGACAGCAAGCGAAGGATGAGGGGTCATGTTTGCAGGGTGAGGACGGCAGGAATGATGCGTGATGCGTGATCCGCCTTCGCCAAGGAGGCCGTGTGAAAACTCTGAAAACGACCACTGGCCGGATCGTTTATCAACGAGTTACAGAAGTTTATCAATGGCTTACGCAAGCGCATTTGAGTTTTCACACAGGCTCCAAGGCTTCGGCGGACAGGTGCGCGATGCGTGAAACGTGGAGAGCGAGGCTTGAGTGGTTAAGTGCTGCGAGACCGGTAAAGTCCATCAATGAAGAATCGGCAGAAGAATTAGTGCTGGCGACACCGACCCGGCGCAGCGGGTCGCGCGCTGCCGCCAGAGCCAGCAACGGACTCAGGAGGAGCGCGCCACATATGCACAGCGGGGTCAGACGCGGAAGCATGGGAGTTACTCTAATTGGCGGTCCTGCGTTGAAAAGCACTAAAGTTGCCTGGGCGCACGTCACCAGCGGGTTTTTCCCTGGCGCAGGCCGTTCGCCCGCCGCAGAATTTGTTGCATGAAAATCGAACATTTCGCGCTCCAGGTGCCAGACCCACGGGCCATGGCTGACTGGTATGTTAAGCACCTCGGGTTCCGGGTCGCGAGGTCGAGTGGCGAACCTTCGCACGCGCGATTCCTCATGGAGGGAGCAGGGTCGGTGATGCTGGAAATCTACCGAAACCCGCTGGCCCCGGTGCCGGATTATTCAAGCCTCCACCCGCTGCTGCTGCACCTGGCGTTCGTCTCGGAAGACCCAGCCGCCGACCGCGACCGCCTGGTCAAGGCGGGGGCAAAGGTCGCCGAGGATTTGAACACGAGCCCGGGGGGCGACCAGTTGGTCATGCTTCGGGACCCGTGGGGAATCGCGGTGCAATTGGTTAAGCGAGCGGCACCGATGCTGGAGACGCGCAGCAGGTGATCCGCCAGCCGGGGCCGGTTCAGAATTGGTCTTCCTTTTCCTTGAAGAGGATATTGAAGGTGGTCATCGAGCCGTAGCAGCGGGTGATGTACTGTTGCATCTCGATTTTCTCGGCGTCGGCGAGTTTCTCGTGCGCATTGATCTTCTGCTCGAGCACGCGAAGCTGATTCCGCATGCCGACGACCTTGTGGAAAAACGTTTCCAGCGAGACTTCCTTAGTTTGCAGGGCCGGGTCCGATGGGTGGAGCACCACTTTGCCGCGTTGCCACCGAGGGCCGAGCTGTTCGACAACCGCGTCAGGTTTTTCAAAACCCAACTTATCGAGCGCAGCGGCGACGGTCTGCTGGATGAACTGTGCCAGCGGCACATCCAGCCCGCCGACCGCGGCATGAGCTTCGGCGGGTTCCAGGCCGCTCGGCTCGGGCGCGACCGCGCGCTTGCCGTCATCGAATTGGATCTCCGCCGTAGCTTCGGAGATGGTCTTGACCACCCCGACACCGTATTGCGGGTGGCGGACACGGAGGCCTATATGCAGCGCTTCGATTCTCATCCGCGAAATCTAACCATGGACAGCACGGATGACACGGATTTTTGACGGAAAGATTCGGCCCTGGTTTGCGGCCTGTTCGAGCCGCGTTACTCGCCGGGTTTTATCCGGAATGGGTTGTGCGGCTCGTAGGAAGCCAAACGCTCCTGCATCCGGGTGTAATGTTTTTTAGGCTCCATGAATGAGGGCGGGGAGAGCGAATAACGGAAAATACCAGTTCGAGTCAAAATGCGGGAAGTGGTATTACGCGGTAGTAGCTGTGATTAGCGGGGATTTGGTGGTATTAACTGATATTCGCTCTGGAGGGCGGGCGATGTGGCGGGTTGGGATAAGCGCGCCCTAGCGCGCGGAGCTTCAATTTTGCTCCCGATAGCTCACGATAGGTCCCGGTAGGTCCCGATAGGTCATGCTGCGGGAACATGCCCGCGGGAGCTATCGGGAGCTATCGGGACCACGGTTTTGGGCGAGCGGGAGCTATCGGGAGTTAGTAAAGGCCGAAGGCTGAAGGATAAAGGATAAATTTTATTTTCTGCGCCGGGGGTGAGGTGGAGAGCTTTCAAAACGTGACAACGTGACAAAGCCGTATTTACCGAGGGATTCTCACTCTTGAAAACGTGACAAAGCCCACCGTGTCACGCTTTGAACCGTGACAAAGTGACAGAGAGTTCCGTCTCGAAGCGGTTTTCAATCCGCTGAAAGCGGCTAGCAGTGAAAGGGGGTAGAGTATTTCTTTCTTCCGGCGGGGGGGGTGATCCAGGGGTGATCCATGGTTGAAACGTTTCCACAGGCCGTGTTTACCGAGGGATTGTGCGTTTCAAAGGTTGCCGAAGGCTGATCCTTGAGGTTGGCAAGGCTGATCCTTGAAGGTTGACAGCGGAGAAACGCGCGTGATGAGGTGTGGCCGGACACGGGGTAGAATATTTTTCTTCCGGCAAGGGGTGATCCAGGGCTGATCCAGGGGTGAAACGTTTCCACAGGCCGTGTTTACCGAGTGATTGTGCGTTTCAAGGGTTGCCGAAGGCTGATCCCTGAAGGCTGAAGGGTGATCCAGGAGCCTTGTCGAAGGGTGATCTGCGAGGGCTGACAGGGGAGGAACGCGCGTGATGAGGCGAGCGAGCATCATGGCCGGGCAATTACGCCATGAGAGCGCGCAGGCCAAGGGCGAGCGGATCATTGGTGAGGAGTTGAGGCGATTAAAGTCGCAGGAGCCAGACCTCCCGGAGCTTCCCAACACCCATGATCCGTTAGGTGGGTTCCGCGAAGGGCCTGAAAAAATGACGACAGCTTTTCCGGCGGAATCGGTGCTATCGTCGAACCCCTTTTCTTGATCCGTCCCAATGCTCGCCGTCCTGCTTCGCCTCAGCGCGCCGCAGCTCAAACGCCTGTTTGTGCCGGATTAACTGTCGCATCGGTTCCGGCCCAGCTCTCTCATGATTTCTTCCCGGGTCGTTTCAGAACTGAGACCGAGATTCCTCAGAACACGTGCCGCCACGCCATCACCTTCCAGGAGCAAGCCCAGCAAGATATGTTCGGCCCCAACGGAGGCATGCCGGGAAGCTTTGGCTTCCCTGGCCGCAAGCCGGAGGGATTTCCTGGCACGAGGAGTGTAGGGGAGGCGGGTCAGTATTTTCTCGGACGGAAAAGTACTGACCCAATCTTCAATTTGCTTTTTGAGCACTTCGCGATCCACCCCCATCCTTTTCAAGACATTCGGAACCACCCCGTCTTCCAAGGCCAGCAGGCCAAGCAGTACGTGTTCCGTGCCGACAAAACTGTGATGAAGCCGGGGGGCTTCCTGCCGGGCCAGTTCCAACGTCCACCGGGCGCCTGGGCTAAATGTGCTCAGGGATGGAGTTGGATCAAGAGCCCCAGCCATAATGCCCTTGAGTTTCCTGAGCCGGGCCCACTTTTTTCCGCTGAGTTTTGCGAATTCCTGGTTGAGCAAGCTGGCTTCACCAACACGTTGCACGGCGGCCCCGAATGCCTGCTCCTCGCTTTCTCCGGACTGCACCTGCCGTCCCACGTCCTCGCGCAGATGACTTTCCAGTTCGTCCCCGACATCCGGATTCCTGACGCCGGCGGCCTGCATCTGCCGCCGCCATTCTGAGATGGCCTGTTCGAGATTAAACATGTTGTCCTTTCCATAAACCGCCGAGGACGGAAGAAATCACCGTCCATTGTTCGCGCTTGTTCTTAAGGGCCTGGCGGCCTTCCTTTTTGATGGAATAATATTTGCGCTTGCGTCCGTTCTCCATCTCCAGCCAACGAGATTTGATCCAGCCGTCGTCCTCCATCCGGTGCAACACTGGGTAAAGCATGCCGTCCGTCCATTTAATCTGCTCTCCGGAAAGCTGTTTGACTTCCTGAATCAGTGCATAGCCGTAACTTTCCCCTTTGGCGAGCAGGGACAGAATCAACGGCTCGGTCGAGGCAGCCACCAGTTCTTTTTCAATCATGATTTCAACATACATTGCGTCGCTATGTATGTCAAGCCTAACAGTTGTGCCTCCCCATGCCGCCCCGCGCGAACTGTTCCGGCATTCCTGCGACTTTCCGCCCAAGGAATAGCGATAGGAATGAAGCGAGGCGCCCTGGCGAACAGCGTAGTTTGAATTCGGTGGCGAGATTCCCGGCTCGCAAACGTGCGAGATACCAGAACAATGGCCTTTGAGCGGGCTCCGGGACGTTATCTCGAAAACAAGGCGAGGGTCGGTTTTCATCTCTCGCCCGAAATGAGGAGATTTGCGTATATCGTTACTGACAGGAAATTGCTTTTTGGCACACGACATGCGTTTGACGCTGTGCGGGTGATTACCAACTCCCGTCTTGGCTGGTCACCGGCTGGCTGGGAAAGAAGCTCTTAAGGCCGCTGCTTCGTGCGCGTTCAACCAGGCAGTGCTGCCATGGCGCGCTTCTGGGGGAAAATCGACGCTCGTCTCGGCCGTCCATTGGACCAGGTTCGACGAGCTGGAGAGACCATAGCCGTCCGTCATGCAGTAGTCATAGAGGAGGAGCCACCCGGCACTGGTCGGGTCCGGCATGATGCAGGGACCTTCGGTTATCACCGGGGCGAGTTGCCCGTGGTTGAGCGGACCTTCGTGGACGGTATAGGGGCCCTCGATATGCTTTGACGTCGCCAACCGGATCGCGCGCCGTTCGCCGGTCTTCTCCCCAAACTCCTCTTCCTTGTGGAACAGGTAAAAGGTGCCCTGGTTTTCAATCAGGGTTCCGTCGATCACGGAATAGCCGGGTGCGAACAGCACTTTGGCCGGCGTGAAGGTTTTCCAGTCCCGCGTTCGTGCAAACCAGAGCCGGCTCTTCCTCCAACCCTCGTTTTCGAACGAAGAGGCCCAGAGGAGAACAAAGTCGCCGGTGGCGGCGTTCAGAAACCATTCCGGCGCCCAGATGTTCCGGGGCGGTCGTCCGGTTTCATCGGTCACCCCCTGCATGAGGGTGAGTGAGCGCGCCTCCTCCCACTGGAGCAGGTCAGGGGAGGTGGCGGCGAGGCAGACGGGACCAGCGTGGCGATCTGACCTCGGGCCGGGTCCCGCGCCGGTCGCCAGAAGGCGCCAGCGGCCGTCGGGAGCGTGGCCTACAAAAGGATCCCGGAGCCGCCTGTCCCACACCGGACGGTTGCCGTTCAACGGCGACCAATGCCGGCCGTCAGAGGACAAGGCCAAATGAAGGCGCTCCTCCCGCATCGGATTGGCCAGCGGGACCGTGTGGGTTTTGCCATCCGAATCGACTTCGACCCGCGATTCGTAGCGCTGACGAAAATAAGCGAAAACCCATACCCCGGTCCCTGGAGTCGGCGCGGGCTCCACAGCCGCAACCAGTACGCTTTCGCCCTGCGCGCCCGCAGTCTGCCCCCACGCGGTGGAGACCAGGGCCGCAATGAGGGCCGCCAACATCCATGTTTGCCGCCAGATGGCAATGCGGCGCGAAGATTCAACCAGATGCATCCCGCTCTCAGAAGTTTGCACTACGTTTGCGCTTCGTTTCCAGCCCGGGCGTCGGCGGCGAGGATTTGCTCCAGGGATGGATGACAAATAACTGATAGGAAATTGCTTTTTGGCGCGCGACACGTACTTGTCGCTGCGCGGGTGAGTTATCAGTTGGTTGGTTTTTCCAAACAGTTATGTGCTTTGAGCCGTGATCATCGGTTGTTCTGGATCTGACTGAGGCAGCGCTCAAGTTTTTCGAGCCGATTCTCCAGAGCCTCGTTTTGGTGCTCGAGGCGCTGAATTTCGGCTTCTTTCTCCGTCACCTTTTGATTCAGCTCCTGGATTGCCCCGATGGTCACCGGCACCAGTTCCGAGTAGGCCAGGCCTTTCATGCCACGGTATTCCCCAACAACTTCAGGGAACAAGGGTTCGACCTCCTGGGCGATGAGCCCAAGCGAGCGCGCCGAGTTTGCCGGCTCGCTGCGGAACTGATAGGAAACCGGGCGGAGCTGCATTAGTTTATCCAGAAGTCCCGCGAGCGGAGTGATGTCGCGCTTCAGGCGCAGGTCGGAGCCGCTTATGTAGGCGCCGTCGCTCCGCCGAATGAACGCGCCGATCCCTGCGTTCGGCGCAAAAAGAAGATTGCCTGTGCCCTCTGAGCAGCCCGGACAATTCTCTGTGTAAATGCTCCAGTAAAGCGAACTGACGCTATTCTGCAGGATCAAATTGCTCTGGTTCCCCGCGACATGAAGCGGTCCCAGCGGCGTAGTGGTGCCGATCCCCACGCCGCCGGTGGCACGGATTAGAAACTGGTTCAAGCCCGTCGAAGGAAAGTCCGACCCCAACCCGCCGCTAGCGTCAGCCCAAACAAATGACCCATCATGCAGGGCGTGAGCACCACTTCCTGCCGCAAAGCTCCCGATGCCGTTTGCCTGGTTTCCTTCTCCGCCGGCAACTATCGCGTACGCCCCGGCGGCAGAGTTGTTCCCGCCGCCGGCCACTGTTGAGGCATAACCACTGGCAGCGTTGTTAAACCCACCGGAGACAGTTGCCCCAATGTCGCCCGCAACGTTTCCTGCGCCGCCGCCGATCGTGGCATGCTGGGCAATGGCACTGTTGCCATTTCCGCCGCCCACGGTCGAAGCATTGGCGGCTTGGTTGTTTAGCCCACCGCCCACAATTCCGCCGACACCGAGGGTGATATTGTTCGAACCGCCGCCGACGGTTGCAAAGGCGCCGCTTACGGAGTTCGACGCGCCACCGGAAAGGGTGACACAAACGGCGTTGCTCGCCACCGTGTTTCCCAGACCGCCACCAATGACAGAAAAGATCCCGTTCGTTTGAACGAGATTGAACTGACCTCCACTGATGACCGAATAGACTGGAGAATTGAATGAGCCGACGATGGTGTTGCTGCCGCCACCCGCAATCACCGAGCGGTCAGCAAGAGCTTGAATCGTATTTCCCTGGCCGCCGCCAATGCTCGAGTACCATTCGAACACCCCATTGTTTAATCCTCCTGCGATGAAAGAATAGCCGATATTTGCCCCGATTTGATTACCCGATCCTCCGCCGATGACGGCATCGGAACCCCTGATGGTATTGCCAAACCCGCCTCCGATAAAAGAATACGAGAGCGCCGGCCCGCCAATTAGATTGGCCCCTCCTCCCCCGATCACACACCGGAAGCTGTTTGTCCACAGAGTATTGAAAAAACCTCCACCGATAACCCCGTCGTAGGCGAGCGGGTAGATCGTATTATCCAAGCCCCCCGCGATCGTGCCGTGGCCAGCGTAAACTGTGTTGAGGCGGCCTCCTCCAATTGTACCGAAGATGTCAGACACGTGATTTGGACATGGCCCCGGCAGAAAGCTCGAAATCGTCTGGTTCAGCGCACCTCCGCCGGCGATAGTGGCCCCGACAATGCCCGGGTCCACGAAATTGTTGGGCGCGCCCCCAATTACGTTGGGCATGCCATTCGTATTCGGTTCCAGGCGCAACGCGCGCTGGCCATTAACCCGCAATTCGAGGGGCTGGTTGTCCGTCGTGCCCAGGAAATTTCCATTCGTCGGGCTGGTGCCGGCATTGCCGAGACCCTCCCAGAAATTGCCGGCGCTGAGCCCGCCGAGCGTCGCGGCATTCACATTCGCCAGGCCCGCGCCATTGCCGCCAAACATATCGGCGCTGTTGCTAAAGGTGACCGCATTGGAATAGGTGCCGGACAAATTGGCCGACGCGACCGCGCCGGTGAGTTGCACCGCGGGCAGATTGCCCAGCAAATTGCTGGCGCTGTTGGCCATTATCGAATACGGAGCGGGTGTCAGCATCTGGAGCGGGGCCAACTCCGTGTAGCTTCCGGCGCCGTTGGTCTTGACGTCCACCTCCAGCCAGTAGTTGCTGCCACCAAAAATCCCCGCGCCAAAATCCAAAGTCACTTCGAGCAAGCCGGCTGAGACGGTGACTCCGTTGGTCAGCACGGTCGTTCCGGCCTGCGTGTTGGCCAGCGGGTCCAGGTACAACTTGAATCGCAAATCGTACCTTCCATTGGCAGGGCCGCCGTTGTCATCGAGACGACCTTGGTAAGTGAAGGCGGTGCCTTGGGCGAGGGTTGAGGGTTGAGGGTTGAGGGTTGAGAGCAGGCACAAAAACATTGCGCCGCGGATGGCTGACGACGTGATCTTAGTCTGCATGGTAGTGCTCCTCTAATTGAGTTCTTGGTTTTGAAAGTGTCTTTCCAGCGCTTCAGGGCGGTTCTCGAGCGCTTCGTTGTGCCTCTTTGATTCCCTGAGCTCTGCCTGGTTTTGATCTAATTGCTGGGTGAGCCTGCGGTTCAGCTCTTGAATCGCACCGATGGTGGCGGGCACCAATTCGCCGTAGGCGACGCTCTTCGTGCCGTGGCACTCGCCGATAACTTCGGGGAATACCGGTTCGACGGCTTGCGCGATCAGGCCCAGTGTGCGGGGCGCATCCGCGGGATAGTCACGGAAGTGGTAGGGAACCGGCCTGAGTTGCATCAACTGATAGGAAATTGCTTTTTGGCGCACGACATGCACTTGACGCTGCGCGGGTGAGCTGTGGTGTACCGCAAAGGAGGGTGGATGTCAAGAGTGTGGCTGTTTTGCCGCGAAGCGACTCAGGCCAACCCCTTGCTGCTGGCGACTCCGGTTTGCGCCTGGCTTTCATTTGTAAGCAAGCGGCCCGGAGCGCCAGAGCCGGAACGTTCACTGATAGGAAATTGCTTTTTGGCGAGCGACATGTACTTGACGCTGCGCGGGTGGAACCGACGTGACACAGCAGTTCACGTTCATGGCACACTTCTACCACTCGCCTTCCCCAGAAGCTCTCAAAAAATGAGATGCTCGCGTTCTCAGGAATGAATCCGCCGCGCACCTGTTTTACTGCGAGCTATTTCACGCGCGCCTGCCACGAGTGTGGCCTTGAGACGACGGTCAGTCACGGCCGCGTCCCAAGTTCCCACGAATTCATCCCGACGTAAGTTGTTGCCGGCGCCGGCGCTATATTCGGCACTATTTGTCTTGTGGCGCCGCGAGCGTCACGTATCCGAACAGGCTTGGTGTATCGGGCGGGAAGTCGCAACCTGCGCTGTAAAACATTTTGGGGTTGCGTCGCCGTTATCGAAGACGCTCGCCCAGATGCCGATCAAGACGATGTCTTGCCCGCTCGGGTCCTGGAGATTTCCGAGGAAACTGCCGTCATCGTCAAAGACGCTGATGGTCCCGGCTTCAACATTGGTGACCAGCAAGTGACCGCTGGCAAACGCGAAATGCTTGGGAGCTCTCGTCACCCAGAACGGCGCTTCGAGCGTGCCGCCCGGGGCGTTCATGCTCAGCCGGTGCAGGAAGTTGCCTTCGGTATCAAAAACGTCCACGGCCCCACCCTGGCCTTTGGTGAAAGCGGCAGTCGTTACGTAAATCTTGCCGTCCACCGGGCGTGCGGAATAAACGGTTTGCGCAACTGGCGCGAGGGCGTCCGTGAAGCGGCGCAGCACATGGAAATTGCCGTCGTAGATTTCGATCCAGTTGTTGGCCGTAGCGAGAGTCTGGCCGCCATCGGTGACATACATGACCATGTTGCCGTCTCGGTTGCGAGTCGGGTTCAATGCGAGCCCGGCGGGTGAGCCAACAGCGCCTAGGCCAAAGATGGCCGCGGCAGGAACTGTGACAGCCGAGCGCATGGTGCGGCCATCTCGACTGTAGAAGGTCAAGACGCCGGTCCAGGCGTTGGCGACGGCAAAGCCGCCATTGGGCAGTTCGGCAATGTCCCATGCATCGCCGATGTTCGAGTCCTGGTATTTGGCCCGGGCGCTACTTGCGAGAGCGATTGTCCTTGGGCTGGAGGTACTGGGTGAAGGTCCAGGCGCCGATGGCTATGCCTGCTTGGAGACCATCCTCGTTGGCCGAACGGAAACGAATCCCGCCATAAAGACGGCTCAGTGCTGCTTCCTCCGCAGCGGCGGAGAAGTTGGGAAAACTGCGCCAGAGCGGGAACTACCGGGGGCCAACCTCATCCGGCCGGTCCCCCCCGTAATCCTAATCTGCGATTCGCTGCGTTCAGGGTGTCGGGCCGTAGGGCGGAGCCGAGAGGCCGTCGATCTTCCAGATCTCCCCGGTGAGGGTGACCACGTAAGCTTTGTTCCCGATGAACTGGAGCGAGGTCGGCTGGTTCAGACCCTGCACGACCACGGTAAAGGTGCCGTCCCCGTTGACCTTGGCGAGCGCGCCGGTGTTCGGCACCGCAAGATTCAGCGCTTCAGTATTCGGGTCGAACGTGCCGAACGAGAGGGCGTAAAGGGTGCGACCGAGGCCAAATTGCACGTCAAGCACCCAGGGGACGCCGGAGGCTACCTCCGTAGCGGTGGACGATTTCGGCCCGAACGACACAACCTTGCCGGTTTGGGGCGTGTGGGGGTCGGGGCCACCCTCGGCCATGAGGACGGTGTCGCCGAACACCACCAGCCCGGTCGGGACGATGTTGTCGAAGTCGATGAACACGGAGATCTCGCCGTCGAGGGTGACCCGCAGCACGCGGTTGAGGTTCGCATCGGTGACCAGGAAGCCGCCGCGGTATGCTTCTATCGCGAACTGGAATCCGGTCGGGAGGTCGAAGTGGAACGGGATGGTCGGCGGATTGAGCATGTTGAACTCGCCGATGTCAGCGAGGACAGTGAAACTCGCCGGGCCGTCCATTCGATAGATGCCGACAACGTTGGTGCCGCCGGAGTCCGAGGCGACGCCAGTGACCAGTGCGTAGGCGGTGTTGCCGATGAACGCGACGTCGACTACCCCACCATTACCAATGCCGAAGAGTCCAGCCGGCAGACCACTGGCGAACGTCGTGACTTGCCCGGTTTCGGGGTCAACGCGCCAGATCCTGCCTTCTAAGTTTTCGGTGACGTAGAGCGCACCATCGGGGCCGACCGTGCTGCCCTGGGTACCCTCCAGGCCGCTCACCAGCAGGGTGGCGGTAGGCGTCCCGGACGGTGGCCGGGCGCTGGCAGCCGACGGCGTGATCATGGCGATCAGGGCCGCCGCCAACAACACCATGCTGGTCTTGATCGCGGTGACTGCCGCTTGAGTTTTGATTTGTTTTTTCATTTTGTTGTCTTTTTTTGCTTTCTTATTTGTTTGTTGCTGTTGATCTACTGGCGTTGAAGGCGAGCCAGCCCATCACGAGGGCAACGGCCAGTTTTGTAACATTGTTTCCCATATTCTCTCTTTCCATTCGAGGGTCTCGAATTACAGGTGACGCGCACCTGATGGTTAGTATTTGTTTTGTCGATGCGGCTTTCTACGCCAGCTCTCGCGAGCCATACCAGTTGCTGCTGCGCCACGAAGATTGGTGCGAGTAGCTCACCGCGAAGATTGTGAGTCAAGCTGGCTGACTCTGTCTATTGGGGGATATCCCCGATATGCTGCTACCGGATCGCATCCGGATTATGCCGGGCTGAAAAGATGAAAAAGGGGTTATTCCTACTGATAGGAAATTGCTTTTTGGCCATCTTTTCTCAGGGCGCTACAAAGCCCTGCCCGCTGACGGCACCACCACCGCCTACCTCAAATCCGCCTGCGATTACGTTCACCTCAACCCGGTGCGGGCGAGGCTCTTAACATGTCCCGGTTGACGAAGGGTGTCGTGGAGGCGCTTGCACTCCTTGGATTTTTTGGGGCCGGCGTGAACGGCTATTTCTTAAGCCACCTGGCGACGTCCGCGGCGGCGTAGGTGATTAGAATATCGGCGCCGGCGCGGCGCATTGCGAGGAGGCTTTCCAGCGTCACGGCGCGTTCGTCGATCCAGCCGTTGGCGGCGGCGGCTTTCACCATCGAGTATTCCGCGCTCACCGAGTAGGCGGCGGTCGGGTAACCAAATTCGGTTTTCACGCGGTAGAGAATGTCCAGGTACGCGAGCGCGGGTTTCACCATGACGATGTCGGCGCCTTCCTGAATATCCATCGCGACCTCGCGCAGAGCTTCGGAGGCGTTCGCCCCGTCCATCTGGTAACTGCGCCGGTCGCCGAATTTGGGTGTGGACTCAGCCGCTTCGCGGAAGGGCCCGTAAAAGGCGGAAGCAAATTTAGCGGCGTAGGACATGATGGGGGTGTCGGTATGTCCCAACCGGTCAAGTTCCTCGCGAATCGCCCTGACACGGCCGTCCATCATGTCGCTGGGGGCGACGATGTCGGCGCCGGCTTGAGCGTGGCTGGCGGCGGTGCGGGCGAGCAGTTTCAAAGTGGGGTCGTTCAGGATCCGTCCGCCTTTCGAGTCGGTCTGCACGATGCCGCAATGGCCGTGCGACATGTATTCGCAAAGGCAGACATCGGTGATGACCAGCAATTGGGGCAATTCCTTCTTGAGCAGGCGGACCGCCTGCTGGACGATGCCGTTGGCCGCGTAAGCGCCGGTGGCCCGGGTGTCTTTCCGGTCGGGAATGCCGAACAGCAACACGGCCGGCACGCCGGCTTTATGGGCCTGACTGGCCTCGCGCAATAGTTCGTCCGGCGACAACTGAAACACGCTCGGCATGGCGTCAATCGGACTCCGCAGTTTCCGGCCACTGCGAACGAACAAAGGCAGGACCAATTGCGCCGCGCTCAGCCGGGTTTCGCTCACCATTCGACGCAAGGCGGGGGATTGGCGCAAGCGCCGCGGCCGATACGCTGGGAACTGTCCCACGTTATGTAAGCTCATGGATGCCAGTGTAGGTGCTTGGGACGGGCAGGCAAGCTGTGAGCAGCTGTGAGCAGTTGATGGTTGAAGGTTGATAGTTGATAGAGCGGGGAGGGGTCAGAGCGCAGAAAGCGGAAGGCGTAGGGGGCAATCAGTAATCAGTAATCAGTAATCGGGTGGTCGGTGGCTGTGGTCGGTGGTCCGTATTCGGAAGTTAATGGTATGGAGGGAGTAAGGGGGGCCCGAACTTGCGGATACTGCCTCGTTCCTTCTACGAGATTGCCGGGACAGTGCCTAGAATTGGGCCACAGGCACTGAGCTAAGACCTGGCCCCGCCTTCGCGGCGAAATCGTCGCAATCCGGCCCCCCGTCACTCGCCAGTCTGCAGGCCAAAAGCGGCTTGGGATCCGGCGGAATCCAAATGGAGGATGGCCACCGGGTGGGGAATGTCCGGAGGGTCCTGGATGTTGATCCGGATGATTCGCCTGGGCTTGGCGGCTGAGGATTTCCACTTGGGAGCGCGGATTTGAAGTAGCAGGGGACCCGGGGAGCGCGGCTGCGGTCTGCGGCCGGTCATTTCAGCCATGCCGCGGGCTTGTTGCAGCAATTTCATCATGTTCACTCGGGTCGCCATGCGTTTCTGAGAAAAGAGAACGCAATTCACGTGCCATCTAAATCCCGCTTGGCACCGTCCAGGGGTTTTGATTAGCTCAGCCCGCCGAATGAGACAACTGCGCACCATCTTTGCCCTGGCGGTGGTTTTGCTCGCATGTCCTGGTGTTCTGCGTGCCCAGCAGCAGCCGGAGACAAAACTGGAGATCGTACCTCGCAACCTTGAGCAAGGCGGGGGCCTTGTGACCGACCTGAGCACGGGGTTCACCATTGCTACGAACGGGGTGCTCGTCAAATACGGCGAGGCGGTGTTGACGGCGGATAATGCCACCATCGATCCTTCGACGGGCGACATTACGGCCGACGGCGAGGTGCGGATTCAGCAGGATGAGCAACTTTGGGCCAGCGAACACGTTCGTTACAATTACAAAACTCACCAGATGGTGGCGGAGCAGTTTCGCACGGGTGAGACTCCTGTTTTCGCTGCGGGGGCGGGTTTGCACGGGGATATCACAAACCGCATTTATACTGCCACCAACGCGGTGCTGACCACGGACGACGTCGCGAGGCCGGCTTTCAAAGTCAAAGCCCGGCGGATTGAAATCATTCCGGGCAAGCGGATTCGGGCCTACGGCGCGACGCTTTACATTGGCAACGTTCCGTCGTTTTATTTTCCGTACTTTTCCCGAAGCATCGGCGAGCACTCGAATAATTTCAATTTCACTCCCGGCTTCCGGAGCCTCTTCGGTCCGTTCCTCCTGGGCAGGTACACCTGGTATTATAGCGACGAACTGGATGGCGTTTTTCGTGCGGATTACCGGCTGAAACGCGGTCCGGGCGTCGGGCCCGACATCAATTATCATTTCGGCAAGTGGGGGGAGGGGACGCTCCGCTACTATTACACCCACGACGACGATTCGACTGCCGATCAACTAGGCGTCGAAATCCCGCGAGACCGTCAGCGGGTCTATTTTTCCTACGAGGCCAACCCGGCCACCAACCTCTATCTCAAAGGCCTGTTCCGTTACGAGAGCGACCTGGCCGTCACGCGTGACTTCTTTGAAGGTGAATATCTCCGGAACCCGCAGCCCAACTCGTTTTTGGAAGCGAATAAGTTCTGGGACAATTTCAGCGTCGATGCGTTTGCGCAGCCACGGTTGAATCGATTTCTGGAAACGGTTGAGCGCCTGCCGGACGTCAAAGTGACTGGGTACCGGCAGGAAATCGGGGCGTCGCCGCTTTATTATGAGAGCGACAGTTCGGTGGGCTACTACCGCCGTCTGTTCGCCGTGGACCAGGGCACCAACGGGCCGCCGTCGGGTTTGAACTACCAGGCCGGGCGCGCCGACACCTACCACCAGGTGGTGCTGCCGCTGACCTTGTTCGGCTGGCTCAACTTCACGCCGCGCGTGGGCGGGCGCGGAACGTACTACAGCGAGGCCTCGGGCCCCGGCGCCACGACGGACGAACAAACCCGGGGCGTCCTCAACACCGGCGCGGAGGTTTCGTTCAAGGCCTATCGCCTGTGGCCCAACATCCGCAGCACGTTTTTCGACGTTGACGGCTTGCGCCATATTCTTGAGCCGTCGGCTAATTATGTCTTTGTGCCTTCCCCCACCGTCGCCCCGAGCCAGTTGCCGCAATTCGATTATGAACTCCCAAGCCTGCGTTTGCTGCCGAATGAATTCCCCGACTTCAACGCGATTGATTCCATCGACAGCCAAAACGTCATTCGCTGGGGCCTCCACAACAAATTGCAGACCAAGCGCGAAGGGGAGGTCGTCAATCTGGTGGACTGGAATGTCTATGCGGACTGGCGATTGAAACCGCGCGCCGATCAGACCACGTTCTCTGATCTCTACTCCGACGTCACTCTCAGGCCCGGCTCCTGGCTGACCGTCGAATCGCTCACCCGGTATGACTTGAACACGGGCGAATGGCGCATGGCTTTCGATACGGTGACCATCCACCCCAGCACGATCTGGAGCTGGCGAATCGGCCAGTATTATTTGCGCGACGATCTGAGCCTTTCGCCGACCGCGCTGGGCGCCGGCAACAATGTCTATACGAGCGCGATTTACTACCGGCTCAACGAGAACTGGGGCTTCCGCATGAACCACTATTTCGACGCTCACACCGGCCGCCTGCAGGAACAGTCCTATACCGTCTATCGCGACCTGCGCAGTTGGACGGCGGCCCTGTCGTTCCTCAAGCGCAGCAATCCGATCGGGCCGCAGGATTTCACGGTTGCGTTCACTTTTTCTTTGAAGGCCTATCCGCATTATCCGCTCGGCACCGATACGGGCGGGCCGTATTCGCTGTTGGGGATGTGAGCGGCGAGGGGAGGATTTCAACCACGGATTGACCAGTGGGGCTGAGCCGCAACCGAACGTCGCAAAGTGTTTAAAGTGCGGTGGCAGAGCGGAGCGGCGACGGCGCGTTAGCTTTCGCCAGAACCCTTTTGGTCGTTCGCTAGATCGTTTTCTTCTCACCGGTGCAACCCAACAGCGAAAGCGGTGTCGCGCTCCGCTTGCCACCGCACTCCATACGCTTCGCGACGTTCAGAGCCCAGTTGACTCGCTTTCGAGGAAGAGGAAGAGAACGAGGAGGAGGAAGAAAAAGGGGACGAGGAAGAGGCTGCCGGCGTTGGTTTGCGACTCTGCCGCCCTGTCGGCTTTGCGATCTCTGAGGTTAAATGGCCGTGCGCGGCAAGGGGTGGAACTGAAACCGCGCGGGGCGGATGGCCTCGGCATCCAATTCGGCGGTCAGGTAACCACCGTCCTTCAGCAGTTCAATTCCTGCCAGCGCCGGACACAGGCGCACATTAAACGGGTGCCAGTACCGCGCTTCGCGCAACGCGGCGCTCAGGCGATTGGCGGTGTGGCCGAGAAAGCGGATTTGCGGCATGCCGGCCAGCCGGCGGCTTTTCCACAACACCAGGTTGGAGTGCAAATGCCCAATGATCGTCTGCTCGATTTGCGCCAGCCGCGCCTGCACCTCCGGCTCGCGCCATAGGAATGGGAGCGCGCTGGGGTCGTGGCAAAAAAGCAGCACCTTTTGGTCGGCGCGCAAGTCTGCGAAGGCGCGCCGGACCTCCGTGAGGTGTTCGGCGCGCAAGCGCTTCCATTCCGGCCGCTCGGCCGGTAGCGTGTCCGGTTCGAAGACCGGCAGCGCGACCAGTGACGAGGCTACTCCCAGCAAAACATACTTCCCGGTCTCCACCCGCCAAAACGGCTCCAGCCCCAAATCCTGCCGCGCGCGCTGCAAACTGGCCAGCCGCATCCCGCCTCGTCCGCCAACAAAACTGACCTTGCCTAGCTCGTGGTCTCCGTAATTAGCGCGGAGCCGGGGCCCAAAGTGCTGGCGCAGTTTGGCCAGGCACTCCTGCACGCTCTGGCAGGCGGCGGGATCGCTGACCCCCAAGCAGGCTGAATTGCAGGAGTAGTCCCCGTTGGCAACGACAAAATCCCAAGGCGCGCTGCGCTTCAGGAACGAGTCGAGCAGGTGGTTTTGGCCCAGGGGATCGCGCAGCCAGATGAAATGGCGGTAGGCCCGCACCAGCAGGCGGAGCAGCGGGTTGCGCAGGCCCACGAGCTCGAAATCGCGCCCCCGTGCCTGTTCGGCTGCGCTGGCGTAATGAATGTCGCTCAGGATGCCGAGCGTGTATTCGGATTTCCGGGTCACCGGCCCTCGGTCACCCTCGGCAGAGTGATGGTAAAAGTCGTCCCTTCTCCCAATCGGCTGTCGGCGCGGATGGCGCCTCCATGTTCGTTGACGACGCGTTGGGTGACCGCCAAGCCTAGCCCGGTGCCGCTGGGCTTGGTGGTAAAGAAGGGCTCGAACAGGCGTTCCAGGTTCTCGGGTGCAACCCCGTGACCGGTGTCCTGGATGGCGATCTGGATTTGCGACCCGCCCGCGCCTGCGGATTCCCGCAAGGCCGCCGGTTCGCTGTCCGCCTCCATTGTTTCGGTTGAAACGGTCAGCCTCCCGTTATAGCCCATCGCTTCGAGGGCGTTGAGCAGCAGATTCACGAACGCCTGTTCCAGCTCATACTCATCGCCCTCAGTCAGGTCGGCCGCGGCGCGAAAGGAGCGCTGGACGGCGATAGACTTGTCGGCGAGCAGGGGCTGCACCAGGCGGAGCGAATGTTCCAGCACCTGGTGCACATGGACGGGGCCAAAGGTTGCGGGCGCCGTCGCCGCGAACTTCAGCATGCGGCTAATCATCGCGTCGATGCGTCCCAACTCCCGGCGGACAACCTTCGCCAATTCAGCGTCCGGATTTTTTTCGAGGAGCAGTTCAATGAAAGTGCGGCTGGCAACCAATGCGTTTTTTATTTCATGAGCCATGCTGGTGGCCAGGGTGCCGGCATTGGCGAGCCGATCGAGCCGGCGCAGGCGTGCTTCGAATGAACCGGCCCAGGACACGTCGCCAAGCGAAAGGACTATAGGCGAATCCTGCGCCCCGGGCTGCATGAGCAGGGCTTGAACGCACACGGTGACGTTCCCCCGGATTCCCGCAGTTAACTCCAGCCGCCGGCTGCCGATGGGGGTGCGCGCCGCGCGAGCCTCGGTGACGAAATCGAGCAGCGGGCCAGGCAGTGAGCTCGAAGCGACGGTAGAATCGCTTTCGGGCGTCAGGCCGAGAATCCGGCATGCCTCTGCGGTCAGTCGAGCGGTTCTATTTTTTGTTTCGACGATGAGGACGCCGGGAACCCGGTCATCACACGGCGCTTTCGCCGCATTCGACCCTTCGTGGCTCGGTGCTGATATTACCGGCTCGTTCATTGAGTTGCTGCGTGCCGGACGGAGCGTGAGCGCCGAGCATGGAAATGCGGTGCGCTGTCACAGCCGTGCTTCTGGCGTGCTCGAAGCTCGGCACGAGTGCCGCCCGCGTCACGGAATGCCTGAGATTAGTCCGCTTTGCGGCTCAGAGCAACTCAAAAGCCTGCCTGGCTGGGGTTTACTTCTGCGAAGCTTTGAGCGCCTGGTCGATATCGCTCTTGATGTCCTCCGCGTCTTCCAGGCCGATCGAAAGGCGCACATAATCCGCCGTCACCCCGGTTGCAGCCTGCTCTTCCGCGTTCAATTGCTGGTGGGTGGTGGATGCGGGATGAATCACCAGGCTTTTCGCGTCACCGATATTGGCAAGGTGCGAAAGCATTTTGAGGGAATTGATGAATTTTTTGCCGGCCTCGAGCCCGCCTTTGATGCCGAAGCCAAGAATGCCTCCGAAACCGTTCTTGAGATACTTTGCGGCCAGGGCGTGGTTCGGGTCCTCGGGTAGTCCGGGGTAGGTCACCCAGGTCACGAGCGGATGCTTTTTGAGGAAGTGAGCGATTTCGAGCGCGTTCTGGGAGTGTTGTCGCTGGCGGAGGGGAAGCGTTTCCAGTCCTTGCAGGAACAGGAACGAGTTGAACGGGCTCATCGCCGCGCCGAGGTCGCGCAGCAACTGCACGCGCGCCTTGATGATGAACGCCACATTGCCGAGGCCGGGAAAGTCGCCGAACACATCCCAGAATTTCAACCCGTGGTAGCTGGGGTCAGGCTCGGTAAACTCAGGGAACTTGCCGTTGTTCCATTTGAACTTGCCGCCATCAACGAGCACGCCGCCGATCGAGGTGCCATGCCCGCCGATGTACTTGGTCGCCGAGGCGACGATGATATCGACCCCATGGTCGAGTGGCCGCACGAGGCCCGCGCCGACGGTGTTGTCCACAATCAACGGCACGCCCGCATCATGGGCGATTTTGGCCAGTGCCGCGAAATCCGGCACGTCCAGTTTAGGGTTGCCGATCGTCTCGGCAAAAAGCGCCCGGGTCTTCGGCGTGATGGCCTTGCGGAAGGCATCCGGGCTGCGCGAATCCACAAACTTCACGTCGCGCCCCAGTTTCGGCAGCGTGTAATGGAACAGTTGGTAAGTGCCACCATAGAGATTGTTGGCGGAGACGATCTCATCCCCCAGCCGGGTGATGTTGAGCAGCGCGAATGTCGTCGCGGCCTGCCCGGAAGCGACCGCCAGTGCGCCCGTGCCGCCTTCGAGCGCGGCGATGCGCTGCTCGAACACATCGGTCGTCGGGTTCATGATCCGGGTATAGATGTTCCCGAATTCCTTAAGCGCGAACAAATTGGCCGCGTGTTCGGTATCCTTGAAGACGAACGAGGTCGTCTGGTAAATCGGCACGGCGCGGGCGCCGGTCGTAGGATCAGGGACCTGGCCGGCGTGTAACGCCAGCGTGCTAAGGTGCTTGGAAGGCATGCTCATAAACTGCCAAGATTCGCGCTACTGGCCGACCTGGAGGGGCCGGATCTTGATGTTGCGAAACTCCACGCGCCCGTGGTCGCCCTGGAGGGCGAGATAGCCGCTGTCGGATTTGGCGAAACGTGGCATCCTGCCAAATTTGCTTTTCGCAACGCGAGCGTTGAAATCATCGCTGCCCAGCACGTACTCAAAGTATTTCACGCCATTGATCTCGTGGACGCACTTCTCCGGCGAGATCAACAGCCGAACGTGGTTCCACTGGCCGACCGGCTTGGTCGCGTCCAGTGGTTTGCCGGTGTTGGGGTCGGTCGGCGGTTGGTAAAGGGCGTACAGCCAGCCGCATCGGACGGGGTCGGCTGCTTTCACGTTGTCTTCGAGCTGGAACTCCGGACCGGTGGCCCAAACCGCGTTTCCTTCATCCGTCACGTGATACATGATCCCGCTGTTGCCGGCTTCCGAGATGTTGTAATCGAGCTGCAGCTCGAACCAGCCGAACTTCTCTGGTGTGACGATATCGCCTGCGTTATGCGGGTCGGCGCAAACCAGCGCCCCATCCTTCACTTCCCAGCCAGGGCGGACACCCTCGCGCTTGAAGTTATGCCAGCCGCTGAAGTCTGTGCCGTTGAACAGCAACTTCCATCCGGCGGCTTTCTCAACCTCAGTGAGGCTGTTAATGGTCTCGGCCACTGGTGGGGCGGCGATTTGCTTGTCGACGCTCGTTTTCCATTCGTCGCCGAGTTCCGCCAAGGTTTTGCCGGTGCCCGCTTTCCACAAGTCATCGGTGGATTTGCCTTCACGGCAGGTCGCGTTCAGTTTTTTGATTAAACCCTTGTCGTAGGTCTCGACCACATAGTTCAGGAAATTAGCGCTCATGCGGTAGCCCGCGTCGTATTTGAGTGAAAGATTCCTGCGTGTTCGCAACCAGGTAATATCCGCGCCGTGGCTTTGCGGCTCGTAGATGAACCAGCGGATGTAATCGGGAATGCCCTCGACCAGCCAGCCTGGCGGGCGAACTCGGGGGACGTCCGGGTTGGCCCGACGGCCGCCGCCATAGCGCTGGATCACATGGACCTCCTCGTGCAGGATTGCTCCCACGCCTTCACGGGTCAGTTCGTTCTTCAGCCAGGCTGAGTTTACAGTGACATTCGTTCCGCCCGTCGCGGCGACGCCACGCCCTGGCCGGATGAGCACGCGGAACGCTTTCGGGGGGTTATAACCGTCGCTCGCGAGCATCGCGGCGATTTTGGGATACCACTCCGCCAGAACCGGCGCCAATTTGTTCTCGGCCCAGTCCTTCAAATCGGGTGCGCCGGAGGTATCGATCGCAATTTCGCAGTAACCATCCGACGAACGGGTCACGTACGGCTCTCCGGGCGCGTTGCCCGCCGTATCAGCCGCGCCCCCTTCTCCGACGACATCGACCTCGCTGAAGAACGTGTTGCCGAAGTCATCCGTGTCCTCTGTCCGTGAAATATCAAACAGCAGGTATTGAAAACTCCCAAGCTTTCCCTCGGAATCGGCGATGCTCACGCCGTACTGCCCACCGGCATCGCCGCTCTTGGGCCGCGTATCGACTTTCGCGACCAGGTTCCAGCCGCAGGCCTCCGGGTCCGACCCTTTCTTCGGCCGCGCATTGAACCCGTCGGCCTTGCCGTCAGCGCCGTAGAGTTTGTAAAGCTGGGGCCCGCGATCGCGCGGATGCCACGAATAGGTATTCACCTGCGAAATCGCGACGGCGGCGCCAAGATCGACCGACACCCTGCCGCCATCTGTTCCGGCATCGAAAAAGAAATTCTCGCCTGGTTGGTCTTCTGCAGTCGAGCCTTTGCCATCGTGCAACTTGTCGAGGTCGCCGCCATTGGCGTCCCGCACGCCGTCCACAACAGAGAATTCCGCCTTCGTCGCGGCGTCCATGCCCGAGGGCGGGGGAACGTTTTTGAACTTGAACGCCGCGCTCGCGTGTTCGTTGTCGTTATGGTCAATGACGATTTTAACCTCGCCGGGAGCGATTGCTCCGGAGAGGAGAAAAGTCGAGGCGCCGAGGGCAAGGAGGGCAAAGTTTTTCATGCGATTTGGCTGCGCGTCCGAAACGCGGTCATGCTAATGGCCGTTCTTGCGAAGAAAAGGCAAAAATGGGGAGCGTGAATGCGAGGGGTTACTTTCCAGTTTCGCCTGGGGCAGAGGCGGGGTAGGGTAGGGGGTCACCCGGCATAACGACGCAGCATCATTATGGGCAAAGATATCGACATTAAGCAGGAAATTGAATCTTCGCTGGCGGCCGTGCAGCGGCTGCGCGATCGCCGGGCCACGTTGCTCGAGGAAATTCAGGAAATCGATCGCTCGCTGGAGGGCATGCAGAAGCAGATCGTTGAGATTCTGGGGGCCGCTCCCATTGCGTCGGCACCGCAGACATTCTCAGCCAGAATGGTCGAGAAGAAAACCCTCAAACGGGAGCCGGAGCTGACCGTCAATGCCGCCGTGCTCGAAGTTATTCTCGGCGCCGGCGACGAGATCAGCAAATCCGAAATCCGCATCCAATCAATGAAACTCGCCGGGGCCTTCTCGGAATCGGCCCTGAACGCCGCGCTCATGCACTGGGTGGACGAGGGAAACATCGAAAATACCTCCCGGGGTTACTATGCGGCAGTGTCAGCCCGCGGCCGGTAAGTTCTTCTGACGAGGTTCCGTCATACACACCATTACCGTGCGGATCGTAATCGGACGGATCGGGCCCCGCCTGTTGGAAAATCGCTTGAAATGGAATCCTGCGTGCGGCTGGAGTGATCCACGCCACCTGATTTCAAGCCGCTGACGGTTCGGCCTTTGGGCACTCATTTCGTCCTTGCTTGGAGAGCGTCCATCAGCGATGTTGGACACCATGAAAACTTTGACAACCAGGGAGTTCTTTCACTCCCCTGGGATCGTGAAGGCGTTACAGGCCGGACAATCCATCGTGGTGACGGACAACGGCAAACCTGCCTTGATTGTGACCAAGGCAGGCAAACGCCCCCGCAAGACGCGAGCAGACCTCGAACGGGAAGCGCGCGAGATTTGTCCTCAGTCAAAACCTCAAACAAACTTCACTGCAGCTTTGGCGCAACTTAAGACCCGATGATTTACGCGGACACGAGTTTCCTGTTAGCCACTCGCGTCCGGCGCGACACGTTCCACAGGTCGGCGCTTGATTTCTACGAAGAGCACCAGGAAGAAATCTGGCTCTGGTGCCCCTGGCACCGCGTCGAGGTGTTCAACTCGATCCGGCAGCTCGTTCGCCATCCCGACGTCGCCCGACGACTATCACTGTCGGAGGCCAAGGCCTTGATTCACCGATTGGAAACCGACGTTCGGCTGGGTCATTTCACGCATTTGGAAGCCGACTGGCGCGACGTTTTGCGGACCGCCAACGAAACGAGCATTGCCCATGCCTTCGATTACTCCTCTCGCGCTCCCGATCTATTGCACGTCGCTTACGCAAAGGAACTTGCGGCGGAACTGTTTGTCACGTTCGACGAGGACCAATGGCGACTGGCTGAGGCGTCGGGCCTGAAGGCAGTGCGACCTGGATGACGCTCCTTCCCCGACACGCTGGGCTATCCGCCTGAAACTCCAAGCCGGAGCGGGACACCGGCCCCCATCGGAGGGATGGTCAGTTAGCCCTGATGCGAATGCTTTCTATGAAAATATGAACGTGGGATCCAAAGACTCAGCAGCCACCAAGCCAGTGAGCCTCCGGCTGAAACTCGCGGTCCGCGGTGCCGTCCAGGGGGTGGGTTTTCGCCCGTTCGTTTTTCGGCTCGCGACTGAGCTCGGCCTCAAGGGCTGGGTTAATAACTCGCCTCAAGGGGTCTTCATTGAGATTGAAGGGCGCCAACCCGGCCCCGAAAAGTTTCTGTTCCGCCTCGAAGCCGAGAAACCGCCGCGCAGTTTCATTCGGAGCCTCGAATCCTTCTGGCTCGACCCCGTCGGTTACACCGATTTTGAAATCCGCGCGAGCGAGACTGGTGGAGTCAAATCTGCTTTCGTGCTGCCGGACATCGCCACCTGCCCGGACTGTCTGCGGGAGATCTTCGATCCTCAGGACCGCCGGTATTTGTATGCGTTTGCCAATTGCACGAATTGCGGCCCTCGCTTCAGCATCATCGAAGCGTTGCCGTACGACCGTGCCCACACCTCGATGAGATGCTTCACGATGTGTCCACAGTGCCAGGCCGAGTATGATGACCCGCAGAACCGGCGTTTCCATGCCCAGCCGAATGCCTGCCCGGCTTGCGGCCCGAAACTCGAACTCTGGGACTCGCAAGGAAAGCCGCTCGGATCCTCGTCTAACGAGGGCAGCCGGGAGGCGTTAGAGGCCGCCGCCACCGCGCTTCGGGCGGGCAGGGTCGTTGCCCTGAAGGGCCTGGGCGGGTTCCATCTCCTGGTTGACGCACGCGACGACGTGGCCGTGCGCCGCCTCCGCGAATTGAAGCATCGCGAAGAAAAGCCGTTCGCGCTGATGTTTCCCTCGCTCGAGACCGCGCGGGCGGTCTGCGAGGTATCTCCTATGGAAGAGCGGCTGCTGCGCTCGCCGGAATGCCCCATCGTCATCTTGCGCCGGCATGATGCCTCACGCCTCACGCCTCATGTATCCCCCTGTTCTTGCGTCGCCCCCAACAATCCATATTTGGGGGTTATGCTCCCCTACACGCCTTTGCATCATTTGCTGCTCTCGTCGCTCGGGTGCCCCGTCGTCGCCACCAGCGGCAACTTGAGTGACGAGCCGATTTGCATCGATGAGCGCGAGGCGCTGATACGACTCGGCGGCATTGCCGACCTCTTCCTCGTTCACAACCGCCCAATTGTGCGCCACGTGGACGACTCGATCGTGCGCGTCATGGCCGGTCGAGAGATGGTTCTGCGCCGTGCCAGAGGGTATGCGCCGCTTCCTGTAGCGTATGTACAGGGTCGTGGACGGCTACGCCCCCTGGGCAAGCAGGAGGAGCGAGATTCTCCGGGGACGTGGCCGTCGCCACCGCATTCCGGGAGTGTGCCGCTTTCTTCCGCGTCCACGGCGGGAGCGGAGCCCGCTCTGCAAGGCACGAAACCCGGCCCCGGCGTTCAAGAGGCGAACGAATCCGCACCCCTTAGCCCCGCCTCGAGCGTTCTTGCTGTCGGAGCCCATCTAAAGAACGCCATCGCCCTCTCGGTCTGCTCTCAAGTCTTCATCAGCCAGCACATCGGCGATTTGGAAACCGAGCCGGCTCACCGGGCCTTCCAGCGAGTGATTGCTGATTTCCAAAAACTCTACGAAACGGAACCCGCCATCATTGCTGCTGACGCACATCCCGATTACCTCTCAACCAGGTTTGCGCGCACCTGGGAGGGCGAGCGTCCCCGCGAGCCCCATCCATCCCAAGATCAGGGTTCGCGGGGACGCTTGCCCTGCCGGGCGGCTCCGTCCCCCCGACGGTATGTGAGCGTTCAGCACCACGTCGCCCACGTCTTGTCTTGCATGGCCGAAAACGAGCTGAAGCCGCCTTTGCTGGGAGTCGCGTGGGACGGGACCGGCTACGGCCTTGACGGTACCGTTTGGGGCGGCGAGTTCTTCCTGGTTACAGAACAGGCGTGCGACCGCGTCGCACACTTGCGCCCCTTTCGCCTGCCGGGTGGCGACCAGGCCATCAAAGAGCCGCGCCGGACCGCCCTTGGCATGCTTTTCGAGGCTCTAGGCGAAGACGCATTCACAAAGGGCGATTTGGCCCCTGTGCGCGCCTGCTCGGCGACCGAACTGGCGTCCTTTAAAGCCATGCTGGTTCGCCAACTCAATTCGCCACTCACCTCGAGCGCGGGGCGTCTCTTCGATGCCGTCGCTTCCTTCGCCGGGTTGCGGCAGCGGGTCCGTTTTGAAGGCCAGGCCGCCATGGAACTCGAATTCGCTATCGCCGACTGCGACACCGCCGAAGCCTATCCCCTGCCGATTCTTGACTCTGCGCCCCCGTCCGAATCACCAGTCGGCAACTCCGCACTGCGCACTGCGCACTGCGCACTTCTTTTGGACTGGTCCGCGCTGCTCCAGACTCTCCTGGCCGACCTCGGCCACCAGGTCCCCCCAAGTATCGTGTCGGCCAAATTCCATAACGCCCTTGTCGAAGGTATCGTCTCAATCGCTCGGCGCACCGGCCAGGAACGCGTCGTCCTTTCGGGCGGCTGTTTCCAAAACCGTTACCTTACTGAGCGCGCTATCCGCCGGTTGCAGCAGGAAGGCTTCCGTCCCTATTGGCACCAGCGCGTGCCGCCCAATGATGGCGGAATCTGTTTGGGCCAAATCGTTGCTGCACTGCGCCAAAACGTGTAGCCTGGGAGCCGATGTGTTTAGCTGTTCCAGGCAAAATCACCAGTATCAGCGGCGATGACCCGCTGACCCGAACCGGCAAAGTCGATTTCGGCGGCATTCTCAAAGAAGTCAGCCTTGCGTATGTCCCCGAGGCCTGCGTCGGAGAGTACGTGATCGTCCACGTCGGTTTCGCGATCAGCCGCCTCGATGAAGCGGAGGCAAACAAAGTTTTCGAATACCTCCGCGAAATGCACGAATTGAGCGAGTTGGAAGACCACGAAAGGCCTGGTCGCATCTCGCCCGCACCTGCGGCCGGTCACCCTGGGAAAGTGGCAGGCGGTTGAGTTCGGAACTCAATGAAGTACATCGACGAATATCGCGACGCGGAGGCTGCGCGGAAATACGCGCATGAAATCGCCCGCATCACCACGCGACCGTGGGCGCTTATGGAGGTGTGCGGCGGCCAGACTCACGCGATCGTTAAATTCGGCCTCGACGAGCTTCTGCCCCGAAACCTGGAATTGATCCACGGTCCCGGCTGCCCGGTCTGTGTGACTCCTCTTGAATTGATCGATAAAGCGCTTCAGATCGCTGCTCGGCCTGACGTGATTTTTTGCTCATTCGGCGACATGCTCCGTGTGCCGGGCAGCGCGACGGATTTGCTTTCAGTCAAAGCCGCGGGGGGCGACGTTCGCATCGTTTATTCGCCTTTGGATGCGGTGAAATTGGCCGGGCAAAATCCCGCCAAAGAAGTCGTGTTCTTTGGCGTCGGCTTTGAAACCACCGCGCCGGCGACGGCCATGGCGGTCTATCAAGCGGCACAGAAAGGGCTGAAGAATTTTTCGCTGCTGGTTTCGCACGTGCTCGTGCCGCCGGCCATGGAAGCGATCCTGCGTTCGCCCGAGCGCCGTGTGCAGGCCTTTCTGGCCGCCGGCCACGTCTGCACCGTTATGGGTTATGACGAATACCTGCCGCTCGCCTCAAAATATCGCGTGCCCATCGTCGTCACCGGGTTCGAGCCTCTCGACATCCTGCAGGGAGTTTTCATGTGCGTCGAACAGTTGGAAAACGGGCGCGCCGAGGTGGAAAATCAATACAGCCGCTCCGTCCGCCAGGAAGGCAACCGCCCGGCACAGCAGCTTATTCGCGAAGTGTTCCAGGTCATCCCGCGCAAGTGGCGCGGGATCGGCGAAATCCAGCAAAGTGGCCTGGGCCTCAGCCCGGCCTATACCGCCTACGATGCCGAGCGGAAATTCGGGGTGGCTGAGTTGCGGGTCGAGGAACCAACCGAATGCTTGAGCGGCCAGGTGTTGCAGGGAAAAATCAAGCCCCATGAATGTCCCGCGTTCGGCACGCGCTGCACGCCGGAGCATCCACTGGGAGCAACCATGGTCTCTAGCGAGGGGGCTTGCGCAGCCTACTATCGCTATCGCCCTTCCTGACCATGCCTACTCCCCTCGAATTCGCCCCGTCGTGTCCTTTCCCGATCCAAAACTATCCGAACGTGCTGCTCGCGCACGGAGGCGGTGGGAAGCTGATGCACCAGCTTATCGGCAAGATGTTCGTGCCGGCTTTCCGTAACTCTTTGCTTGAGTCGCAGCACGACGCCAGCGTCTTTGAAATCGCAGGCCAGCGTCTGGCCCTGACCACCGATTCCTACGTCGTCCGGCCTTTATTTTTTCCCGGCGGCGATCTTGGCTCGCTGGCTGTGCACGGCACCGTTAACGACCTTGCGATGGCCGGCGCCCGGCCGCTTTATCTCAGCGCCTCGTTTATTATCGAGGAAGGTCTGCCGATGGACACCTTGTGGAAAATCGTCTCTTCGATGCAACAGGCGGCTCAGCAAGCCCGTGTGCAGATTATCACCGGTGATACGAAGGTCGTGGATAAAGGCAAAGGTGACGGCTTGTTCATCAATACCACCGGCGTGGGTATCCTTGAGCATGCTCTCAAAATCGCGCCGCAAAGCGTCAAACCCGGTGATGTCATCCTGGTGAGCGGCGATGTCGGTCGCCACGGCATGGCCATTATGGCCGTGCGCGAAGGGTTGGAGTTCGAGAGCGCGATCGAAAGCGACTCAGCGCCCCTGGCGGACGACGTGCTTCAGCTTCTCCGCGCGGGCATCGACGTCCATTGCCTGCGAGACCTCACGCGCGGGGGGCTGACAAGTGTCCTCAACGAGATCGCCGAAGCGGCCAATTTGTTGCTTCAAGTGGAGGAGAAACTAATCCCGGTGCGTGAGGATGTCCGCGCGGCCTGCGAGATTCTCGGCCTCGACCCCTTTCAGGTTGCCTGTGAGGGGCGGTTCGCCGCATTCGTGCCCGCACCCGATGCAGATCGGACTTTGGAGCTCCTGCGCACGCTTCCTAACGGCGCCGGTGCTGCTAGAATTGGAAGGGTGGCCGATCAACAGACGCCGAAAGTCTTGCTCGAGAGCGTCTTGGGCCCGCAGCGGATTCTCGATATGGCCAGCGGGGAGCAGTTGCCGCGGATTTGCTGACTTCACCGGCCGCGGCCCTGGCCGAGTGGGCGAGCGGGGCCGCAACGCCAAGCCGCTGAAACGCGAAAATTTGACATTCCCTAACCATCCGTTGTAAGTAGTTTTGATTGACTGACTTCCGCGTGTTTCCAGCGAAAAGAATCCGACTGCAACCGTCGCGCCGCCAGCGCGAAGTTTGTTTGCGTTAAGCTTCCTCCGTTTTGAACATTATTTCTCCGAATACGTCCAATACTTGGGTGAGTTAGGTTGTGGTGAGTGAGACGGCCCGGCATCGGGCCGTCTCTTTCTTTCCCGGTGAATCCCCTGGTTTGTTTTCAGCCGCGCCCTGGATTGTCGTCGTCCAGCCGGCATAGGATGTTTCTCTCAGAAGCAGTTTATGAAGATGTTGTTTTTTTCGGCCGACGGCATGGAGGTGGAACAGGTGAGTCGCGAGTTCACCCAGGCTGGGATCGTCTGTGAGGTCCGCCACGGTAAGCGCAAGAATGGGTCTGTGCCCGACGTGGAGCTTTGGATTCGAAATGATGGCGACTGCCATCGGGCGTTTCTGCTTTGTGTGCGGCTTGGTATCGGGTTCGCCCGGCGCCCCGCCGAGCGGGTGGAACTCGAATCCGACGGTTAAGGCCTCCCGGGAACCCAGGAACGTCAAGGCGGAGCGGCTGCCTTGACCCCGAGGCGGGCGGCCACTTCGCCCAGCAACTCATCGTAGGGCCGATGATGCATGTGACCGATTTTAATTTCCTCCTCGGCAGCGCTACCCCTATCCCGCACCAGCCAGGCGCGGCACTGAAGTCGAAAGGCCTCTTCTCCGACCGACACGATGGACGCCCGCACCCGAACCCAAATCGGTTCGTCAGGCAGCCATGAGCCGTAGGCCAGGTTGTTCATACCGCTGCCTTTCTTCTCGAATACTAGCCGGTCCAGCCCTGCCTCCGCCACCGTGTACTCATGTTTCTGGAATACCTCCCTCGTGACCTGGCCGATCTGGCCCGGAGTGTTGCCGCGCAGCACCACCGACGCCAGGATGGTGGAGTCCGCCTGCCCGGTGGAACGGCAGCCGACGGCTGTAATCCAGCACAGCAACCAGGCAATGCCGGCCCAGAAACGCAAGACCCCTCGCAGCGGGATTCGGTGAGCCGCGTTGGACGACTCGCCGAGGCTGCGTTCCTGGACCACTGCTCCGTCGCGTCGCTCAGATGTTATTTCACGCCCATGCATGGACCAAGTGTATGGCCGGCGTCCCCTTGAGGCCAGTGGCTTTCCGGTTTTGGCCTTGACCCCGATTCCGCCCGCTCCTAGAAAGAGCGCGCATGCCGCTTCTCTACGCGCATTCTTCCGCTGCGAGCCGCAGCTTCCATAGTCTCAAACCGGTCGCGTGTGCGAGTTCCAACTCTCCACCTTCAACCCGCGACCGGCAACCGACAGTGGGCCAACCCCTGAGCAATGACTGCTCATGAATGTTCCGATCGAAACAGGAGCGTCGTCGTCGGCCACCCGCTCGCACGGCGGCGGTCTCCTGGTGCTTAGCGCGGTCGTGGCGGCGCTGGGCTCGTTCTTGTTCGGGTTCGACACGGCTGTCATCTCCGGCACGACCGAGTCACTTCGCCAGGTTTTTTCGCTGAACGATAACCTGCTCGGATTCACCGTCTCCAGCGCCTTGCTTGGGACCATGGTCGGCTCACTATCGGTCGGGCGCCCCGCCGATTGGTGGGGACGGCGGCCCGTGCTCGCGTGGCTCGCGGTCCTGTTTCTCGTTTCCGCCGCGGGATGCGCTACCTCTTGGAACTGGTATGCGCTCCTCTTTTTCCGCTGGTTGGGTGGTATTGCCGTGGGCGCAGCGTCCGTGGTATGCCCAATGTACATCACGGAGATCGCCCCGGCCCGGAGACGCGGCTTGCTTGTCGCAGTGAGCCAATTGAACATCGTCGTGGGCATCCTGGCCGCCTATTTCTCGAATTACCTCGTCGACCGCGTCCTGGGCGCTGAACAAACCGGTGCATGGCGTTGGATGTTTGGGGTGATGACTCTGCCGGCTTTGGCGTTCCTCGTAACCGCGGTCGTTATTCCCGAAAGTCCCCGCTGGCTTATCAAGCAAGACCGCCGAGCCGATGCGGAACGGGTTCTCGCCCGGTTTGGCCACGAGAATCCAGCGGAGGAGGCTCGGGAAATCCATGAATCGCTCGCCCTGGAAACCTCCGGCCGGCACCAGCGGCTCTTTCAGCGAAAGTACCTTAAGCCGCTCCTGCTCGCCTGCATGATCGGCGCTTTCAACCAACTCGATGGCATTAACGCAGTGATTTATTACACCGCCGATATCTTCCGGATGGCCGGCGCGGACAAGGCTGGCGCTTTGATGCAGTCCGTCATCGTCGGACTCACCAATCTCGTCATGACTCTCGTCGCCATGGCGCTGATCGACCGTGTTGGGCGTAAGGCGCTCCTCCTGGTCGGTTCGGTCACCTTTGTGTTTTCGCATTTGCTCGCAGCGTGGGTATTCGCCACTCACGCGCAGGGTTGGATAGTAATCGCCGCAATGATGGGTGTGGTCGGTTCGCACGCCTACTCTCAGGGCGCGGTGGTTTGGGTGATCATCAATGAGCTCCTGCCAAATGCCGTGCGCGCCTCCGGCTCGGCGGTCGTGTGTTTCCTCATTTGGGTACTGTGCGCCGGGGTGAGTTGGTCATTCCCGGTCGTCGCCGCCGCTTCCGGCGCCTATGCGTTCGGTTTCTTCGCGCTGATGATGGTCCTCCAGTTCTTCCTCGTTCTTAAATACCTTCCCGAAACCAAAGGCATCTCCCTGGAGGAACTGCAGAAACGGCTGGGCGTGGCGGACTGAGCCGTGAGTCGTGGGTTGCTGGTGATTAGTACTCGTCCTTCTCCGGCCACCATTTCACGCACCTGTCCGCCGTAGCCTAGGAGGCCGTGTGAAAACTCTGAAAACGACCACTGGCCGGATCGTTTATCAACGAGTTACAGAAGTTTATCAATGGCTTACGCAAGCGCATTTGAGTTTTCACACAGGCCCCTAGGCGAAGGCGGATCACGCTCTACGCTCCCTTCCTCACCGGTTCACCAGCACCCTTAGCGCCTTCGGCTGCACCACAAACCGCGCCGGCGTATAGCCGATGAGCTCCCCGTCCGCGGCCACCTCCAGCGTAGTGTCACCCTCTACGGTCAGTTCCGAAGCCATGAGATATCGGACCTTCGGATGGTCCGTATGCCGCCCCTGGCACACGCGCCGCAACTGCTTCACGGCTTCCCAACGGCCCAGCGCTTCGATCAGGTTGATATTCAGTCGCCCATCATCCATTCGTGCGCCAGGCGCCAGCTTCATCCCACCACCAGCGCATTCGCTGTTGCTGGCGCAGACAAATAGAAACCGCTTTTCATCGACCTGCTGGTCATGCGTCACCCGCAACAACGGCGCGGCGTAGCTCCACAGGGCTCGGAACAGCCCCACCGGGTAGGCCAGTCGCTCGCCAAAGAGCCGCTTGATGGCGGGTGTCGTCCGCCTCAGGGATTCACTGGCAATGCCGACCCCGGCGAAAAGCAAAGCGTGCCGAACCACTGCCTGGCGTTCCACCTGACACTCGACCCGGATCACATCGATCGACTGCATTCGTGTTCCGACGAAGGCCTGACGGGCCTTCGACAGGTCTCCGACGGCTAATGCGTCGCCGATGTCATTGCCGGTCCCTGTCGGCACCACACCCAGCGCGGACTTAGGGTTTCCGGCGCAAAGAATCCCACTGGCCACCTCGAAAGCCGTTCCGTCACCGCCGACCGCCATGAGCACTTCGTACTCGCCGGTTCGCTCGCGCGCAATCTGCATCGCCTCTCCCGCTCGGTTGGTGAAAACGTCCTCGATAGGAAGACCATCGCGCTCCAGGCCGCTCTTGAATTGTTCCCACCGGGCTAGCCCGCGGCCCGCTCCGGCGACGGGATTGACAATAAAGAGCGCCCTCCGAGTCGTCATTAGTTCAGATCGGCAAACTCTCCGGCACCGACTCCGCCGGGAGCAAAAACAGTCTGTATTCCGCGGTCACACTTCCTCGCGCCGGGAGCCATCGGTAGCCCGGCACGCCGAACAACCCGCCCCGCTCGATCATCGCCCGTCGGGTTTCTGGGAATGGTGACACTCCAAACTCCATTCCGCGCGTCAAGGTGACACCATTCCACGGGCCTTGCGTGCGGCTGTAGTTCTCCTCCCAGATTCCGAGCCAGGGAAAATCCTTTTGTTTCCAGGCGTAGCCGAATGCGAGCTTGTGCGTCGGACTCCACGCCGCGAACCACGCGACTTCGCGGGCCGGGTCCATTAAATGTGTTGAGAACGCTCCGGACACTGGACGATTCGTAAACACTCGCAGGTCCTCCTCGCTCCCATTGGCGCAAGGAACCATCGGCCAGTTGAACTCCGCCCCGATCTTCATGTAACCCTTGCCGTTGGTGAAATCGCTTTCGGTCACTTTCGAACGCGTCGCCGTGGCCCGGAACTGGGTCCGTCCTTTTTCCAGGAACGGCGGTCCTAGCGTGACGTGCTGCGTCCACGCCAGGGGATGGTCTTGCGCGCTGAGGTTTTCGACCGTTTCCGCAACCGTCGCCACCCGGGACCCGGAGGGCAGGCGGATGCTGCGCCTGAAGCGGAGCCGTGCCTCGGCAAACTCCGCGCGCTGGGTCAGGGTGTCGCCCTCTACGGTGATCTCGTACCTGGACACCGGCGCCTCGCCATGAACGGTCATCCCCGCAGTCGCCTCGGCTTCGGACGGACCGCCGAAATTGTCCGTGCACAGGTTGTGCCCTAGAATTCCCGCCAGCAGCTTGCTCTCTGCGTTGCCCCCGTATTGCGGATGCTTGTGCGGGTCGTAGTGCGACGGTTCCAGCGTCGGCCACGGCGGCGACCAGAGCGGGTTAACCTCACTGGCCCGATCGACTACCGCTGCGATGTGCCCGCCTTCGACGGTGACGATGATTTCCAGCACGCCGTTGCTCAGCGCGCGCGCGCGCCGTCCGCGATACTCAGTTTCTTTCATAGGTTCCCGGGCTCGGAGTGTCGTCCGGATCCTAGTCTCCTTGAGGAAGAAACCCAACACTCTTTCTCCGCCTGTCGGAACTTAATGACAATGTCCCTATACCGACTTAATGGAAATGTCCCTATTGGTGCAGGGAGGCGTGGGCCATGCTGCACCGCACGTGGAGACATTGACAATGAGTCGCAAAGAACGGGATCGAATGAAGATCATGGTGGGCGTGAAGGCCAAAGAACTAAGCCAAGTGCAGGCGGCCGAGCTAATGGGTTTGGGCTACCGGCAGGCCAAGCGGCTGTGGCGGCGCTATCAAGACCAAGGCGATGCTGGCCTGGTGCATCGGCTGCGCGGCAAACCTGGAATGCGGTGCAAGCCTGCGGCGTTGCGCACGGAGGTGCTCAAGCTCTGCGCCCAGGAACGCTACGCGGATTTTGGGCCGACTTTGCTAGCCGAGGAACTGCAGAAGAAAGGGATCGTGGTGGATCACGATACGGTGCGGCGATGGTTGTTGGCGAGCGGCAAGCGTACGGTGCGGCGGCGACGCCAACAACACCGGCAGTGGCGGGAGCGTAGACCGTGCTTTGGCGCGATGGTTCAACTGGATGGTTCACATCATGACTGGTTTGAAGGGCGGCGTGCCAAGTGCGTGTTGATGGTGATGGTGGACGACGCGACCAACCGTCTGCGGGCGCGTTTTAGCGAGGAAGAAACTACCCGGGCCAGCTACGATGTATTGGAGGCTTGGGTGCGCCAGAACGGGCTGCCTGGCAGTTTGTATGTGGACCGGGACAGTATCTATCGCTGCGAAGGCCAAGCCAGTGTGGCCGAGCAACTGGCCGGCCAGGAGCGCCAAACGCAATTTGGGCGGGCGATGGCGCAGTTGGGGGTGGAACTGATTTTGGCCAACAGTCCACAAGCCAAGGGGCGGGTGGAACGGATGAACGGAGTACTGCAAGACCGGCTGGTGAAGGCGCTGCGGTTGGCGGGGATCAGCGATGTGGAAGAGGCCAACCAGTTCCTGCAAACCACGTTCTTGGGCGAGTTCAACCGGCATTTTGAGCGGGCGGCAGCCAGCCCGATGGACGCGCACCGGGGGATCCCACGCAACTTGGACGAAGTGCTCAGTTGGGAGGAGCACCGGGTCGTGCAGCGAGACTGGACGGTGGGCTGTGAGGCCAAGTGGTATCAACTGGACCGTCAGCACGAGGCGCTGAGTCTGGCGGGCCGCAAGGTGGTGGTACGCAAGTTGCGCGACGGAAGGGTTCAACTGGTGTATCGGGCAAAGAAACTCCAATGGAAAGAACTGCCAAGCCGTCCCGCGCGGGTCCACAAGAGCCAAGCCGCGAGCCAAGTCAGAACGATAAAACCTCCTGCGGCGCAACACCCCTGGCGGCGTCCTCTTCTGCGTGGAGGACGGGCGACTCGGTTTGCTGTGGGGGATTCCGGTCGGTCTCCGCTTCGCTCCGACCTCCCTCCATCCCCCACAGCAAACCGAGGAAACAAACAGCTACTGGCAACTAACAAAAAAGGGACATTCTCTCCTAAGTTATAAAGGGGACATTTCTATTAAGTTTTGACACACTCTTTCTCCGCCTTTACCTTCGCCCCACGCGGGCTATGCTCCTTCTATGAGAAGCGCAGTGGCGGCGACCCTCGTCTTCGTGGCGGGCTTCATCATTATGGTGTTGGAGATCGTTGGCGCGCGTTTCCTGGCCCGCGACTTCGGAAACTCGTTTCATGTCTGGGTCAGCCAAATCGGCGTCGTCTTAATCGCGCTGGCATTGGGCTACTCTCTTGGGGGCGTCCTGGCTGACCGTTGGCGTCGCCTCTCTTTCCTGGCGGCCTTGCTCGCGCCCGCGGGCCTGCTGCTCGTTCTTATCCCAAACTGGGCTGCCCATCTGATCGATCCCATCATTTTACGGCACCCTCTCGATCAGCCCGTGCCGCAACTCTGGCAAAAGCTCGACCCCGTCCTGGGCAGTACGGTCGTCTTTCTGTTGCCCTGCGCTGCGCTCGCCACCCTTTCGCCCTATATGATCCGGTTGGCCACGCCCACCCTCGCCCAGGTGGGTCGCTCCAGCGGATTTATCATTGCTGCCAGCACCGTCGGCAGCATCGCCGGCGTCTTCGTCTCGGGATTGCTCTTCATTGACTATCTGCGGCTGTCGAGCATTTTTCGGGTCATGGGTGTGCTGACAATTTTCCTGGCGGTGCTCTGTGCATCCCTCGATCGCTGGTTGTTCCCGCGAGCACCCCTGGCCAACCCGAACTCCGGACAATGAATCCAATGCGGCCACCTCTCCGGCAACTACCGTGGACCAAACCGGCCCAAAAGGTAATCAGCCTGCATTTGCTCTGCCTGCTGCTCGCACCTTCTTCGCACGCCGCCAACCAGGTTTTCGAGGCCACCTCTGCTTACCACCACATTCGCGTGGTCGATGACCGCGGCATACGAACGCTATTCTTCGACGACGCCATGGAAACGCGCATGTCACTGCAGGACCCTTCGCAGGGGCACTTCGAATACACTGAATATTTTCAAATGCCCTGGCTCTGGAACACCCAGCTTACCCGCGTTCTCATGATCGGCCTGGGCGGCGGCAGCACTCAGCGGGCCTTCGAGCGCTATTACCCTGACGTTTCCGTCCAAAGTGTCGACATCGACCCGATCGTCGTGCAAGTCGCCCACAACTACTTCGGTTTCGTCGAATCCGAACGGCAGAAGGTAGCAACGGAGGACGGGCGGATGTTTTTGCGCCGCAGTCAGGCCCGTTACGATCTAATCATCCTCGACGCCTACGTCCAGGGTCGCTACGGCTCAAGCATCCCTCAACACCTCGCCACTAAAGAGTTCTTTGAGCTGGCCCGCGACCATCTCAACAAGACCAACGGTATTGTCGCGTACAACGTCATCGGCAACATCAACGGCTGGCGTGCCAACGTCGTCGGCGCTCTTTATCGCACGCTGAAAAGCGTCTTTCCGCAGGTTTACGCTTTCCCGGCCGCCACGAGCCAGAACGTTGTCCTCCTCGCCACCACCGCTACAGTTCGGGCTGACCTCAACGCCCTGCGCCAGCGGGCCGCCGTGCTCATTCAGGCGCGGCGGATCATTTCGCCCGGGTTCCTGCCACGACTCGATCGGTTCCAGCCCCAGCCGCCGCCCAACGCCCCAACCTGCCCGGTCCTCACCGACGACTTTGCGCCGGTCGAAGGTTTAGCCGCAGCCGCAGAAGGGCAGGGTGCCAGCTCACAGAGATAGCCTTCGTGCCACGTTGCGACGAATCTGCCCGCCGACTGTGGACTCTGGACCTTAGCCTTGGGGCTCGCGCCTTGAGACTTGAGACTTGAGACTAACCCTCACACCTTCGGCTCCCACCCCGGCTCGTACTGCCGGCTCCAGAGTTTCATCGCGTCGGCATCGTCCTTGATGTGCCCGTTCGCTGGATCAGTGTGGAGTTCGCGGCCGACGCGCCAGGCGATGTTGCCCAGGTGCAGCATCGACACGCTCTTGTTCCCCTCGGTGATCGGTGAGTTGGGCTTCTCGCCGCTCCGAACGCAGTCCAGGAGGTTTTTCACGTGCATCCGGTCCAACCCAATGCCGCTGGCGCTGACGGTGTTCGTCGCGTCACCCTTCTCGTTCCCCGTAACTTCTTTTACCTTCTTATTCTTTTTGTCGAAAACCGTATAATTGTTGCCGTCCAGCAGCATGGCGCCCTCGGTGCCATACACCAGCGAGCCGCGTTCGAGACCCTCCACCGGGTAATTATTGCAGCTTCGTCCCTCCCACGTGATCGTTTTGCCTTCGGCGTAGTCCCAGCCGATCACCTGCGTATCAGGCGTTTCCCAATCATCCTCGAATTGGTAGCGGCCACCGTTGGAAGTGACACGGCTCGGCCAGTCCACGCCCAGGGCCCAGCGGCAAACGTCCACCTCGTGCGTCCCATTGTTGAGCGCCTCACCGGTGCCCCAATGCCAGAACCAGTGCCAGTTATAATGGATCAGGTTGTCGCGATATTCACGTCGCGGCGCCGGTCCCTGCCATAGTTCATAATCTAGCCAGCTCGGGACGGGCGCGGGCTTGCCGTGGCCAATCGAGCTGCGCTTGTTGTCGTACCACGCGCGGGCGAAATAGGTCTTGCCGATGATTCCTTCCTTCAGCTCTTTCATCGCTTGCTGCATGTTCGGAAACGAGCGGCGTTGGTTGCCCATCTGGCAAACCCGTCCGCTTTTCGCCACCGCTTGAATCAACAACTCGCCTTCCGCTGGATTGTGGCAGCACGGCTTCTCCACATAAACATGCTTGCCTGCCGCCAGCGCCAGGATGGCCATCGGTGCGTGCCAGTGGTCCGGCGTGGCGATCGTCACCACGTCCACCGATTTGTCTTCCAGAACTTTCCGAAAGTCTTTGACTCCTTTGGGCTCCGTCTTTTGTCGTCGGGCCGTCGCCTTGATCCCCTTAGCAATCGCGCGGTCGTCCACGTCGCAGATGTACGCAATCTCTGCTCCGGGCAGACCCGTCAGGCAATCAACATGCGCCAGCCCGCGGCCATTGGTTCCAATGACGGCCGCGACAAGCTTGTCGTTCGCTCCGGGTTGGCGGGGCGGGGCGGTCGTCCCTTGCTCGGCTGCGGTTGCGGATGCGCCCACGTAGTTGGCGAGGCTCAATCCGAGACCTGCTGTCCCGGCCCGTTTCAGAAAATCACGACGATGAATGACGTTGCTCATAATCTCCAGTCATGCCTCAAACGCCGGCTCCATTGCAAGCGGGATCAAAGAAAATTCCGTCGCGTTTAGAGTTGCGTCAGACCGAAGCTCGAGCCTGACCATTTTCTGTCATCGGTAAGGCAAAATCTGCTTCGAACGAACGTTCGATACTCTTCACTCGGCATTTTCGGTACTGTCCGTTCCGTCGGGTAGAGCCTGTGTTCTGGGTCGCCTGCGTGCTAGCGCATCTCGCGCTGGCGCCGTCGGTTCGCTTAGCCACGAGGTTACCCCCTTTCGAACAATGCGAAAACTCGGTCTGATAGAGAATACCGGAACGGCGCGGGTCAAGCGGTCCGCGTTTAGAGCCTTCACGTTAATCGAACTGCTGGTCGTCATCGCCATAATTGCGATCCTCGCGTCCATGTTGCTGCCGGCCCTCGCCCGCGCCAAAGCCAAGGCCGCCCAGGCCAAGTGCATGAGCAATCTCAAACAGCTCACCTACGGCATGCTCATGTACATTAACGACAACCAGGATTGCTTCCCCGCCGCCGCCTCGGAAAACACTTACGGCTTCCATCCGGAGGACTGGATTTACTGGCGGGTGATCCCCGGTTATCCACCCATCACCCAGAGCCCCATCGTTACCGGCCTCGGCAGCGCCAGCAGCAATGTCTTCCGTTGCTCGATGGACCGCGACGATTCCGAGCGGCTTCCTCCCAAGAATACCGATCCCAATGGGCCTTACTACTACAGCTATTCCCTCAACGCGGTCGGGATACAAAATGGTGAAAACGTGGGCATGGCCACCATCATTGAAAAGTCGGGCGCCGTGCATCGTTTCAAGATGACATCCGTCAGGAACCCCGTTCTCAAGATCATGCTCGCCGAAGAGCAGGCCACCCATAAGCCGGGTGAAGCCTCCAATACCGACCCCGCTTCCTCCGTCATCAACGACGGCCGCTGGGTGTCGCCCGGCGATTCGTTGTCCATTCGCCACAACAAAAAAGCCAATGTCAGTTTCGCGGACGGCCACGTCATGCCCGTCACCCCGGCGTATGCGAAGAACCTCACTAATTGCCAGGCCGATTTATAGTTTCTGCCCCCGACCGTCTGTGCTCCCGTAAACCTCCCAAAGAAAACCCCGGAAAATGAAAAATCCCCTCGTCTCACGATACACTTCGGCCTTTGCGGCTGTCGCAGCGGCATTCCTGCTCTCCAGCCGCCCGTTACCGGCCCAAAATACCTGGAACGCCTTGGGTTCCGGCGGCAATCCACTCTGGTCCACCCCGGCCAATTGGGGCTACTTCGTGTCGCCCACCTTCTACGATATCGTCTCCTTTGATCAATACGGGTGTGTTCCCGTCGCGGGACAGGTCAACAATATCGTCGATGCCCCGTTCACGATTAGCGGTCTGGCTTATTCGACCTCCGTCACCAACGGCTACGTCACCACTCAGATTAATCCTGGCCTCACACTTTCGCTTGCGCCGCAAAGCTTATCCCTTCCTGCCATCGGGGTCGGCGAGTGGGCCCTCTACGGGTTTCCGGCGGCGGGCGGAGCCAACGACCAGGTGTACGCCACCATCGTCGGCACCAACGCCACCCTTAGCGTCAATGCGCCTGGCAGCCTCATCCGCATCGAGCAACCCGACGGCACCTCCGGCTCCCACTGGGCGACGCTCGATATGTCCAGGCTGAGCACTTTCTCAGCGACCGTGAGTGGCATCTTCCTCGGGGCCGATCTTCCAATGACTCGTCCGAACGGCACCCTCATCCTGGCTCAGACCAACTCTCTCACCGTCACGGCGGCAGGTACGGTCAACCCGGGCATCCTGCTGGGCACCGGCGGCTGGGCCAGCACCGACGGCGGCGCCGGAAACCTGACCCTGGGCGTGGTCAACAATCTTAACGCTGACTGGCTGGCAGTGGGCGGTCATCGTGGGGCTTCGCAGGGAACGAGCACGCTGGCTTTCGGCCCGGGCATCACCAATGCCACCTTCAAACTGCGCGGCACCAGCGGCGGTTCCACCCGCGCCGCCCTCTTCTGCGTCGGCGACAATGCTGCCAGCGACATGCAGACGAATCTTTGGGGCACCAGCAGAGGCGCCACCGGAGTCGCCGAATTCCGCGGCAACACCGTCGATATCCTCGTGGATTCTCTCATCGTGGGACGCAACTTGATCACCAACGAGACCACGGCCTTCAACACCGGCGCCACCGGCGTCGGCACGGGCACCCTGAACTTCGATGCCGGCACCATCGACGTTAACAATCTCTACCTGGGCTACAAGATCGGCACTAACTACGGCGGCGCCACCGGGACCCTGCTCGCCAATGGGGGCACCCTCAACGTTAATAATAATCTCCTCATGACTTTCCGGACCCGCCCCAACGGCGGATTCAACGGCGGCAACGCCACCGCGACCTTGACCATTGCCTCCAACGCGGTCGCGAATGTCAAATGCGATATCGTCAAGGGCACCGCTGGCCAGGGCACCTCCACCCTGAACCTGAACTTTGGCGGCTTGCTCAATATGCAGCCCGCCGGCGACACCGTTCCCGGCAATGTTACTGTGGACAATCTTACCATCAATGGCGGCAATCTCGTCAATGTCAGCAACCTGACGGCTAGCGGTACTTTCAATCTGACCGGCAGCACTGTTTCCAACTTCAACAACCTCAGCGTCGGCACCCTGAACCTCAATACCGGCAGCGCGCTGCTCAACTTCAGCAACCTGACAGCTAGCGGCACCATCAATATGAACGGCGGCATCATCTCGAACGTTCCAACCGTCACCGCCGCAACGCTCGCCGGCAGCGGCACGATTGCCACCGTTAACAATGTTACCAACGGCACCAGCCTCCTGCCGGGCAGCACTGCCACCGCCGGGACCCTGAATATCGGCGGCAATCTGACCCTCAAGACCAACGCTTCGTTGGCGTTCGCGTTGTCCGACACCGCCACCATCGACGGCGGGGTGAACTCTTATGTTAACGTCAGCGGAAATCTCAATCTCCTTGCGACCAACGTGCTCAGTATCGCCCCGCTCGCCCCGCTTTCCGCCGGCCCGTACCGCCTGATGGACTACGCCGGCACCCTGGCCGGCGCTCCTGTCTTCACGAACAATACTCGGTTTGCGCTTGGGTTGGATCTCTCGACCGCCGGCCAGATTAATCTCACCAACGGCGGCGGGACCCCTGGCTCGCTTGTCTGGGCCGGTTCGACCGCCACCGGCGGCACCAACTGGAACCTGCTCGCCGCTACCAATTGGAACAACAACGTTGAACCGTTCTTCCAGTTTGATAGCGTCACCTTCGATGCCAACGGCGTCACGACCAACATCAACCTCGCCGGTTTGCTCTACCCGCAGTCCATCACCGTCAATGACATGTGTGCCTATACCTTGGGCGGCTCAGGCAAAATCAGCGGCAACGCCGGCATCACCAAGAACGGTTCCGGCCAGCTTTGGCTCACCGACACCGGAGGCAATGATTTCAACGGCAACATCGCCGTCAACGCCGGCATCCTTAAGATCGCCCGCGCTGACTCTTTCGGCTCGACTAACGGCACGACCACAATCGCAAGTGGCGCGATGCTCGACTTGGCCGGCACCGGCGCTAACAGCCCGGGCGAGTTCGTCACCATTTCGGGGAACGGCATCACCAACGCCGGCGCTATCATCAATACCGGCGCTGACCAGAACAACGGTTTGCGCTTCGTTTCGCTGGCCGCCGACTCCTCGATTGGCAACTGGCCGGGCCGCTGGGATGTTCGCGGGCCGGGCGGCAACGCTACCTTCTCCGGCGGACTGTACCTCAATGGTTTCACTCTAACCAAAGTTGGTGCCGGTAAAAACGAATTGGCCGATGTGATTTGCACCAACGGCGGTTCTCTCGTTAATGCCGGCGGCATCCTCGCCTTTACCCGTTCCCTCGTGGATGGCCCTGGCACTATCACTGTTCTGGGCACCAACATGCTGCAAATCGAGAATAGCTCCACTGGCATGGTTGCCAAACCGATCATCTTCACGGGCGCAGGCACTCTTCAGGAGGTCGGGAACTCCTTCACCCTCTCTTCCCCCATCACCAACCTCGCCGGGCTCACCATCGACAACGCCCAGACTCTCACCCTCACCAACATTCTCTCCGGCGCGGGTGCCGTCACCAAGCTTTCCGCCGGCGCTCTCGTCCTTCAGGCTCCGGATTTGTGCGCCGGGCCGACGACCATCTCGGCCGGTTCAGTGGTGCTCACCAATGCCGCCTCCCTGGCCAACACCCCTGGCATCACCCTCGCTTCAGGGAGTACTCTGCTCGACGCTTCGGGAATTGGCGGCCTCGCCCTGGGCGGCGCGCAGACCCTGGCCGGCAGCGGCACCGTCCTTGGTGACGTCGCTACCAGCTCCGGCACCACCCTCATACCGGGCGGCAGCCCCAGTTTTGGCACACTGACCCTCCTCAATAACCTTTCGCTTAACGACACGGCTATTCTGACCGAACTCGGCACTGACCCAACAACTGTTGGCGGAGGCGCCAATGACCTGGTCAACGTCGGACGCAACCTGAGCCTTGCCGGACTCAACACCATCAGGGTCACTCCCCTCGCTGGACTGGATTCCACCACCCCCTATACTGTCATGACTTACTCCAACACGCTGAGCGGTGGCCTGGCCAACCTGACCGCCACCAGCGGCAATCCGCGCTACACTTTCGCGGTCATCGATCCGGCCACAACGCCTAACGCCATTAAAGTCTCGGTTACCGGACTCCCCGTGTCACTGGTCTGGAAAGGCGGCCAACCTGGCAACCCCACTCTCTGGGATTCGGGCGTCACCCCCAATTGGCTCAACGCCGCGGCTGCCGATGTCTTTTACCCCGGCGATACCGTGGTGTTCGACGATACTGCCCTGCAGAGCCGGGTCACTATTACCAACAGCGTGCTTCTGCCCGCTACGATGCAGCTCAACAACAACTCGTTGAATTATACAGTTGCCGGCACGGGCGCGATCAAAGGCCGCAGCCTGGTCAAACTTGGCACGGGGACGTTCACTCTGGCCAACGCCGGCACGAATAGTTTTTCGCTCGGCATCACCAACGACGCCGGCACCCTGGCGTTCAATCCGCCAAACAATATGACGCTGACCGCCGCCATCAGCGATAGCGGCGCCGGACTCGGCACGCTCGAAATGAATGGTACCAACATTCTGGCGCTCACGGGCAACAATGCCGCTTTCAACGGGCCAATCCTCGTCACCAGCGGCACTTTAAGGCCGGGCAATACCAACGCGCTCGGCACGATCAATGGCGCCACCACCGTAGCCAGCGGCGCTACCCTCGACATCAACGGCCTGAACCTTGGCTTGGAGCCTATAATTGCCTCCGGCGCCGGCGCCGGCGGCCAGGGCGCCATCTACAACAGCGGTGCCGCCCAGAACAACGCCCTGCGTAACGTAACCCTCGCGGGCAACACCACCTTCGGCGGCACCGGCCGCTGGGATATGCGCTCGGATACCATCGGCTCTGCTACGTTAAACACCGGCAACAATGCCTATAAACTTACCAAGGTTGGCACCAACCAGTTCTCGCTCGTGGGCGCAGCCGTTGACGGCGCCTTGGGAGACGTGGACGTCCAGGGAGGCATCTTCAGCATCGAAAGTACGACTCCGGGGTTGGGCGATGCCAGCCGCAACCTCACCGTCTTCACTAACGCCATTCTTCAGCTTTATGGTCTGGGCGTCGCGCTGGCCAAGAACGTTGTGCTGCTGGATGGCGGCTCCATTCTTAGTCCCAATGGTGCCAATTACATCGCGGGCACGGTCACCCTCAATGGCTCCAACGCCTTCAACGTCACCGCCACCTCTTTGACCCTCAACAGCCCCGTCAGCGGCAGCGGCTCCCTCTATAAACTCGGCGCCAATACGCTCAATCTGATGACCGATAACACCTTCGGCGGCGGCGTCTTTGTCAACGGCGGCACGCTGGCGGTCAACAGCAGCCTCGGTTTCACCGCCAATAAGAACATCATGGTGACCACTACGACGGGCGGCGGCGGCCAGAGCGGCACGCGCATCACCCTTAATAACGCCGTTATCCCTCCCGGTGTTTCGGTCAACCTCCCCTCCAGCCAGCCGAATGACCTCCGTTCCATTCTCTACGTCAACACCGGCCTGAGCGAGTGGCAAGGGCCGATCAACTTCTATGTCCCCGCCGGCTCCGGCAGCGGCGGCAGCGTCGCCATGGCGGCCGATTCCGCCACGGCCCTCTTCACCATTGCCGGCCCCATGACCGGTTCGCTGACCAACCTCATCCTTCGCGGCAACAATAACGGCATGGGCATTATCACCGGTCCCATCAACATCGGCGCTGCCCGGATCGAGAAAACCGAGCTCTGCACCTGGACGCTCGCGACCAATAACAATGTCTGGGGCGACACCATCATCCACAACGGCACCCTGCAGCTCGGCACCAATAATCCTTGCCCCGTCACTACCTTCCTCACCCTTGGCGAAAACCAGGCCGTCTGCGTGCTGGACCTCAACGGCTTCAGTCAGCAGGTCGCCGGCCTGACCGCGGGCGCCACTCTCACCAACGACATCATCGCCAACACCAGCAGCAATGCCGACTCCACCTTGGTCATCGCCGGTGCCAACGTCACGACTTACGGTGGCATCATCAGCGACGCCCTGGTCATTACCAACACCTACATCGCCGGCAGCAATCGCGTCGGCCTGACTCTGGCCGCGACCAACTCCGGCAGCCTTACCCTGAGCGGCACGAACGCTTACTCCGGACCCACCTTGCTGAACGGTGGCACGCTGCTGGTCAACGGCATCATCAGCAATACTGTGGTCACCTTGAACAGCAACGCCACCCTGGGCGGCAACGGCTTCGTCCTCGGCCCCGTATCGGTCAACAACGGCGGCACCCTCGCCCTTGGCCCCGCCATCAGCACCCTCACACTCAACAAGACTCTGGCCTTGGGCGCAGGCAGCACCAACGTCGCTAAGATCAATGCCGACTCCGGAGCGAGCGACCTCGTCAGCGGGATCACTTCGCTTGCCTACGGCGGCACCCTTGTAGTCAATAACCTCGGCTCCACTAGGCCGACAAACGGCGCTGCCTTCAAACTCTTTGATGCCGCTTCCTACAGCGGTTCCTTCACAGGCATCCTCCCGGCGCAGCCTGGCCCGGGCAAAGTGTGGGATACCGCCAGCCTCGCCGTCAACGGCACTCTCAAAGTCCTGACCACCGTCGATACGACTCCCACCAATCTCACGGCGGTGGTCAGCGGCGACGTCTTGACCCTCTCCTGGCCGGAGACCCAAACCGGTTGGCGCCTGCTGACCAACGCGGTCAACGTGTCCAACCCGGGCTTCTGGTTTACCTACCCGGATTCCATCGCCACCAACCGCGTCCTCATCACCATCGACCAAAACCAGACCAACGTCTTCTACCGGATTACCTATCCGTAAGCCATAGGGGCGGGGACGATCGTATCGGGGCGGGGACGGCCACGTCCCCGTCTCCTCGGCGATGAATTATACACAACGCCAAAAGTGTGTGCGGCTGTTGTAGCGCAGGCGTCCACGCCTGCGGGTTCGGCGGGCGTCCCCGCCCGTCGCTGACTTGTGGCGCTGTGTATAGCACCTATGGGCAGCCACGTCCCGATCTTCTTCGTCATCCCCATATCTTGGCGGGGACGCCTGTATAGGGGCGGGGACGGCCACGTCCCCGTGTTTGCTCGGTCGCGTGCCTCCCCGTCTCCTCGGCGATGAATTAGCACCTATGGGCAGCCACGTCCCGATCTTCTTCGTCCTCCCCACATCTTGGCGGGGACGCCTGCATAGGGGCGGGGACGGCCACGTCCCCGTGTTTGCTCGGTCGTGTGCCAAACAATTCACGGGACCGTGGTCGTCCCCGCCCCTGATCATTCATGCCTGACCCCCACCTCAAACAACTTATTGAGGCAAAGCGTAAGTGGGACGATCCCCTTACACCCGAAGACATCGCGAAGGGTTTCAAGGGATGGTACTCCTCGAAATACCTGCCACACTTCGACTCGCCCGGCGCTCAACAATACATCACTTATCGCCTGGCTGATTCGCTGCCCGCCGAACGTCGCCAGGAATGGGAGGCGCTGCTGAAGATTGAAGATGATTTAGAGAGACAGCGAAAACTGGAGGCCTACCTGGATCTTGGCCACGGTGCCTGCTATCTGCGTGACCCGCGCATCGCCGACTTGGTTCAAGGCAATCTCTGGCATCATGACGGCAGCAAGTATCGCCTGCTCGCCTGGGTCGTGATGCCGAACCATGTCCACGCGCTGATTGAGGTTTGGGGAGTTCCTCTGGGTAAAATCATCCAAAACTGGAAGACCTACACCGCCAAGGCAGCCAATGAAACCCTACGCCGCAACGGCTCGTTCTGGGAAGAGGACTATTTCGACCGCTACATCCGTGACGAAGAACATTTTCGCCGCGTGGTGCGCTATATCGAGAACAATCCGGTCAAAGCCCACTTGGTAAACGCCAAAGAAGAGTGGCGATGGAGCAGTGCGCGATATCGCAGCCAGGCCGACCTTTCAGCCCGTACTCTTACGCATCCAGGGGCAAATCGTGTGCCCCCGCCGCCTTGACACGAACCAGAACGGAGCGGGGAATGGAACGGGGCGGGGACGCCTGCATAGGGGCGGGGACGGCCACGTCCCCGTGTTTGCTCGGTCGTGTGGCAAACAATTCACAGGACCGTGGCCGTCCCCGCTACGATTTCCTTAATCCGACAGCTTGGCGTCCATTGCGAGCACCGACGCCGTATAAATCGGCCTCGCCGACTCACGTCTATTCGCCTGCTGTGTCAGCAGCTCGTCCAACTGGTCCAGCGAACGATTTGCCGCAATCCGGTAGTTGGCAACGCTCGGCGGCAGCTCCCCTTCCAACCTCGGACTCAACCGCGCCTGGCTCGGCACGGAAGCCGGCGGCGGAGCGCTTGGACGCGGCGCCAACAGGAGCAGCGCCGCGATCACCACCGCAACACCACCCAGCCCTGGCACGGCGATGCGCCAACTCAGCCGCGCCGTCCGCAACGAGCTTGTCATCGCTCCCCACCATGACTGAGCTTGCTCCTCCCGAACCGCCCGCATCACGCGCTGGTGGAATGCCTCGGTTGCCTCGATACCGGTCCCGGTCTCCACGACGCGCAGCCTGGCGTTCAACCTCGAAATCTCAGCCAGGTATTCACGGCATCCGGCGCAATTCTCGATATGCGCCCGGAGTTCTCGCGCCTGTCCCGGCTCCAACGTCTCCATTGCCAGCTCCACGATCAGTTTCCGCCGTTTTGCGCACACATTCATAAAACGCCAACTTTCGATTTAACATTCTCCACATCATCCCTGAGCTCCCTCATCCGCCGCAGCTTCTCCAGCGCGTGGAACAACCGCGACTTCACCGTGCCGATCGAACAACCCAGTGCCGCCGCAATCCCCTCAAGCGAATCATCGACATAAAACCGCAAATAAATTACCTGCTGGTGTTTTCGGGGCAAGGCCGCCACACAGCGCCGCACCAGCGCGGCGTGCTCCCGCGTTTCAGCCGCCTCATCGGGTAACGCCTGGACCGACCGTCGTTGCCCCGCCTGCGCCGAGAATTCCTCCCGTTCGGGCCGGGCCAATGCCGACCACAGCAGCAGCCGCTTCTGCCGCAACGTGTTCCGGTGTCGATGCAGCAAAATCGCACACAGCCACGTGAAAAACCGGCACCCGCCATTGAAACGGTGCAGGCTTTTCCAGGCTTCAACCAGCGTGTCCTGCGCCAAATCCTCCGCCAGGGTTACGTTGCCGCACAGGGCATTTGCCTGGCGCAGCAATCGCGTTTCATACGCGCGGCACAACCCTGAAAACGCCTCAGTGTCCCCACCCCGCGCCCGTTCCAGCAAATCCCCTGTTTCCGACGCCTCGACGAGCGCCAGCCCCGGCTCCAGGTTGAACGGTTGGGCCATGCTCACAACTTCATCTCAAAAGACTGTAACATCTCAACATCGCCTAATCTGCTCACATTTTCACGCCATACGCTCCACGCTCCACGCTCCCACGCTCCTCACGCTCCCACGCCCCCTCCCGCGCCCCGCCCCCTCACTCCGCAATCGCTTCCCCCACACGCGGCCCGTTCACCCGAACCGGCGCTCCTTCCTTCTCCACGAAAATGAGCGCTCCCTCGTTCCCGAGCGTTTTGCTCGCTGACCTGAGCTCAAACCCGCGGTCCATCCCCTCGAACACAAAGCGCCGAAACGCAAACGCCCCTTGCCCGCACGGGTCGGCCACCGTCTGCAGGCCTGCTTCCCCGTGCAATTTGTATTCCACTGCCGCCCGCACCTCTGCCAGATACACCAGGATTTTCAATTCCCTTCGCCGTGCCTTCTCCCATGCGGGCAGGCTGAGACCCACCAGCGGGTTCCCCGATTGCTCCACCTCCGCTTTGAACTGCTGCATTTGGCCCTCGAATTCGCCATAGGGCAGCGCCAGCACCGCCGCGAGCTTCGCGTCGTACGACTGCCGGTCAGCCACCAGCCTCCTCACCCCTTCGCTCGTTCCGCCCGCCGCTCGTGTCAATCGTTCCCAAACGTTGGTCTCGATCTGGCCCGGTTCTTCCGCGCTCGGCAGCATCTCATGAATCGCCTCCATCACTTTGGCGTCATTTCCCGGGTTGGCTTTTTGTAACGTCTCAATCTTTTTCAACAGCCAATCCTCGAACAGCGCTCTCTCCGTCGCGACGCACCCTGCCACCGTCCTCCGGCTCGGCAGCGCGTCCATCCCCTGCGCCAACTCTTGCAGCGTCTCCGGCGTAAACTGCCCAAAATGCTCGGCCACCGTGCAGCAGTCGATCGCTTCAATCGCCATTTGCACCAGCGTCGAGATCAACGTGCCGTCTCGCGGCACATTGCGGGCCAGCGCGAACGATGCCAGCAAATCATCACGCGCGTCCGCCTGCCGCTCATGCTCCAGCTCCCACCTCGCCCGGAACCGCGCCGCGATGGCCACCCCCTTTGCTCGCGCCAGGTGTGGTAGCAGCGTCGCCGGCCCGGCGCTCATATCGATCCCCCAATCACACGGCGCGCTCGCCCGCGCCGCCTCCCTCACTAGTTTAAACTGGGTGTCGTACCCCGCAAAGATCTTGTCGAACCGCTCCGGCAGCCTCTCGCTGCGGCCGGCTTTCGAGCCGAGGTAGCTGTCGTCCGCCTCCGCCATCGGCTCCGGCGCCACCAGGAACGCCTGGTAGTACAATTGGGCGGGATTGATATCCGTCCGTCCCCCCTCCGCGCCCGCCACCGCCACCGCCACCACCGACCCCGCCATCAGCAAAGCCAAACAGGTTGATTTCATACCTTTTGTGAAAGTTCCCAAATTCATTCTGCCTGTTAATACCGTCCCCGCCGCAAAAGGTTCACTTTCTCTGCCACAAACCTCCTCCGACATCTGAAATCCAACCTCCGAGAGTTGACCGCAGGAATCGCCACGAAAGGGCGCCAAGACCACAGAGATTCAAAAACTCAGGGATTCCTTGTGTTCCTTCGTGGCAACTCCGGAGTCTTGTAATCGCCTGCTGGGATTCCAAAACCGAACTCAGCATCTTCGCCTCGCCGCTCCCCCGATTCTCAACGGCTTACGGCCATCGGAGGCGGTAGAAACGCCCGGGGTAATTCGTCCAGTCTGGATCGCTGAAATAAAACGAGTCGCCGGTGAGCGTGTTGGTTTGCAACGGAGCCTAGACAGGACTGGCGAGATTCCCGCACGCTTCCACGACGACCACCAGATTGCTGCTCCCGGTGATGGTGAATGCAAACTGATTCATCTGCACTCCAATGGTCTGCACTTGCGGGTTCCAGGGAACCGCAGGGAGACCGGCGAACGTCGGGCCCCAGCCAGTGGTCCCCGGTAAGTAATAAACGGTCGCATTGGCATCACCGCTAAAAGCACCCGAACCAACGCCAGGGGCATTACCATTGAAATAGACTCCCTTAAGCTTGGAACAGTAATAGAAGCTCATAATCCCAATGTTGGTGACGGTGTTGGGGATCGTGACGCTGGTTAGGCTGGCGCAACCAGAGAATGTATCGTTTCCGATGCTGGTGACACCGTTGAGGATCGCAACGTTGGTCAGGCCGGCGCAGCCAGCAAATGCATAGTTCCCAATGTTGGCGACGCTGTTAGGGATCGTGACGCTGTTCAAATTAGCGCACGTTGCAAACGCGCCAGGACCGATGTCGGTAACCTGCTCGGGGATTGCGTAGGTTCCAGCCTTGCCCCCAGGGTATGTGATGAGCGTGGTCTGGCTCGTGTTGAACAAGACTCCATCCACACTGCGATACTCAGGATTGAGCGCGTCGACCGTTATCGTAATGAGGCTGCTGCAGTACCAGAATGCATACCTTCCAATGTTAGTCAGACTGCCAGGGATCGTGAGGCTGGTCAGGCGCGTGCAGCCAGAGAATGCATAATCGTCCATGCTGGTAACGCTGTTGGGGATTGTGTAGACTCCGACTTTGCCACCCGGGCACTGGATAAGCGTGGTCTGCCTCTTGTCGAACAAGACCCCAACCACACTGCTGTAGACGGGATTGAGAGTATCGACCGAAATCGCCGTTAGGCTAGTGCAGCCAAAGAACGCGTCGAACCCGATGTTGGTGACGCTATTTCCTATCGCAGCACTGGTAAGGCTGGTGCAGATCCCGAACGCCCAATTTCCCATGCTGGTAACGCTATTGGGGATTGTGACGTTCATCAGGCTGGTGCAGGAATAGAATGCGTCATACCCGATGTCGGTGACGCTGTTAGGAATCGTGATACTAGGAAGACCGGCACAGTTTTCGAAAGCGCTTTCCCCGATACTCGTGACGTTGGTGGGAATTGTGATGTTGGTCAGGGCGATGCAGCCGCCGAAGGTCCCTAGCCCGATGTTGGTGACGCCATCGGGAATGGTCACATTGCTCAGCTTGCAGTCAGTGAACGCGAGATCTCCAATGGTAGTAACGTTGGTGGGTAGTGTAATCGAGGTTAGGTTCGTGCACTCGCTGAACGCGGCTCGTCCGATATTGGTGACGCTGTTCGGCATCGTCACGCTGGTCAGGCTGGAGCGGAAGAGGAACACCGAATCCCCAATACTCGTCACCGGAAGACCGTCAATGGTATCGGGAATCGTTACGTCACCGCCTGAACCCGTGTATCCTGTGATGGTGATGGCGCCGGTATTGGTCACATAAGCGTAATCCTGGGCTCGGACCGCGGCGGACAGGGTCAACACCAGCGGCACCAGAACCCATCGCATCATTCCCTCCGAAAACAGGCACCTTTTCATTCTCAGGAATCCTTCCACGTGGCCGATAATGAGCTAAAAGGATGCCAAATGCCTTGCAAGCGACAGAACGCGACGATCTGATGAGTTCCTGCCGCTGCACAATATCGTTCTGCCCCGATTATTGCGCCTTCGTCCCGCCCTTTGCAATCCGCCCAATGCAGGCTCCGTCGCCTTGGCCTGCCCGCCATCCTTTTCTTTGCGCTTTTTGCGCTCTTTCGTGGCAAATCCTTCTGTGGCTGAACCCAATAGTTCCGGTCATGGGTCTGCTGCAGTTCACGCTCCCTTTTTTGCATTCCCAATTCTTCCTTATGCATCAAACTATATTTGAACGACTTATGCTTGATCTTCACCAAGGCCGGGCGCTGACGCCGCACATGTGGCTTTCCCTGGAACAACGTTTTCCAGGCAGTGCTCCACTATGCCCAAAAATAAGTCACTACCCTTTACTTAATCGAGAGATGATGCTCCCTCCGGCTCGGCGTCCGCGCCCGGAAAGGCGCCGATTCGCAAAAATAACCGGGCGGCCGGAAGCGCTCAACGCGCCTCCAACGAAAGGCTGTTTACGCTACCAACCGCGCAGTACGGTCGCCCCGGTGCTAATTTGTCCCGGTGGTTCCTGGCACCCGTCGGAGGTGTCAAACCGTAGATTGCTCCCTGTTGCTCCCAAATCATTCCGCCCTGATTATTCTACTCCCTCCAGCCCGGGTGCTCCCTATAGGTCAGGCTGACCCGCCTCCCTCTTGCCGTCATTCCCATCTTTGTGTTCTATGCGTTCTTTGTGGCTAACATTCCCCGTGGCCCCGCCTTTCCGTCTGTGCCTCCATCCGTGTAATCCGCGCCATCCGCGGTAAATTCTCATCGCCTGCGCGCCCCCAAAAACGCCCGGTAATATAATTGGGCCGGGTTGAGATTCCTCCGCGCCGTCTGCGTACCGGACACTGCCATCGCTGGACCCGCGATCAGCAACTCTCCGCTGGAATTGGCTATTGGCGCTCGACCATTGGCGATTCCTCCGCACCTGTGGAACGCGGACGGTGGACTTTCGAATATCGACTTTGGGCCTTGGATTGCGCCCTGGCCCCTTCCTCCAAACTTTGCCACCCTTTCCGCAGTAGGCGCCATGACCTCTCAGAAAAACGCCCCTCACGCCTTCGCCGACTTCGCCGCCAAAATCAGTGGAGATTTCGGCTGCATCTTTACAGCAATTCACGCAATCCCAGTGCAAGTCGCGCCTCCTTGCGCAGCGGCCGGCGGGGTTTCAGGCGGTGTCTGGCATTGCCTTTCGTGACCGGCGTTCCGGGAAATATTTAGCTGCACCCAAGGACTTGGTTCCAAAAGGCTTCCGGTTTGGACGAAAAAAGGCGCTGGAAAATTGTTGACAGGTGAGTGTTAAATATGGTAATAGTCCCGATTAATGAACCCCATCCGTAATGCGGACGAAGCCGCGCGGTTTGGTGTCGGCGTGTCGGCCGGGGCAGACGCGCGAAAGGAATTGTGCGTCTCCACGCGGCCTCTTTCCGGCAGCCAGGTTCGGGGTTCGGGTCCGTAGCACACAATCCAACTAAGAAAGGGAAAACAAATGCCAACCATGGAAGTCGTCAGGGCCTGGAAAGACGAAGAATATCGGGACACACTCACCGCCGAACAACGGGCGCAACTGCCGGAGCATCCCTCCGGGATCATCGAGTTCGGCCAACCGGAACTTGAGGACGAAAGCTTGTTTGCGCCCGTAGCAGGGAGGTGCAGCAAGATCAGTTGCTACTTCGTCACAAAATCCTACACCAAAGAACACGGCGGTTGCTAACCATGCTCTCCCGTCAGTCGGCGTGCACGTGTACCCGATAAGCCTCCAATTCAATAATTACGTCCTGGAGAACGTCTATCTTCGCACGACTGAAGCCCAGCGTGCCGAGATCCTTGTCTTGTGGCGCGATGGCGGAGCGGTGATAGACGGCGGAAGCGCCGAGCGTCGCAGCCGCGAGACAGTGTTTCTGGTTCGCGCTGCCTTGGGCGCACTTGCCGGAATGAGCGAGGTCGCCTTAGTGCGAGTAAAGGGCGGCCGAAGATTCTACGCTTACACCACCTTCCTGCGCCAACAAGACCGCGTGCCCTACCTGATGATAACGGTGCTGGATGCGACCCGGGATTTCCTGCGCAACTTCCAGCACCCGAAGTCACAGCCGGACGGCATGCTGCTGGTTACCGAGAACCGCAAGCTCATGCGGCCTGGCGTGCGAAAACTCCTTGCCCGCCATGGCTATCAGTACTGGGGCAGGAGCGTGCGGAACGAGGATGTATGGGCGGTGGAATTCGGCCAGCCAGCCGGCTTTGACACAGGTTACAGCGGGGGTGACGCTGAGAACCCATGCGCGCATCAAGGCGCGCGCCTTCAATGACCCGCGTGGCAGCAGCCACATTTGGCTCCATTACTCCGAACACAAACAACCAAACCCAGGAAAGGGAATAATTCATGACAACAGACCAAGTAGTCAGGGCGTGGAAAGATGAAAACTATCGCGAAGCGCTCACGAAGGAACAGCAGGCACAACTGCCCGGGCACCCGGCCGGGTCAATCGAGTTCGAGCAACCGGCGCTCGAGGACGAAACCCTGTTTGTGGGGGGCAAAATCACGCACGGTTGCCACAGCATAAACTGCTTGACTAAAGAGCGCAGCGGCTGCTAAAGCTGGATTTGGCGGACGCCAGGATGTGGCGCAGGCTGGCTTGAGGACGCCGACTCACCAGAAAGCGTTCGCGAGCGTTCGTGAACCATAGCCTTGTTTTATCTGATCTGCCTCGACGGGCTGGAGTAGCCATGGGGCTGGATTGGGAGTGGCATCAGGCCTCGACGCTAGCCGAGCGCGGCGGACGTTATCGCGGCGCAGTGACGGATTCTGCAGCCTCCGGGCCAGTGACTGAGCGTGGCCGGAAGCGGTTGGCCAAGTGGAAAGCGCAAGCGCCTTTCGATTCCGGCGCACTGTTCCAGCAGCGACTTGAGCAAGCTGGTTTGACGGAGTCGGAGCTCCTCGAACTGCTTAGCGAGCCTCCCATTGGGTCGCCAGCAGCTCTCGCCGAGCCTCCCGCATGGGCCACGGAGGTTGCCGACGCCTTTGCTGATTCCACTGATTCGAACCTTAGCTTCGGCAGTCACGGTTCACGCGATCCCTCGCAGATTCGTCTTCTGGAACTGGTTCGGCCCTTAATCGAGAGAGCCGTCACGCGGCTGCGCGGCGGGATAGGATCTCTGACCGCTTCAGACTCGGCGGTCCCGTTCGAACCAAACGAGCTCGAAGGGATGCTGGTCAGTCTGATACCCAACCGCTTGCTGCCCTTGCTGCTTAGAACCGTAGTCCTCGAACTCAACGTCGCTCGGGTTCGGGGATTGCTGGCCGGCGCAACCCGTGAAGAACGGTTCGCGAGTTTCATCGCTCGCATCCAGCGACCTGAAATCCGGCTGGAATTTTTCCGTGAGTATCCAGTGTTGGGGCGGCAAATTGCCACGGCCCTGGAGCAATGGTTGGACTGCAGCCTGGAGTTTCTGCAACGCTGGCGCGCGGACTGGCCGGCGATTCGCGACCAGTTCGCTGCGGGGGCCGATCCGGGCCCGCTCGCGCGCATCGAAGGTGACGCCGGGGACAGGCACCGGGGCGGGCGAACGGTGTGGATTTTGGAATGCCGGTCGGGACTCAAGGTTGTTTATAAACCCAGGCCCATGGCCGTGGACCAGCACTTTCAGGAAGTACTGGGGTGGCTGAACGACCGAGGCGTGTCCCCTCCCTACCGCCAACTCAAAGTTCTGGACGGCGGCGCTTACGGCTGGGAAGAATTCGTGGCGCCAAAGTGCTGTTGCTCTCGCGAGGAAGTCGTTCGTTTTTACGAACGCGCCGGCGGCTACGTGGCGCTTTTGTACTTGCTGGCGGCAACCGACTTTCACCACGAGAACGTGTTGGCCGCGGGGGAGCATCCCGTCCTGGTCGATCTGGAAGCGCTGTTTCATGCTTCCGCTCTCGAGCCTGAGCTACAGCAGGCGAGCGACATCGCCGGGCAATCATTCGGGGAGTCAGTGCTCGGCTCCGGGCTGCTGCCGGTTCCCATCTGGAGTGGCCGCGACGCTGAGGCTTTTGATTTAAGCGGCCTCGGGGCGGACGCAGGCCAGAAATTACGCGGGCGTTCGCCAGGGTGGGAGGACGTGGGTACCGATGAGATGCATTTTGCGCGCCGGCAGGAGGTAATCGCCTCTTCGAGTCACCGCGCGACGCTGAATGGGACCGCCACCGATCCGCTCGAGCATCTGGAGGCAATGGAGCGCGGCTTTCAGCAAGTCTATCAAGTGCTTGAGAAACGTCGCCAGGAGTTGCTGGCGCCGGGAGGAATACTGGACCGCTTCGCTGGCGATGACGTGCGGGTCGTGCTGCGCAACACGTCCAGTTACGGCGAACTTCTGGCGGAAGGTTCTCACCCGGACGTATTGCGGGACGCGGTGGACCGGGATCGCCTCTTTGATCGGCTTTGGCAGGACGTGAAAGAACGGCCCCTGCTTGCGCAGGTGATACCGGCGGAGATCGAAGATCTGTGGCGGGGGGATGTCCCGTTGTTTACGACCCAACCTGGCTCCCGGGATCTATGGGCCGGTGTTCACCGGCGCTTTGATGGCGCGCTGAATGAAAGCGGGCTGGACTGCGCCAGGCGGCGGTTGGGACAGTTTGGCTCCGAGGATCTCAAGCGCCAACTATGGTTCCTACGCGGCTCCGTCACGACACTCGCTTCGCGGACACGAGCGGTCGCGCGTGGTCGGCGGCCGCATTCGCTTGAACCAGGACTGGCCGCCGGGCGTAAGGAGTTACTTGCGGCTGCCTGTGCGGTCGGGGACCGGTTGGTTGAAACTGCCTTCCGCGGCGCGACGGATATCACCTGGATAGGCTTGACTTTGATGCGGGAGAAGAACTGGGTCCTGGTTCCGCTGGGAATGGACTTTTACGATGGCGTGCCCGGCATCGGCTTCTTTCTGGCTTACCTTGGAGCGATTTCAGGCGATGAGCGTTATACGGTCCTGGCGAGGGCATCGCTCGACGCCCTGCGCCATAAGCTGCGGCCTGACCAGCGGCAGAAGGGCTTGGGCGAACTAGGCGGGTTCAATGGCTGGGGCGGTGTGCTGTACACGCTGGCGCACCTGGGCACACTCTGGGGCGAGCCTGCGCTGCTGGCCGAAGCGCAGGAGATGGCTGAGGTGTTGCCGGGAAGGATCGAGAAAGACAGGGACCTCGACTTCGTCGGGGGCGCCGCCGGATGCATCGCCGGCCTGCTCTGTCTGCAGAAATGCCGGCCGTCCCCTCGACTGCTGCAATTCGCGACTGAGTGCGGCGATCACCTGCTCGCTCATGCGCAATCCATGCCTCAGGGCCTGGCGTGGCGTTCTGCATTCCCGTGCTACGGCCCCCTAACAGGATTCTCACACGGGGCGGCCGGCATTTCGTGGTCTTTGCTCGAGTTGGCGGCGCGTACCGGCGAGCACCGCTTCAAAAAGGCAGCGGTTGGCGGTATTGCTTACGAACGGAGTCTGTTCTCGGCTGAGGCAGGCAACTGGCCCGACCTCCGGGTGCTCGAAGCCGCTCCCAGACAGGGAGCGGCTCAGCCGCCTCCGTTCCAGATTGGGTGGTGCCACGGCGCGCCGGGGATTGGCCTGGCCAGGCTATTATGCCGCCACCACCTCAAGGACCCAGTCCTCGACACAGAAACTGAAGTAGCGTTGCGAACCACGCTGGCCAACGGTTTCGGGTCCAACCACTGCTTGTGCCACGGGGACCTCGGCAACCTGGAACCGTTCCTGGAGGCGGCAAGGGCCTGGCCTGAGTCACGTTGGAGCAAGGAGGCGGAGCGTCTGGCCGCGGGCATTTTGAACGCGATCAGCCTTGAGGGCTGGCTTTGTGGCAACCCTCTGGCGGTTGAATCCCCCGGGTTGATGACCGGTTTAGCCGGCATCGGCTACGGGCTTCTGCGGTGCGCAGAGCCGGCGAGAGTGCCTTCGATATTGTCGCTTGCGCCTCCGATTCCAGCCTCGGCCGGCGCGCCGAGCGAGCCATGACGTAATCGTGTAGCATGCGCCCGCCTTGAAAATGGCAACCCAAAGTCTCGGTTTAACCCACCCTCGACCGGGCTCGTTTCAGGAAGCCGCTGAGGCCTGGAAGCGACAGGATTACCAAAAGACGATTGAGTTGCTGACGCGTGCCAGCCAGGCGCAGCCCGCCAACTCAAAACTCCTTCTGAACCTGGGCGAGGCGTACGGGCTGCGTTTTGAGTATCAGGAGGCTGAGCGCTGCCTGGAAAAGGCAGTGACCGTCACCTCAAACAAAGTGGAGACCTTGGCTCAAGCGGGCCGGCGCTGTCAGCGGTTCGGACAGCCCGGCATGGGCAACCGTTACTTCACGCGCGCAGCGGAACACCCGGACGTCAGCGCGTGGGTGTTGGTCGCCCTCGCCGAATTCGAGGAAGGCCACTCGCGGGCACAGGCGGCGCTTGCCTGGCTGGCCCGTGCCTTGGGTTTGAAGCCAGGTTACCCGCGCGCGCTGCTAGTCCGCGCGCGCTTGCACCGGGCTTCCGGGGAGCTCGAGGAAGGCGAAAGGCTTTTGCGTTCGCTGCTGGCGAGGCCAGAAGATGAGGTCACCGCCCCGGCCTGGTATGAGCTGGGCACAAACCTGGATCGCCAGAGCAGTTATGAGCAGGCCATGGAGGCGTTCCTGCAGGCCAAGGCACTGATCCGCCCTGCCTGCACAGCGTACGTGGCCGAGTTTAAGAAGCTGCACGCTAAGATTCGTACGGTGGAAGAGACAGTGTCAGCCAGCACGCTTGAAAGGTGGCTTGCTGTGAGCGCCGAGCTCCAGCCCAGCCGGCGCTTTGCGCTTCTCTGCGGGCATCCGCGGTCCGGGACGACTCTGCTGGAGCAAGTGCTCGATGCCCACCCCGGCATCGTTGCCACCGCGGAAACCTCGATTCTGATGGAGGAAGCGTACTCCTCCTTGAGCCGGGGATTTCCGGAGGACGCACCGATACTGCGGATTCTCGAGGCGGCGTCCATTAACACCTTGCAACAAGCCCGAGCCGATTATTTTCGCTTCACGGAATCGTTCAGCGGCAGGGCCATCGGCCATAAACTACTGATCGATAAAAGCCCTGGAATGGATGCGGATATTCCGGTTGTCGCCCGCATCTTCCCCGAGGCGGCGCTCCTGGTGGCGATACGCGATCCGCGGGATGTATGCCTGAGTTGTTTTATGCTGCCCTTGCCGCCAGGTCGGATGAGCGCGTTGTGCTTGAGCCTCGAGGGGACCGCTGCCCAATACGCGTCGCTTATGGGCTTTTCGAGAGCGATTCGGTCGAGGCTGCCGAGCCCGCAGATGGAGGTCCGCTATGAAGATGTGGTCGGGGACCTCGAAGGCGTCAGCCGCCGGGTGCTTGGCTTCCTGGGGCTGGAGTGGAACCCGAGCGTTCTTCGATTTGACGACCACGCGAAGACGAAGCTGTTGCGGTGCGCCATTGATGAGGCGGTGGCGAAACCGATCTTCAAGAGCTCCGTCGGTCGCTGGCGCCATTATCAAAAATACCTCGAGCCCTGCCTCGAGCAACTGGAGCCGTTTATCAAAGCGTTTGGGTATGACTGATGGGACACACCGAACTGGACAGCATCCACCATCCAAATAGAGCGAAGCTTCAGCAGAGCTTTTCATTTTAGCTTGCTTCATTCCATCCATTAGGTTAGTAATGTAATGCTGCCTCCACGAGACGCCGATGTTATCGGCCGACGCCCCGCGTGCAGCGTCGTACTCTAATTCGCACAGACCCATGGTGAAGTCTGTGGGTCTTCAATAGGAAAGGACCATTGTATGAATCTGAGGAGACTGACACGACCGACGGTTATCGGCATCACTGCCCTGGCCCTTTGTGGCCTCGTGCGGCCCGCCGGGGCAAGCCTCGACAATCCCATCACGCGCCCGCTCATTGTGGTGGAGGGGCATCTGACCATCGTTGTTAATCCGCTCACGGGTGCTTATCACTTCACCGATTGGGGTTGGGCGACCCACACAGGCCTGTTCACCAACTCGGGCTCGGGCGTGGTCAACCTGGGCACGGGCGAGTTCGTCTCAGGGACTGGGCTCGTTTTCGCCGCCAACGGCGACACGCTAAGCTGGACGATCGGGGCCGTTCCAAACACGGTCGTTTACACCGGCGGCACCGGTCGCTTCCAAGGCGTCACGGGCGGATTTCTCGCCGTGATCACTTCGGAAACGCTGCTTTCCAGTAACTCGGATGGCACGGTCACGTTGGCGATCACCTACGATGGTAACGGGACAATCACGTACTGAGCGCCAATAACTGGAGTTCGGTAACGCGTTATGCCTGACGGCGACCCGTACGTTCGAGACCGGTTCGCCGCTCACGGATCCTCGATTCCATCCGGTTCCAGCGGTTAGTGGCGGCCGATTGGGACCTGTGGAATCGAGAGCCCGACTCCTGCAGCCTTTCACGAGCAAAAGAGTAGGGGTCTGGCATTATTCGCCGGTCAGGTAAATCGCCGGGCCGCACGTCCTGCCCTCATCCAGCTCAATCATGCTATCGACTAAACGTCCATAGTTGCCCGTTTGCTTAAGGAACTTTGCCCCGCTAGGGCAGAATTAGAACCAGCATATTGGTCGCAACCAAGAAAAGATATTGGCGTCCAAGCTGTTGCGAAGCCTCTTTTTCCCAGCGGAGTCTGGGAAAAAGGGTGTAGTGCAATCCGTCGAAGTCGCGCATTTTGAGCAAGATTCCTCTAACCCGTTGCCTCTGCGTTTCCTCTGCGCTCATCGCGGCTCCGCGGTTTGCTTGTTCGGCGGATTTGGTTGCGGCTTCGCTGCGCCGGGGCCATGTCAATGGACTGCACCTCGCCTCCACTCCATGCCTTCGATCTTGCATTCAACATTCTCAATTCCGCCTTTCCGCCAATTGGCCTACGTTATGCTGTTTTGTTTCACATGCAGGGCGCGGACGCCGCACATGAGGCTTTCCCTGGAACGATGTCTTCCAGGCCGCCCTCCACTATGCCCAAAAATAAGTCACTACCCTTTACTTAATCGAGAGATGATGCTCTCTCCGGCTCGGCGCCGCGCCCGGAAAGGCGCCGAATCGCTAACATAACCGGGCACCCGGAAGCGCACACCGCCCTTCCGACGAAAGGCTTTTTATGCTTGCAACCGCCAACCACGGTCGCCTCAGTGACAATTTGTCCCCGTCCCTCTGGGCGCGCTCCAACTCGGCCTCTGGATATTTTCTGTTTTCTATTCGGCAGAACCCCCGCGGCACCGATCAACCAAACCTTCCGCAGTCCGGTCCGAATCAAGCCTGTCTTACACCTTGTTCAACCTTGTTCAACCTTGTTCAACCTTGTTAAGCTAAAAAAATGTTCCCTTATGCGCGCCCAGCAATTCACCCTTGCCAGCTTCCCTCCGCCCTCCCCACTCCGCACTCCGCACTTACATGGGACGGCTGGGACGGTCTGGGACGGCTGTGGGACGGCTGCAAAAGTGAGAATCGCCCGTGTACACCGGGCTTGGGACGGTGGGACGGCTGTACACCCCCAAACCACCCCCCCCACCCCCACGCGTCGGCTTGTTCGCCAAAGCTGCAAGCGACGAGAGATCTGGTATTCTCCTGCCAACTCGCCGACCCGCTCGCACCGAACCACACTTCGTCCGCGCTATCCGGCGCTATCCGGCACTAATCGGCGCTACCAAAGGTAATTGTTTTGATCGCCCGACTATCAACTCTTTAGGTGCCCCCTCGGGCAAGTGCTCTTTGACATCTTAACCGGGAAACGACGCCGCGTTCCGTCCGGAGCGCGGAGCTCCGGCTCTGCCCAGGCCCAGGTCGAGCCGCCCTCCGCGCTCCAGCGTCGCACGAGTTCTCACCGTTTCTCACGGATTTTCACGGATTCTTATGGATTCTCAGGAGTTCTCACCATTTCTCACGTTTTCTCGTTAATTTCCGTTAGTTCTCGTTATGTATCCTCGGCTTTCTGCGCCCTGCGGGCCGTGGACTCTGAACCGTGGACTTTAGACTTGGGACCTGAGATTTGAGACTTTGGCGCATGAATCCCCCCTCGACGCCGCCGTACCAGGTTGGTAAGCTGACGCCCAGGATCGCAACCATGCGTGCCCCCTAACTTATGAAGAAGAAAACTCAAGCCACCGATACCCCCCTCACGCGCCGCAATTTCCTGCGTGGCGCTGCCGCCTCCACCACCGCCTTCATGTTTTTGCCGGGCATGGTCCTCGGCACCCGCGGCGCCCCATCGCCGAATGGAAAAGTAAACATCGCCGGCATCGGCATCGGCGGTCAGGGGGGCGAGGACCTCAAGCACATGGAAAGCGAAAACATAGTCGCTCTCTGTGATGTCGATAAGAACCACGCGGCTCACACTTTCAAACGCTATCCGAACGCGAAACAGTTTACCGATTATCGCAAGATGCTCGACGAGATGAAGGAGATCGATGGCATCGTCGTCGGCACGCCCGACCATCATCACGCGTTCGCGTCCATGGAAGCCATCAAACGCGGCAAACACGTCTATTGCGAAAAACCGCTCACACACTCGGTGTGGGAAGCGCGCCAACTCGCCAGCGCCGCCCGCGACGCCAAAGTCGCCACCCAGATGGGTAATCAGGGCCAGGCCTCCGAACAAACCCGCCACCTTTGTGAGCTTGTCTGGTCCGGCATCATCGGCAATGTTCACGAAGCCCATATCTGGACCGACCGCCCTTCCAATGGTCTTTTCAATGAATACTGGCCCCAGGGGGTAAACAAACCCAAGGACACACCCCCCGTCCCCAGCACCCTGGATTGGGACCTCTGGCTCGGCCCGGCTCCCAGCCGCGATTACAACCCTATCTACCTGCCGTTCAGATGGCGCGGCTGGTGGGACTTCGGCACTGGCGCCCTTGGCGATATCGGCTGCCACGCCCAGGACCCCGTCTTCCGCGCCCTCAAACTTGGCGCCCCAACCAGTGTCCAGGCCGCCTCCACGCGCGTGAACGACCAGACTTTTCCGCTCGGCTCAATCGTCACCTACGAATTCCCTGCGCGGTCGGCCGCCCCGCAGGAAAACAACGTCCACATCAGGGGCCTTGAGGGCCGCTCCGCCGGTGCAGTCGAGATGCCCCCGTGCAAACTAACCTGGTACGATGGCGGCTTGCGGCCCCCGCGGCCCGATGGGTTGCCCCAGGGCAAACTCATGGGCGACAACGGACGAATGTTGGTCGGCGATAAAGGCTTCATCCTGGGCAACACCGTTTTTCCTGACTCCCTTTCGAAAGATGCGGCGGCGCTTCCGCACACCATCCCGCTTTCGCCCGGCCACTACCAGGAATGGATCGCGGCCTGCAAGGGCGGCAAGACTCCCGGCTCCAATTTCGATTTTGCCGGGCCGCTCGCCGAGTCCGTCCTGCTCGGCAACGTCGCTCTCCGTGTCCAGCTTCGCGAAGACCTGACCCTCTGCAAACTCATGTGGGACTCGGCGAATCTGAAATTCAGCAACCTCGAAGACGCGAACAAATTCGTCCGCCGCGAATACCGCGCCGGCTGGAGTCTCCAAGGCGTTTCTACGTAATGGAAACTTAACGCAAAGGCACACAAACGCGTCGCGTCTTTGCGTTAAAGGTTTGAACGGAAAGTTTCGGTTCACCGAAAACTTGTGTGAGTGGCGCGCTCAATCCTGTGCGTCCCGCCTTTGCTTCAGCCGGTGGCGGCGCACCTTAGCGCGGTTGCCGCAATCGCGCATGTCACACCAGCGGCGGCTGTGGTTTTTGCTCGAGTCGATAAACAACCAGCCGCACCTATCGCCCTCGCATCGCTGCACGTGCGCAGGCCTGGCGCGGTCGGTCAGCAACTCCGCCGCCGCCCTCGCCACTGGCCCCAACGGATGCTCCAGCAGCGGCTCGTCGTCCGCCCATCGCCAGTCGAAACCGTCTGCTCCCGCTCGCACCCGCAGCCGGCCAAGCGCCGACGCGAGTTCGGAATTTAGCCGGGCCAAATCCGCGTCTGCCGCGGCTCGTCCTTCCACGATCGCGGCGAAGATTCGGTAAATGGTCTCCCTCAACTCGACGGCTCTCTCCAGCACGTGGCCGGCTTCACTCGGCCGGTCCGCCGCTAGTTTCGCCAAACGCTCCGCCCGGGCATCATCCACGATCCCTGCCTGCCGGCTCCAGGAGAGAACATCTGCATAGGTCTTCAGATGCTCGCGCTCGATGACTCCTCGTTTGCCACCAACCGTGTTCGTGAAGTCCAGGCAGAGGTCCCCTCCGATCAACTGGAACTTTTTTGTTGGTGAAGCATCGGACATTGTGTAGTCGATTACCATAAAATACTGTAACCTTCAAAAAACATTTTGACAAGTTACAAGAAATGGCGTATGTAACCTGCTAAATAGATATTAGAACGTTACACCGCTCGGCTTATGAATGTCCTTCGATTGATTGATGATGGCAGATTCTCTGTCAAATCCGTCGCTTTAGCCTCTGCTCAAACGACTTCCGTCGAGGCTCTGCCAGCTTTTCGCCGCACGCCCAAAGCCCCTGCTCCGGCTATTCGCGTCCTGCCTTATCACGGCCCCAAGGCCACAACCAGCCTCTATCAGGCGGCGATGGAAACACACGCATCTGGGGTTTGGGAGGATATTGTCTTCGCTGCGTTGGCGGTATGCGGCGTTATATCCGTGTTGCTAACAATCCTCGAAGCGGTTCGCGGATAAGGGCTCGAGTGGATTATTCCATCACCTGACTGAGTCCTCGCAGACCGTGGCTATTGCGGCACGCTCTTGCTCAGTTTCTGAGGCCCGGCGATTGTCGATCGATACTGAGCCAGTAGTTGTTCGAGTTGGGCTTCGTCGGTTTTGATCCCCGCCGCCAATCGTTCGGCTGAACCCGTGTTCTGGCTCAACTCGGTCCTGGCAGACTTGAGCTGCGCTGCGCTTTTGCCGCCGTCCTCCTTTGCTGCGGCTCTGGTCTTCTCAGCCTGCAGCAGTTCTTGTTTTTTCTCTGCGACCATGGCGGCAAGTCGTTCCTGGTCTCGTTTTTTTGCCGCGAGATCTTCCCGAACCCGGTACATCGCCGATAACGTCTGCGCCGCCTCCAGCCGCTTAATCTCTGCCTGGGCCGCCACCAACACGGCGCCAGGAACATCAGCTCTGGCCTTAGCTACGCTGGCTTTCGCCGCGTCCAGTTCTTTGGTGTGGGTCTGGAGCACCAGCGATGCGTTGGTTGTCTCCACCATCGCGCGGCTCCAGATGTTGGTTGCCGCAACCAACCGGCTCCGGACCTCGGGCAAAGTTTCCGTTTCGGCGCGTCTCAACTCAGCGAGCGTATTCTCCGTTGCCGTCGCTTCGCGCTGCGCTACTGCCAGCGTTTTGTGGGCCGATTCCACTGCCGCAGTGCGCCCGGTCAATTCGGCTTTCGCCGCCGCCACTTTTTTTTCGGCTTCGTTGACGCGAGCCTGGATTTCGCCCAATCCTTTCCGCGCCGCTGCAAGCTGGTCGGCCAGCGGCAGCGGATTCGCGTCGAGTTCGCCCGCCTTCTTGCCGTCTGCCGCAGCCCAGGCGGCGACCCGGCCTCCGAAGTCGGCCGCGATTATGCGCGAGTTGTCCTGCGTCAACCTCACGCGCAAGGGGATATCGCCGGAGAATTCGAACTGGCGCACCTTGCCGCCATTGCCATTCCACAGCGCCACCGACTTGTCGCGACCGCACGTGGCGAGCCGCCCGTCGGGGCCGTAGCTGACGCAAAGTGTCCCACCGCCGTGAGCGGTCCAGCTCTTGACCTGCTTGCCCTCCTTCACCTCCCAAAGTTTAACCGTGCTGTCCTCGCTCGAGGAGGCCAGCAGCTTCGAATCACCGCGCCAGCTTAGAGCCGTCACGGCGGATTTATGGCCCGCAAGCGTGAAAAGTTCCTGCGCGCTGTCCGGGTCCCAGAGGCTGATGCCGCCGTTGCGGTCGGCGCTGGCGAGTATCTGACCGTTGGGGCTGAAGGCCACGGCAGTCACCCAATCCGTGTGCTTCTTCATCTTGTGCTGCAGCTCGCCGGTTTTGGTTGAATAAATCTTTACCAGGCGGCTGGGGCCGCCCAGAGCCAGCAGCGATTGATCCGGCCGAAGGTCAGCCGCGAGGACCGTGTCATACTCCTGCCCCAACGTCATCAGGCGCTCTCCGGTGACGACATCCCAAACCACCACGCGGCCTGACTTCGCGCCGCGACCTCCGCTGGCGAGCAGCAGTTTGCCATTGTGGCTGAACCTCACGTCCACCGGCTCGCCCTCGGCGTACGGCAGGATTCCCACAAGTCCCAGTGTTTCCGTGTTGAACAACAGCACCTGCTTTTGTCCGGCAACTGCAGCCAAGGGCGCCCACGGGCTGGTGGCCAGGCCGGTAATAGCGCGCATCCGGGCTGTGTGGATGACCGTTTGGAGAGGGAAATCCTTCGGCATGGGCGGCGGTCCTTCCGGTTTGGCGAGGTCCTCCGGCTTGAGCTCGAGGTCCAGGCCGGGTTTCGCCGCGGCAATCGCTTTCCCCCCGGCCGTTTCCAACAGACCATCCGTGATCCACTTCTTGAACACGTCCAGTTCTTTATCAGCCAGCTTCGGGCGATTGGGCGGCATGAAGGGCTCTTCGGCGTGCGTCAGTGCCTTCCAGAGTTTGCTGCCGTCCGGATTGCCGGAGACAACCACGAAGCCGGACCCGCTGCCTTTGAGCGCGCCCTGGTAGCTGGTCAGATCGAGGTCGGCCTTCTTTTTATCCGAGTTGTGGCACTTCGAGCAATTGGCCTCGACGAGCGGCAGAACCTGGTCGGTGTAATTAATCTTATCTTGAGCCGCAGAGGGAAAAACCGCCAGCAACAGGGACGCCACACCGCAAAGCCCTGCCCAATAGCGGAGACGGAGGCTGCGTGCAAACATGCCCATGAGTTCAGTGATTAAACACGAATTCCTTCGCATTCAGCAGCGACCAGAACACATCGTCCAGGATTTGCTCCTGCTTTGCGCCGTCTTTGAGGAACTCCTCGAGTTTGCCGACCTCGTCGCTTGTCGGCTTGCGGCTCAGGCAACGCACGTACAGGTCGTCGATTACCTGGTCCGGCGTTTCCCCTTCCTTGAGCAGCTTTTTCACGACCCCGCCCTCCTCGATTTTCCTTTGAACGGTGTAACCGTTGAGCAGGTGCAAGGCTTGTGAGAGATTTGGGTCCACTTTTACTTCGCACGAGCAAACGGTCGTGCGCGTCGCTCGTCCGAAGGTGGTGAGGAAATAATTGGCCGTGTTGCCGTCCGCGATTTCGACCGCCCTCGCGCCGCGGGGCAGGCCGGAGAATTTATCCTGGGTCTCCGTCACCTGGCTGATGCAGTCCAGGAGCACCTCAGCTCTGAGGCGGCGGATGGCGGCTTTGCTGAAGTTGCGGTCGTCCGACGCGTTCGTGTCGTTGGGGCGAGTATCAAGCTGGTAAGTGCGCGAGGCGCAAATGTCGCGAACCACCTTCTTGAAATCATATTTGTACTCGACGAGCTTCGCCGCCAGCGCGTCGAGCAGCTCCGGATTACTGGCCGGATTGCTCAGCCGCGCGTCATCGACCGGCTCGATGATGCCTCGGCCGAGAAAGTGAGCCCACAGCAGGTTGGCGACGCTCCGCGCGAAATAAGGGTTCTGCGGCGAGGTTATCCAGCGCGCCAGGGCTTCGCGGCGGCTTTCGCCCTTGAGTTCCGGCGTCTCGCCGCCCAGGAACTTTGGTCGCATGACCGCGCCCGTCACCGGGTGTTTGACCTCGCCATCGTGGCGGTCGAAGATGACCGTTTCTCGCGGGTCATCTCCCGGTTTGCGGCCGATCTGCGAGAAAAACGCCGCGAAACCGTAATAATCGTTCATGGTCCAGCGGTCGAACGGGTGATTGTGGCACTGCGCGCACTGAATCCGCATGCCCATAAACACCTGCGCCGTATTCTCGGCCAGTTTGAGCGTGTCCGGCTCGATTTGATAATAGTTTGCGGCGGGCTCGCGCAAATTGCTGCCCGAGGCGGTCAGCAGACTCCGCACAATTTGGTCGAGCGGCACGTTGGTCAACATCTGGTCCCGCAGCCATTCAAAGTAGTTCAGCACCGCTTTCGGATAGACCTGGTTGTCCCGCGTTCGAATCTCGAGCAGCTCGGCCCATTTCATGACCCACTGCTCGGCAAATTCCTTGCGCTCGAGCAGCCGGTCCACCAGGCGCCCGCGCCGCTCTCCCTGCGGCTCGGCCTCGAATTGGTGGATCTCCTTTTCCGTGGGCAGCGTGCCGATTATGTCGAGAGAGGCGCGCCGGAGGAACGTCGGGTCGTCACAGACGCCCGACGGCGTCAACCGCAGCTTCTTGAGTTTTCCATAAACCGCCGCGTCGATGTAATTGTTAGCGGCGACGTCTGGCCAGTGCCAGCTCAGACCTTTGGGAATGACGATCACGGGCGCGCCGGCGTTGAACGCGCCGAAGCGCGCCTGGACAAACGCTTCGCCGCGCTGGCCGGCGGTGACGGTGCCGTCCTCGGCTACCCGAGCCGTCACGTCGTTATTGCCAAGGAAAACCGCCAACGGGGTGACATCACGGGCCGTGCCGTCCGAGTAATGAGCCTGCACGATAAGCCTTTGCACCGTATTGGAACCTTCCATGACCGCAGATTTGGGAAAGATCTCGATCCCGGTGACGTTGGCGACGTTCGACGAATCATTCGGCGCGCCCGCTGCGAGCCAGGCGATTAACGTCTGGCACAAATCGCTGTTCGTGCCGAAGCGCACCCCGCCAGTATGCTGCACCGCTCCCAACCCCTTCTGCACGATCAGGCTCTCGTGCGGGATTCCGAGGTCAATGCGCCGGCCAATCTGCTCCCGCGTCAGCCGATAATAATCCCCCTCCGGATCGAAGCCGAAGAGCGACAGGTGAAAACCGTCCTTGCCGCGCGAGGTTCCGTGGCAGGCCCCGGAGTTACACCCAGCCCGTGTGAACACCGGCATCACGTCGAGTTTAAAACTTACGGGCGGCTGGACTGGAGCATTCGAAACTACAACTGGCACTGCGACTGTCCGTCCCTCGAAACTCACGCGCAGCTCAGTGCGGCCATCGGCGAGTGGAGATAGGGACCTCTTGTCGAGTCTGGCCAACTTTGGGTCTGCCACGCTGTAAGTGGCCAGCGAGGTCACATCGCTTGTGATACCGTCCGCCGCCGTCGCCTGCACCACCAACTGCTGCCGCGCTTTGGCTGAACCAAGCTGGACCTCGGGTGGATACGCCCGCAGGTCGGAGACTGGGGCGTCGCCCGCCGCCGGGCAGTTCGGGGCAGAAAGGAGCCACAGCACCGTTAAGCCGAGGCCAGTCTTGACGCAAAGTTTCGTTAGCTCCATACGTCACTTTTTCGCCGCAGCCGCCACGGTGGTCTCCGCTTTCTTGGGCGGCACTACTCGCAAAATGCCGCCGTGAGCAATATTGTGCGGGATGACTTGTCCGTTCTCCTTCACCTCCACGCTGCAAAACAGGTTCTTGTAAGGTCCTGGCCGGCATTTCTCGTCCGCCGTTACTTCAAAAACGACCTCCTGGTCGTCGTGGGCGATTCCCTTTTCGGGTGCCGTCACGTTTTCCGGCAAACCGCAGAGCCGAATGGCCGCCTTGCCTTCGAACGGTTTCGCCTGCTGCAGATTGACAGTTAGGTTGCCGGACTTGCCAGGGTTAAGCCAAAGCGTCTCGATCTTTCCCGAAAGGAAGGGCGGGGCGACCTCCAGGTTGGCGAGCTGCGACGATACGTACAGGGGACCGTCATCGACCTTGGCATGGCCCAGCACGGCGATTTTCCAAACTCGCGTCTCCGCGCCACCATTCGCACTAAGCTGGTAGAACACATTCGTCGCGTCTTTGGAGATGGTCGTTTCCGATTCGGAGCTGACCCCCGGCGGATTCCAGACCATCTGGACATTGATCGGCTCGTCAAAACCTGCCGCCCGGTCGGCGACGACCTCCAACCGCATTGAGCCCCCTTGCACCAGCGGCACCTTCGGCTCAACGACGCGTAGATGAAACGGCGCTTCTCGCGTCACAGCCACACAAAGCTTGTCCACGCTCGTCGCGTAGTAGTTGGCATTGTTCGGCGGCCCCTGGACCAGTTCGACATTCTGCCGAAAGCTGCCGACGACCACCTCGGTGCCGTTGGTCCCGGTGGCGGTCAGATCCAGCAGCTTCATCCCAATGGGCGCGTCCGGCGCGGCGTCGAAAACCATGGGCATCGCGTCGATGTTTTTTGCCATCCGGTCCGCCTGCAACGTCACACCGGCCGGCAGGTCCTTCATTCCGAAGTCGAGTTCACCTGCAAAGTTGGACCGTTTGGCCGAAATCAGCGTCGCAAACCGGTTTCCCCGTGGGACCGTGATAACCTGTCGTGACTGGGTGTCGTTTCGCGCCACCTCCGGGATCTTGAGGCTAAGGCTCGGTCGAGCTGGCGTGACCTCCAGCCGATACACAAATTCCCGCCCGCCTTGTCCCATGGTGTCCCGGATGCGAACAAAATAATTTGTAGTTTCAGAGGGCGTGAATTTCAACGAGCTGTCCGCGCCCGCGGCATCATCATTGGAGGCAACTTCATGGCCTTTTTCGTCGAAAACCTCTACCACGGAATCTACCGGGGAGCGCAGGCGCCGGGCATAGAGCTCGAGCTCGAGCGGAGTGTCTTTAGCGGCGGGAAATTGGAACCAGTCCTCCTGGCCTTTCTTCGAGAGGATGCCGTTCAACGCGAGTGGTGGTTGACGGTCCGTTACCGTTGCGTGCTCGCGGTCCTGGTTCGGCGAAGCGGCGAGCACATTCGGAAAGTCCGACACCCTCAGCCAATTTGGCGTGGGCGCGATCAGTCCGTCCAGTTCGGCGAACACGCCGAGCTTCTCCGCGGGTCCGCCGGGAAGTTTGACCTCTTGAGAAAACTCCCCAGTGGCCTCGTTGAAGAAAGTCAGCTTAACGGTTTCGCCCGACAGGCCGCCCAACGGAAAGACAGAAACAGGGCGGGGGAAAGAACCGATATGCAACCGATAATGGCAATCGTTGCCGCCGCCATAACTGGCCTCCCGCAACCGGACGATATAAGTACCGTCCTTCGGGGCTACCAGGCTTAGGAACGGGTCCTGCATCGCCAGCCACGTGTCGTCCACGTCCTCCAGCACGGTCCCGTCAGGGTCGAGCACGGCAAGCCGCGGGTCGAAGAGGCTTCGGCCCAGTCTCATGCCTTCCACCTCGGCTGAAAGCCGCTCGCCCTTTTTCAATTCCACCGCGAAGCAATCGACGTCTTCCGCTTTGATCACCCCGGCGACCGTCGTGTTCGCCGCCACCTTTTGCGCGTTTGTGGGGTCGTTGTTCGGCTCGACCTCTTCGATTACCGGGTAAGGTCCCACCAGGAACGTCCGCAGTTCCGAAAGGCCGGTCGCCGTCCGGACGCGCAAGTGATGTTCGCCCAGGCTGCAATCGGGCAGGATTTTGATCTGCGCCTGCAGGAGTTTGTTCGTCACGAGGTTGAGCTTGACCACTTCGAGGCCCGGCTCATAGCAGACCAACTCCTCCGTGTCGTTCAGACGCTCCCCGGTGAAACTTACCTGCAGCTCCGTGCCTCGTTGGCCACCAGTGGGGATGATGGATTTTAGCTCAGGTGAGGTGGCAAGCGCCTGCGTGGCGAAGCAAAGGAGGACAGTGAATGCGAGCAGGCGAACGGAGGCTCCCCCTGACCCGGGGCGGGGACGGCCACGTCCCCGAAGAACCAGCGCTGAGCAAGAGCACGCAGGGACGCGGCCGGCTCTGTTCGGTTCTACGGGGACGTGGCCGTCCCCGCCCCGGGTCAGGGCTTCCCTGATTTCGGCGCGGCTATGTCCATCCTCCATCCGCTATCCTCCGTCTTCGCGTTTGACAGCCGCCCCGGCCTACGCCAATAGCCCCCGGGCGATTTCGCCATCTTTGACGATTTTGACTGGGCGGGTCCCAGCCAGCAGCGTCTTTTCAAAATCGATTCCCAGCAGGCTGTAGATCGTTGCCGCGTAGTCCGGGACGGTGAGCGGGTCGGTGTCCACTTCGCTGCCGGTCGGGTCCGTCGCCCCGTGGACGTATCCCTGTTTCATGCCCCCGCCAGCCATCACAATGCTGAACACTTTGGGATAATGGTCGCGTCCGGCGGTGCCGTTCACTTTTGGTGTGCGCCCAAATTCTGTCGTTACGAGCACCAGCGTCGAATCCAGCATGCCTCGCTGGTCGAGGTCGCGCACCAGCGCCGCGAACGCCTGGTCGAAGGCCGGCATCTGGTTGGCGAAGCCGTTGCGGATGTTGTCGTGATGGTCCCACCCGCCATATGTGAGCGAGACAAACCGCACCCCCGACTCCACCAATCGGCGCGCCAGCAGCATGCGCTGCCCGGCCGCGTTGCGGCCATATTCGTCGCGCAGTTTGTCGGCCTCCTTCTTCAGGTCGAACGCCTCGCGCGCCTTTTCAGAACTCATCATTGCGTACGCGCGCTGGTAAAACGAATCCATCCCCGTTAACGCGTCCGATTTTTCCAGGGAACTGAAGTGTTCATCCACCACGCTGCGCATCGCCTTTCTTTCCGCGAAGCGCTGCTCATCCACGCCGCCCGGCAGGTTAAGGTCCCGCACCTTGAATCCGCCATTGCCGGGGTCGGCGCCCAGGCTGAACGGCCCGTAAGCCGAGCCGAGGTAGCCCGTGCCGGCGAAACCATTCGGCTGGCTGGGAACGCACACGTAAGGCGGCAGGTCGTTGCGCGGGCCCAGCTCATGGGAGACGATGCTGCCGATGCTCGGATACTGCACCGCCGGGCTTGGCCGCCACCCCGTGAACATATTGTGCGTGCCCCGATCATGGTCCGCTTCCCCATGGGTCATTGAGCGCACCACGCAAAGCTTGTCGGCGACGTCGGCGGTGCGTTTCATCAGCTCCGAAAAATGAACGCCTTCGAGCTTCGTTTTAACGCTGCCCAGCGGCCCGCGGAACTCGATCGGCGCGAGCAGCTTGGGATCGAACGATTCCTGCGCGGCGATCCCGCCCGGGAGAAAGATGTTGATGACTGATTGCGCGCGGACTTTCGCCGCGGCGGACTGCGCCTGAAGCTTGAAAAGGTTTCCGAGGGTCAGCCCCAGACTGCCGACCAGGCCGACAAACAGGAATTCGCGGCGATCGGGGCGCCAGATATGCGCGGGGCTGCTACAAAAACAGGAATTGGGTTCTTGCATAACATACTCTCACTTAAAGGTTCAGTGCCACTATTCAAGACCATTCCACCGGGGCCGGCCGAACGCAACTGGTTTACGGGCCGACCAGGCCTTGGCACTTATTTATGACCTTAATAAGCAGAGGTTTATTCATTCCCGCACCGGGAGGGCGAGTGTCCCCGCGAGCCCTGAGCCGTATCCATGCAAGGGGACTTTAACGCAAGGACGCAAAGGTGCGAAGGCGCAAAGAGGGTAACCAGGGTTAACCGCATACGAGAGGCTTAGTTGCCAGCAAACATGGCGGACCTGCTCTTTGGCCGCAAAGGCCTCAAACCCTGTGCGCCTCTTGTCGCCTTTGCGTTGAGGATTTCAAGTGAATCGACACGTATGGTTTAGGGCTGCCGACGGTTAATTAGCTGCAGGGTTGTTGCTATTGGGCGGCGATCACGGCCCATTGGCTGCGCACCAGTTTCCGAACCATCGGGGTCGCCGGCGGCAGCTTCCGAAAATCGAGGAAGTTGTCGTCAAACGCCCATTTCCGGGTTGGCGCATTGTAATAAGTACCCGGCGCAATCCAAAAATTCGTCGCGGTTTGACTCGGGAACATGACGACCATCGAGCCGTTATAGGTGAAAGTTCTGCCGCTCCAATCTTCGAGGAATCGAGGGAAATTCTCCACCCCACCGCTGTAATGTCCGGTGCCGTTGACGGTGGTTGTCGGGACGATCCCCGCCAGGAACGCCGCATTGACCGTGGTGTCGCCTGCTGGTCGGTAGCTGAGGCCCTTCGCGCTGTTGGCGTCGGACCAACTGCTTGACTGGACGGTGACGGAGTCGGCCAGAAGCGAGGCGGGCAAGGTTTTGGCGGTGTTGGTCGTGCCCAGGGCGCTCGTAGGGGCATTGTAGTTGCCCTGGACATAGAGGGGCTCGGCCGTCGCTACGGTCAGGCCGCCCGGCGGCAGTATTTGCCCGTTGGCCACGCGAACCGCAGTCAGTTTGCCCGCGCTCGACCGGGTATCGCCAACGTAAACCGAGTTGAGCGGGTGGCCCATTTGGAACTTGGCGAGGCTGTTAAGCGAGGTACCGGCATTGGTCATCCAGGCGCTTAAGGCTCCGACATTGATTTCGGTGGTGATGGTGTTCTTGCCCTCCCGCTGGTCATAAAAAGTGGCGTTGGTATTGATGAAAGAGTACTGCGGGGGCGTGTGAGTGTTGGTGTTCCCCGGCACGTCCGGGGCAATCACTGCAAAGTTGTCCCAATTCCCGGCCTGTACGAGGACATTGGTCGGCGTGGTCGTAATGACGAGGTCGGTCTTGTTGTAATAACGTTCCTGGCCGAGTTGCGAAAGCGGGCTTTCGCCAAAAGGCGGCACCTGCAGGATGGCCTTTACGGCCAGAGGATTGTTGTTGGTGCCAAGGGGCAGAGTCAACGAACTGACGTGGTCCACATGCTCGGCGTCAAACACCGGATTGACTTTGCCGCCGCCGGTCGGATCGCCCGGAGCGCGGTTGGAGTAGATGTTGCTCACGGCGGTGACAGCATCCATGAATTCCAATCCTGTCTGCGGGGCGGTGTAAATATTGGCGTTGCTGTGGACCTTGCCGGTGACTTTCATGGCGGGGCCGGGATTGATCTCGAGGTCCATCGAGTAGAAGATCGCGAACTGGAACACCGGTATGGCGGCGAGTTGTACGTCTTGTTGAACCCCCGCGGTCATGTTGTAAGGCGTGCCCAACGGTTTGGCGGTCGAGCGAACGGTGCAGGAATAAGCCATCCCATACAAGCCGCTGAACTGCGAATCCAAATTCATCATCGACATCGTGGGACTACAGTTGATGTAACTCTTGTTGACGCCGCCGGAGCCATCCCCGAATTGATACCGGGCTGCCCAAGGGTTCGTTGGAATCTGGCCCCGATAATAATTCAGGTTGGCGGGGTCAAAACTTTGACTCAAGAAATCGCGCGCGAGGTAGGTCAAAGCCTGCTCCGAGGCCCCTTCGGCCGCTGCGACGGAGCTATTGTAAGTGTTATTCCGGTCGTTGATGACCGCGCTGCTGGAGGTCCATTGGGCAAGGCTCGCGTAGACGGTGATGCTGATGCCGGCCATGATCATGACCGTTAACAGGGCATGCGCCTGCTGCGATTTCTTTTTCCCGTTCGGTTCGGTTTTCATATCCGGGCTGGGTTCAGATGGCGGTTACTCGATGGTTCGCCGGGTCATTCGGGTTTGGAGCGGGTAATAATCGTAATAAGCGCCGACCCCCCCGCGCGCGACGGGAAACTCCCATTGGTAAAACTGCAGGCTCATGCGGATCACCCGGTTGTTTTGGTCGGTGGTGAGCACGTTGCCGGCGTAATCCTCGGCCGCAAAGGCCACCTGGTTGGTGATGAACTGCGAGATGACCACGGCGGTGGTGCTGCCCGCGACAACGCGCTTCAGCTCCTGGGCTTGCGTATCCATGTAATACCGCGCATAGGTGTTGGTGGCCGTTGTCGGGTAAATCTGGAGGGCATTGCCCTGACGCAGTGCGTTGCCCACGATGTTGGTAAAGCCGAAATTGTTGCCATTGCCGACCTGGAGCATTTTGGCCGAACGGATCTCGTCGCGCAGCTCGTTCAAAGCGGCCCGCGCGTTGGCGCTGGCGCTCAGTTTCGTGGCGGTGATGTTGAACATTCTCAGACCCAACAGGTGCGAGTAGACTACCGCGATGACCACCAGCGAGAAGATCGCCGACGCGGTCATGAGCTCCGCGAGAGTGAAGCCCGATAGGGCGGCACGGCGGCTTTCCTCGCCAGAAGGAACAGGAGCGGCGGCTTTCATTGGTCAGCAGCCCGCTGGGTCACGACAGTGTTGGTGAAGGGGCCACGAAGCCTGGCCTTGCGGTAGGGCAGACTCCAAACGCAATCGGAGCGCAATTCCCTCAGGGGCGGATAAATCGAGACTGTGCTGATGCTGATGTAGTTAGTCGCCAGAGTAGGGTTGCCAGCGATTACCGGCACGTCCAACGTCGAAACCTGGGCGAAATTGGTCACTCCCAGGTCGTCGATGCCCGGCCAGGCTTGTGGGTCCCATTTCGCGGCGCGCGCCTGTTCCACCCCCTGCATCGCCAGTGAGTGGGCCGCGAGCGAGTAGCAACTCCATTCCGCCTGATCCGTGGTCAGCACATAGCCGTACATCACGCCTGAAAAAACCAACCCTGCAATCGCCAGGGAAATGACGACTTCGGTGAGGGTAAATCCAAGGCTGCTGTTTTTGCTGGCAGGGACTCGGCTGCTCACAGTTCTCATGTAACGAACCGCGTGACTGGCATCCTCTAAGCATCACTGATGCCAAGCGTCGCCTGCCTTTCTCTTCCCGACCTCAATTGTGAGAATCCCTTACATGCTGCATTAAAAACGTCGCGGCCTTGGGGTGCGCCTGTCCTAAAACTCTTAAACTGTGACAGATTCTGTCCGGGGGTTGGACATTTAGCGGTTGGCTTGCGAGAACCGTGTGGTCGAAATTGAGAAAAACGGGATGGGTGTTTCGGAGGGACGAGCGTCCGCGCGAGCCTTGGAGGTCTGAATGTCAGGGCTCGCGCGGGCGCTCGCCCTCCCAAAGGAGCAGGGCGTTCCGGTCAAGGAGCGCCCCGAGGCGGTTCAATCAAAGGGCACAACAACCCCCGCCTTAAATCAATTCTTCTTTTTGGAGTTGGGGCTGGTGCCGTTGTTGGCGTCGTTGCTGTGGGGCACCGTCACGTTCACCGTTGCCGTCGAGCTGTTGCCCGAGGCGTCGGTGCATTGAACCGTGAGCGTATAGACCAGCGCGTTGCCTGACGGGCCTTTGCTCGCCGCGAGTTGCGCCGTCAGCGGGCCCGTGATCTGCCTGTTGCCGGGCGCCGTCGCATAGTTGCTGGTAATTGAGATGATTTTGCTGACCGGCTCCGGGTCGCAGTTATCCGAGGCTTCGACGGAAACCGTCACGGGGACGAGTTTGCCGTTGGGCGGATTCAGAGTGCTTGGAGTGGCCGTAACAGATTGGATGACCGGCGGGGTGGCAACCACCTGGAAGGGGACCATGGCGGTTGAGCTGTTGCCGGCGGCATCGGTCACCTTGACGGTGATCGAGTATTGGCCGGAGCCTACAATAGTCCCGGCGGGCGGATTCTGAACCATGACGAGCTGATCCGCAGGGGTGCAATTGTCGGTGGCGACGACATTCGCCAGGACATTGGGAACGGACGCCTGGCAGTTGGCGTCTGCAGAAACCGTAATCGGGGCCGGAACGCTCACGATGGTGGGAGCGGTGGTGTCAACGACCTGGAAGGGAACCGTGGCGGTCGAACTGTTACCCGCCGCATCAGCCACTTTGACGGTGATGGTGTACTGGCCGGAGCCGACGACCGTGCCGGCGGGCGGATTCTGAACCATCCCGAACTGATTGGCTGGAGTGCAATTGTCCGTGGCGACGACGCTCGGCAGCACATTGGGAACGGCGGCCTGGCAGTTGGCGTCCGCAGAAACCGTAATCGGGGCCGGAACGCTCACGATAGTGGGCGCGGTCGTGTCGGCGACGACGAATGGGATCGAGGCGGTTGAGCTGTTGCCCGCAGCGTCGGTTACCTTGACGGCGATAGTGTACTGGCCGGTGCCGACGCTAGTTCCGGCAGGCGGGTTCTGTACCATCACAAGCTGATTGGCCGGCGTGCAATTGTCGGTGGCCACGACACTCGGCAGCACGTTGGGAACGGTGCCCTGGCACTTAGCGTCGGCAGACACCGTGATCGGGGCCGGAGCGCTGACGATAGTGGGCGCGGTCGTGTCGGCGACCACGAACGGGACCGAGGCGGTCGAGCTGTTGCCCGCAGCATCGGTCACCTTGACGGCGATAGTGTATTGGCCGGTGCCAACGATAGTTCCGGCAGGCGGGTCCTGTACCATCACAAGCTGGTTGGCCGGGGTGCAATTGTCAGTGGCGACGACGCTCGACAGCACATTGGGGACGGTGCCCTGGCATTTAGCGTCCGCAGACACCGTGAGCGGGGCCGGAGTGCTGACGATGGTCGGGGCCGTGGTGTCAACGACCTTCAACGGGACCGAGGCGGTCGAGGCGTTGCCCGCAGCATCGGCGGCTTTGACGGTGATGGTGTATTGACCGGAGCCGACGACAGTACCGGCGGCGGGGTTTTGAGTGAGAGTAAGCTGAGACGAGCAATTGTCGGTAGCCACAACACCGGGGAGGACGTTCGGCACGGCGCCCTGGCAGTTGGCATCGGCCGACACAGTAGTCGGGCCGGGAACGCTGAGAATTACCGGCGGAGTGGTATCAGCTACTGTAAAGAGGACGCTGCAAGTGGAGCTGTTGCCCGAAGCGTCGGTCACGGTGACGGTAATCGGGTGCGCGCCGAGACCGACGAGAGTGCCGACGACCGGATTTTGAGTCAGCGCGAGCGAGCCGGCGTCCGTGCAATTGTCACTAGCGACGACCTGCGATAAGACGTTCGGGATCGCCGCCTGGCAGTTGGCGTCGGCCGAGGCGGAGATCGGGCCAGGGCAGGACCCAGTCGGGGGAGTGGTATCCTGGACGATTACGGTCAGATTGGTTTGGGCGGAAGCGCCGCAGGGGTCAGTAACCGTGAGCGTGACGACGTTGGTGCCAAGTGGCAATGAAACAGCAAGAGTTACATTAGTGCCCAGAATCGTGCCGGCAACGCTCCACTGAAAGGTGATCGGGTCGCCATCTGGGTCACTCGATCCGGAAGCATCGAGGGTAACCTGCGCCGGGCACTCGACGACCTGGTCCGGACCGGCGACGGCGATCGGCGAAAGATTGGCCGGGGTGACGTCTAGAATGAAGGGCTGGGATACTCCATTGGAGGTGCCGGTGCCGACCACCCGGCCGGCGTCGTTGATAAACTGAGCGACGTTCAATTCCCAGCCGGAGCCCGGCGGCAAAAGTGTATTCAGGTCCACCATATTTCCGTTTTGCCAGAGGAAGGCATGACTGGTACCATTGGACAGGGTGGAGTAGCCTACGACCTGGCCGAGAGAGTTATTGGCCATCACGAAGCTGGAGTCGCCTCCCAACGTTCCCAGGTCGGTGAGCGTGCCGTTGAGGTACACGAAGCCGTGGGTTTGGACGTCACCAGGCAGGGTCGAGGTGCCGATGACCTGGCCGTTGCGGTTTACGGTAAAAGCGCTGGAAGAAGTTCCGCCCAGCGTGCCGATATCGGTCATCACGTTGGAGGAATAGATAAATCCATGCATCTGGCCATTGGTCAGCGTTGATTGGCCGACAACGACGCCCGAGTCGTTGAGGGCGGCAGCGGAACTGTAGTTGCCGCCCAGGGTGCCCAGATCGACGATGGAGCCGGCGGTATAGATGAAGCCATGGATGTCGCCGTTGGCAAGGGAGGATTCGCCGGCCGCCGAACCGGAGCTATTGATAGCGAAGGCGAGGCTATAGCTGCCTCCCAGGGTGCCCAAGGCGGTCATGAGGTGATCGGAATAAACAAAGGCCACGGGCGCAGTATCGCCGGCTATATAGGACACCCCCGCGACCTGGCCGGCATCGTTGATCGCGTAAGGGCTGCTGTACGAACCGCCCAACGTGCCAAGGTCCACGAGTGCGTTGCTTTGAGCAAGAAACGCGTCGAATTGGAAATTGGTCACATAAGAGTCGCCCGCGACCGCTCCGGAGGCGTTGATGCAAATACCCTCGCTGATGCTCCCCCCCAAGGTTCCCAGATCCGTAAGCGCGCCGTTGCTATACAGAAATGCGTGGGCGTCTTGCACGCCGGGAATATAAAAGAAGCCGGTCAGCTGCCCTGCGGCGTTCAGCCCATTGACCTGAAAAACGGAGCCCCCATCGGTGGGCAGATTGGTGAGCGCGCCGAAGCTGAGGGAACCACAGGCCGCCCAGGCGGGCAGCGCAGTGCCGAGCAGCAGACACGCCGCGGAGATGCAGGCGAGCGGACGAGAGAGTCTTGTGTTCATAAGCCCTTGTGCCGTTGGTTTGTCTTTAATTCTTCTCCGCGTGTCTATAGTTGAGATAGCATAGGGCGGGCCAATTACGGATGAGAATGAGGGTGCGTACGGAGGGGGCGGTGAAGGCTAAATGCAAAAGGATAAAGGCTAAGAGGGAAAGACGGGGAAAGGATGAGCGAGGAGAGCTGAAAATCCACTCCCAGAAAAGAAGCGGGGCGTTCCGGCGGAGGAACGCCCCAAGGCGGTTCTATGAAGGACCAACGAACCCGCCCAAAGCTTACTTGATTTCGTTCCAGGCGGTGATGAGGAACCGGCCCTGTTTTGCGGCATTGCTAAGCGCCTCATCCCAGTGGAAACTGAAGTGACCGTTCATCGTGATTGAGTTCGCCATCAGACAGCCGCAGAAGTCCGTGTTATTGTTGCCGCCGCCACTGAGCGTGACGTTAGCGTTAGGAGCCACCAGGCAGCCCGTAAAGGCTCCATTGCCGGCTAGACTAAATGAAGTAACGGTCGGGGCGCAGAGGACGACGAAGCTGCCCGCGTTTCCGTTTGGGTTAAATACCGTATTCCCGGCCGCGGAAACGGAGGTACCGCCCGCATAGACCATAATATTCGCCCCTTGGGTAAAGACCCAGTCTTCGGAGCCAGTCAGGCCGTTGGGCATGGCCAGGACAACGTTGGGGCCGACGATGAGATTGGAACCGGACAAGGAGCTGGCGACGTAGTAATTGGTGTAGTTGTTGTTACCCCAAAGGATGTGGGCATAGGAGTTAGTGTTAACAACAGTGTTGGTGTTGTAAAGACCGTAGGTGTAGGTCACTCCCACGTTCGCGTAGTATGTGTATTTGTTACCGTTGGTTTGGATCGCGCCACAATAGGTGCCGGGGGCAGGAAGGACGAATTTGTTCTGCTGAAGCGCGCCTTGAACACAGTTGGTTGTTACGCCGCCAACGGTAGGGCCCGTTGGATAAATGGGTGCATTGGAGAAGGCGTTGGTGCTTATGACCTGGGTGGAGACCACAACCACGCCGCCCGTCGGAGTGAGGTAGCCTGTGGTATTGGGATAAGTAGTATCGGGGAATGTGAAGTTCGCATCCTGGAGGACATAGCCGTCGGCAACCGCGGTAGGGATGCTGTTAACCTGGCTGCCATGAGGACCCACGCCGCCCTGAGAACCGATGGTAACAGGGCAGTTGGGGCCGGTGTGGATCTTCCCGTAAATGTTTGCGTTCTGAACGCTCACGGAGTCTGTGATGCCGCCGTCAGTTGCGATATCGCCGTGATCGCCCGAGTACCTGGCTGAATCATATTGGCCGTTGGTGCTTTTAGCGGGATCGGTGGAGTCGTAGCTATCGGTATAGACCCCGTTGCCCTTAAGGTCGATGGTGTTCTTGACGACCAGTGCGGCCGTGAAAAGGTTGTTTTTTGCGCACGTCACCTGAACAGCGCGAGTGACGGGGCCCTGCGCCGTGCCGGGGTTACCGACGACGGCCAGCAGGCTGGAGGGCGAGCGCATGGCATAAACCAGCGGCATATTCACATAAGCGCGGGCAATGACGCTGGGGTTTATGGCATTGGTGATATAGATATAGGCCGTATAGCCGTTGCCGTCCGGCAGCGTGTTGCTGCGCCAATAACAAGTGCTGCCGTCGTAGGTCCAGCCATCGGTGGCCAGGCCTGGCGTAGGGTAGTTGGCATTTAGCTGGGCGAGGCCGTCCTCGATACCCGCTTCGGTGATGGCGATGGCCATGTTCCAGGTCTGGGAACGGCAATTGAGGTATGCCTGCTGGTCGATGAGGGACATGTAGTACAGGACGAAGATCGCCATGATAGAGCAGAGGACCAAGGTGGTCAGCAAGGCGCTGGCGAGTTGTTTAGTTTTCCGAGTTAGTTTTGTTTTCATAGATCAGTCTTGTTGTTTGCGGATTACGATACAGGCCGTTTGGATGTCTTCGCTGTTGACGATCGGAGTCGGGCAGATGCTCATCGAGGTTTTCCAGCTAAGCTGAATCACTTTGACGGTCTTTTGCCAGCCGCTGCCTGAGGCGATGACCGGCGGATAACCGTCGAAGAGGGAATTGGTTGGAGGAGCAGGCGGGCGCATGAACAGGTTGAAACTAAGGAGGTTACAGTTAGTCAGGAGAATCTTGAAGGAGCCGTCGGTGCCGGCGCGCGTTACCCTTTGCTTGGAACTGTCAAAGGCATAGGTGACCTGGACGCCATCGCCGTTGGTAATGATGAGCGCCCGGGTGGTGGCGTTGCTGGTGTAATCGACAAAGGACTGGGCCTGGCGGATTTCTTTCGTGACCAGGTCCATGGCCTGCCGGTCGTATTGATCGAGCAAGGCATAGTTGGCCATCGCCGCGTAACTGCGCAGGCTGAACATGAAAATGGTCCCAAGCGCCGCCGCCACTATCGAGAAAACGGCTACGGCCACCATCATTTCGATGAGGGTCCAGGCCCGGGTAACGTATAGCGCGGGCCTAATAGACATAATTCTGGATGCCGTCCTTGGCGATGTAGGTGGTCAGGGAACGGTTGTGGTTGATGCGGCCCATAGTGACCCACTGGAGGGAGATCGTGCACTGGCGAATGTTGGCGGCGTAGGAAGCGGCGAACGGCACGCTGCCGATGATGATCGAGCCGTTGTAGGTTGCTCCCTGGGTGTTGGTTGGGGCCTGAGGGTCGTAAACCGCCGTGAAGTTAGTCGGGACAAAGTTATTCGTGTAAACAATTTGGTCCCAACTATACATCCGAAGGGCTTCGCTTTTTTCGAGCAGGACCTGTGTGGCGCGGGCGTTCTCGCGCGCCAGACGCAGCATGAATATGCCATAGTTAATGGAGCCGACGATACCAGCGCCTGCGATAGCGAGAATGACGGTGGCAATGATGACCTCGATGAGGGTGCCTGCATATTGAGATGTCCGGGCGCACCTGGATCGTGGGTCGATGGTCTTTCCTCCGCAGGAACACCCCGCTCCCGCCAGCCCGACTGCAATCGGCAAGCGCTTTGGTACAACTCTTAAAATCATGTGCTCTGCCGCGTGGTTCCAGGGTCAGCAGGTCGCTTGCCAACGCGAAAACGCCGGTTTTTCGGGCATCCGTAGTTTTGCGGGACGATGTGGTTCGAATAATGAGGACAGTTGTGTCTCTTTTTTGGACTGGCGTTGTTGGTTGATAGTGCAGAGTTGAGCCTGCTTCGCTGAAGCGATGGAGGCCGGGTAGTTGATAGAAAACAGAACATAGGAAATGGCTCCGCTACGCGACGGCGGTATCAGGTTGGCTTTTCGTGTTTGGCCATTTCTTGGAGGAGATGGAGGCTGCGGTCAATGAGCGCGGGAAGATCAGCGAGGGCAGTCTCGGCTGACGCAAGGGCTGTGGAACCGGGAGCGGGGTGCTGGAGATTCTGGGTTGTGGCGGGAAGGCCCGGCGCAGTGGTGATTTCGGGCGAACGCGGTGCGGGGCCAGGAACCGGTTCTGGGGAACTTTGCGGCGCGGGGAGCGAGGCCGCAATGCGGCGGAGAGCGGCGAGGGATTCGTCAGCGGATGGACGGGGAGGTGGCTCGCCCTGCGCCTCAGATGGGTCGGGGGAAGAACGGGGACGTGGCCGTCCCCGCCCCTCAGAGCGGGGAGGTGGCCCTTCCTGCCCCTCGGATTGGCCGAGGTTTTGGAGGTTGGCGGGGACATAGCCGGAGTCGCCCCAGGGGAGGGAGCGAAAGCCGAGGTCGAAGACGCGGTTGAGTTCATTGAAGGGGATGCCCATGTCGAAGCCGGCTTTGGCGGCGGCGAGGCGGGTGCGGCGGGCGGCCTGCATGATGGGCAGGCTGTCGAGGTCGAACCAGCCGACGGCGTTGGGGTCGAGGAGGCGGACGGTTTTTTGTTCTTCGGCTTCGAGGCGGGCGCAGAGCGGGGCGATGCGGTTTTCGATGAAGTTAAGGCGGGCGCCCTGCATGACATCATATTTGGCGTGGTCGGTGGAGGTGACGATTTCTTCGGGGACACCGAAGGCGGCGCAAATTTCGGCGCGGGAGAATTTGCGATTTTCGAGGAACTGGAGGTCGGCGGAGGTGAGCTGGGGCTGGACGATTTCGGAGGTGCCCCAGAGGAGGACGGAGCGGTCGGCGGCGCCGGCGCGGCGTTTACGGTCGCGGAGGGCGGCGGAGATTTGTTCGCGCTGTTCGTCGGAGAGCTGCTGGTCGGTGCGGACGATGAGACCGTTTTCGGCGTTATTATCGATGAGGCCGCGCATGAAGGAGGAGGCGGCGAAATCGGTTTTGGCGGCGAGGCCGGCGACGCAGAGCGGTGGGAGGCCGCGCCAGAAGTCGAAGGGGTTGGGGAGTTTTTCGAACCAGATTTCTTCAGGGAGAAAGACCTGGGAGTCGAGGGGCTCTTGGGGGCCGCCGTTGTAGCGCCAGCCGGCGAGGCGGTTGTTTTGGATGATATGGGTGAAGCGAGCGGGGTCGAGGATGAGGATGGTTTTGATTGTTGGTTTTTGACGTTCCGCGGGCCGGGCTGTGGTTTCCGTGGCGGCGAAAAGCTGGGAGCGCTGGTGGAGGGTTGGGGTGGGCATATCGACTGGAACGCCGGAGGCGAGGGAGAGGGTGCCAGCCTGATCACGGTAGATGGGGATGCGGATGCATTCGCCGCGGAGCATGAGCCAGAGGACGCGGAGTTCCCAGTATTGGAAGCGGTTGATGTGGGGGTGAGGCTGGTTGTAGAAGTGGAGCAGGGGGCCGGAGGTGATGAGGTTTTCGCGGCCGCGTTCGCCGGCGGAGAAGAGGAAGGGGATGTTGGCGATCTGCTCGGCGAGGATGGTGACGGCGCGATAGACCCAGACGACCTGCTCGTAGGCGTTGGAGAGGCTGGGGCTGGGGGAGGAGTCGGAGCCCGTGAGCCAGGCGGCGACGTCGGGGGAAAGGGATCGCTGGGCAGGGCGCGGGGCGGCGGCGGCGCGAGTGATGTTGAGACCGAAGAGTTTCATAGGAGAACGGTGGACGGATTAGTGGATTAGTGGATTAGTGGAGTAATGGAGTGATGGAGTGATGGAGTGGTGGAGTTCATACGACGAGGGCGCCGGCGGAGGAGCGGACGCGGGCGGCATGCTGGCGGAGGGCCATGGCCCAGGTGCGGTCGCAGTGGCTGTCTTCGGTGTCGCCGATGAAGCGGAGGCGGCCGGAGGGGGAAAGTTCTTTTTTGAGGCCGCGAAGATCGGCGCGGAGTTTATCGTCGGCCGGGATGCGGAGGCGGCGGTCTTCGAAATCGTGGCGGAGGGCGAAGGCGAGCTCTTCTTTTTTCGGGCCGGAGAAGTCAACGGGTTCGACTTTCCAGCCGAAGCGCTCACGGGCCTGTTCGGCGAGCTGCATGCCGATGCCGCTATGGTCAATGCAGGCGCGTTTGAGCTGGGGCAGGCGGAGGAGGCGGTCGAGGTCGGACTCGATGCGGGAAAAGGGCTGGTCGAGGAGTTCGATGCGGAGGCGGTCATAGGTGATGTTGCCAATTTTTTCGCCGACGTCGAGGACACAGAGGTCGCGGATGCGGCCGACGTCGAGACCGAGGAAGAACGTGCGAGCGTCAGAGCGGGGAGCGTCGGAGCGTGGAAGCGTTCGGGAGTGCAAGAACTCGTCGAGGGTGAGAAGGCGGAGGGAGGGGTCGGTGCAGGCGTCGAGGATTTCGTAGGAGAAGAAGGCGGCATTTTCGTCGGAGGCGACGCAGCAGTATTCCTGGTGCCAGGTTTCCTGGTCGATGCATTCGGCGCGGGTGCGTTTGAGGTAATCGTCGCGGGAGTCGGTGCGGCCGAGTTTTTTGTTGATGCGCTCGACGATGCCTTCGTCGACGGCTTTTTGGATGGGGACCTGGTGGAGGCTCCAGCCCATGGGGTTGGCGCCCAGAGCGTCGCGGATGAGCTGGTAGAAGAGGGTGGCGGTGCCGCGGTGGGTGGAGATGATGGAGAGCTGGCCGCCCCAAGTGGTGACGGGTTTGGCGACGCGGAAGAGGAGGCGCTGGTCCTGGTGGAGGGCGAACTCGTCGAGTGTGACGTGGCCGCGTTTGCCGGCGAGGGCATTCGGGTTGGAGGAAAGGGAATAGATGCGGCGGCCATTGGCGAACTCGAGGACGTAGGCGGAGGAGTTGGGAGAGCTATCGAGGATGAGTTCGCCTTTGTCGGCAAAGCCGACTTTCATCAGGTTGGCCCAATTGCGGCAGTCGTCGAGCTGGAGGGCGGCCTGCTGCTGGTCGCGGGAGGAGATGTAAGCATCGAGGCGGGCGTCGGTGGCACTGACGAGGAGGACGAGGCGGAAGCAGTTGCAATAGGAGAAGCCGGTTTGGCGGGCTTTGACGCAGAGCTTCAGGCGGGAGACGTCATTGATCCAATCGATCTGGGATTGGTAGAAGTATTTTTCGAGGTCGGACATGGTCGGGGCTCCAGGGTTATCAAGTTATCAGGTTATCAGGTTGTCAGGTGTCAGGTTATCAGGTTGTCAGGTGTCAGATGACGGGTGGCGGGTGTGGGGCGAAAATTTTGCTCAGTTGTTTAGGTGCCGTTAAGTGCCGTTAAGTGCCGTTAGCTGCCGTTAGGTGCCGGTGAGTGGAACTCACATGAGGTTAAGCTTTTCCGTCATTTCTTTAATCGATTCGGGGGTGATGCCCCTTTTTGCCTGGGGCGGAGGCTGGGAGTTCAAGTTGAGCTGGAGTTGGGCCTGGTCGGCGAGGTGGCGTTCGCACTTTAGGCCGCCGGTGGTGAGTCGGGCCAGGGAGTTGAGCATGCGCAAGAGGTTGAGGGGGTTGGCTTTGATGGCTTCGCGGAGGCTGTCTGCACCGAGTTCCGCGACGGCTTCGCAGATGAGGGCAGCGGCAAGCTTGTGGGCGGCCTGAAAGGCCTGGATGCCCTGGTCTTCGCGGGCGAGGTCGAGGGTGAGCTGGTAGCGGAGCCTGGACTCGTCGAGCAGGCGCTGCTCGCGTAGATGGTCCTGATAACCACCTTTTTTCCACCGGCGGATGGAGTCGGCGGTCAGATGCCGGCCCTGTTCGCCGAGCTGCTGGGGGATTTCGTCGAAGGGAAAGCCGTCGTCGAGCAATTGGTCAATGCGAGCACGGACTTCCTTGGGAAGCCGGGCGACTTTGCCGCGGCGTTGCCTGGAGCGTTTGATGATTGGAATTGGATTCTCGGCTGATTGAGCGGCAGGCGGCTCGGGCGAGGCGATTGAGGAGGCGGTTAAGGCGGGTTGAGACATGGCTAACCTTTCGTTCTTGGCGGGAAAGGTACACGGGCGAGGGATTTATTAGTGGACGGACGGGGACGTGGCCGTCCCCGCCCCTGACCGGAACCAGGGCCGTCCAAATGCAGAACTTTGCAACTTTTCGAAGACCGGTGTTTCATGTGGCACCTTTCTTTGCGATGCAGAAGGAGCATATTCAGTACCAGTTTGTGTGAAGTGATATTGGCGGTGAGCGATGAGAACTAATGGAAATTGGCGTGGGGTGGACAAGAAATGGTGAGGCGTTGAAAGTCCAAGGTCAGAAGTTTCAAGTCTCAAGTCCCGAGTTCCATGGGGAGGGGATGGAGCGCGGCCAACAGCCATCAGTAATCAGTAACCAGTAATCAGTGATCAGTAATCAGGGTCCCGGCGTGAGGGTGGAATTGAGAATTGGGAATTGCCGAATGGGCGCGGGAGGGGATTAGCCGAGCGGCACTGGCCAATCGCCAGTGGCCGCAGAGATGGGAATCTGGGCTGGCGGGGACGCTGGCGGCGGCGGGAGGAAGTGGAGGGAGGATTGAGGCTCGCGGGGACGCTCGCCCTCCCGGGGGCTTAGCTGGAACGATTCCGTTGAAAATGGGGAGCGCGCCCGCCCCGGGCGTAGTGGTTGGCGTCTCACCAACCACATGCTGGAGTAAATCCGAGCCACAGCTTTAGTGAGTTCGCGATCCAGGCAGTCAACCGGCGAGGGAGCCGGTTGAAGGCGCCCGGGGCGGGCGCGCTCCCCATTCCCAACTGCATAGATACGGCTTAGAGCTCGGTCCAGGAGGTGGCGGAATAGCCGCGGCTGGGGCCGAGTCTGAGCAGGGCCTCATCGAAATGAAAGTCGTAATGGCCGTTCATCGTTATCGTTTTGGTGATACTCGAGCCGATGAGGCCAATGTTGGCGCCGCCACCATTCAGGGTGAGGTCCGCCTCGGGCGCGTAGATGCATCCCACAAAGCTCGAGGTTCCAGCGTAGGTGATGCTCGTCACGCCGGGCAGCCCAAAATAAAAGAAATTCTGCGCTTTTCCGCTCTGCACGGTCGTGTTGCCCGACATCGAGCAAGTTCCCTGGACCTGGTATACCGTCAAGGTGCCTGCAAGATTGGTGGCTGAGGCGATAAAGATGTTCGCTGGGTTGAAGCTTAGCGCATCGACTCTCAACCTGACGGTGACTCCGGGCGCAACATAAACACTGCCTGAGTCGGGGATTTTATAGTCGCCGCCGACCAGGAAAGCGTATTTGTAGGTGACGCCGCCGATGTTCAAATTGTTGGCTAATGCCGGAAGGAAGGTTGTCGAGGGCAGAACCACATCGGGATAAGTCACGTTAAAATCATTAAAAATGGTGCCGGAGACCTGACCAGCGCCGTTGTTGTACTGAGCGGTCGGTCCCAAATAAAGATTGCCCGCGATCGTGTGATTGCCAAGATCCACCGGCCCGGTTACGCTGGCAACACTCCCGTTCGTGCTGGTTTTGGATTGGTCGTACTGGCCATTGGTACTAAGGTTGGTTTTGCCGGAATCGAAGCTGTTGGCGGCCAAGCCACTGCCGTTCATCGCGATGGAGGAGACTGACCCGAAGGCAACATTGAACAACGGCAGGATCCTAGTGGTGACGCGCACAACGCGTGACAACGAGCCTGGCATGGAAGGGACAGCGACGTAGCCGGTGCAGTAAAGGATCGGGAAAAGATTAGTCGTGTAGAGGACGCTATACGAGCCGCCGATTAGGCTCCGGGTCTTCGGCCCATAAACTCCGCCTGACGGTTGTCCCCAGCCATTGGCGGTGAGGTCCACGACGGCCGCTTGAGGCGCCGCTGGATTCAACTGGGCCAGGGCCTCTTCGATGCCGGCCTCGGCCATTCCGATCGTGCCATTCCAGGCTTGTGATCGGGAAACGAGCGCTCTTTGGCCGCTGACCAGGTTGAGGTAAGCGAACAGGAAGATCCCCAACATAACGGCGATAAACAGTGTAACCATCAGGACGCTGCCGCGTTGGCTCAAGGTTGCAGGGTTCAAGTTGCAGGTTGCCGGTTGGGGGCTCAGAGCGTGTTCTAATTTCGTAGGAGACGACGTCAGGAGTCTCAAACTTCCAATACCAGATGCGAGCTGGCGCGCGATCAGGGACTCCTTACGTCGTCCCCTACAGAGCAGGCGGATTGCCAAAGAGGCTCTGAGAGTGCGGGCGGTTTTCATAATGGATTTATTGTTTGTTGCGCAGGACCACCATCGCGGACTGGACGCTTTCAGTATTGACTTTCTGGGCCAGGATGGTGCGCGAGCATTTCCAGGAGAAGCTGATGAGCTTGCAGAGGCTCGGGTCAAGGGTGCCGGTGGTGTTGGTGGCCGGGTAGAACGAGATATTGGTCGGAGTCACCACAGGGGTGCGTTGGTAAAGGCTGAAAGCCCAGCGGTCGCACTCAGTCAAGACCGTGATGGGGGATTGGCCGGTTTTGGTCATGACCAGGGTGGCATTTGTGGGATTGTACGTCAGAGTGACGCCGATGGCAGTCTGGGGGTTGGTGAAGGACAGGGAGGTATTGGTTTGAAAGGCGGTCAAAGCCTGGGCCTGACGGACTTCGCGGCTGATGATGTCCAGGCCATATCGGCTCTTGGAATCGAGGTCGGAATAATTGACGATCGCTACTTCGCTCCGCGCGGCATAGAGCGACATGGAAGCAACCGCAGCGAGGACCAGCGAGCCCAGACCCATCGCCACCATTAACTCCATCAAGGTAAACGCCAAGTTGGGCAGGCGGCCTGGCGAAGCCGGGCGGTAGAGCGTGGCGGCTGGCGGGGGCGGGTTGGTCTCGAATTCGCGGCAGGGACGCCGGCGCTCCCGGTGGAATTGTGCAATGTTGTCCGAGGTCTTCATGGCTGCGCCCCCCAAATATAGTTTTGCAGACCGTAGCGGGCCACCTGGGTTTGCATTTGGCGGCTGTGAGCGACGGGCGAGCCCGAGCCATAACTATTGGTCCACAAAAGGGTGACGGTGACGAGGCACATGTTGGAATTGTACGAGCAGGTCGAGGGAACATTGGTCGCAGCGCCCACCGACACGGTACCGCCGTACACCACGCCGGCAGTGCCATTGGTAGCGCTGAACGGATCGTACTGTTCCTGGAAGGTTACATTGGTCAGTTGATCCCAGCGGCAGAGGCGAGTGGCCTCGGCTTTCTGCATGAGAATCTGAGTGGCCCGGAGGTCCTCGCGCGAGGTCTGCACAACGGCAAAGCCAGAGGAAAGCGCGGCAAAGAAGGCGCCGGCGATAACCGCCAGGATGACGACGGCAAAAAGAACCTCCGCCAGGGTGTAGGCGAGAGTCTCTCGACCAGTTTGTCTCTGTGCTGGGCCTTTCCGGTTCATAGCCGCCGGGCGGGTCCGAACCCGCCGCATCTTCCAAGAGCAAGATCGCTACCAGTTTTCATATGAATGAGAAGTAGCCAGTTTTAAGCCAAATCCAAGGCTGGCGCTAAATCCACGGCCGAGTCATTACGGGTGGATCACTCGTACTTATACGGAGGGTGTGTCCAGTTCCGGATCAGGAAGCCAACAAAGAACCGCGATTCACGCATGGTTGGCTGCCTGCGGTTGCATTCAAGTTGCGACAAACGGTATCGATTCAAACAGCCTTTCTGCGAACGAGTTCATATCGCTTTACCGTGAGGTTTTGGCGCGGGAGTTGCTCCGCATTGTATGAGAACAAGACATGGTAGTGAGTAAGCTTGGTTTGCACACGCGCAAGCCGGAGCCGTTAGGCATGAACATGAAACCGGCAAGAGACAGCGCAGGAAAGCCAAGAGGTCGTCCTGCGGCAGGAATGACGCTGACCGAGGTGGTCGTGGCTCTTGCTATCTCCGGGTTGACGGTGGCCGCCATCGTCAGCGGCTATGTGTTCAGCACGGGTTTCGCGGAGGAGTCAGCGCTGTCCCTGGCGGCCAGCGCGAAGGCCATGGAGCGCATCGAAGAGGCCCGCAGCGCGACGTGGGACACGTCGAGCTGGCCGCCGGTGGACCAGCTCGTGGCGACAAACTTTCCGGATAAAACCGTCACGTTGGACCTATCGGGGTCGGGCACGGGGGCGACCTACGCCACGAATATTACCCAGATCTCGCAAATCTCCACCAATCCGCCGCTCAAGCGGATTCGCGTCGATTGCGTATGGTGTTTCCGGGGCTCTCGGTTGCTGACCAACACTATTGAGACCTGCCGCGCGCCTGACCAATGAAGCTGCAAGCCACTTTTCCAAGTCGGGGTTTGAGCGTGCCGGCAAACTCTCAATCCGCGTTTACCCTGCCGGAAATGCTCATCTCCGCGACGCTTTTCCTGATGCTGGTCTCCGGGGTGGTTGGCGCCCATCTGTTTGGATTGAGGATGTCTCAACTCACTCAAACGAAGCTCAATACCAGCGACGCCGCGCGCAAAACGGCCGGGCGAATGGCGGATGAAATCCGGAACTGCAGAATCACCCGCGTCGGTTCCGTTTCGAACGGTGTGTTTGTGGCGCTGCTCGATGGGGAAACGCAGACCGGCAGCGCGCTGCTGATCAATCCGACGACCAATACCGCCAACTTCATCCTGTATTTTCTAAACAGCTCCGACCAGAGCTTCCGTCGAACCACCAGCGCGGCAGGGAGCACTACCGTGCTGGCCCAGGGGGTCACTAACAGCGTGGTCTTTCGCGCCCAGGATTGCCTGGGCAACATCCTGACCAACAACCAGAACAACCGCGTCATCCACCTGGACCTCGAGTTCTTCCAGGCACAGTCCCAGCTCCCCACGCCTGATTATTACAAACTCGAAACCTCAGTGACGAAACGGAGCCTGGAATGAATGTGAAAATTATCCTGCCGACTCGAACAATAACGCGAGCCGGGAGCGCCTTGATGCTGACGATGGTCATGGCCGGCGTTGCGCTGATCACCGTGGCGGGCGTCATGGCATACACGGGCAGCACCGCGCGGCTTAACTATCGTTTGAGCCAGTATAACCGCTCGGTGGCCGCGGCCGAAGCAACGACCGAGAAGGTCGTGACGGAAGTGTCGCAGGACTATCTCAACGGCGGCCAGGCGTTGGTCAACTCCAAGCTGGCGACGTATCGCCAAACGGTTCTGACCGCGTCGGACTCCTCCTATTGGGCGGACTGGGAATTCAACGACGCCTGCGGCCACGCCGGCCAGACTTTCGTGGGCCCCGGGTCCGGGACGAACTACGTCGTGCTGAATTCGCCTTATGCGGGCCTGCAGGGCTACGCTTCCACTTACACGGTGGTTTCGAACGCCCGCCAGACCGACGCTCCCCAAAACGTGGTCGGCGGAGTGCTCCAGCAACTGCAGTTGGCTTGCGTTCCGATCTTCCAATTCGCGATGTACTCGTCCGGCGACATGGAAATCAGTTGCGGCCAGCCGTTTACGATCACCGGCAGGGTCCATTCCAACGGCCAGCTTTACGTCGAGCCCGATAACGCGATGACCTTTGAATCGGACGTCACCGCGGTGGGGTCGGTGTTGTTTCAGCGGAGTCCCCTCGACAGCCGTGGCGCCCCCTCCGGTACGGTCGTGTACCAGGGTCGAAAAGACTCGCACGTCGCGGCATTGACTCTGCCGATTGGCGCCAGCAATAGCCCGACGGCGATCCGGGAAATCATCGAACCACCGCCGCCGTCCGAACTTGCAAGTTCGCCGCTGGGCCGGCAGCGGTATTACAACCTCGCGGATATGGTCCTGGTAGTCACTAACCTCGGAACGAACACCGGCATCGTTGGCACCAGCGGACTTTTTGACTCTTTCGGGACGCCTGTCCCCACCAACGAGGTGAACCTGTTCGTCTCGATGCAAAACAGTTTCTGGGACGCGCGCGAAAGCAAGACGGTGCTGCCGATCGATCTCAACATCGGCGCCTTGAAAGCCTGGAGCGCGACCAACTCGAGCCTGCGCACGGCCCTTGGAACGAGAGATGTTGCCTCGGTTTATGTCTGGGACCGCCGCACGCTGGCTGGCACCAACCTCAGCGCTGTGCGCGTGGTTAACGCTCAACAACTGCCCCCACTCGGTCTTACCGTCGCCTCGGCGAGCCCCCTTTATGTGCTTGGGAATTTCAACGCGCCGAACCCCGGGACCAATAACACTTCCGGGACCCAGCCGGCCTCGCTGGTGGGGGATGCCGTCACTATTCTGTCCGGCAACTGGTCTGACGCGAACAGCCACAATGCCTTATCCGCGCGCAATGCCACGCCGACCACCGTCAATGCCGCCTTCCTGGCGGGCGCAGTGGATACGACCGGCGGCGCGTATGGCGGCGGGATGGAAAACTTCCCCCGCTTCCTCGAAACCTGGGGCTCGGCCAATGCCTTCACGTACAATGGTTCAATGGTGAAAATGTTTCCCAGCCTTTACGCCACCAATACCTGGGGCCAGGCAAACATTTACAGCCCACCAACTCGGAATTGGGCTTACGACCTCAATTTCAATAATCCAGCCAAACTGCCACCTTTGACCCCCGGCCTGCTGAAGGTCTTTCGCGCTCTTTGGGCCACCACAGCCCCCAACCAAACGAATGCCCCGGCCAGCTTCTGATTATGTCTAGGCTCAGCGACTCCAAGCCCAATCCTTGGCATGGCGCTACGGAAGTCTTTCATCGCAAGCTTATCGCGCTGTGGTTGAGCCCGGCCCTCCGGGTCGGGCTTGTCGTGTTCAGCTTGGGGTTTTGGTGTGCTCGGCCGGTTTACGCCGCTGAAACGAATTCCTCCGGCCTGGAGATGCCGTTGATTACCGGGAATGACCTTGAAAGGGAATGGCTCCTCCAACATGCCAGGGAGACCCAGGAAGGCTACCGTGTCCGGGTGAAACTCACCGCCGACGCCGTCGCTGGAAACGCTCCCGCTGTCGCTTTTGCCAAGGGCTCGACTCGGCCTCCAACCTTCGCGCCCGGCGGCCTGAGCCGAGATCTTTGGTTGGTGGCGATCCTTGGCATCGTCGTGCTCCTCGCCATCCGACGCCTTGCGCCCGAGCTCATGCAATCCGTTTCCTCACCCGCCAACCCCTCGGCGCTGGCGCCTTGGGCGCCTGCAGCTTCATCGCCCCAGGATCGGGCCGAGCAGAAGGCCTTTGCAGAGTTTCTGGTCGCTTTCAAAGCCGGCCCGAAAGCGAGCACGCATACCGCACCACTTGTTGACCCTTTCCCGGCTCCCCAGGTTTCAGCTGGCGCAGGTGGGGAGCTTCCTAAAACGCCGCCTGACCCGCTTAAAGATTTCTTTGCCCTCGCGCCGGCACACCTCCTGGCCGCGCGGAACGTTCTTCAGGAAATCGGACGCGGGCCCGAAATGGTGGCCCGGCAGAAGCTCCTGGGGGATCTCTGCGGCGAGGTTCGTATTTTGAAAGGGATGGCGGGTCTTCCCGAGTTGATCCCCGCGTGGCAACTGGCTGCCTGCCTGGAGTCGCTGCTTAAACAGCTGATCGCCCAACCCGGCAGGGTGACCCCCTCCACGCTCAGGACGGTCGCCACGGGTGCGGATGTGCTCTGGGAGGTGTGCCAGCCTGGGCTCAAAGCGGATTTCTTTACCAACCCTCCTCTGCGGTTCCTGGCAGTGGATGACGACCCGATCAGTCGCCACGCGGTAGCTTTCTCCTTGAAAAAGGCGTTCACCCTGCCCGATGTCGCTGCGAGCGGCGAGGCGGCGCTGGCCCTGGCCTCGGAGCATGCCTACGACGCTATTTTTCTGGACGTGTTGATGCCCGGCATGGACGGCTTCGAACTTTGCTCCAAGATTCACCAAACCCCCCTCAACCGCACCTCGCCCGTGGTGTTCATCACTTGTTTAACCGACTTTGAAGCACGTGCTAAATCCAGTCTCTCCGGTGGCACTGATCTCCTCGGCAAGCCGTTTCTGACCTTCGAGATTACCCTTAAAGCGCTCACGTTGACTATGCGCGCCCGGCTCCAAGCCCGCGGCGAGGCTGCCACCCCTGCCGGCGAAGGCAAGGCCCTCACACCGGTCCATTCTGCCAAGGCGAGCGAGGAAATTCCGGCCTGAGCGAAACCGGACGTCCGCCGATGTGCCGACGATTTGTCCAATTTTAGGCCACCCCCACGCGGCTGTGCATTTCGCCAAGCCGCTAGGGAGCGCTGTCGCAGCGCGCTGCACTGCTGGAAAGGCGACCGGCGTGCTGAAACAGCGTGGCCTACCATGGGGAGATCGCTCTCAATGCATGTCGTACGGGGACGTGGCCGTCCCCGCCCCGGGTTGGGTGACAAACGGGCTCGACGCAAAGTGCTCACAAATCGTTAGATTGGCCGCAAACCTGCTCGCTATCGCTCGCCTGCCCGCCCATGTGATTGCGCGCCGGCTGCTATGCCGTCATTTGACTAAGACACCGGCGCGCTAAACACCCGCGCCTCGCGAACAAGATGGGATGAATCGGAAAAAAATATTGGTCGTGGATGATGACGCGGTCATCCTGAAGATACTTTCGATGAAGTTAAGGGGTGCCGGCTACGAAGTCCTGATGGCTGAGGATGGCGGTGCGGCGGTGGGCGCCGCCCGTAGGGAGAAGCCAGACGTCATATTGCTCGACATTACTTTTCCGCCCGACATCGCAGGCGGCCCACCCTGGGACGGGTTTCTCATCCTGGCCTGGCTGCGCCGGTTGGAGGAGGCGAAGAATACGCCGGTGATTATGATCAGCGGAGATGATTCTGCGGTGGCACAAAAAAGGGCATGGGCAGCCGGCGCGTTCGATTTCTGTCCCAAACCGCTCGATTGCCCAATGATTATTGAAGCGATCGAACGCGCGATTGGGCCGGCTATTCCAAAAGCCGCGTAGCCATATCTATTCAGGGGAGACCGTTAACGCAAAGACGCAAAGGAGCAAAGCCGCAAAGGGGTTAGTGTGACGAAGCTCCGGCGAGGCTTTCATCATAGTGAATGCCCGCTGACCCGCTGAGGATAATTGTATCGGCCATGAACGCGCCACATGCGTCGGCAGTGCCGCTAAAGGTAACGGCGGCCTCGGGCGCGTCCACCACACCGTAGAGCGTGGAGGTTCCGCTCAAAGTCATCCTGGTGCAGGTTGGGAGCCCGAAGATGAAGCAATTAGCTGCGCGCTGGCTGTCATTGATAATGCCCCGGCCGGAGACCGTGAGACTTCCCGCAACGAAAATCTGCAGGCTTGCTCCGGGTGCGATATAGACAAAACCGTTGCCGCTGGTGGCGAAGTCGCCGGTGACGTACAGGACAGCATTTCCCGTGACGGCCATGGCGTCTGCACCGGAAAGTTGGACGGCAGGCAGCTCGTAATTGCCGGAGCCGAGGACAAAGGTGTAATTCTGCCCGGCGAAGCTTCCGTCAGCAGGGAGGGAAGCCCCAGAGGTGAAGGGGACCTGGATGTCTTGAAATGAAAGGCCGGCGTCAGTGGTGGCATGTCCAGGTTGAATGCCGAATTGGCTGGCATTCCAAGCAAGGTCGCCGACCCCTCCCTTGCCGCAGATGATGGTGCCTCCGGCCCCGGTCGCCGCCATTCCGTAGATGTGGGCGGTACGGAGAGTGATGGCGCCCGCGGCTTGGGAGGCCGTCTGCGCGAGGGCGTGGTCGCGGCGTTTGGCCGGGTCGTAAAGTCCGCCCGTGCTAAGGGCCGGATCGCTGGAGTCAAAGCTATCGAGATAAGCGCCACCGTTGAAACGAATCTGGTTCCTGGCCATCAATCCGCCGGAAGCGTTGAACTGCGCGAGCCTGAAAAAGCGGCTGGTCTCACCTTGCGCGCAGGGACGTGAGCAAGAAAAAAAGCCGCGGGCGTCGGGGATCGCCGTGGTAACGGTTGACCAGACCGGGGCCTGAATATCGGTTGCAGTTTGCAGCAGGAACGGTTGCGCCGGCGCGCCGGCGCAATCAAGGCGGACCATTTGGTCAGCCGGCCGGCTGATGGAAAGAAGCGGCTGATTTTGCTGATTGCTGGCGAGAGCATCGCCCAACGAGCCCAGACTGAGGCTGGAGCACACCAAAGCTGCCAAGAAATTCCTTCTCATCATACGTCGTTCCTTTTCATTACTGTCATGGCTCAACTTTAGGGCGCGACGGGTTTTCAACAATCGGGGCCGGGCCGGATCATGGTCCCGGGATGAGGAAGGAATGGCGCCCGGGGGAATCCCGGGTTAACACGAACGGGTAAAGGAACGGAGAGGTGGAGGGAGGGGGTGGTGGAGTGATGGATTAGTGGATTAGTGGATTGGTGGGGCCGGATCGATTACGAGAACGAGGACGAGGACGAGGACGAGGGTGAAAACGCTTGGAGTGATGGAGGGACGAGTTACCGCCGGCCAAAGGCGCTTGCGCCGGGCGGCGGGCGTTTGTATGTTGCGGGCGCATCACCTGGTTCGCCGGGCGCCGATGTGGCGGAATTGGCAGACGCGCTAGACTCAAAATCTGGTACTCGTAAGAGTGTGTGGGTTCGACCCCCTCCATCGGCACCAACCAAAAACCCGAATGGGTCTAAATTCTGCAAAGGCCGCTGAATTTGAATCTGAAAACGAATCTGGCTGGTTGCCGCTACCTTGAATCCCGATGGAATTTACTCCATACTGGCGCGGATGAATGCCAAACAAAGTTATCCCCTCGGCGAGCGCTTGCTGCTTGGTGCAACATTGATGGGAGCGTTGTCCTGTTCAATCGCGGCGCAGGGCCAAGCTGATACGGCCAAACCGGGCTCGCAGGAGTCCATTCCCGTCCTGCCGCTGGAACAATCGGCGAGTCGCGGCATTACCACTCGGGATCCTTCCAGCATTGTGAAATGCAAAGATGAATACTGGGTATTCTACACGGGCCGGGGCGTGCCTTCGTATCGTTCCGGGGACCTGGTGAAATGGGAACGCGGGCCGGCGGTATTCAAAGCTGCACCGGAATGGATTGCCAAGATCGTTCCACAAAACCGCAACATGCAATGTTGGGCTCCCGACATCATCAAGCTGGGTGACCGGTATCTCCTTTATTATTCAGTTTCGTCGATGGGGAAAATGACCTCGGCCATCGGCCTCGCAACCAATCCCACTTTGGACCCGGACGATCCGGCCTGTCATTGGACCGATCAAGGGTTCGTGGTGCGGACGCAGGACGGCGACGGTTACAATGCCATTGACCCGTCCGTGTTTCACGACCGCGATGGAAGCCTGTGGTTGACGTTCGGCTCTTATTGGTCCGGCATCAAACTGATTCAGCTGGATCCGCAGACCGGCAAACGAATGGCCCCAGATTCGAAGCTGTTTTCTATCGCTTACAATGAGTCAATCGAAGCTTCGTATTTGTGCCGGCATGGCGACGATTACTATCTGTTTGTGAACTGGGGTAGCTGTTGTCGGGGCCCGAAGAGCACCTACAATATTCGCATCGGGCGGAGCAAATCCGTCACTGGACCATATCTGGACAAGGCCGGTGTGGACATGCTGCACAGCGGCGGCAGTCTGTTTCTGGCGACGACCAACGGTCCATTGATCGGCCCGGGACATGCCGGGACTTTGAACGCGCAGGGAAAGGATTGGTTCACGTCGGACTTCGAGGGTGACCTTCGGATGGATGGAAAAGCCACCCTGGCAATAATGCCGCTGCGTTGGAATGCGGACGGCTGGCCTGAGGCGACGGTGAATGATGTGAAGGGTGTTCGGTCCCCTCAACACATGCGTTAAAGATTGCCTCGTGCTCTTTGTCCCGTTCGGGCGTCATATACTTGAGCAGGCTGCCGCGGGGGAACTGCTGTTTGTGCTCAGCCCTCACAGGAATGAGCATTACGCTGCCGTCCGGGTTTGGTTCGACGGAAAAAACCTGGCCGGGTTGGGCCGTAGGGAGCCGAACCCGCTTTTTGTCATCGACAGTTGCCGTTGTCACGTTGGGAATTTCCCACCCGCGCACCTCTTGTTCAAGCGTTTTCGGCGGTCCTTAAGCGTTGTTCTCCGATTTGAAAACAGAGCGCAACCATGCTATGGAAAGGAGTCGGAAACCCGGAGATTAGACTCATGAACTTTAGCGTGCTTGCGAGTGAAGCCGAACACGCGAAGGGCCGGTCTCGGACAAAGCGGGACACCCGGCTGCCGGTGTTGGAAAAAACAACGGATGATGTCCTGAACGCGGGGGCTCGTTCGTCTTAAGATTGAACGAACGGTATAACTAATAATCTACAAAAGAAAGGCACATATGAATACACAGACCAAACCTTCCGAATACATGCTCCTGTTCCGCGGTAACGACTGGCACAAAGGGCTTTCGCCCGAAGAAATGCAAAAGGTCGCGGACAATTGGATGGCCTGGTTCAAAGGCTTGACCGAGCAAGGCAAGGCCGTGGCGGGCAACCCGCTGGAACGCGAGGGAAGGATCGTTTCAGGGAAAAACGGACGAGTGGTCGCCGACGGCCCGTTTGCGGAATCCAAAGAAGCGATCGGGGGTTACTTCCTGCTCCGTGTAGACAGCCTCAACGAGGCGGTGGCCATCGCCAAAGGGTGTCCGGGTCTGCAGTATGGCTCGGTGGTGGAAGTCCGGCCGGTTGCGGCGGAATGTCCGCTGGCGGCGGAACTCCGCTCGGAAGGCCAGCTCGCGAACGCGGCCGCGTAAGGTTTTGGAAAGGTCAGCGAACGTCGGGGGACGGTTCGCCGGTGCTGAACGCCGCGCGCCGTTCCCGGCGCAGGCCAACTGCAATTGCAAGCAGACTCAAAATCATGAAACCAACCAGCGAACAGACCCTGGACCGCCCGGCGGCACAGCCGGCGAAGGCTCGCCCGCAGCAGCCGTTTGTGATCAGCCGCGTGCTGGAAGCGCCCCGCAGCCTCGTTTGGCATGCTTGGACGGAGCGCGAGCACATGCAGTGGTGGGGCCCAAAGGGCGTGACCATCCATCACGCGAAACTCGAGCTCCGGCCTGGAGGGACGTTCCATTATTGCATGCGAACACCGGATGGCCGCGACATGTGGGGCAAGTGGGTCATCCGTGAAGTTGCGAAGCCCGAGCGGCTGGTGTTCGTCAATTCCTTCTCGGACGAAGCAGGCGGCTTGACCCGGCATCCGATGAGCCCCACCTGGCCTCTGGAAACTCTTTCGACGGTCACCTTTGCCGAGGAGGGAGGCAAGACACGGCTGACCATACAGTGGCTGCCGTTGAATCCAACCGAAGCGGAGCGGCAGACCTTCGACCAGGGCCATGAATCCATGCAGAAAGGCTGGACGGGAACGCTGGACCAACTGACTGATTACCTGGCGCAGGTCAAAAAGTAGGAAGAGGGGAGTTTGCCTGCGGTCGTCACCACAACGAACGAACCGAGCATGAAAAAACGAATTAAAACCAAACCCAAGCCCAACAAGAAACCGCCTGTTGCCCGCAAGAAACATCGCGCGGCCGGCGTGCGACTCCTGGTGGGCACCAAGAAAGGCGCGTTTATCCTCACCTCGGACGGCACGCGCAAGAAATGGGACGTCAGCGGCCCACATTTCGCGGGCTGGGAGATTTATCATCTCAAGGGTTCGCCGGTGGACCCGAACCGGTTGTATGCTTCCCAAACGAGCGGCTGGTTTGGGCAAATCATTCAGCGTTCGGATGACGGCGGCAAGACCTGGCAAGCGCCCGGCGGCGGCCCGACCACAACTCCTGAAGGGATGCCGCAGGGAGAGAGCAATAAGTTCGTGTATGAAGGGGAGGTCGGAAAGCACCTTTGGTATGATGGCACGCAGCATCCGTGGGAATTCAAGCGTGTCTGGCATCTCGAACCGTCGCTGAGCGACCCCGAGACGGTTTATGCCGGCGTGGAGGACGCGGCATTGTTCAAAACGACCGACGGCGGCCGGACGTGGCGGGAGCTTTCGGGGTTGCGTAGCGCCAAGGGCCACCTTTGGCAGCCCGGAGCGGGTGGCATGGGGTTGCACACGATCCTGCTCGACCCGACCAACCCTGCGCGCATCTACGTCGCCATCTCGGCCGGGGGAGCCTTTCGGAGCGACGACGCGGGCCAGACGTGGCGGCCGATCAACAAGGGACTTAAATCTCCCTACCAACTACCGGACCCCGACGCGGAAGTCGGCCATTGCGTCCACCGCATCGCCCTGCATCCGTCGCGCCCGGACGTTCTCTTCATGCAGAAGCACTGGGACATCATGCGCAGCGACAACGCCGGGGATTCGTGGTCTGAGGTCAGCGGCAACCTGCCGACCGACTTCGGGTTTCCCATCGACGTCCATGCGCACGAGCCGGCAACCATCTATGTAGTCCCGATCAAGAGCGACTCGGAGCATTTCCCGCCTGATGGGAAACTGCGCGTGTACCGCAGCCGCACGGGCGGAAACGAATGGGAACCTCTCACGAAAGGCCTGCCGCAGCGCGACTGTTATGTGAACGTCTTGCGGGACGCGATGGCCGTCGATTCACTCGAACCGTGCGGCGTTTACTTCGGCACCACCGGCGGACAAGTCTATGGCTCCGCTAACAGCGGCGGCGCGTGGATCCCAATCGTCCGCGACTTGCCAGCCGTCCTGTCTGTCGAGGTCCAGCCGTTGTCATGATCCGGGTCCTGCTCCCATTTCACTTGCGGACACTGGCTCGCGTGGATGGCGAGGTGCAGCTCCAGGTTGAGAGCCCGGCCACTTTAGGCTCGGTCCTCGACACGCTCGAAGCCCGTTTTCCGGTGTTACGCGGCACCATCCGCGACCATGGCACACTCCGCCGCCGGCCGTTTGTGCGGTTCTTCGCCTGCCAGGAAGACGTCTCCCTCGAACCGCCGGATTTCCAGTTGCCGGCACCGGTAGCGACCGGAGCGGAGCCCTTCTTGATCATCGGGGCCCTGGCGGGCGGCTGAAGCCGTAAAGATGCGAACAGATTTTAACGCAAAGACGCAAGGGTGCAAAGGCGCAAAGGCGGAAACCGGGTTTAGCCTTGGACGAGCGGCTCACCTTGCGGTGAGCTCAGCGGACCTGCGCTTCGGGCGCGGATTCCTGAGCCCCTTTGTGTCTTCGCCTCTCGGGGCCTTCGCGTTAAGGAGTTCGACTGAATAGCAAACCACGTCCGAACGAAACCCCAAGCACTGCATCCTATGGAACTTCAATCCACAGCCAATGCCAATGAACCCGCCAGCCGGGAGAAGAAAGGCTTCGCGCGCCATCTGCCGGCCGTCGCGCGAATCCTGCTGGGGCTGGTCTTTTTCGTCTTCGGGCTGAACGGCTTTCTGCACTTTATTCCGGAGCCTAAAACGCCCATGTCCGAAGGGGCGATGGCCTTCGCAGGAGGGCTGATGAAGACCGGCTATATGTTTCCCCTGATCATGGGGACGCAGTTACTCGTGGGAGTGCTGCTTTTGTTGAATCGCTTCGTGCCTCTGGCCCTGGCACTCATCGCGCCGGTCATCGTCAACATCATCGCGTTCCATATCTTCCTGCAGCCCGCCGGAATCGCTCCCGGCGCGGTCGCTCTGGTCCTGGAACTTTACCTGGCGTGGGCTTATCGCAAGTCTTTTTGCCCCATGCTCGTCATGCGCGCCAAACCGGATTGAATCGCTCACTTTCCCTAGGGCTATGACCTCAATGCGCTTTTCGCTTGTGGAGCATCACTTTGTTCCCGTCCGGATCGCACACGATGCCAAAACGGCAAACCGGTGTGTCCATAATCTCCATATGCACCTCGACCCCTCTGGATTTCAGCCGCGACATTTCGGCGTCGAGATCATCCACTTCAAACGCAACGCATGTTCCATCAGGCGATGATTTCCAGGCCTCCCCGTAACACCCGAGGCCAAAGGTGCTCGCGCCGACCGTATATTCCACCCACATCCCGCCGGGGGATTCCATGGTTGGCTTGAGTCCCAGCACGCCCTCGTAAAAGGCGCGGGCGCGTTTCATGTCGGTGACCGGCGAGCCGGTGAATGCAATTTCGGTGATCATAATTTGGGAATTGTAGGCGACGACACAAGGAGTCTCAAGTTCTCAACAATGGGCCGTGATGGATTTCGGAGTAACATTTCGGCCCCTTTTCGCGTCTGTTTCCGTATGAACGTGCGTCCATCTCTGTTCTGCCGCCTGTTGGTAGTGGCCTGTCCGCTGACGCTGGCGAGCACCCGCGAGGCTGGCGCGAACGGTTACGATCCGCTGGCGACGGACCCATCGATCCGGCCCTCTCATTTGGATCTCACCGCTCACGACGCGGCTCGGAATCGCGACATCCCCTTGCGCGTCTATTTGCCAGCGGCCACTGCACCGGCCCCGGTTATTTTGTTCAGCCACGGTCTGGGCGGTTCACGGACCGGCAGCGCGTTTCTCGGCGAGCATTGGGCGGCGCGCGGTTATGTGGCGGTCTTCCTCCAGCATCCGGGCAGCGACGATTCGGTGTGGAAAAACGCAGCAATCGGCGAGCGGATGAAGGCGATGAAACAAGCGGCTTCCCCGGATAATTTTTTGCTGCGTGTGCAGGACGTTTCCGCCGTGCTGAACCAGCTCGAGATCTGGAACGCGGACCGAACCAGTTCCCTCGCCGGACGGCTGGATCTGAAGAAAGTCGGAATGTCCGGGCATTCATTCGGCGCCGTCACAACCGAAGCGGTGAGCGGCGAGGCATTGCCGGTCGGTGGACAAAAGTTCACCGACCCGCGAATTAAGGCGGCGGTTGTGTTTAGCCCAAGCGCGCCGCGTGGAGGCAGCGCCGCGAAAGCCTTCGGTGCGGTGAAAATCCCTTGGCTGCTCATGACCGGCACGAAGGACCTGGCTCCCATCGGCAACGCCGACATGAAATCGCGGCTCGCCGTGTATCCGGCGCTCCACGGCGCCCCCAAATATGAATTGGTGCTGCACAACGCGGAACACTCGGTCTTCACCGACCGCGCACTGCCGGGCGACCGCGAGCCGCGAAACCCGAATCATCATCGCGTGATTCTCGCGCTGTCGACGGCGTTTTGGGACGCCTACCTGCGTGGCGACTCGGACGCGCTGGCCTGGTTGAAGGCCTCCGGCCCGCGCTCGGTCATGGAGCCGGAAGACCAGTGGCAGTTTTCCGTCCAATAAGTTAGCAATGACGCGGAGCGCGAGGGGCAGGGGAGTCGGTGCGGCGTCGGTTGGCTGGCAGTCGGAGATTAGCGGGGGGCTCCTTCCGGGCGAAGCCAGAGTTTGCGCCCGGCGGGATCGATCAGTGCGCCGGTTTGGGTTAGCAGTTCTCTCCCGAACATGCCCTGGACCCCTCTGAGGGTAGTCCCCAGGCCCCATGCCCGAAGGTCAACTACGCCGAAGTGAGCAGCGTTCCAGGTTCTAGAACCGATCTGGAGTTTAATCGTTGTGACACGCGTTTCGTGGGCCCCAATCGCCCCGACTCCGACGGTGATGCCCTCGACGTCGTCAGGGATAAGCGTACCGGTTCTAGGCTGCTGCCGCTTTGCGAATTTCAACCCCAACCGACTGACCTGGGTTCCGTCAAGCATGCTAAACTTACTACCGGAATCGACCAGCAGGCGCACCGGTTGGTCGTTTACCTGGGCTTCGATAAACATCCCCTGCCCAGCGTGAATGGGGATTGCGATAAACCCGCTGCTTCGGAGAGTCTCAGCGACCGAGTTGTGTAGGTCGTCGGAAGGTGCTCCTGCCCGGAAGTAAAGCCGACGCTCGCCGCAATCGATAAGACAAAAGTTGCGCAGCAGGAAGTCCAGCCCAAGCATAGCATCGCACGGGGCTCGAACAAACGATAAATCCAGCTTCTCCACCCGCGCCGGTTGGTTCAGAAACCTAGCATCGCCCAGTCCAAGCTGGTCCATGATCACGAACGACGAATTCGTGACTTCGCCCAGCAGGCTGTCTTCGAGAACGACCCCACGCTCGTTTGGGGATTTCAAACCGGCGCTGCTTTTGGGACTGAGGGTGGTAATCAACCAGCCGGTATCGACCGCGAACGTGGGTTTCTTGCCGTTGCTGAGTGAACTCGAGACCAGGTAGTAACCGCGTGCGCTCGTCTCGAACGGCACGGAATCGTACTCGAGCCTTTTGAGGTAATCCTCCAGGCGCAAGGCGGGCAGTGTATCGGCTGCGAACGCGGGCGCAGCAACGGACATGGATGCGAACAGACAAATGAACAGAAAGATGGAGCTGCGGTTGCTGAAAATCGTCGCAGAGCTAATGTCCCTCATATCTTGACCGCAATCATTTTAAACAACCAGAACTGCGGTTTCAAGCAGAAACGCAGACTACCATTTTGGTTTATCTCACCTTGGCAACCTGCTTCAGCGGGCTACTTCTGTCTTGCTTGCGCTCGGAGAGTCGCTTAACTGGTCGCTGGTGTCGGCCTGAGAACCGAGAACTCATGCGCTTTCCATATCCGTCGAGAGAAACGACGCCTTCTGAATATGCTGTGCTGGTGGTGTTCCTTGCCGCGGCCTTTATGATCGTGGGAGTTATCGCGCTGGTGGTGGCGTTCCGCGCGCCCGCCGAGAAACATGAGTTGGCCGTGGCGCTGGCGCACCGCGGGTTGTGGTCGTTGGGCATCGGTATCGCGATTGCGGTTGCCTATTGGCTGTACCGCCGGCTGAGGGATTATTGAACGTCGCGTGAGACTGAGCGAGATGCGCCTCTTATTCGCGCTGCTAACTGCGGCCAGCCTGGCCCGCGGCGCTTCCCCGGGCAACGCCCCTCCGTTGCCGCTCACCGGCACGCGCATTGTGAACGTGAACACCGAACCGCAACTCCAAACGGCGATGGGCAATCTGCAAAGCGGCGACACCATCCTGTTGGCCGACGGCACCTACAATCTGACCAGCACCCTTTATATCAACGGTCGGAATAACGTCACGATCCGTGGTTCGGCCGGCAGCACCAATGTTGTCCTCGCCGGCAAGGGCATGGACAATACCAATTATGGCAACGTCCCGTTCGGCATCTGGTCCAACGGCACCAACACTACCGTTGCCCACCTGACCATCCGCGATACCTGGGACAACGAAATCATTTTCAACTCGGGCGCCCAGTCGCCCCTGGTTTACTGCGTGCGGCTGCTCAACGCCGGTTCGCAGTTCATCAAGTCCAACCCCACCGACGTCACCACCGGCCTTGGAGTCAACAATGGCATCGTTGAGTATTGCTGGTTCGAATACACCGGCAGCCCGCCCGGAGACCACGGCTCAGGCGTCGGCTATTTCAACGGCATCAGCGCCCATGCGGCGCAAAACTGGATCATTCGCGGGAATCTCTTCAAAAACCTCCATAACCCCGATTCCGCCGCCTACCTCTGGAACCCCGCGGTGCTGTTCTGGAATCATTCGGTCAACACGCTCACCGATCAGAACACTTTCGTCAACGTGGACCGCGCCGTGGCTTACGGATTGCAAAGCACCACACCTTTCTTCGATCATGCCGGCGGCGCCATGCGCAACAACTTCGTCTATCTGGCTCCCGGCTTGATGAGCGCATCCCGAACCGCCGGCTCCGATGGCTCGCTCATCGCGTGGAACTCCCCCGGCACGCAAATCGATCACAACTCCGTCCTGCTGAATGGCAACGAGTTCTATGCCGTCGAATTTCGGTTCTCGACTACGACCAACGGCACGGCGCGCAACATCCTCGCCGACGCACCAATTCATCTGCGCGACAGCGCCTCGGCCACGCTCAACTCAAATCTGGCGACCGCCGTGCCGGGGATGTTCGCCAACCCTGCGGGCGCCGACCTTCATCTGCTGGCCTCGGCGACCAACGCCATCGACAAAGCGCCCTTCCTTTCCACGGTCACGAACGATTTCGACGGTGACATCCGCCCCAGGGGCGCAAGGTCGGATATCGGCGCCGACGAGTTCACCACCAACGCCCCGCCGCGAATCACTGACTTCCACCTTTCCGGCAGCAATTGCGTGGCCGGTTTCACCACGTTCTTGGGCGAAAGTTATGACGTGCAACGCGCGCCCGACTTGACGGGCAGCGCCTGGGTCCTAGTCGCGTCCAACCTTCCCGGGAGCGGTGGAGTCCTTCAGTTCACCGACACGAATGCGGCAAACCGTTCGCAGCGGTTCTATCGAGCCCGGTTGTCGCCATGACCACTACAACTGCCCCCAGAGCATCTTTGGAAATTCTCTGTAGGAGACGACGTAAGGAGTCTCTGATCAGAAATCGGACGTATCTAATACTACCGCGGCGGAGCCGCCGCGTCGGAGCGCCGATTTGTAATCGGCTTAGCGCATTCGTGCTCGCTGCCGTGCGCGCCTGGGTTTCGGCCGCCTTATAGGGATGCGCTACCTTGCTGCCATCGCTGTTGGGGCCGCTTCGTATCTATCCCTCGAAACCGTATCCTGCGCTGCGGACTGGCCCCGGTTGGGTGGACCCGAAGCCACTGGCGCGTCCCCGGAGACCGGCCTGGCTCACAGTTGGCCACCCGAAGGACCTGCTACGCTCTGGACGGTGGATGTCGGCGAGGGCTTCGCCGGCCCAGCCGCGCGGGACGGACAGGTCTTTTTCCTGGACCGCATCCGCGACGAACAGGATGTCTTGCGCTGCCTCGACCTGGCAACCGGGCGCGAGCTCTGGCGCCTGGGTTACGATGCTCCCGGCTCACTCCCTCACAACGGCTCCAGGAATGTCCCGACCGTGGATGAACAATACATTTTCACTGTTGGCCCGTTCGGCCAGTTCCGTTGCGTTGACCGAGCAACCCACCAACTCCTCTGGGCCGCCCACCTTGTGGACGACTTCAAAGACCCCCAAACCGATACCGGCAAGTCTGCTGAAACCCGCGAGGAGAAGCTCGCCCGCGCCCAGCTTCCCATGTGGGGAATGACTCAAGCCCCGTGCTTGTATAAAGACCTGGTCGTCGTGGCGCCCCAGACACAATCCACCGGGTTGGTGGCGTACGAGAAAAAGACGGGCAAAATCCAATGGCGCTCGGGCTACATCGGACGGAACTGGTATAGCCACGTGAGCCCTTGCCTGACCACGCTGGCGGGCGTCCAGCAAATCATCATGCTTGCCCAGCCCAGCGACCCCGAAAAGTCGCCACGCGACGCGCCCCCTGCGATCATCTCGTCAATCGATCCTGACAACGGCCGAATCCTATGGAAAACGCAGACCCCTGGGCCCTACAAAATCCCCATTACGGAGCCGCTGCGCGTAGCCGATGACCGTTTGTTTATCACCGGCGGCTACACGCTCGGTTGTTTGATGCTCCAGGTGCGGCGGGTCGGCGGGGAATGGGAGCCCACTCTGATTTTCCACCGCAAGACAGTGGCGGCCTTCCTCCACTCACCCATTCTTTACCATGACCGGATTTTCGTCACCAGTTTCAAAGACCAGGGCGGGAGCCACTCCGGCCTGGTGTGTCTGAGCACCGAGGGTGAGCCGCTGTGGGAAACCGGGCCGGCGCTTCAGTTTGAATCGGGCGCTTCGCTCATCGCCGATGGCCTGGCGTTCGTCATGCACGGAAGGACCGGCCAGCTCTATCTCTTTGAGCTGTCGGATTCCGGGCCGAAACTGGTCGCCCAGGCGAAAGTTCTCGATGCCCGGGGCGGGGACGCTTGGGCGCCCATGGCGCTTTCGGACGGCAAACTGCTCGTGCGCGACCAGCACCAGATGAAATGCCTCGAGGTCCGATTAGCGAAACCGGCGCGAGCAGGCTCCTGAGCCCCGCTTTCTCGTAACCTTGGACCTGCTGCCGGCGTCTATCCTTGGTTCGGAGAGCCTGGGTCTGACTTCGAGAGCAGGCCCTGGTTCCACGTTAAACCGTTCCAAACTACAACATCCTATGCAGTTCAAGCACAGCAACTTAGTATCAATCCTCAAACTGGGTCTCTGCACCTTTATCGCCCTTGGTTTCCTGGCTCAAGTCCAGGCCGAGGATAAGAAAGCCGACGGTAAGTGGACCTGGACCATGCCCGGCCGCAACGGCGGAGCCGACCGCAAGATGACCCTCGACTTGAAAGTCGACGGCGACAAAGTGACCGGCACTCTGACCTCTCCCGGGCGCGACGGCGCGACCACTGAAACCAAAATCGAAGACGGCAAACTCAAAGGGGAGGAGATCTCCTTCACCGTCACGCGCGAGTTCAACGGCAACAAAATGGTCTCCAAGTACAACGGCAAGGTGGGAGACACCATCAAGGGCAAGATCGAATTTGAACGCAATGGCGAAACTCAGTCCCGTGATTGGGAAGCCAAACGCGCCACCGACGCTAAGTAACTACAGGTCTTCAATCTCGCGCTGGAGCGGCTCCAGGTCGGGGTCGCCCAGCGCCACTAGTTTCATTTTCTTCTTGTCGCCGAGCACGAACGCTTGCTTAAGCCAGCTTCGTGCTTGAGCCAGACGGCCCAACTGGCACTCGTAGGAGGCGAGGTTGTAGCGCATCGTCGCGCTGAGCGGGAACCTGGTGACGACGCGCAGCAAATTATCGCGCGCCTGGGTCGTCCGTTTGAGTTCATGGAGGCAGTACGACCGGTGGACCCACCCCAGCGGGTCTTCCGGGTCATGTTGAATAAGGGCGGCGGCAACCTCCAGTGCGGCTTCCCATTCCCTGGCGGCGGCGTAAGCCTCCCAGCGCACCTTCAGGACATCCGGGTGCGATCGAAGCTCAGGAGCGATCTTCCCTAATTCCTCGTTCGCTTCAACCGCGTTTCCCAACTCCAGCCAGCCCTGCGCGGACTGGACATGAAAACTGTCCGGCGGTTTAAGCGGCTTCATGCTGATGCCCATGCCGTTCCCAGTGTAGCGGGCGACGGGGTCAGTTGACAATCGGTACTAGGAGGTTTAGGAATTTGTCATCCAATATATGCGAACGTGCGGCTGGTTTGCGGCCACCGTGTTCCTGGGCCTGTGTTTTGGCGAGGGCCCGGCCCGCGGAGTTGATTGGACCACGACCACGGCGCCCTTTACGAACTGGTATGCGGTTGCCTGCTCGGCCGATGGCGCCAAAGTCGTGGCGGTAGTGGATAACCCGCCCGCCAGCGGCGTCTGGATCTCGACGGACGCCGGTCTTCACTGGACGCAAACGACCGCGCCCGCCGCGCCGGGATGGTCTTCGGTAGCCTCATCCACCAACGGCAACAAATTGGCGGCCTCCGGCTCGGGTGGGGTTTTCCTGTCGGCGGATTCCGGAGCGACCTGGCATCCCGCCGGCACCGGTGCTCCGAACGGTGCTGGTTCCGTTGCCTCGTCGGCCGACGGGGCGAAACTCATTGCTTGGGGAAACTTTCCTCAAGGCATCTATCTTTCCACTAACTCCGGAGGCTCATGGTCATACGTTGCGGTGAGTGCCGCCTTCGGGCCGGCGGCGGTCGCTTCCTCGGCGGATGGTCTTAGGCTGGCGGTAACGGGCAACGGAGCGATCTATACGTCCGCCAACGCGGGCGCGACCTGGGTAACAAACAGCACCCCCGGCATTTATTGGTTCACCATCGCCTTCTCAGCCGACGGAACCAACCTGTTCGCGATCGGCAACAACGCTACCGGGCGCCACGTTTACACTTCGCCGGATTCCGGAGCCACCTGGACCCTTACCAGCGCGCCCGTTTCCACCGCCTGGCTCGGCATAGCCTGTTCAGCCGATGGTGCCAATGTGGTGGTCGCCGGACCAGGAGGCACCGGCGGCGGACCGGGGATTATCGTGTCGACCAATTCCGGAGCGACCTGGGACCAGACCAGCGCTTCCCTCGAGGAACCGTGGTTCGGGGTGGCGGCGTCAGCGGACGGGACCAAATTCTTTGCGGTGTCCTACACCGAAGGAATTTACGCCAGTGCCCGCGGCGCGACCTGGACGCTGAGCAGCGCCCCCGTTCAGGACTGGGGGGCCGTTGCCTGCTCGGCGGATGGAACCAAACTCGCCGCCGGGATTCTGGGCGTTCACGGACCTACCGGCCCGATTTACATCTCGACAAACTCCGGCGGAACCTGGAACGCGAGCGTGTCACCGGATACGAATTTCTGGACCTCCATAGGTGCTTCGGCCGACGGAACCAGGCTACTAGCCTCCAGTTCGGGCGACACCAGCGGTGGCCCGGGCGCGCTCTATACCTCGACGAATTCCGGAGCTTCGTGGCAGCAAACCACGGCGCCCCGCTCAAATTGGTTCGCCGTAGCCAGCTCGGAAACCGGGACGAAATTGGTCGCGGCTGCCTCAGTTGACCCGTCCAGTCATCCCGGAGCGATCTTCCGCTCCATCGATGCCGGCCTGACCTGGTCAGCCGGCGTTGCTCCTCCTTCAAATTGGTTGGCGGTCGCCACGTCCGCCGATGGCGTCAAACAGGTGGCCGTCGCGGGGGCCGACCTGATTTACCTCTCCATAGATTCGGGCAACACCTGGTCGCCGAGCTTCGGCGCCGTCACGGGTTGGTGCGCCGTGGCTTCCTCATCGGACGGCACCAAACTGGCCGCCGCCGCCCTCGACCCGTTCGGTTCGGAGGGCGGCATCTACACCTCAAGCAATTCCGGAGCAACCTGGCAGCAAACCAGCGCACCCGTCATTACCTGGCAAGCCCTTGCCTCCTCCGCTGATGGCACCCGGCTGCTCGCCGCCAGTTACAACATTCTTTACACCTCGACGAATTCAGGCCTGACGTGGGTCAGCAGCCTGCCCGTGGCAGGCTGGCAAGCCGTCGCAAGCTCGGCGGACGGAAGCACCCTGGCAGCGGCCGTGTCTGGCAGTGGCGGCGGCGGAATCTACATTTCACGAGCTGTTGTGCCGCCGACGCTGGCGGCCACGCATTCAGGCAGGAACATCGTTCTCTCATGGCCGCCCGCCTCGGGCTTCATCCTGCAACAGAATCTTAGCCTGGCCACAACCAACTGGGCCGATGTTGCAGCCAGCCTGGTCCTCACCAACCTCCGCTTCGAGGTCACCCTCCCGCTGACCAACAACGCGGCGTTCTTCAGGCTCAAACACCCTTAACGCTTGTCTTTCGCTTTGAATCACCAACCGCGGATTACGCAGATTGCACGGATTGCCCGTAGCCCACCCCCCATTACACGCCTGCTGGGAGCAACGCTGCCCGTCGTGGGCCTGGCTTTCCGACTGCGTCAGGCGCCTTCTGCGCCAGCCGTCTGCGGAATCTCAAGTGCCGGCGCCGTGTCAGCTCGACCAGCGGCCACCAGACCCGGCGGACGAGCCGATGCTTAATCAGGAAATGCCACAGCCGGTTCGATCGTTTATACAGATAACAGCCGGCCAGATACGTCGGCACTGCGCCCCATTCCTGCGGCCGCCGCCGCCATATCGACACGTGCGAGAAAAGCCGGCGGTAAAGCCAGTCGTATCCCAACAAAAGCTCGTCGGGGGTCATCTGCTTGGGCTGGAACACCACGTGCGCCGTGTCGTAAAGGTCCCAGTTCCGATGCAGCAGACGCCCCTCGGCCTCCATCTGCCGGAATAACGGCGTGCCGGGATACGGTGTGAGTATGTGAAACGTCGCGCATTCCATGCGGTTTTCCTCGATCCACTCCGCCAGCCGCGGAAACGTCTCTTTCGTGTCGCCATCGAACCCGACCACAAAGCTGCCATTCACCTGGATTCCGTGCTCGTGCAGAATTCCAAGCCGGCGGGCGTAATCCTCGGCCTTGGGGGTTCGTTTGCGCGCGTGAACGAGATTGGCGTCAGTGAGGGTTTCGAATCCGATGAATACTCCATTGCAACCGGCCAGCGCCATCTCACGAATCAGGCCAGGCTCATCCGTCACATCCAGGGTAACGGCGGCGCTCCAAAGTTTCTCCAGTGGCCGCAGGGCCCGGCACAAACTGCGCAAGTAGTCGCGGTTTGAGCCCAGGTTGTTGTCAATGAACACTGCGTAAGGTTGGCTCTCAGCCTCGAATTGACGGCGAATATCTTCCGGATCTCGCGCGCGGTAGGGAATATGGAGGCCTTCCGTCGATAAATAACAGAACCCGCACCGGTTATGGCAGCCGCGCGTGGCGATGAGGCTGGCGGTGGTCAGGAAACTTTCCCGCGGCAGCACGGCCCGCTTTGGGACCGGCTCAGACCGGTAATCGCCGTCGTAGCCGGCGACATATCTCGGCTTCAAGGCGCCCTCCTCGACATCGCGCAGAATCTCACGCCAGAGCCGGACGCCTTCACCCACAGCGATCGCGTCGGCGTGCGGCGCGGCCTCCTCGGGGCACGATTGGACGTGCAGGCCGCCGAACACCACTTTGCTGCCCTGCTGCCGGTACCACCTCGCCAGCGCATAGGCCCGCCGCGCGAAGGTCAGGTGCACCGTAATCCCGACCACCTCGGGTAAAGGTTCCGCCGGCGGAGTCCCTTGCAGAAGGTTCTCGTCCCAGTAATTGACCCGCCAATTCGCCGGAGTCCCCCCCGCAATTGACGTCAGCGCCAGCGTTGGCGTCAGAACATGCTTGCCGAAGCTCCCGTGCGGCGACTTCGGATAAAACGGGTTGATGAGCAACGCATAACGCTTTTCAACGCGGCGGTTCGGCAGCGGCGCCGGCAGGCCCGGCGGTTTGGCCATCTCCCGGGGCCGCCACAGCGGCCTGCGTGGGTTGAAGAAAGGGTCCGCCGGCACCTCGCCGAGGCAGCGGTTCATGAAACGCCGGGTTTGAACGGAGAAAAGAGTCAGAGTCTGGTTTGCGCTCATATATCACTTTGTATTACAAAGTAAATCGACCCAAGCCGCCTGTTCAGCGTTCAAACTATGTGATGCTCCAGTGCAGATTTTGGCCCCGCGAATATTTGGCGTAACCGCTGTACCACTTTGCGTCACAAAGTATTGGGTGCTGAATGCGTCAAAGGCAGGTGCCGGAAATATTTCACGATCCTGATGCGGGTTCAGGCGCCAAGGGAACAAGCGAATTTGAGGATGATTTGGGACCGCAAGGATGTGGTTTGGCCCGCTCCCGCTACGGCAGACGAGGTGCTGGTTTACCGTGCGGAATCTGCAAAGAATTAGATACTACCAGATCGTCTTCATCGGCCAGGCTTCGATCAGCTCAGCTCTGGCATTGCCGCCCTCGGCGCGGATCGCCAGGGTCGCATCATTAGCGAGTGGGGTGACCCTCTTGGTGACGCACACGGTTTCATTGGCAAATACCTCCATCACCGAGCGGTCTATAAAAATCCGGAGGTTCAACTTCCCCTTAGCCAATTGCAGCGGGCTCTTTGCTTCCATCACTGTAAGTTCCGAGCCGTCGAACCGCAGTTTGAGCGGCCGCGTATCCTTGTCGCTGCTCCTGACTTCGAGCGCGACCGCCTTCGCCTGCTGCAAATCAATCCGGGCAAGAATTTCCAGCGCATTGGTTTTCGGCAGGCTTAGAACTTCGCCCTGCTCGCCCAACGAACGATTGCGCCACCTAATCGGTTCGCCGCGTAGTTTGCTCAATTGCGGCGCAGGTTCCTGTCGCAGATGCCCATCCCCTGACAATCTCAGTTGGCGGGGCAAGGACAGGCAGCCGTTCCAGCCGTGTCCGCCGGGAAATCCGGTCACCCAACCCCACACCAGGCGCCGGCCGTCCGGAACCTGCATCGTGTTAGGCGCGTAAAAATTCGGCCCGCAATCCAGCAGCCCGCGTGCGTGAGCCTGGAACCGGCAGGTGCTCGCGTCAAAATCGCCAATGAAATACTGCACCTTCCCGTACGGCGACACCAGCAGCACCCACTTCCCGTCCAGCTCGAAAAAGTTCGGGCATTCCACCGTCCGTGCCTCAGCATCCGGATGCTGAAACAGGACCCCGCGATAGGTCCATTGAGTCAGTTCTGCATTCTTCGCCTCGTAAATATTCACGACGGCCTGCCCCCCCTTCGCCTGGTTCAGATTGCCACCGGTCACCAGGAAAGCCTTCGTGCCAATCTTGAAAATAAACGGATCACGCCAGTCGTAGATTTTTCTTTCTCCGTGCAAGGCTTCTGACAAAACCGGGTTCGCCGGGAATTTGCGCCAATGGACCAGATCATCGTCGCTGGTGGCCGCCCATTGTTCTGCATGGTCCATGGCTGATTTGCCGGGCGCGATGCTCGTGTAAAACGCCATCGGCTGGCCGCGCCCATTGACCGTGCAGCAGCCCGACCAAATTTCCGCCTCGCCCAATTCGCTCGACGGCCACAGCGCTATGGGCTGGTGCTCCCACTTCGCCAGGTCGCGGCTGCGGACATGACCCCAATATTTGGGCCCGCTGCCGTCGCTGAACGGATGCAGTTGATAGAACATGTGATAATAGCCCTTGTAAAAAATCGGGCCGTTCGGGTCATTCATCCATTGCGCGGGCGAGGCGACGTGAAAAATCGGGTGGGCAGGATCCGCCTGTGCGCGCGGTATCGCCGCCTCCATGGAGGCAGTCGCTCGCGCGATGGTGGAATCAGCGCTGTCTCCCTGCGCGCCCGCCTGCAGAATGCACAGACCCAGAACGAAACATTGCAGAACTCGTGGACTCAAGCTTGTCAGGTTTAGATTCATGCAGTTGGACGGCGGCGCGGCCAGCACAATCAACAACTCCGGAGCCGGCCTCCGCAGACCAATGTGCGAGCAAAACCGCGAGCGTGTCCACGGAAATGTCCTCATCAAGGGGTAAGAACAGAATGGCGCTTAGATAACCCCTAAAACTTTCTTTGGCAAAGGCTTACGCCGATGGGTGTCCGGCAGGGTTCCGAAGAGGATCTGGCGGGACAGCTTTTCCATTTTGACAATGGTTTTTTGGAGATTGCGCCGGTTTTCAATCGCTTTGCGCAAGGACTGGAACTGCTCTGGGCTGAGGGCGACGGTAATGGTTTTTCGAGCGACCTTGCGGGTCCACTGATAACCGGAGCGTGGGGTTCTGAGCGTGGAACGATCCAACACCGAGCCTTGGCTGATGTAACCGGTGCTGGCCAGGCTGGAGCACAGGCGTTGGTATTGACGCTCCAAGGAATCGGCCGGGGCAAGTTTGTTTTTCATGCCGTCATTTTAAGCTGGCGGTCAAGCTATTGACACGGCTACACAGGTAGGCGCATGCGCAGGACAAGACCACAACGGAAATAAAATTGTAAGTATGGCTCACCTTGTCGTCGATCCCCGGGCCGTCCTCGCTCGCAAGCAGACCGGCACTGGTGTAACCGAAGCGTATCGTTCCGACAGCGTGCAGCATGTTCGTAAGACGCCCAGTAGCCTCTAGCGCGCACTAAGAGGCCGAGACAATCGGCTGACCATGAGGCTTGTGTCAATAGTTTTGACCCCTATCCGGCTTCCACGAATTTGCACTAAACGTGCGGCTCTCAGCCCCCAAAGGGCAAAAAGGAAAACCGAGGGACGAACCTGCGGCAATTCAGTTCACAGCTCGGCCTGGAGTGCCAGCGGAAGTGGCACCAGCGGAAGTGGCAATTGACACTTTTCTCTCCATCCGACAGGATGCGGTTGGAATGAGTTCCTGTGAAGATCAATTCCCCCAATTTTGCGCAACAAAAATAAATCAGAGGCGGCATAACGGAAATGTTTCTCGATGACGCAGGCACTCGTCGGCGGTCCCGGTTCCCTGAAACCCAAACGCATAATAAAACGAGCGGAGGCAAAATATGACTGACCTACTGACCGGTAAAGTTCTGGCGACCGGAATTCTGATTGGCGCCCTCCTTCTTCTCATCGTCTGCTATAAGCTGATACTTCGGATTTTCGGGGTGATTATCATTCCGAAAAACACTATCGGCATAGTGAATAAGAAGTTCGTCCTTTTCGGCTCAAACAAGACGCTCCCGGACGGCGAGATTATCGCCCTCAAAGGCGAAGCCGGCATTCAGGCCGACACTCTGCCGCCTGGCATCCATTTCTGGCGCTGGCCATGGCAATATGGCGTCCAGAGCCAGGAATTTGTTACGATAAGCCAAGGCAAAATCGGCGTGGTCGAAGCACGGGGCGGCAAGCCGCTGAGCAACGGCCGCGTTCTCGCTAAAAAGGTCGAGAGCGATTCGTTCCAGAATGTGCGCTTGTTCCTGCAAAACGGCGGCGAACGCGGTCCGCAGATCGCCATCATCCCGCCCGGAACCTACCGCATCAACACTGCCTTCTTCGGGGTTAACCCGGCCGCGGTCGTGCAGCTTGAAGACAACACAATCGGTGTCGTCACCACTCAGGATGGAAAGCCATTGCCGACCGGCGAAATTGCCGGCAAAGAGATCCCGGCACACAACATGTTCCAGGATGGTGAGGCGTTCATCCAGAACGGTGGTCACAAGGGCCTGCAGGAGCAAGTGCTTCTGGCCGGACGATACTTCCTCAACCCGAACTTCGCTACCGTCGAGATCAAGCCGATGACGGAAGTGCCGATCGCCCACGTGGGCGTCGTCATCTCGTACGTCGGCGAGGCCGGAGCGGACGTGACCGGCGTCGAGTTCAAGCACGGCAACATGGTGAAAAAGGGCGAGAAGGGCGTCTGGGTCGAGCCTCTCGATCCCGGCAAGTATCCGATCAACCCCTATACCAACAAAGTCGAGTGCGTGCCTACGGCCAACGTTGTGCTCAATTGGGCGACCGGAAAGACCGAGGCACACAAGCTCGATGAGAACCTGTGCACGATCAAGGTCCGTTCGTCGGACGGCTTCACGTTCAACCTGGACGTGAGCCAGATCATCCATATCCCGCGAAACGATGCTCCCAAGGTTATCGCCCGCTTCGGAAGCGTGGTCAATCTGGTCAGCCAGGTGCTGGAGCCGACCATCGGCAATTACTTCCGCAATGCGGCCCAGGGATCAGATGTCATCAGCTTCCTCAAAGAGCGGCAATCTCGGCAGAAAGATGCGAGAGACGCCATCTCAAAAGCCCTCGAGGAATATAACGTCGGCGCCGTGGACACCCTCATCGGCGATATCACGCCGCCGGAGTCGTTGATGAAGACTCTCACCGATCGCAAGATCGCCGAGCAGGAGACGGTGACTTTCGAGACCCAGCGCAAGGCCCAGGAGATTCGCCAGCAGCTCCAGCAGGCTACGGCGATGGCAGATACGCAGGCCAAAGTCGTGGATTCCGAGCGGAGTGTGACTATCGCCGAATTCCAGGCCAAGGCCGCGGTCAAGCAGGCCGAGGGTCTAGCCCAGGCAAAGACCGTCCAAGCCACTGCTGATGCCATGGTCGTGAAGACCGTCGGCGAAGCTGAAGCTACGAAGGTCAAAGCGATCGGCACCGCCGAAGCCGACGTGATCAAGCTGAAGATTAGCTCCATGGAAGCCGGAAACTACGCGAGCGTTCAAGTTGCACAGGCATTGGCCGGCAGCAAGATTCCGATAGTGCCCAGCATTATGGTAAGCGGCTCTGCCGGCAACGGACAGGGTGGCACGTTAGTGGATGTGCTTCTGGCCAACATGTTAACAGGGCAATTGAAGGAGAAGTCTGCGAGTCCGGCAGCGACTCCAGAGACCTCCGTTTCTGCTGTGCCGTCTCGGCAATAGTACTGTCTGAGCTCGTCAAACCGCCCCGACTTGCCGGAGTATAGCTATACTCTCCTACCGAGAGGAATCCGGAATTAAGCTTTGCACAGGTGCTGAGGATCTCATGCTTTGAGCCTTTGGTCAAACTATTTCATTCGACCGGTGTAGTCAAGATTCGGCGTCAACCCTCTACTCGGTCCGCGAAAATAGACGAAATCCACCAAATGAGGCTGGCGTTCGTGTAGCTCGTGTATCACCCGCGCAGCGTCAAGTACATGTCGCGCGCCAAAAACCAAATTCCTATCAGTTTCAGATCAGATCGTTTTGATTTATATGGGGGAAATCCCCCGATTGATTTTTCGGGGCTCGGCTTCATCGTATGCTTGTCTTTATGTTCACTCGTGAAGTAATTAGAGCAATCTTAGGCAACGCAGACCGAAGCGACTTTCACCACTTCGTAATCCCGGGACTCCACGTAAATCGCACAGCGGAAGCCGAGCGTGACGTGCTGGGCGGAGCAATGGTTGTCATTTTGACGGCGGTGGTGGTTCTTGTGATGCGTCTCATTCTGGCAAATTGATTTAGCCGCGTTCGCCCTTATTCCACCTTCGGCCATCCTCTCCCAGGCAGCCTTTGTGGGGGGGCGGTATAGTCGTGGACGTGCCGAGTTACACCGGCTCGCAATAGACAGTTCTCAACAAGTTTTCCCGCGTGGGTTGGCGGTGGCGGCTGTCTGCCATGTGTAACGGTCGGCCCAGGCGAGAAGGTTGCGAAAGTGTTGTGCCCGTGAAAAACAAAACCGCAGTTACGAAGTTAACCCAATCCCCCGCACCGCTAGCGATTGAAGCGGGGCAGCGTGTGCAGGAATATGAGTTCGACGACTACCCCATCCTCGGGTTTTGTAAACAGATCTTGGGCTTTACCGTGTCCGGTCGGTTAGCCCACTCCGATGGCAGGTCCACCAGGGCGGTGACCCTAAAGCGTTCGGTCGAACTGTTAGCCAAGTGGGAACTCCACGGGACATGGGAAACCGAGCCGGACGCGGGTTGGGATGCTGAAGCCAGGGTAAAGTGGCTGCGGATGGTCGCGGCCGCCATCGGATAACTAAACTGTGAACGACCCTAAAGTAAAGAGGTCAGTTGCGCAGATTTCCATAGTTAATGTCGGGCGGTTCTGAGTCAGTCCGAATTGGGCGCCATTCCACCGCCCAAAGGACAATCCGTGAATCTGTGCAACTGACCCCTTCACGGCGAGCAAGCCTGCCCAATTCACAGCTTGAAAAATATCTTGTGGCGATAAAGAAACCAAAGGAGCAACCATTCGACTCCAACGAACCCGAGGGGTAGAACCAATGGCTGGAATACCCCGGCGTGGTCGATTACCCCTTGCAGGAGCAGTTTGGCGATTCGGTCGAAATTCACGATACCAGATAACAGGTAGATGGTGATCGCGTTCATGCCGATCACCACGAAGAAAAAAGCCCACCGCCGATATCCTTTCACATCGATCACCCAATAAAACAGCGCCACCAGCAACAGGCTCCAGCCACAGGCATAGGTGACATAGGAACTGCTCCAGACGACCCGCTTGATCATGGGAAACGAAAAACTCCAGAGATACGCGAGGATCACGCTGGCAAGACCAAGGAGGGCGAGGCCGACCGCCTTCTGGTCGCCGGAGCGATTTGAGCGCAACCAATGCCCCGCCAACGACCCCCACAAAATGATGCAGATCCCGGAGGGGGTCGAAGTCGGACCTTCGTTCCAGAGATCTCCGGAAATGAAGTGCCGGTCGATGAAAGATGCCAGACTGCCTTGTTCAGTGAAGACACCGGCCCCGTAGCCAGGCACCGGGATGAGGAGGGAGGCCAGCCAATAGCAAACCAGATATCCGCCCACAATCCCGGCCCTCGTGCGCCAAGTGGTGTGCAGGACCACCAGTGCCGCGAAGAAGTAGCAAAGACCAATGTGCGCCAACACCCCTCCGAGGAAGGGAGGGCGCGTGAAGGTGAGCAGCCCTCCGGGGATTGAGCCCAAAACGATTAAAAGCAGCGACCTCGCGAGGCAATGGAGATATAGCTTGCCTCGGCCTTGGCTCCGTTCTTGTCGGCGGACCAGGGAAAAGGGCAAAACAACTCCAATGATAAAAAGAAAGAGTGGATAAATCAGGTCTTCGAAATGAAAACCCTCCCAGTGAACATGCTTCAACTGCTCCCGCAAGGTGAGGGTGAACCGATTTGGCTGCACTTTGGCCAACGCGGCGAACACTTCGCCGCCGCCAACGATCCAAAACATATCGAATCCCCGTAGCGCATCAATGGACACCAGCCTGGCCGTGGAAGGAGTGGATGGCTTGGCTTCTACGGTTGAGGTCCCCTGCTCAGGCAGATCCGGGGATGTGAGCATGCGTTGGACACTAAGGGTTGCTCAGTCCATTGCGCAAGCTCAAGATCCCAACGGCTTTCTGCTCATAGAGGGGTCACCCATTAGGGCGGGGTCAAGGGTGGCGGGGATGAGATGGTTCCTGGGCACCTACACCAGCCGGTTTAACCGGCGGCACGAGGAATTTCGCCACCTGGTCAGCGGGCGGTATAGAGCCCTGGTAGTGGATGGCACCGGCAGCGGCTACCTGAAAACCGTCTGCTATTAATCAGCGCACAACAAACGTAGTGCCGGGGCATTTGTTTGTCGATAAGGAGGCATGGCAAAAATCAAAAAATTCGGCCATTAGTGCCCTCGACGCCAAAGGGCTGCCTCGGATATTAGCGACTATAAAGGCATGTCTAGGGCGGAGCGCCCTGGCCCGTTCGGTTCGGCCTTAAGCACCGGCGAAGCATCGAACCCCGGCAGTTTCGCCTTCACCGAGGTCATGAACGCATCTACGGAGCCGGTCTTAAATGAGACGGGTCATGAGACAGGTCAGACCCCGAGCATGAACCAGAACAGAGCAGCGGTGGCCCCCCTCTCCTGAGGGAGAGGGCCGGGGTGGGCGGACTTTAAACACCTACACCGGTTCATGGGAAGATGCCCAGCTTGCGGATTACCTTTCGCCCGCCTTCTGCAGAGTTACGCCGTCCTTGCTTAGCGTGATCTTTCGCGCGCCTGCAGGCACTTCGAAAATATTCGTCGTTCCGCCTGGCCAACGCACCCAAAGCCCGGTGAGCGGTTCGGGGGTGGCGAGCACCTGGGTGGCTGCATCTTGCGACCAGTAACCGCCTCCGGCGCTGATCTCGCGCACCGGGCCGCTGCGGCTGCCGAACCTGGCCCGGATCTGCGTGCCAGCACCGTCCGGGTTGCCCCGTGGCCCGGACACATGCACCCGGAGGCCAGGTTTGGCGGAGGTGTTGTGGAACAAGCGCGTCTCCGCGCCATTTTGGCCGACCGCAAGGTCGACTCGCCCGTCTTCATCAAAATCGCAAACAGCAGCCCCACGGCCTTCTCCGTAAACGGTCAGGCCGCTGACCTGGCCTGGGACAGTTTCAAAATGACCGTGTCCATCGCCACGGAGCAGCACCCCTCGACCGGCGTCACAACGCACCGCTTGCGGCTGAACACCAAAAAAGTTTTGAGCCAGGAACAAGTCTTCATTGCCGTCGCCGTCGAAATCCGCAACGCAGATTCCGAACGCCGGCGAGAGCTGCGCTTCCCGAGGCAGAACCACGGGCTCAAATTTTCCCCGGTGATTCAGGAAAACGGTCGAGGCCAGCCACGGCGCAGCCAGTTTTGAAGCTGAGCTGTATTGGTCACCGAGCACGTCCGCAACTGCGGCGTTATCGTACGCGGCATAGGTTTGAAATTTGGCGCTGACAAAAGGCAATCCCAGCTCCATTGCTGGTTTGGCGCGTATCGGAACGACTTTGCCGAGTTCCGAGTCGTACTCGGCTTCAATGACATCGACCCCGTGGCTGCCGGTAAAGTCGCCCCAAAACACCAGCGGCACGCCCGGTCGGTCCTCCCCCTTGTAATCCGCAATCAATGCTGGCCGCTCGTAACCGTCGGGCCCGCCGTTCAGGCCCCAGTTCGAGGCCGCGATATCCAGCAAACCGTCTCCGTCGAAATCTCCGACGGTGACGCCGTGCCACCAACCGACGTAGGAATCGAGTCCCAACTCTGCGGTGGCTTCACGGAGGCGGCCATGTTCGTTTAAGAACACGCGAATCGGTCCCCACTCGCAGGCCAAAACCAGGTCCGGCCAGCCATCTCCGTTTAAATCCGCGAAGATCGCTCCGCTAACCAGCCCGAGATTGGCCAGTTGCATCGTGTTTGTCAGATCCAACACGTACTGGCCATTCTGGTTTTCGAACAGCAACGAAGTAGCCGGCGCCGGCCATTTGCCGGGAACGCACCTGCCGCCGACAAACAGATCGAGCCGCCCGGTCCCATGCACGTCCGCCAGCGCCAGCGGACCCGAACTGGATTCCTGCCCGGCAAAGGAGTCCGACACCGTCCCGGACTTTAGATCATAGATGCGCAGCATCGGGCCGGTAGAGTGGCCATCCTCGTAATTGCTTGACCCCACCAGGACCACCGGATTTTGGCCGTTGCCCGCAGCGCCCACGGCGCCAGTCTGGTCTCGGCCCACTCCCGCCGATACCGAGGGATTATCGACCGCGGTGAAACCACCATTGCCATCATTGCGAAACACCGCGATCCGGCCGCCCTTGCCGCTGCCAATGATCAAATCTTCGTGCCCGTCGCGATCGAAATCGAACCAGGAGATCCCGGGTCCAAGCTGGCTAAGTTTGCGCGGCAATAAAGGTTGCCGAACTAAATCATCAAAGGGGTCATCATGATGAGAATGGTGCAGGCGCGAGCTGAGATCCTCAAACAGAGGTTTGGCTGGCGGTGCCTCGCTCGCTCCCGAACCGTGGAGCTGGGACGCGCTCTCGGCAATCTCGTACAAATAGTCCGGGCTTGGATTCTCCACGACGCTTTCGGTTCCTGAGCGCCAGTGCACTTTCAACTGCAGGTGAATGGCATTGGGCATCGGTGTCGAGTCAGGGTGAGACTGGGACCAACGGCTGCGCAGCGCCTGAGTCACGTCGGCGGCGAACACGCGCATCGGTTCATCGCTGCTGAGATAACGCCCGCCCGCGCACATTTCCTGGCTTTGAACGAATTTGACAGTGGCCGCGCTCGGTGGAGATTTTGGAGGGACGAGCTCCCGCGAGTCCCCTTCATTTTCCGTCTGATGACCCACCTCGGCAATGAGTTCAACCCTCGCTCCAATCCCGTGCGTGTTGGGAGAATTGCCTTTCAATCGGACCGCAATCCGCGGGGCGGAGCTGTTGTTCCGATAGATTCCGGCGACGCCGTTGAGGTTGTTGACCACCACGTCCAGGTCGCCGTCATTGTCCAGATCACCAAATGCCATGCCCTGAGTGACGCCAGGTTGGTTGAAACCCCAGGCAGCGGCCGCGTCTTCGAAGGTTAAATCACCTCGATTGCGAAACGCCTGCTTAGGCTGGGTCATTCGAGGATAAAGCAGCAGCTTCTGCGGCACTTTCTCGCGCGGCCACGGGCCCTTGGCGCGAATCCGCGCCTCGGCATCCAGGTCCTGGGTATCGAATTCATGACTGGTCGTACACAGCAGATCTTCGTAGCCGTCTAGGTCCACATCGAGAAAGGCGCCCAGCCACGTCCATTCCGTGGCCGGCAGCCCCGCGTACGGCGCGATATCGGCAAAGGTATTATCCCCGCGATTCAATTGCAGCGCGTTGCGATCAAACTGCGGACGATCTTCGTAAACTCCCACCGCGGGGAGATACGGAGCTGTTTCTGCCAATTGCAGCAAGCGCCGCGAATGTCTGGGGCTGAGCATGTCGGCCACGAACAAATCAAAATGACCATCCCGGTTGATGTCGGCCACATCCACGCACATGGAAAACGACGGTGTGTGGCGAAACATCAGCCCCGGCGCGGCGCGAAAATTTCCATGTCCGTCATTGAGCCAGATCCGATCTTCGGTCTGAAAATCGTTGCAGATATATAGGTCAGGGTAGCCGTCACCGTTCAAATCGCGGCACACAACCGTCAGCCCCCAATCCAAGGGAGCTTTCGACAACGCCTGGCCATGCTCGTCTCGGAACCGGCCGTCGGTCCACGAGACCGGGGTGAAGTGACCGTGGCCGTCATTGAGGTAAAGCACGTCCGGCTCGCCGAGTTCGAGCACGTGGCCGTCTGGCGTCATTTCGAGCCGGTCACGGTCTTCTGGACGCACCATCATTTTCTCCCCCCTCTGGAGGATCAGGTAGCCGGTGGTCCGCACAGTTTCGGCACGGTAATTGGCCACGTACAAATCCAGGGCACCGTCACCATCGATATCCGCCAACGCCAGGGTCGTGGCGCCGTATTTGCGAAGCAGCCCGCTGTTCTTTGACTCAGTGAAATGCCCCCTGCCGTCGTTGATGAAAAGCCGCGTGCCCGTTCCGATCCCGTTGACGAGCAGGTCCAGGTGTCCATCCCCGTCCACATCCACCAAGGCCGCGCCAGTTGAATATTGACCGTCGCAAGCGACGCCGGCTTGCTCGGTCACATCCTCGAAACGCCAGTTGCCGAGGTTGTGGTAAAGGACATTGTGGTTGTCCAAACCGCAGAGATAGATGTCGCAAAGACCGTCGCCATCGACATCGCCCAGCGCCACACCCGCCCCATTGAGCCGAATCTGGTTTTCCGCCGCCCGCGCATCGCTCAGAACATTGGTGAAGTGAACGCCCGTTTCGCTCGGCGGCAGCAGAGTGAATCCGGGTTTGCCCCCGGACGGCACCGGCAATGCAGCGCGCCGGCCATAAGGCTCGGCTTCCCATCGTAAATCCGCAGCCACGAGTGAAGCGGCGCCGAAGATCAGAGCCGAACAGAAAACGGAGCGCATCAGCCTAAGCGACATCATCAATGGTGATGATGCGGTGGCACGCTGTTGGTATCAATGCGGAAGCTCTTGAGGTTCCAGGGAGTGGCCTGAGCCTGGTCTTCCCGGACTTTATAGAACCGATCCATCGTCAGGCCGGTAAGAATTTGAGTGCGGCCGGTCCGGGGCCAGAAAATTTCCACCTGAGCGATGGATTGCGCCTGGCCAAGGCCGATTTCCTGGCGTAACGGAGAGGCGCCGAAACTGCCGCCGGTTCCCACGGTTTTGTAGTAACTGCGTTCACCGGAGGCACTCCGGACCACGACGCGGATCCGAGCGCCGATCGCCGCCCGATTTGATTGAACCCCTTCGAGCTTGAGCGTGACCCAATGATTGCTGGTGCCCGGATTCAAGTAGAGCACGTTGTGATAAACGTCGCCGCTGACCGCGCCACCCATGTTTTCGTAAATGTCCTGATTTCCGTCATTGTCGATGTCGCCGAACGACACGCCATGGCCCTTCTGTAGATTACCGAAACCCCCGGCGGTTGTGACGTCCTGAAACCTTTTGCCGGCGTCGTTACGGAACATCCGATTTGGCACAATCGTCGCCAGGTCCGGGTCACCGGTTCCGAGATAAAAATCCAGATAACCGTCGTTGTCCAGGTCTCCAAAGTTGGAGCCCATGGCGTGCAAGACGTGGTAAAGCCCCATTTGTTGTGTTACGTCGGTGAACGTCCCATCGTGATTGTTGTGGTAAAGGCGGGCCCGCTCGGCATTGGTCGGCAGCCCCAGGTAATCCGCGCAAATATCCCCAACATTATTGATGCGATAGCCGGAAACAAAGAGGTCATCCCAACCGTCGTTATCGTAGTCAAAGAACCAGCAGGGAAAACTGTAGAGCGGCTCGGTCACCCCGGCCTGCCTGGCGACATCGGTGAACTTCCAGATTGGCTTGCCCGCCGCGTTGGTGCCAGCGGGTCCGTCGTTGCGAAACAAAACATTGGGCGCGCCTAGAACTGAAAGGTACAGATCGGGCCGGCCGTCGTGGTTGAAATCCGCGCTGCAGACACCTTTGACAAACCCAATGAAGCCCACGCCGCACTCCAGGGCGCATTCGGTAAACGTGCCGTCATGGTTATTGTGGTAGAGCTCGCAACGATTGGTGCTTGGTCCAACCGATTCGTGGCCGACGAACAAATCGAGCCAGCCATCATTGTCGTAGTCGAACCACACCGCTGTCTGAGAAGGTTTGAGGGAAAGCAACCCTGCCGCCTCGGTTACATCCTCAAAGGTGCCGTCGCCGTTATTGCGCAATAAAGATTTCGGTAAGCGGCCTTCGTCCCGCAACCAGGCTCCGCGCAACACCAACACGTCGGGAAAGCCGTCGTTATTATAATCGGCCTGGATCAGGTTCAATCCGCCGACTTCTCCCAGCAGCCCTGCCTGTTCGGTTCGTTCGCTGAACGTGCCATCCCCGTTATTGTGATAGAGGCGAAGTTGATCCTGAAAGCCGATCGAGGAACACATTATGTCCAGATTCCCGTCCCCATCGAAGTCCTCCAAAATGCTGCCGCCCGATCGCTTCATCGGGTCCACTCCCAGCGCGCCCGCGACGTCTGGAAAGTGTTCGAGCGGGTATGCCGAAGCAAAGGCGCTGGGCGGGACCAACCATCTGGCCGGCACTTTGTCCGGGTATTCGCCCACCGTCATGCTGGCAATATTCAGTAGCCAGCGAGCGGAAAGGTCGTTCGTGTTTTGTTCAAGAACTTCCGTGAGGATTTGAATGGCGTGGCGTGAGCCCTCCTGGAATCGATGAATGCCCCGACCCTGGATCGGCGCCAGGCATGATTCGGGATTATGGTCCGCCAGGCAGTTGGTCATCTCGCCAATCCTCATCCAGCAGAGCGCTTCCTTGAGCTTTAACGTCGACCAGTTCCTTTTCGAACCTTCCGGGTTGTATGCTCTGAACCCGCTCTCGAAGCCTTCGAACTCCCGCAGCGCGTCCTCGTTCTGGCCGGAGTCCAATAACTCGCAGGCCAGGGAATATTGCAGATTCAAATGTTGAGCGGGATCCTTGGTTTCCGCCACCTTCGCTCGCAGCAGCTTGGCGCGCTCGGTATTCAGAAAAATATTGTTCACCGGGTTTGCCTGAGCTGCCAGTTTTTGCAGCCGCTCCGCCATGCCAATCGTGCCGGGCCCCCGCGGATCCCGCGCCGCCTCGGCCGAAAAGCCGTGGAACCCGCCAGCGAAGACCAAGGAAAGAAGGCACAGCAACGCTCGGCCGCGCAGCGCCATCGCGGAACTTGGTCTGAATCCGAGTAAAATTCGGCAGAAAAACTTTCTCACATGATCGGGTTTCGAGTGAACCGTACCTCGAATCATCCAACCTGCAACCTGCAACTTTCAACCTGCAACAGACATAACGCGTTCGTTCAAAGCTTGCCTCAACGTCGGCGCTAATAGGGGTCGGTGATAACTATTGACATTTTTCATCTTCTTTGCGCTTTTGCACCAAGCAGTTTGACACGTGCTTCCATGCGCCCATGTTAAGCCGACGGGCGATCCATTTCAATGTCATCGTGGTGCGGGCGCGCAACTGGCAAGCGATCTCGACCTTCTCCGGGTCGCCTTTGCGCCGGCAGTTGAGCTCCGCTTCCGCCCAGCCTCGCCGGCGTAATTCCTCCTTTACGACGCGCTCGGCATGTAACAGGTCGGCGTCGCGCAACTCGGGTCCATAGGGGTCGGCGCGGCGCTCGTGCATCTGCGCCAACAGTTCCTCTTTGAACGCCTTGTCTCCCGGAAACCAGCCTCGTTCCACGGCTTTCCAGTCAGCCGGGAAACGGGTCGAACCGTAGATTGGAACTGGAGTCGTGCGCATGGCGCCGTTTCCATTGCGGGTTTCTCACGGGGATGCACCCAATGATATGCATCCCCAAGCTCGCCGTCCGCTACCAGCCCAGGAAGGCAGTTTTTGCGACCCTTCGTGCCCTTTTGTGGCTAAACATTTTCTCCCCGCCGTCCAACCCCGCCCCTCGCCCCTCGACTCTCGACCATTCCTGACTATTCCACGCAGGATACTTTGGGATGCTTTTGCGACACTTTTGGGACGCTTTGAAAATGCAAAAACCTGGGTAAATAGGCCCTTGGGACGCCGGGACGCTTCGTTTACCCCCTCGCCGCACGCGAAAGAATCACGACCGCCCGGCAACCCTGTCACCCTCAAGGCCAAAGGTTGCCACAAACCTTACCGGCGACCGGCTCGCTTCTTGCCAACCCTTGCCCGCGACTCGAGACTTGAGACCTGTCACCGTTTGTCACCGTTTGTCACCGCTGGAAACGCACAGATCCATCGGTAAACACGGGCTTGTCACCGTGTCACCGCTGTTTTACCCCCCTTCAGCACACATTACTTTTTACACCCTCCCTCCGCGTACCTGGGTCGGCCGGCCCGGTATCCGCCACTCACAGTCAGTATCACCTAACCTTCAGGGATCAGCCCTTGCCAACCCTCATGGATCATCCTTGTCAACCTCAAGGATCAGCCTTTGGCAACCCCTGAAACGCGCAATCACTCGGTAAATACGGCGGGTGGAAACGTTTCCACCCATGGATCACCCCTGGATCACCCCCTGGCGCGAAAGAAAGAATCACGACTGCCCAGCGACCCTGTCACCCTACAACACCAAAGAAAGCTCACCGGCGACCCGCTCAATCCGTGTAATCCGTGTAATCCGTGGTCCAAACCTCCTTTGTCACACTGTCACACCCTGTCACGCGCAGCCGGCTATTCTCCACCTTCCCTCCCTCCCTTTCCGCGTGTTCCGTGTATTCCGCGGTTCATTGACGCTCCTGTCACGGGTTTGTCGCGGCTTTGTCCCGGATTTGTCCCGGATTTGTCACGGCTCAAAAACCGCTAAAATTTCCCAGCAAATACCGCGTTGTCACGGTGTCACGGGTCAAAACCACCCCCCTGCGCGCACAACACCATCGCCGTCCCCAGAGCCTCACCCTTCCGCCATTCCCGGCTGGCGTCTTCCCCGGTCCAGCGACACTCCTGTCACACCTTGTCACGGTTCAAAGCGTGACAGGGTGAGCCTTGTCACGCTTTCAAAAGTGAAAATCCCTCGTCAAACACGGCCTTGTCACGGTGTCACGCTTTGAAAGCTCTCCACCCCACCCTCGCCGGAGAAAATAAAATTTATCCTTCAGCCTTTAGCCTTCCCATCCCAACTGCCGATAGCTCCCGCTGGCCTGTCCCCGCATCCGCACCTATCTGCAGCCATCTGCAGTCATCTGCAGCCATGTGCATAGTGAAAGTCTTCCCCACCCCGTCTGCACTCGATTACGCTTAATTTCAGCTACGGACGCCCAATTACGGGAAATTCCTCCAGGGCCGAACTGCAGTTTTCGCCTTTCTGCCCGCGCCCGCCTTCGTGCTCTGCCCCTGTCAACTGTCAACTTTCCAAAGTTGACACAATCGTTCTTCTCAACTTCGACCAACCGCGGCCAACCGCGGCCAACCGCGCGCTTCCCGGTCAAAGTTCAGCCCACATCGATATCACCTAATAACACTTTATATCAGTTACTAACACCTACTACCGCGTACTAACACTTCCCGCATTTTGCCACGAACTGTTATTCGCTCCCCGCACCCAGCCCGATCATCACTTTGTGCCTTCTTGTCGTTATTCGGTCCTCGTCCGTGCCATCCGTGTCATCCGTAGTTCAACACCTCCCCGCTCAAGTTCGCTCTCGCAAAAACTCGACCAATCTCGACTAATCTTGAGTAATCTCGACCAAAATTAATTTCCCCCTTTCAGGGACTTCGGACGTTGGCCTTTCGACCTAGCGGGCAAACCGACGTTTTCTCTGGGAAAAAGCGGACCTGACCCTGCTGGGACGACGTGAACGTGTACTACGTCTTGGGCACATTGGTCGTCAGAACAGGGCCGATCAGACGAACCCCGGCCTGCAGACGCCCCGGTTTCGGAACGTTCAGTTTTAGGTTGAAATTCTTCGCTGACAGTGGATATTAGTAGAGGTATAAGAGCAGATTGGGTGATTTTATGAAAACATCCCCGTTCATTCTGGCGTCCGTCATCACATTGGCTGCTGCTTCTGGCGTCTCGGCTGGCGACCGGCCCAAGACCGACAAGGCCACTACTACTCCGGCGGCGGAGCCGGCGAAGGCCTCACCGGCCCAGACTCAAGCCCCGCTGAAGGAAAAGAAGGTCGAAATCACCGGGTCGTACGTGAAGCGCGAGGTCCGGCGTAATGGCCAAATCACCGACGGCATGAACCCGGTGCTGGTGATTGACAGCAAGTCTATCCAGACCAGTGGGGCTTCGGATCTGCGACAGTTGCTTGTCCGTCAGGGCGTCAACCGTTAACGCCGGGTCCGAAGTCCGTTCAGTTTGTGCAAACATTGGCGGGCGTGGCTATTGCCGCGCCAGTCGAGTTCTTAATTTGGGTCACGGGTCCCCGTCCGCTGGCGCGAATAGGGTTAAAGACTCCTTCCGCCTCCCTTCCTTCCGTGAACCCCATCGAGCCCGCGGTTCGGAACCGCCGCAGACGTTTTTCCATTTGAACTTGCAATCCTGGACCTTAGCCTGTCCGGGTGAATCAGAACGTGCCGAGCGTCACGGTGTTGATCGCCGCCCGCCCGGGCCAGGCGGAGGTTAAGGCCGTTGACGCCAGCCGTGCGCTGGATTATCCGGCCGACAAACTGGAAATCATTGTGGCCCGGGGCAAACAGCCCTCGGCCCAGCGCAACGCCGCGCTGAAAGCCGCGCGCGGAGAACTCACCTACTTTCTCGACGATGATTCCTTGCCGGAGGCTGCAAATCTGCGGCGAGCCATCGCACACTTCAGCAGGCCGGAGGTCAAAATGGTCGGCGGCCCGAATGTCTGCCCGCCGGCGGCGCCCGAGCTGGAGCAAGTCTTTGCGCTAGTGTTAGGAAGCTGGCTGGCACTCGGGCCGAGCCGCGCACGGTACACACCGGTGGGACAGGTCCGCGAGACCAGCGAGAAGGAATTGATTCTGTGCAACCTGGTCGCGCGCCGGGACGCGATGCTGGAGTTAGGGGGGTTCAACGAAGCACTCTATCCCAACGAAGAAAATGCCTTGATGGACGAGCTGCAGAAGCGCGGGGGCAAGCTCGTTTATGACCCGGCGTTTGTGGTGCATCGGCGGCCCCGTCCAAATCTCGCGGCGTTTGCCAGGATGCTGATGACTTATGGGCGTGGCCGGGCGGAGCAATTCAGGCTGCACCCCACTCCCGGGTCGGCGCTCAACTTTGTCCCGCCGCTCTTTCTGGTTTACCTGGTGTCGTTGGTTGCCGTGCCCTGGGTCGGGACGATTCTTTTGGTCCCCCTCGGGGTGTACGGCTTGGCGGTGTTGACGCAGGCGGCGGTCCTGAGAGTCTCAAGTCCCAAGTCTCAAGTCCCAGGTTCGCACTCCACGGTCCAAAGTCCACCTACGAGTACAGGGCAACAAGTATTTCGGCGCGTTGCGGTGATTCCGCTGATCTGTCTGACTCATGTGCTCTATGGTGCGGGGTTCTGGCGAGGCTTGTTCACGAGGCTGGGCACCGGTGCGCAGCCGCCGCCGCCGGCAGTGGTCCTTGAGACTGTCGCGCGGTGAAGACGCCGCTCTGGACAAACGCCATCAAGAGCTGCGCTGATCCGCAGCGGGCTGGACATTTTCTGGACCTGCTGGCAAGCACACCTGCCCGCGAAGCACTAACGTCCTTTTCGCCTGAACAGGCGGGCATCCTGGCTGCCTTATTCAGCGGCTCGCAGGCGCTCAGCAACACCCTCGTCACCCACCCTGATTGGCTCGCGATTTTTGAGCCTGAACGTCTGAAATTCGCCCGACGCAAGCAGGGGTTGCAACAGGAGGTAAGTCGCGCCCTGCAGCCGCTCCTCCAGCAACGCGATTACGCTGCGGCGTTGGCGCGAGTGCGCGAGTTCAAGCAACGCGAGATGCTGCGCATCGGCGCCCGGGACCTCGCCCGCTTGGGGCGGCTGCCGGAAATTTTGCTGGAGCTTTCCGATGTGGCTGAGGTTTCCCTCGACGGGGTTTGGCGGGTCTGCCATTCGCAATTGACCGAGCGTTATGGCCGGCCCTACCACCAGGATGCGTCCGGCCGCTGGCGCAAAACCTCGGCTTGCGTGCTCGGGATGGGCAAACTAGGCGGGCAGGAACTCAACTACAGCTCGGATGTCGATCTCCTGCTGGTCTATAGCGAGGAGGGGGAGGTTTACGCTCACGAGCCCCCGGCAATGGAGGCGGAAAAGGGCGGCCGCGGACGGAAGCGTGCGCACTCCGATGCGCCACGGCCCGTGCTGGCGAACCACCAGTTTTTCAAACGGCTCGCAGAAGCCTTCATCGCGGAAGTGACACGCCTGGCGCCGGAAGGGGCGCTTTACCGGATCGATTTCAGGCTGCGGCCCGAAGGCGAGGGCGGACCGCTGAGCCGTTCGCTCGCCAGTTACGAGAACTACTACGCCCAATGGGGTCAGACCTGGGAGCGAATGATGCTGATCAAGGCCCGCGGCGTTGCCGGCGATGAAATGCTGGCGGCGGAGTTTCTCGAGATGGTCCAGCCTTTTAGGTACCCTCGTTCGATCAATGACGGCGTCCTGGGTGAGGTCGGGGCGATGAAAGACCGGATTGAAAACGAGGTGGTCAAGGCCGGCGAACTTGAGCGGAACGTGAAACTCGGGCGCGGCGGCATCCGGGAAATCGAGTTTATCGCGCAATCCGTGCAGTTGCTGCACGCCGGCAGGCAGCCGTTCCTACAGGGAGCTCAGACGCTGCCCTGTCTGGAAAAGCTCGTGCAGTACGAGCTCTTGTCCGCTGTGGACTCGCGCCTGCTGCGGGACGCCTACGTGTTCCTCCGCGAGGTCGAGCACCGCCTCCAAATGGAGGATAACCGGCAGACCCACACAATCCCGGCCAACCGGCCGGCCCAGGAACGGCTCGCGCGCCTGCTCGGGTTCAGCCATGCCCGCGAGTTCGAATCGGCGCGCCAGGAACACACTGTCAACGTCCGCCGCATCTTCGATGAACAGCTCAAGGCCGAAGTCCCCCAACTCAGCGCCGGGTCGCCTTTCCCGCGCCATTTCGAAGGTGCCGAGGCCGAGTGGAAGCGGCTCCTTGCTGACCACGCTTTCAAGGACGTGGACAAGGCCTTTCGTGTGCTGCGGGAGTTCGTCGAAGGTCCCGGTTTCGTGCATGTGTCGCCGCGCACCAGCGAGCTGGCCTTTCAGTTGTTGCCGAAGTTTTTTGCTCTGTGCCCTCACGAAGGTGCTTGCGAAGCACGTCCAAAGTCCCAGGTCTCAAGTCCCAGGTCTCAAGCTTCAGGTCTCAAGTCCCGGGCTCAAGGTCCAGGGTCTGCCCACGCAAACGGGGCAGCGAGAGCGCCGCTTTCCGATCCCGACCGCGTGGTGACACGGCTGGACAATTTTATCGGCGCGTATGGGGCACGGGCGACGCTCTTTGAGTTGTGGGCGCACAACCCGGCGATTTTTGAACTGTTGGTGCTGCTGTTCGACCGTTCGGAATTCCTCGCCGAGCTCTCCATCCGCACGCCGGATCTTGTGGATGAATTGGTTGCCAGCGGCCGTTTGCGCCAGCGGAAAACCGCGGAGGAAACCCTGCGCGATTTGCGGCATGGGGTGCGCGATGCAGACCAACACCTTTGGCTGCGCCGGTATCACCAGGCCGAGCTCATGCGCATCGGCTTGCGGGACATCCTCGGCCTGGCGGATTTCGAACAATACCTGACCGAGCTGTCCGCCCTTGCCGATGCTTGCCTGCAGTACGCGCTCGAAGTGGTGTTGCGCAAACACCGCCTCAAGGCACCACCTTTTGCCATCATCGGCCTCGGCAAATTGGGCGGCGCGGAAATCGATTACGGGTCGGACCTGGACATCGTGTTCGTGGCGGACGCTAAGGCGAAAAACCTGACGCGACTTTCACGGTTGGCCCTGGAGGTGATGGAGTTGGTCTCGCGCCGGACGGAGCAAGGTCTGGTCTTTCATACCGACGCGCGGCTGCGGCCGGACGGCGAAAAGGGCCTGCTCGTCAATACGCTGAAGGCTTATAAGGATTATTATCGGCACCGTGCCCACCTTTGGGAAATCCAGACTCTCACGCGCACGCGCCCCGTGGCTGGCGACCTGGTGGTGGGGCAGCAATTCCAAAACCTGGCGGCCGCGTTGACGAACTTTGCCGCTCCGAGCCTGCCGCTGGCGGCCTACTCGCCCGATTGGAAGCAGAAGATCCATCAGATGCGCCTGCGCATCGAGAAGGAACGCACCCGGCGCAGCCAGGATGAGCTGGCCATCAAGACCGGCTCCGGGGGCTTGATGGACGCTGAATTTGTCGCACAGTCGCTGTGCATGGAGTACGGCTGGCAGGAGGCCAACACGATGAGGGCGCTGGAAAAAGGGCGCGACGCTGCGGTCCTTCCCGGCGCGGACAAACTCATCCGCCATTATCGCGAACTCCGGCGTGTCGAGGGTATCCTGCGGCGCTGGAGCTACGAAGGTGAAACCGTGTTGCCCGACGACCCGGAGCCCTACTATCGCGTGTCAGTCCGGTGCGGTTTCGCAACACCCGGGGCGTTTCGCAAAGCGATAAGGGCCTGCCGAAAGGCGATTCGCGAGGTATATGCCAGCGTGTTTACTTAAATCACATCTTCCCGCGCTGGCGGCTGGCTTCGTAGAGAAAAACCGCGGAGGCACTGCCGACGTTCAGTGAATCGACCGCCGGAGCCATTGGAACAGCCACCGCGTCATCGCATTCATCCAGAACGGGCGGCGAGAGCCCGTAACCTTCGCTCCCGAAAACGATGCAGCTATTGGCCGCGAAATCAGCCTCCGATACAGTCCGGCCGTCCACGTGCGGGTGGGCCGCGATGCAGCGGATGCCCCGTGCGCGCAATTCCTGCAACGTCCCTGCCAAGCCCGTGCTTTCGAGGATCGGTAGCTGAAAAACTGTCCCCATCGAACTGCGAACGGCTCGGCGCAGGTAGGGGCTGGCCGAGGTTTCTCCCACCAGCAGCGCCTGCACATCGAAGGCGGCGCAATTCCGAATCAGCGCACCGAGATTCTCGGCGCTCGAGAGGCCGTCCACCGCCGCCAGCAAATACGGTTTCGTTGCGCGTATGAGGACCTCTTCCAGTGGCGGAGCAGGCGGCACTCTACCGACCGCCAGCAGGCCCTGGTACATCGAAAACCCGGTCAGCGTTTCGAGGAGTTTCTTCTCCGCAACGAAAACACGGATGTCCTCGCGCCGGGCTTGCAGCAGGGGTTCCAAATCCCGGAGCCACTTTTCGGGCAGCAAAACCGAAACCACACTGACCTGGCTTTCGAGGAGCCGGCGCACCACTTTCTCGCCTTCGGCCACAAAGATGCCTTGTTGTCTGTGCTCGTACTGCCGCCGCATCGTGCGGTAGGGTTGCAACTCAGCCAGCTCAAAGGAGTCGATTGTGTGGACGTGGAACATTCGCAGGTTGCAGTCGGGCGGTGGGAAGTCGGAAGTGCGAAGAGCCCTGGGCTCGCTTGCCCCGGCCGCTACAGGCCCAGCGTGGCCTGCTCGTGCAGGACCATCGGGGCCGGGACGGCGTCGCCCGGTCCCCCGAGCACCAGGGTGGGGCAGGGAACCTTTTGCGAGGTCAACTCCAGGCGCACGTGGGCGGCGCCAATCTTTTTAAGTCGCTCGTCCGCCACCCGATGAGCGAGCTCGGGACGATTGCATTCCCGGCTCAGGTGGCCGAGGTAAAGGTGGCGAAGGCTGGCGGACATAATCTGCTCGGCGGCGTCGGCGGCGGCTTCGTTTGAGAGATGGCCGTGCCGGCCGAGGATGCGCTGTTTGAGGCTCCAGGGCCGGTGGGGACAATCCTGCAACATTTTGATGTCGTGATTCGACTCGAGCACCAGGACATTGGCGCGACGCACCCGTTCTAGTGCCAGCCGTGTCGCGTGGCCGAGGTCAGTCAGGAACCCGATGTTGCCGCCAGCTGTCTGCAGCAGGAAGCCGACCGGGTCTTGGGCGTCGTGTGGAATGCTGAAGGTCTCGACCAAAAAATCGCCAATTTCGAAACTCGATCCGGTGGCAAACATCCGGCAATCGAGTTTCACCTGGAGTTGATATTCGATGGCCTCGCGTGTTGGCCGGTTGCAATACACCGGGATATGAAGCTTCTCGCTCAACGCCGCGAGCCCCGCCACATGGTCGGAATGCTCATGCGTGATCAGGATACCCGTAAGGTTCTCAGGCCCGCGTCCGATTGTGGCGAGTCGCTGCCGGGTCTGGCGCAGGCTGAAACCTGCGTCGATGAGGATGCGGGCCTCCTCTGTTTCCAGGTAGGCGCAGTTTCCAGAGGAACCGCTGCCAAGAATAGTCAGGCGAACAGGCACGGTCCAACTTAGTGAGGCTCCCTGCACCGGGCAATATTTTTTGGGCGTGTCAAGTCCTCTCGGCGAGCGTTCAACAACCCGGGGCGGGGACGGCCACGTCCCCGGAGAGCGCCAGTCCACTAGACCCCCTGAGGTGCCCGTGCCCGCCCCCGGTCTTGTGTTTGCTCGAATCGCCGTTCGTGCGGCGCTTACCCCGCCTCTGTCCACCGCCGCGACTCTTTCTTCGTGGCATGATGGGCTTTGTCGGCCAGCATGCGTTGTTTCGCGCGCCGACTGCGCCGCCGTTTTTGGCGGCGGATTTTTTCGATCCGTGCGCGTTGCGAGGCGACGGCCCCTGTGCGCAACGCCTCGAGTTTATCCAGGAGCAAGCGCCGCGCGATGAACCGGTTGAGCCCTTGCTGGCGGGTGGCCTGGCACTTCACTTGTAGGCCGGTCGGGCGGTGGAGCAGCATGACACAGGTCGAGGTTTTGTTAACATTCTGGCCCCCGTGTCCTCCCGACCGGACGAAGGTCTCCTCCAAATCAGCCTCCGTCACCCCCATGGCGGCCATGCGCCGGGAGAGTTGGGTTTCCTTCTCGGGGCTGACAGGGAAAGCGCTCATGCCAGGCAGCGTAGCTGAGTGGTTGAATGGCAGCAAGGTCCGAGCGCGCAGTTCACAATTCACGGTCCAGAGTCCACATTCCGTCTTCCGCCTTCTGAGCCTGAAACAGCTTGCCCATTGGTGGTCTCGCATTAGTGTGGTCCCGTGAAACTGCTCTTTATCGCAGATATTGTCGGGCAGCCGGGCCGGCGAGCGGTGAGAGGATTGGTTCCCAAATTGCGGCGCCAGCATGGCGTGGATGTGGTCATTGCCAACGGCGAGAATTCCGCCGGCGGCTCGGGGATCACAGTCGCCACCGCCGAAGAGATTTTCACCGCCGGAGTGGACATTATCACCAGCGGCGATCATCTCTGGGACCAAAAGGAGGTGATGGAGTTGCTCGGAAGCGAGCCGCGATTCGTTCGCCCGTTGAATTACCCCGCAGGTGTGCCGGGGCAGGGCAGCACCGTTTTCCGGGCGCCCGGCCTGCCGCCGTTAGGCATCATCAACCTTCAGGGCCGAACCTTCATGCCTGCGCTCGAAAACCCCTTCCCGTGCGCCCTGGCCGAGGTCGAAAGGTTGCGGCAATCCGTCAGGCTGCTCTTCATCGATTTTCACGCCGAGGCGACGTCCGAAAAAGTAGCGCTTACCCGCATGCTCGATGGCAAGGTGAGCGCCGTGGTTGGCACCCACACGCACGTCCAGACGGCTGACGAACAAATCCTCCCCGGCGGGACCGCTTTCCTCTGCGACGCCGGCTTTACGGGACCGCACGACAGCGTGATTGGACGCGAAATCGAACCGATCATCCGGCGGTTCCTGACCAACATGCCCCAGAAATTCGAGGTCGCCAAAGGCCGAGTTCTGCTGCAAGGCGCCCTGGTCGAAATTGACGAGCAGAGCGGGCGGGCGTCAAAGATTGAGCGCGTCTCCGAACCCCTGGCGGAGGAGCTTCGTCCCTTGGGAGCTTGACCGGAAAACACCCGGCCCGGCTTAGCTTTCCAAAAACCGCACCAGTTCCTTGCGGATTTGGTCCAACCGCCGCCGGTCTGTCTCGCGCTTTTCGAACAGGAGCCGGGAAACCTCAGGGTTAACCTTAAGGTTCTGTTCCGCGTACGCCTGGAGCTTCAGGTCCATCATTTCTTCGAGCAAGCCTATGAGTATCTCACCAGTCATAAGTTCATCATCGCGTTACGCCTCGGTTGAGAGCCGGTCGCGTCTTTTCCCGGCGTTATCACAACCTTCAGTCGTGCCAAATTCCCGGGAAGCAGCAGATGCCAAGCCACCTTTCTGGTGACTGGAATGAACTGGAGGCCAGGGGTCTGTCAGGGAGATGCTGTCCAGTATCAAGGCACTCAGCCCGGATATTTCACACCCCAGTCTCCACTGTTGCGACACGGTCGTAGGTGTGACATATCCCGGTTAGGTCAATGAGTCGAGGTTTCCGGAGCGCTCGCCCGATCCGGGACGGACCGGGTACGGCACGAACGCTTTCCCCCTTGAACTCGGCAGCGTGGACTTCTAATGTCGGCGCATGAAACGAATTTCCTTTTTGTTGGCAGCGCTGACCCTCTGCGCAGGCCCGAGGTTGCGCGCCCAGGACGCCGGCACCGAGGAGCGTTTTAACAAACTCGCCGGCCAAATCGAGGATTTGCGGGCCGGCCAGGATGCGCTCCGCCGCCAGCTCGAGACGGTCGGAAAGGAGCTGGACTCCCTCCGAGAACAGGTGAACAAACCCACCGGCAATTATGCCAGCCAGGAAGATTTGAAACGCGTCGCTGAAGCCGTCAAGGACATCGACCGCAAACGCATCGAAGACGCTGACAAAATCCACAATGACCTCCTTAAACTCCAAAAGAGTCTGGCTGTGCCACCCGGCCCAAAGCCTAAACCGACGCCAAACGAGAACCCGACCCCGGATAAGCTGCCGGTCCCGGATAAGGGCTATGAGTACATCGTCAAAAAAGGCGATACGCTTTCGATTATTGTCCAGGCCTATCGTGACAACAACATCAAGGTTACCACCGACCAAATCCTCAAAGCGAACCCAGGCCTGAAACCGGAACGGATGAAAGTTGGTCAGAAGATCTTCATCCCTGCGCCTCAGCCGTAATGAGAGGTTTTGAGTCCGAAGCCACAACGCATTGCGAAACCAGAACCTTTAAACGATCAAATGAGCACTGCTACCAGCTTTCGAAATGTCACGGACCTTCGTTCTTTCGGTTTCCACACCCTGGCGCTGCTGTCTCTGGTGCTCATCGCTGGTTCGCTTACAGTCCAGGCGCAGGACACGGTCACGATTTCCAAGTCGCGCCTTGAAGAGCTCGAACGCAACGAAGCTGAGCTTCAAAAGTTAAAACAAGCTGTCACGAACCCTCCGGCCGGGAAGGCGCCGGCGCCGTACGCCCAGCCGGGCGCCATCACAACATTACCCGGGAGCCCGGGGGCAGCACTGGCAGTGACGCGTGCCAGCCCGCCGGTCACTTCGCTTCCGCCGCTTCAGGAGGGGGAAGTCGTGGAGTCGCTGGACCTGGCCAACCAGTATCGCGCCGATCCCGCCGCAGCCGACCAGCGCTACCGCGGCCGGAAATTTACCGTGCGCGGCCAAATCGCCGGCTTTGAAAAGCCGATGCTCAAAAAAAACTACAAAATGCTTTTGCCCGGGCCGGATCGAGCAACCATGGTCATCTGTGATCTGCTCCCGCCCGAGAAGTTCAACGCGGTGTTTACTATCGATCACGGCGTTCAATTGGTCGGCCAGTTCGGCGAAAACCGCGAAACGCTTGCCAGAGTGGGTCAGGCCGTGCTGGTCAACGGCCGCTGCCGGGGTTGGAAAGATTCTTCGGTCATCTTCACCGCCGATAGCTTTCAGCCGGTGCGCTGAGCTGGAGAACCGGGGCCGGCTGGATTCGAAGTGGTTTCGGTTGCCGAGCGCCGGCTGTCGAGTCTTCCGCCACTAGCAAGAGGTTCAGAGTGACCGCTTATCGATGACCCGTTTTGCCTTTCCTTCATTCACGGGCAGCGAGCCGGGCGGAACCAGGTCCACCTTCGGCTTGACCCAAATCTCGGCGTGGAGTTTTTCCACCAGCTCCTGTTGCAACGCCGCCAGGTGCTCGACTTGGCCGTCAAAGCTGGCGGCCGCCAGCTCCACCTTCACGGTCAGATTATCCAGCCCTTCGATCACAATCAGGTAATTACGGCCCACCTGCGGCTTGGACATCAGCACGCGCTCGATTTGCTGCGGAAAGAGGTGCGCGCCGCGGATAAAGAGCATGTCGTCCGAGCGACCGGTGATGCGGTTGATCCGCCGATGGGTTCGGCCGCAGGCGCACGGTTCCGCCGCCACCGAGGTGATGTCGCGCGTTCGATAGCGCAGCAGCGGCATCGCTTCCCGCATCAGGCTCGTCAGGACCAGTTCGCCCGTTGCGCCCTCCGGCAGCAGCTCGCCGGTCTGCGGATTAATGATCTCCAGCAGGAAGTTGTCCTCCCACAAGTGCATTCCCGCTTTGTGCTCGCACTCGAACGCTACCCCCGGGCCGTTCATTTCCGTGAGGCCGTATGAATTGTACACGTCGAGGTTGAAGGCCTGTTCGATCCGCCGGCGGGTTTCCTCCGTGTATGGCTCTGCCCCGACAAAGGCTTTCCGCAGCGACAGGTCCCGGCTCGGGTCGAGGCCTTTTTGCTCGAGGAAATTGGCGAAATACAACGCGTAGCTGGGCAGAATATGGACTGCGGTGGTCCGAAAGTCCTGCATCAGCATCAGTTGCCGCTCCGATGTTCCCGGACCCGCGGGAATGACCAGACAACCCACTTTCTCCGCTCCATAATGCATCACCAACCCGCCTGTGAACAGGCCGTAGCTCATCATGTTCTGGAACACGTCCCTGGCGGTAAGCCCCGTCGCCACCAACGACCGGGCGATTAACTCGGCGGCGTTATTCACATCCTGGCGCGAAAAGAACAGCGCTTTCGGCTTGCCCGTGGTACCGCTCGACGTGTGCAGCCGCACCGGCGCTTCCCGCGGGACCGCCAGTAACCCGTCGGGGTAGGTCGCGCGCAAATCCGCGCTGGTGGTGAAGGGCAGCCGTCGCGCGTCCGCCAGCGTTTTGATGTGCTCCGGCCGGAGGACCGATTCCGCGAATTTCCTCTGGTAAAAGGGCACGTGCGCCGCCACGCGCCGGACCGTCTCCTGCAAGCGTTGAAGTTGGAGTTGTTCGAGCGCCGGACGCGCCATCGTTTCCGATTCCCGGTCCCAGAACATGGTGCCCAACGGTCTATACCTTTTGGCGCCGAAAGTCCAGCCGCGAAATTAGAAGGCATCGGGCGTGGTTTAATTGATCATTTGGCTAATTAATGTGGTTAAGAAACACTTCATATAACTGAGCTCCTCCGCCGCGCTGGCGGCGGCTTCGAGTGCGAGGTATAGATACACAGTGAAACCCAGCATCCGCGTCGCTTCCGCTCCCGGCAAGCCACTGGTGATTTTCGACGGGGACTGCAACTTCTGCTCGCTGTGGGTCCGGCGCTGGGAACAGGAGTCAGCTGGGCGGGTGGATACTTTGGTGGCGCAGGATGGGCGGGTCCCAGCGCAATTTCCCGAGTTGTCTCCTGAACGGCTCGCGTCAGCCGTTCATCTCGTGGAGACGGATGGCGTCGTGTATAGCGGCGCGGAAGCTGTATTCCGAACCCTGGCGCACCGCGAGCGCGGAGCTTGGGTGCTCGACTTTTACGAGCGTCACCCGGTGTTCGCTCATGCGAGCGAACGATGTTACGCGTTCGTCGCGCGTCATCGGCATTTTTTTTCCTGGCTCACGCGCCTGGGCTGGGGCCAGGACCTCGCGACGCCGTCGCACCGGCTGGTGCAGGCCGTGTTTCTGCGGTGGGTCGGAGCCGTTTATTTCATCGCATTTGTGTCGCTCTGGGTACAGATCATCGGCCTGATCGGCAACGATGGAATACTGCCGGCCCGACTTACGCTGGAGAGCGTGCGACAACGAGCGCCCTCCGCTCACGCGGGTTGGGAGCGTTTTCACAACCTGCCGACGCTTTGCTGGCTTGATGCCAGTGACGGCTTCCTCCAGGCGCAGTGCGCCGCCGGAACGTTCCTGTCCCTGCTGGTGCTCGCCGGGCTCGCGCCGGCACCCTGCCTGTTTGGCCTCTGGCTGTTGTACCTGTCGCTCGCAACCGTGAGCCGCGAATTCCTGTCCTTTCAGTGGGACGCCTTGCTGCTGGAGATTGGTTTCCTGGCTGTTTTTTTTTCGCCGGGCCAACTCCTGCCGCGGCGCAACCGCGCGCGCGAGCCCTCCCGGCTCGTTTTGTGGCTGCTCCGCTGGTTGTTGTTCCGGATCATGTTCGCCTCGGGCTGCGTCAAGCTTCTGAGCGGCGATCCCGCCTGGCGCAACCTGACCGCGCTGAGTTATCATTACGAAACGCAGCCACTGCCGACCTGGCTGGGATGGTACGTCTTTCAACTGCCGGCCGCGTTTCAAATGGTTTCCACCGCCGTGATGTTCGGCATCGAGTTGGTCCTGCCGTTCCTGATTTTTGCGCCGCGCCGCGTACGAAAAGTGCCCTTCGTTGCGTTCATTGCGCTCCAAACGCTCATTTTCCTGACCGGCAATTACTGCTTCTTCAACTTGCTCACGATTGCCTTGTGCGTGCTGCTGCTGGATGATTCAGACCTGAACCGGCTCTGGGCGGCGGTGACCCCGCGCCGTAAACGGCCTCGAGAGTCGATTTCGCGCGCTCAGGTTCAACCGGGCCTGGCGCGCGCCCAACCGAGCACGGCGAGCTCGCCCCAGCGGGTATTGGCTTGGCAATGGCCTGGTTTCGTCGCAGTGCCGCTGGCGTGTGTCGCGATCATCATTCCGTTGGTGGATTTCGCCGGTTTGTTCGGGTGGAAGCGCTCGTGGTCGGTCCCGGTCGCGGCAATTTGGAATTGGGCCGCACCCTTCCGAAGCCTCAACAGCTACGGCTTGTTCGCCGTGATGACCGCTTCGCGGCCCGAGATCATCGTCCAGGGCAGCAACGACGGTGTCACCTGGCTCGACTACCAGTTCAAATACAAACCCGGCGATGTGCGGCGGGCACCTCGGTTTGTTGAGCCTCATCAGCCTCGGCTCGACTGGCAAATGTGGTTCGCTGCTCTTGGCGATTATCGTCAGAACCCCTGGTTCATCAATTTCTGCGTTCGGCTGTTGCAGGGCTCGCCCACAGTGCTGGCGTTGCTTGAGCGGAACCCATTTCCCGCCCGTCCACCGCGTTATGTCCGAGCGGTGGTGTACGACTACCACTTCACCACGCTCGCCGCGCGGCGGCAAACCGGAGCGTGGTGGCAGCGCGAGGAAAAACGCGAATACCTGCCCGTCATCTCCCTGCGCGCCCAGCAGCAGCAGTGAGCTATATGCCAGCAGCGCTTGTCATTCCTTGGCTTCTTTCTCCTTGGGTTGCTTTCGCTTCATGAACATTCGCATGACCAACACCAGCAACAACCCCCCTCCCAGGGAAAGCAGAAGATCTTCGTACCGAATCAGCACCGGGCCCAAGCCCAGGTTCAATTGTGTCACATGAGCGACGATCCCTCCCAGAAAAGCGCCGGCGAGCCCGAACACCACGGTCGCCGGACGCCTGAGCTTGGCTGTCATGTGCAGGACTCCGCCTACCAACAAGCCCATGATCACCCACGCGACGATCTCGTCGCGGGTCCGGTGACTGAGTCGCTGCTCATCGATCTTCCGCCAGAGCTCCTCGATTTTATTCATGGCAGTCTTCCCCGCATCCGACAATTTCTGCTTGGCATCGTCGGCTGTGCTGGCGAATAGTTGACCCGTTCCTGGTGAGGCCGCCAGGGCCGGCGCAGGGCTGCTTGCCCCCGCTGCGCAAAGGAGCGCGAGGGCTAACCCGATCGCGTCAAACCGCGGCCGAAGCGGCCTTAAACCCGAAGTCAAGTTTAGTTTGGATAGAATGTTCATGTTGTCACCAAGTTGGTGTCGCCTATGGGGGGCTGTCAAACGGAACGGCGCTTGCGGAGTACTGCCTCGGCGAAGGCGGGCTGGGGCGCGAAATTGGAATCCAGCGCCCCAACCGTGACTGACGGGTTACCTTCCGGGACCTGAACCCGGCCATTGTTTCAATGGATACCGTGCACAGTTTCAGCAAATAACACCCTTAGAATTTCTCTGTCCTCCCCCTTCGAAATCCGTTATTAACGGCAGGTCGATTTCGTCGAAATGAAAGATTCGGGCCGAACGTTATTCAGCGGCAATGAAGCGATTGCCCTGACTGCACGGCGCGCTGGTGTTGTCCTTGGCGTGGACTACCCCGGCACCTCTTCCACAGAAATCCTGGAGTCCTTGCCCCAATACGGCGGGCGTGCTCAATGTTCGCCCAAACAGAAGGTCACGCTCGACGTCGTCATTGGCGCCGCGTTTGGCGCATCCGCGATGACGATCTCTGCTCCGAATTTGTCCAACCAGCGAGGAAATCGCCTCAACTTCGCGACACCTGCCAATACCGCATCGTGCTTGACAGTGAGCGCAAGCGCGACCGCATCGTTGCCGGTGACATCGGCTGGTACACACTTGGCGTGCTGCAACCTTTCGAGGCGATCAATTCCTACGTATGCATGGGGGTCAGCCTGGGCTTGCGCCATGTCCTGCCCTCCGACCAGGCCCGCCGAGTGGTCAGCGTCATCCGCGACAGCAGCTCCAAAACGCAAGCGAGTACTGTTGCGGTTCCGTGGGCCCGCAAGATTTTGGAGGGTATGGTGTACCGAAACAAGGACCCCATCCCGGTGCAAAAGCGGAATTGAGGCCAGCGAATGAAAAACCAATACCCTCGTCTGCGCGCTCTGTGTTTCCTTTTCTGGGCTCTGCTGCTGCTACCATCGCTGCCGGATTACGCTCAAACTGGTGCCACCTACCACAACCGCGCCGACCAGGCGTTGCAGAGTTTCCTCCTGAAGTTCTGGAACGGTGGCTCCCAGTACTTGCGCAACACGTCTCCCAGCGACGGCTCACTGACCGGTTATTGGACTTACGCTCACGGGTGGGACGCCGTAATGGACGGCGTCGAACGCACCGGCGGCCAGCAGTATGCCGGGTGGATCGAAAGCCTTTATCTTGGCCAAAATCAGCGCGGTTGGACCAACAACTATTACGATGACGAGTGTTGGATGGCCACGACCCTGACCCGTGCCTATGACCTCACTGGGAACAGCAAATACCTGAACCAGGCCACTGCCCTGTACGCCGATATTATGACTGGTTGGGACACGACCTGCTGCGGGGCCGCACCTGGCGGCATGTGGTGGGACAAAACCAGAACACAGAAGGCCACTGCGGCCAACGCCGGCGCCGCGTTGCTCGGCGCGCGGCTCTACCTCCGCACCGGGAACTCGCTCTACCTGAGCTTCGCCCAACAGGTATACGGGTACTGGTACACCAACATGGTGAACCCCAGCACCTACCAGGTTTGCGACCATCTCCTCACCGATGGCACCAAGGTCTGGTGGAAGTTCACTTACAACGAAGGGCTGATGATCGGCGCGAGTGTGGCCCTCAACCAGGCCACGGGAGACCTCACTTACCTCGGCCGAGCCAATAGTATCGCCAATTTCATGATCAATAACGAGGTGGCCTCGACCACGAACGGTCCGGTGCTCTATGACGGTGACAACTCGGGCTGCGGCGGTGATTGCCACGAATTTAAGGGGCCCGGTTACCGATACCTGATGCAGCTTTTTGCGCGGAACACCACCCAGGGCCAATACCTTTACGTGTTGCGCTCCAGCGCCAATTCCATCTGGAACATGGCTCTGAACCCAACCTCCACGGTCTTTTCGGTCAACTGGGCCGGCCCCTGGCAGACCAATGCCGACCAGGCCCAGGACAACGCCGCTTGCATCGCCCTCAGCCGGTTTGCGCAACAGAACGGTCTCTATCCGGGCTCCGGCGTTCCCTCCAACCAATATGAAGCCGAGAATGCGACCCTGCACAACCTCGGCGTCGAGGCCCTCTACGGCGCGTTCACCGGCTGGGGCTATATCGCCGGCTGGAACGCGAACGGGACATCGGTTGACTTCAACGTAAACATCGCTACCGGCGGCGTATATGCACTCAGCCTTCGCTACGCCGCCGGTGCCGGCAATGCCAGCCGGCTCATCAGCATCAACGGCTTCAACGCGTTCGTGAACCTCAGTTTCGCCAATACAGGCGCCTGGAACAGTTACAGCACCAACACCGTAACGGCGAACCTGCCTGCGGGACAGAACACCATCACTGTCGCATTCAATTCCACCTACGGCAGCGCCAATTGGCTTAACCTCGATAATCTCACCCTCATCCCGATCCAAATTCTGCTCGCCAGCCCCACAGTTTCACCGGCAGGAACGGTTCATCTGACCTGGACAGCCACCCCAGGCGTTTCTTACCGGCCACAATATCGCAACACGCTCGGAACCGGCACCTGGACAGACCTGACCGCGCCGGTCGTGGCGACCGGCCCGAACGCCAGCGCCGATGACCTCTCAAGCCTCGGCGCAGCACGCTATTACCGGGTGGTAACGCCATAGGTCTGCCCCGGTTTTGGGGATTGAATAGATTGGACAACCCGCCAGTCCAAGGGTATAGACAAAACAACGGATCAAACCGGCAGATTAGCCACAAGGTCCTATGAAAACGCGGATATCACCAAGCTGGGTTTTGGGGCTGGTGTTAGTCGCCTCAGTTCCCGCAATCGTCGCGCAGGAAACGGCCAAATCTTCACCGGCTTTCGCGCCAGGCCAAGCTGTGTCAACGAGTCCGGTGAAGCCGTACGAATCGCCATGGTTCACCGAGCTCGGCAAACTGGCCCGGGCCGGCATCGAGGACGGCGTCATGCTCGCCTTTGTCGATTCAGCGGGCACGTTCAATCTCCGGCCCGAGCAAATCATCCATCTGCGGGACCTGGGTGTCGCCAGCGACGTTATCAACGCGATTCTCCAGCACGATTCCGAGATTGCCCTCGGCTTGCGACAGGTCCCGGCCTCGACGCCGCCGGATTCCTTTTCCGCGCTCGAGAAGCTCCTGGTCGCTGGTAACAGCAGTCCAGCCGCGACTGCCGCTCGTCCAGCATCCTCGACAGCGCCAAAGCTGGTCGAGCCAGACGCATCGCCTGGCCCGGCTAGCGGAGCCTCTACGGTCGCCGCTGCGAGCCCTCCCAGCCGGAACTCCATCGAGCTCGCATCATCTCATGGCGAAGACTTGGCGCTTGGCCTGACTATGGCCGAGCCGGTGCAACCCAACGCCCTCCCAACAGAGCTTTCTCCGGTCCGCAAGCCCTACCCCGAGCAGCTCACGAATCCGATCATCATGGTCAGAGGCGTGGGCCGGGTGCCGAACCTCGTGGTGATTGAGGGGTTTGCCCACTCGGAGGAACGCTGAACCGCTAAAACGGAATCAGACTTCGAATTTCAAGAGCCCTAGAACCACCGAGCCGTCTTGACGTTTCCACGCTCCCACGTTTGGCCGTTTTAACCTGTTTACGTTGTGAACGCTTCATCACTGTCCCAGGCTTCAACGCTCTACGCTCCACGACCTGGGCACTTCTACCAAATCCGTCCGCGTGCGGCCATTCTCCGTGATCCGCGCGAGGAAATAAACACTCCCGTCCCGGCCGGTCGCGATCGAGTTGACATAAAGCGGCCGCTGGCCGTTCTCGTAAAAAACCGCACCGCGGTCGGCATATTTGGCTTTGGGGATATCGTAGGTGACCAGGTGCAAATCCTCGAGGCCCTTAGCCTCACCCATCGCCGTGCTGCTCTTGCCGGCGAGACGCTTGCCATCCACATAAATGGGCGCGCCCGTGAGATAATATAAAGTGCGGCCATCCGGTCCCAGCGTGAAGCCCAAGTACCCATAGCTGAACTGGTCGAACATGCCGCTCCGTTTTGACGTCTCGGAGGTGAGGCGGTCCAGCACTTCCAACCGGGGCGCGCTTGGGTCGAACCGGAACAGGTAGCCGGAATTGCCATGCACGCCGTAGAGCATTTTCCCTGGGGCATACCAGGCCGTCTGGCGCCAGTTGTAACCCATGTGCCCCGGCGAAGTCGGGTCGTAGAGCCCAAAATAATCTTTCCGCATGTCCTCGCCGGCAACGGGCTCAACGGAGTCCGTGTCCGGTCTGTAAACCAGGATGGTTCCCTCGGAAGTGGTAAACCAGGCGCGCCCAGTGCCAGGATCGACGCAGATGGAACGGCAGATGGTCCGGTAGGCGGCGCCCTTGCCGTTTTCTCCTTCGGCGCAGCTCTGGCCGAAATTCTTTAGATTGCGGGCCGCGAGGTCGTAACGAAAGAAATAGCCCGAAGGCCAGGTCAAACCAAAGAGCCGGCCCCGGTTGGTATCCATGTTCATTGCCAGGATGCCTTCCCGCGCCGGGGCAGTTGCAAGGTTTTCGAACCGGCCGGTCTTGAGGTCATAGGCCAGCAAATGGCCGCCCGGATAGGGCTGGTAGCCAGTTGGCGGCACACCCATTTTCTCCATGCCATCGATGATGGTGTAAACCCCCACGTGCGACCCGAAGTAGAGCTTGCCGTTCGCCTCGACAAAATTGACATGGCTCTTGCCTTGAGGAATGGTTTTCAGCCGCTTTTCGCCGCACGCTTCCGTCAGGTCGCCCAGGTGCCGGATGCTTCTGCTCTTAGGCTCGAAGCGGTACATCTGCGCGCCGACATCAATGGATTCGGAGCTCAGCACGTAATAGATGTTTCCGTCGCTGCCGCGGCCCATCCCATTGTAGGTGTCATGCGCCTCCGGAAAACCGGAGTCATAGGTGCGCGCGATGAGACGTGGAGGAGAGGGCTCTTTTTGTGTTCCCGCGCTAGCGGCCATGCAGGGGGTGCAGGACCCTACAAAGATCGCAATGCCAATCATTACTAAACGGACCATCCGCCTGAATATTGAACCACCCGAATCCCGCACGCAATGTGTTTGATGTGAGGGATTACCGAGAGGCTAAAGTGCTCCGGCGCGGCAGACGACTTTGGGCCAAACTACGCACCACGCTTCACGTTTCACGCATCACGAATCCCGCAGCCCGCATGACGTATCACGCATCACTCTTCCCCCTCCGTTCAATCGTTGTGCCTGACCTCCCGCGTTGGCAGACTCACCCCCTCATTGAAACACGCGCCCGATACTGAGCCATCGAGGTCGGAGGCCCGGCTGGGGATTATCCTCGGTGTCGGGGCGGTGGTGTTTTGGTCGTTCGGCGCCTCGCTGGTGTTTCTTGGCGCAAAGGAGACGGGCACCTGGCCGTTCGTCACCATCGCGTCGCTAACGGGAGGCGGTCTGCAAATGATTTTTCGTCGGATGTACCACGGTGAGTTACGCAGCGCGCTCAGTCTGCCCTGGCGATTGTGGCTCATTCCGCTGGTTTGCTTTGTGGTGTACGGATTGGTCTGGCCCTTGGCGCTGGTCAGCTCGAATTCCAAGCAGGTGTTCGGCGTCAGCCTGATCAACTATCTCTGGCCGGTTCTCACAGTCCTCTTTAGCGTCTGGTGGGTGCCGGGAGTAAAGCTCACGAGCCGCACCGTGGCCGCGCTTTTCTTGGCGTTCGCGGGCTTGGTTTGCGCAAATCTTAAAAACATCGGTGTGCTGTTGTGGCCTGGTGGCACGGATAATTCGCTCGGGCAACTGCTGCCGTATGGTTTGGCGCTGGTGGCCGCGACGACGTGGGGACTCTACTCAGCCTTCCTCGTCCGCTGGCGGACCTGGGCCAAGGATTACGTGACCAGCCCGCTCGGGTTCATTCTGATCGGCCTCGTGGCCGGCGGAGTGATGACGAAAACGCAGCTTGTCCCCGCGAAAGTGACGACGTTTGGCGTACTGATGACGGTGCTGTACGGCGCGGGTCCGCTGGCAGCCGGGTACCTGCTGTGGGAACTAGCTCTACCGAAAGCCAGGGTGCAGACCTTAAGTCTGGTCGCAGCCGCCACTCCTATCCTGTCCACCTTGCTCCTGTGTTGTTTTCTCAAAACCCCGCCCGGAGCGGAACTCGTCGTCGCGGCTTTGCTCGTCAGCAGTGGGGTGGTGGTGAGTGTGAGGGGGTGAGGATAATCCGAAGTGGGAGGGCGAGCGCCCGCGCAAGCCACGACCACGGCGGAAGTCTTGGGCTCGCCGGGACGCTCGCCCTCCCGTTATTTCGGTTGACCCCCGCACCAATCCTCGCAGTAAATAGACGCCGTGTTAACTCTATGAACTCCGCTTCGCTGCTCCTCCGACGCCTTAGTTTGCTCGCCGTGCTGGCGACCCTCACCGGTTGTAACACGTTGCCGCGGCCCGGCACAGTGGAACCTCGGCGAGGCGACGAGATCGTCGTCGCCGGCCAATTCGTTCACACCGCGACCCCAGTGGTTCTGTGGATGGACCCGGGCGGGTACGATGCCTATCGCGTCGAGCGGCGGTTCAGCCCGCTGGACAAGGCGGGCTGGGAAAGCTCGCACGCTGAAGTCAAAGGTCTGGACTCGCCCAACCGGTACAATATGCGTCGCAGCGGGTTAACGAACGAGGAAATCGAGCGGGTGCGCGGCGGCGGCTGGGATTTGCCGACGTTGCAAGGGGTGGTGGACCAGTTTGTCATTCACTTCGATGTGTGCGGCACGAGTCGGCAGTGTTTCAACATCCTGCAGGACCACCGTGACCTGAGCGTGCATTTCATGCTCGATCTGGATGGGACTATTTACCAGACGCTCGACGTGAAGGAACGGGCCTGGCATGCCACCACTTCGAACAACCGCAGTGTGGGGATCGAGATTGCAAACATGGGGGCTTACGGGGTTGATGAGAAGAACCCGTTCGATGAGTGGTATGCGAAGGGAGCGAACGGCGGGACCCGCATTACCATTCCCGAGCGCTTCGGGGATGGAGGCATCCGGACCAAAGGCTTTGTCGGGCACCCCGCGCGGCCCGAACCGGTGGTGGGGACTGTGCAGGGGCGGGAACTGATTCAATATGATTTCACGCCGGAGCAGTACCGGGCGTTGAGCCACTTGACGGCGGCGTTGTGCAAGGTGTTGCCCAAGATCGACTGCGATTATCCAAAAGACAGCTCCGGCAAACTCATCACTTCGAAGTTGCCAGAGGCCGAGCTAAAGGCCTACGAAGGCGTGCTGGGGCATTTCCACGTCCAGACGGACAAAATTGATCCCGGCCCGGCCTTCCAGTGGGATCACGTTATAGACGACGCGCGGAAGCTGATCCACGGCGGGATGTCGGAGGCCGCGGACGAGACGAGCAAAGGACACATGCGAGCGCGGTGGTAAGGGCTTGGAGCGAAGAGTTTCGCCGGGGTTGACGGGCAGTTTTCGAGCCTTATGGTGGACCCGTTTATGAGCGCACCGAACATCAACAAAATCGCAGAGCACTACGCCGCGATACTCACGGAAATTGGCACCGACCTGTCCGCCGAGGGCCTCCGCGAAACGCCAATGCGGGCCGCCAAGGCGCTGGTGGAAATGACCGAAGGCTCGCGGATGGGCACCGAGCAGCTCACCTAGATGTTCAGGGCCGAGTGCCAGCGGGCCATTTGCCACGACATGGTCATCGTCGAGGGCATTTACGAAGTCGGCCTGTGCGAGCACCACCTGCTGCCGATCCTGATGAGCATCACCATCGCGTACATCCCCGACAAACAGATCCTGGGTCTTTCGAAGCTGGCGCGGATCGCCGATTACTTCGCCCGACGGCTGCAGAACCAGGAGCGGACCGCGCACTTAATCGCGGAGTTCGTGGAGCAAATCGTGGCGCCGCTGGGGACGTCGGTGCTGATTGACGGCACGCACCTGTGCGCGTGCGGGCGCGGGGTGCGGGACACGCACTCGGTCATGAAAGTCAATGTGTTGCACGGGGTGTTCCAGCAGGACCAGAACGCGCGCTCAGAGTTGTTCATGCGCCTCAACCCCAAGTAGCCCCGCGCTGCCCGCAAGGAAGCCCCGCTGCGGCTCAACCGGCGAGCGCCCGCTCGAAATCTCCGACCAGGTCCCCGATATCCTCGATTCCAACCGAGACTCTCACCAACCCATCGCTGATGCCCGCTCGCTGCCGTTCCGTCGGGCTGAGCGTCCGGTGAGAGGTCCGGCTGGGCACGCAAACCAACGTCTCAACTCCACCCAGGCTCAGTGCCGGGGTGACCACACGGAACCCTTCCAGCATCGCATCCACCTGGGCCGGTTGGCGCAGTTCGAACGACAACATTCCTCCGAACCCTCGCATTTGGCGCGCCGCCAGCGTGTGGTCGGGATGGCTTGGCAAACCCGGATAATTTACCCGAGCCACCGCGCCATGAGCCTCCAGGAATTGAGCTAGCCGACCCGCGTTTTCGTTCTGCTGCCGCACCCGCAGCGCGAGCGTTTTCATCCCTCGTTCCAACTGGTAGCACGCGTGGGCATCAAGCATGCCGCCATGGTTGACCGCGTATTCGTTCAGCCTGCTGATGACAGCGCGGGAGGAAACGACTACCCCGGCGTTCACGTCGCTGTGCCCGTTGAGGTATTTCGTTGCGCTGTGGACGACCGCGTCGATCCCGAGTTCGAGCGGGCTCTGGTTGATAGGGGTGGCGAACGTGTTGTCGATGGCGCTCAACACGCCGCGTCCGCGCGCCAGTTTGGCCACAACCTCCAAATCGATGCACCGCAGCGACGGGTTTGAGGGCGACTCGACATAAAGCATCTTGCTGTTCGGTTGAAGCGCATCCTGGACCTCTGCCGGCGTGCGCACGAAGGTCATCTCGATGCCGAATGCCGCGAGCTCCTTCGCGATGAAATGATAGGTTCCGCCATACAGGTCCGCTTGGAACACGGCATGGTCCCCCGGTTTCAGCCAGGCGAACAGCAACGTCGAGATCGCCGCCATGCCCGAACCGAAGACCAAACCCGCCTCGCCTTTCTCCAGGACTGCGACCTTGGCGGCGATGACCTGCTGGTTGGGCACATTGAAGTACCGGGGATAAATGTTTTCGTTGGTGGGGTTGGGATAAGCGTAAGCCGTGGAGGTGAAGACGGGGGTATTGACTCCTCCCGTTGGCCTATCAAGGTAGGTCCCGGCATGAACACACAAAGTGGCTGGTTGCAAGGCTCGGCCCTGGTCTTTCATAAAGATATGACTCGCAGTCTACTGTCGAATCCGGGAAAGCGCGAGCGTTGGTAGCCACCCGCAGGCCTGGCCGGAAGAGACCACAATGCCCACGCAATCAGGGCTTTTTGTGTCTTTTCGTGCCTTTTTGTGGCCATTCGTTTGTTTCCCATGCAACCCCCCACCCGTCGTCACGGGTAGTGTCCTAATTTGAATTCATTTCTTCTTCCTGAAGATGAGAAATATAGCCAAGGCTAGCACCATGCTGATAATTGTGATTTCACCCCAGTTTATTCGCGTCCAAATGATGACGCCATTTAAGCCAAAATTCATTTCTTGTCCTTGGCTTCTGCCACAATCGCCGCTTTAACCGCTGTCTGAGCGTCTGTCACAGGCGGCACTTCCAGAACCGCCACAAACCGCTCATCCTCGTCCTGTGGGCCGTCGAGGTGGCTCCAGGCGTAAGCACGCTTGGCTTTCGGGTGGCCGGTCAAGTCGAACACCTCGACATCGCCCCTCCAAGCGGTCTGGCCCCGAAACACTTCATGCACTGGCACGGTTTCGCGCCAAACCGCGCCGCACTTGTGCAAGTGCTGAATGGCCACTTGCAGGCGGTCAACGTACTCGCGCCTATTGCGCACAGGATGAAACGGATCAGGGGGACTGGCTCTGAATCACAATCGATTCAAGAGTAACGGTTTTGGAGTCAAATGTGTAATAAATTACAAGGAGTTTTCCAGATCCGCGAATGGACGTGTGAAACACGTCGTAATTCGTTTCATCATCCGTAATCTGTTCCCCACAGTGCGCCAAATACGAAAAGAACTGCTCCGCGCCCTCCATGATTTCTTCTGCTTCGCTTTGACTCGGAATTACTTTCTTCAGCTCCGAATCAAATGTCGTTGATCGGCGGACCTTCCGATGATGTGGCTTATACACCTGCTGGCTGTGCCCTTTTACCCAGCTTTTTGGCTAGTTGCTTGCCGTAAGAAATCAGTTTTTGTGAAAGCGGGGGCGTTTCAATGCCCCAAAATTCTTTGGTGTCAAACCGAACTGTTGAATAAGGTATCTTGGTTTTTTCTCCTTGAGCGAATGCCGCCACGTACCCAGCAAAACGATGCGACATTTCAGAAGTCTGAGTCCCATTCATTCCGCGCAGCTTATCAATTACTTCATTTACTATTGCAATGTCCTCTGCTCTAAGTTTTTTCAAATCTGGCGGTCGCAAGGCAATCGGCTTTTTTTGCCGATGCGGCATCCCGACATCCAGAAGCTGATAAGCAAATTCTCCATCGGAGATCATTTTGTCTGTGATCGGAAGCATTCGTTTTGGCGCCGGACCTTCTCTGAGAGCGAAATATTCTTGGCCGGTAATAGATTCTCCTCGCTTTAGATAGGACAGAAAGTCGGCGTAAAAAAGAATTTTGTTAAGCTTCACTGCGCCGAACCAAGTGTCATCAACGCTTTGAGTGCTTACGTAAAGTATAAGTTCCTTTAGTTTATCATCGTTAGGCAAAACGAGTTTCATGCCTTAATCTAGCAACTTGAACCCGCAATGCAACAAATATGTAAGTCATTTAATTATAGGTGTTTGGAATGCGTTATATTTTCAATTCCGATGGCCTTTATTACTCTCCACAGCGTTCGATCAATTCCGCCACCGTCCATTGATTACTCTCGATGCCCGCAGCCTGGGCCGGGGTCATTTTGACCGTGATATGCCGTTTGCAGAAATTGTAATACGCGAAATTGAGAGCGACCGCAGCTCGAAAATTCTCGAATTTCTTGCTGAATGCGTTGGTAAGCCGGGTGAGCCTGCGACAGTGCATCCGCAGGGTATGGTTCTGCTTTTCAACGTGCGAGGTCGAAATGCGTTCGATGTCCGGGCTGCCAAGCACAATCTTCGTTTCGGTCTTCACCACTTCCGCAGGACTGTACCGAGTAGCGGCTACCTTGAAATTACCCAAGTGCGAAACCGAGTAGGTTCTTACCACCTGCCCGAAATCCACTCCATCACAGAAGACTTCGCCAGCGGTCTCCCGATATGCTGCCAATCCATCGGTGGACAGTTGGATACGGTGCGCCAACCTGCTCTCAAGGTCCCTCAGGAAATGCTTGGCGTGAATCACGGTTCGTTGTCCGACCCAAAATGCCGGAATTAGCTTGGTGTCACGGGCCAGCGCAATGAACGTCCACACGTCCCCGATTCCATCCTGCCATTCCCAGGTCTTGGTCTGCTTCCTCTTTTTGCCGACGAATCCCCAAATCTCATCAATCTGAAAATCAGTGCTCTGGATGTTCCGCATCTTCTCATCCTGAATCTTGGCGCACGCCTGCCCCACACGAACGCCAAGCCGCATAACCGTGTCTCGGTGGACGCTTAGCGTGCGCTCAACACTCCGGATGCTGCTGCCCTCGGCCAGCATGGAAATCGCCAGCACTTTCTTTTCAGTCGGAAGGTCATTTGCCATGATGTGAATTTGACAGAAGTCACTAGAACAAGCAAGCACTATTTTTATTTATCTTTGTGCTTGCAACCAAGGACGCATGTGCGAAACTGAGTCATGCTTACAGACGATTCAATTCAATCAATGGGCGGCAAAGCACGTGCTGAGTCCCTAAGCGATGAAGAGCGCGCTGAAATAGCCAAGAAGGCAGCGGAGGCCAGGTGGGGAATGCCGGTCGAAACTCACGCTGGCGAGCTTGATATCGGCGGAATCAAAATCCTGTGCCATGTTCTTAGTGATGGCACGCGGTTGGTTAGTCAAGAAGGCGTGAACCGTGGCCTTGGAAGACGGGGTAGGCCGAAGGCCAAACATGAGGAAAATCGAGGTCTTCAACTTCCGGTGTTCTTACAGGCAAATAACTTGGAACCATTTGTTCCACAAGTGGATATGGATGTCTTCAAACCGATTAGGTTCAAGCGCAGGCTTGGCGGTCCTTACTCTGTTGGGTATCGGGCAGAGGTTTTACCAAAGGCTTGCAATGTGTTTTTAGACGCGAAGGAGGCCGGTGCCTTAGTTGCGTCGCAATTAGCTACAGCCGAGCGGTGCAAAATTCTTTCTCGTGGACTCAGTGAGGTAGGCATTATTGCTCTTGTTGATGAGGCAACTGGCTATCAGGAGGTCAGGGATAGGCTGGCCCTTCAAAAAATCCTAGAGAAGTTTATCAGCAAAGAATTGTTGAAATGGGCTAAACGTTTTCCTGATGATTTTTATAAAGAAATGTTCCGGCTAAAAAGCTGGCAGTGGCAGGGGATGAAGATCAACCGGCCATCGGTTGTTGGCCACTATACCAATGATATCATTTATGACCGCCTTGCGCCGGGTGTGCTTGATGAACTGCGCCAAATAAATCCCCCCGATGAAGCAGGACACAGAAAACACAAACATCACCAGTGGCTTACAAAAGATGTCGGCCATCCAAAACTGAGAGACCATTTGAGCGGCGTATTGGCCCTTATGCGGGCCTCGCAGTCTTGGGATCAGTTCAAACGAATGATTGATCGCGCCTTCCCGAAAATGAACACAACCATGATGCTGCCCTTTTCAGCCGACGAAGACGCCGTGTAAGGGGGAATGGGGGTGGCGGGAAGCTGCTGGCGGCTCTACATCCAACCGGCACCCGGTTCGACGCCGGGCACCCCCAAAACCAGCGTAATCCAAAACACCCCAAAAGCAACACTGTTTTACCGAGGAATTTTGAAAAATCTCACTTTCAAATTAGGACACTACCTCGTCACGTGTCACCAGTACTGGTGACTGGCAGCGGACGGGGGTTCCTTTAGAGTAATGGCGTGTTGACGATGCAAAAACGCATTAATCAGACCGTGTGTGGCTGATGGGCGTAATGTCTGCGGCGCCGCATCGATGACGATTTAGTTGGTTCTCATTGTAGAATGTGCGGAAAGACCGGGTTCAAGCCCGGTCTTTTTGTTTGTAAATAGCGTTTGCGCCAAGTGGGCGCGGGATTCCATTCCCGCGAAAGCCCGAAGTAGGTGGCGAACGACCGGCCACAACACTCGAGGGGTACTTCCTCCTCCGAGCGCTAGGTTCAAACTCCCCTTGGAAGCCTCACCGAAAACTCTGACCCTTCATTTACCTTGCTGGACACCCCCACCTTGCCACCGTGGGCCTGCACAACCGCTTTAACCAGGCTGAGACCCAAGCCTAGTCCACGCTGAGACCGGCTCTTGTCCGCACGATAAAGCCGGGCCCAGATTCTATCCTGCTCTTCCGGCGGCACCCCGATGCCCGTATCATGGAAGATGACGAGAGCCTCGGCCGCCGTACACTGCACCGCTATGGTCACCTGGCCGCCCTCAGGCGTGTATTTAATCGCGTTGTCCAAAAGGTTGGCAAAGACCTGGCGCATGCGGGAGCGGTCCACGAGCGCTTCGCAGCCCGCTGGCAACTCGGTCTTGACGCTGATTTTCTTCTCTTCGGCCACATACTCATAGAGCTCGACCGTTTCACGGACCAGTTGGCAGAGGTCCGCCCGTTCCCGCTGCAGCTTCATCATGCCCGCCTCGGCTTCCGCGATGTCCATCAGGGTATTGAGCATGCTCAGCACGCGCTCGGATTCTTCGACGCAATCGGCTAGCGCCTCGCGAGCCGCCGCCGGTTCGGCTTCTTTTTGCAGCGCGACTTCCGCCGTGCCGCGCAGGCGCGCCAGCGGAGTGCGCAGGTCGTGCGCCACGTTGTCGAGCGATTCGCGCATCGCCCGGATCAGCGCCTGGTTTTTGTCGAGCAAGGCATTGAAGAGTTCGACCAGCTCATCCAGTTCATCGTCGGATTTGCGCACGGGCACACGCGCATCGAGTTCGCCGGTGCGGATGATGGACCGGGCGGTGGCAATGATTTGGCGGATTGGCTGCATGGCGCGGTGTGCGAAAAACGCGCCCGCCACGAATCCCAGCAGTACAGTCGCCCCGCCAGTGAGGAAAAAAGCGCGGCGAATCGGGTTCAAAAGCGCTTCCCGGCTATTTGTCGTGCTGCCCATTTGGAGTGCCCACCCGTTGGGCAGCTCAATCCGGCCGAGCAGGAAATCCCTTTCCGCGTTCTGAGGGATGCGGATGACTTTTTCCTTCAACAGACCACCCCAGCCGGGGACGTCCTTAAACGAGACCCAATCGTCTGGTTCGCTAATGTTCACATGCAGGTTGGCGGAAGCGTTCACAAGGCGCAAAAACATCGTCCTTTGCACGGCGGGAGGCTGGTCGCGTGCCCACTCACGCAGCGCGCCGGGGCCGCCCGCTTCATAGACCGTTGCGGCTTCTTTCAGCCTGGCTTCGAGCACCTCCAAATCCTTTTTCCCGACCGCAGCGGCCAGGAGATAGTAGGCAAGCGCCAGCACCGCCGCGGTGCTCAGGGTGAAAACCAGCGCGTACCACAGGCTCAGCCGGACGCCGATGTTCCGGCTCAGAGGATCAAGCAGGCCGGAGGACATAGCCGACACCCCGGAGCGTATGAATCATCGCTCTGTCCTGGTCCACCTTGCTGCGCAGCCGATGCACCAGCACATCGACGACGTTCGTCTGCGGATCGAAACTGTAGTCGAAAATATGTTCGAGAATCATGGTCTTGGTGACCGGCCGATTGGCATTGCGCATCAGATATTCCAGCAATGCGAACTCGCGTGGTTGGAGCTCGATTGTTTTCCCGGCGCGCTGCGCTTCGCGCGTCAGCAGGTCGAGCGACAGGTCCCCCACCGCGAGCCGCGTCGGCTCCGGCGCCTGGGTGGCGCGGCGGATCAGGGCCTGCACGCGTGCAAGCAGCTCGGAAAACGCGAAGGGCTTCGTTAGGTAATCGTCCCCGCCGGCCTGCAACCCTCGCACCCGGTCGTCCACAGTAGCCTTCGCGCTGAGGATCAACACCGGCGTTCGCGTGCCCCCGGCCCGCAACTGCTGAATCAGACTCAAGCCGTCGAGCTTCGGCAGCATGATATCTACGATGGCGGAATCGTACGCGACCGTCTGGGCGTGCATTAATCCATCGTCGCCGTCACTGGCGTGGTCCACCGCGAAGCCGCTTTGCTTTAGCCCATTAACCACGAACGAGGCGATTTTCTTGTCGTCCTCCACCACCAGGATTCGCATGGTTTCAAACATAAAAGAACAGCCTGAAAGTGGATAGGACGAAAATGGATTGGCGGATTCGTGGATGGTTGGAGTGATTGAGTGGGACAGAGGAGGTACTTGGGCGGTCGCCTGGGATCATTCAAAAATCAAAAACCAAAAATTAAACGGGCTCTCCCGCACCGGAGTGCCATCGGCGCAGGAGAGCCTTTTGCAGCGAGCGGGCAATTCAGCCCGCTTTGCTTTCGTCCACCACCACCCAGTGGCTGTTGCCGTCGCGCCAAACTCGCAGCAATGTGGTTTTATCTTTTACATTCTCGGTCAGGTTCACCGCTTCTTCGGCGCTCTTGACCGGCTTGCGATTGATTTCCTGGATCACGTCGCCGGGCTGGAGGCCTGCTTCCGCCGAGGCCGAGTTGGGATCCACGTCAGTCACCACCACGCCGTTGACGTGGTTCGGCACTTGAAACTGCTGGCGGGCGCCATTGTCCAGGTCGGCCACTCCCACCCCGTTGAGCGTGCCGCTGTCGGCGCTCTTGCCGTTATCGTTCTTGGCGATTTGCTCTGTGCCCGGCAATTCCTTCACCGCGACTTCGAGCGTCTTCGTTGTGCCGTCGCGGAGAATCTTCACTGGAACGGTCTCACCCGGTTTCGCGCGGGCAACTTCGAGCTTCAGGTGACTGCTATCCGTCACTTGTTTGCCGTTAAAGTTGAGGATGATGTCCCCGCTCTTGAGACCCGCCTTCTCGGCTGGACTCTTCGGCGTTACATCGTCCACGAGTGCGCCTTTGGCGTCCTTGAGCCCGAATGCCTTGCCCAGAACCGGAGTGACGTCTCGGATCATAACGCCGAGGTAACCGCGCGTAACGTGGCCGTCCTTGACCAGGTTTTCCATGACATCCCGCGCCAAATTGGTCGGGATTGCAAAACCGATGCCCTGGTTGCCGCCGCTCCGGCTCAAGATGGCGGTGTTAATGCCGATCAAGCGGCCTTCCGCGTCCACCAAAGCGCCGCCGGAATTGCCCGGATTAATCGCCGCGTCGGTTTGGATGAAGTCTTCGTAGTCCAATCCCAGCGTGCTGGCTCGGCCGGTCGCGCTTACGATGCCAGTGGTTACCGTCTGGCCGATCCCGAAAGGATTGCCGACGGCCAGCACCACATCCCCCACCTCCACCTTATCGCTATCGGCCATCGGAACCGCTGGCAAATCCTTGGCGTCGATCTTAATGACCGCCACATCGCTCTTCGGGTCGCGGCCGATGACTCTGGCTGTAAACTCGCGCCCGTCCTGCAGCGCCACTTTCACCTCGTCCGCCCCATCAACGACGTGGTTGTTCGTGAGAATGTAACCGTCCTTCGTGACGACCACGCCCGAGCCGATGCCCTCCTGGCGAGGAGCCTGCAGGCTGCGCCGAGGCATGCGCCCCTGGGGTTGGTCTCCAAAGAACCGTCGTAGCAAGTCGTCCATTTGGCCACCCGGCGGCCCGTTGAACGACATGTTGCGCACTTTCGTGGTTGTAAAGATCTTCACGACTCCCGGCGCCACTTTCTTGACCACGGGCGCGAAGCTCGTGTGGCCGCCGATTTCTCGCGGGATTGGCGTCTGGTCCACGGGCGGAGCGGTGAATTGTTCTGCCTTGGGTTTTTGCGTAAACGCAACGGCGGAACCGGCCAGCACGAGCGCCCCGCCCAGGGCCAGCGCCGTCACTCGATTCCCCAAATGATGGAATATCCGTTTCATAATCTTTGTTCGTCAATTGATTGAGTGTTGATTCTTTTCAAATAATCTCTGAACCAATTGACACCATCGGCATGACAGGAGCCTTTCGGTTGAATTACAGATTTGAAAGGAATGTGACGGGCGAGCAACGGGGCGATGGAGGGTTGGGGTGAGCAAGCAGGTGGTGGTTGAGAGTTGAGGGACCGGCGCCGGTAGTGGGGTAAACCGCTTGAGCGCGCATCGGACTCGGCTCCGGCTTTACCGGGCGCGGGATTCCAATGCCGCGATTTCCTACAGGGCTTGTTCGAGCACTTGCTTCAATTCCTGCGCGGTGAGCTCGATGGGATTCGCTTTCATGCTGCTGGCTTTCGCGGCCTTGGCCACCAGTTCACCGATATCTGCGGGCGTCACTCCATAGGAAGCCAGGCTTGGGATTCGGAAACCGCCGACGAGCTGCCGCACCCACTCCACACCGTCTGCGGCCTGCGCGCTGTCCCGGTCAGTCAGGAGTCGGGCCAATTCGTCATAACGGCGCAAGGTTGGACTGGCAGGGTCGCGTTGGCGCAGGGCGGCGAGGTTTGCTTCCATGACATGCGGCAGGAGTTGGGCGCACACGGCGCCGTGTGGGGCGGGGAACATGCCGCCGATAGGGCCGGCAAAGCCGTGGACAGCGCCCAGACCGGCGTTAGCGAGCGCCAACCCACCGAACAGGCTTGCTACCGCCATATCTTCGCGCGCAGCCGCGTTGGAACCCTCATTGACTGCCAACCGCAGCGAGTATGAGGCGCGGGTGATGCCTTCGCGGCAAATCGCATCGGTAAGCGGGTTGTGGCGGTTGCACACGAACGGTTCGATTAACTGGGTTAGCGCGTCCAACCCGGTGCTGGCGGTCAGCGGCGGCGGCAGTTCGTAGGTTAGTTCGGGGTCGACGAGCGCGACGCGCGGGAGCATGGACGGGCTGCGCAGGCTGACTTTGACCCGATGCGGCGGAGAGGCCAGCACCGCGTTGCGCGTGACTTCGGTGCCGGTCCCGGCAGTGGTTGGGATGGCGATGAATGGAGCCGGCGGCAGGGCCAGCGGTTTTCCCTGGCCGATGACTTCGAGGTAATCCAGCAGCTCACCCCCGTTGGTGAGCATCGCCGCGATGGCCTTGCCGGCATCCAGTGCGCTGCCGCCGCCGAAACTGACGACCAGGTCACAGCGCTCGGTCTTCGCCTGCGCAACTCCCGCTTCAACGGTGCGCACTTCCGGCTCGCCAGGGACAGGAAAAGTGACGGTAGTGACGCCGCTATCGGCGAGCAAGGAGGTTACTCTCTTTGAGCGCTCCGGATGCCGGCCGGTCACCACCAAGGCGCGCCTGCCCAAAACCTTTGCAACCGAGCCTAACTCCCGGACCCGACCCGGCCCGAGGATAATTCGCGTCGCAGTGGCGAACTCAAAATTCATCGGGGAAAATATTGCCGAATTTCACACTGGAACGCGGCTCAGCCATCATCGGCGCGACGGTGTCTCGCCAGGTCTGGTAATGGCGGGTTTCTTTATGCGCGGCCGGCGCTTCCGGTGTGCGATAACCCTCAACTAGGACGAATTTCGTTAGGTCATGCTGCTGTTGGACCACATCAAACCGCGCGATACCCGGCTCCTTTAAGCTCTCTCGTGCGTTGGCAATGCAGGCCCGCTTGAATGCCTCGACTGACTCGGGCTTCACATGGACGTGAACATGAACGATGAGCATGGGGAACGCGTAGCCCCTCTTCTGGACGAAAGCAAGGTTGTTTGGATCGTTGAAACCTTAAAACGGGTGGATTCTCGCAGATCGCGGGTTCACTCCGTTTTAACCTCTTAACGCTTCAACGCTTCGACGTCTCAACCTTTTAACGTTTGAGCAATCCCGCCTTCACAAACGGTTCCAGGTACGCGCCGTACCCCGCCTTCTCCATCTCCGCCACCGGAATGAACCGTAGAGACGCGGAGTTGATGCAATAACGCAAGTGTGTCGGTCCGGGGCCATCGTCGAACAGGTGGCCTAAGTGCGAATCGGCGGTCTTGGAGCGGACCTCCGTCCGGTCCATGCCGAACGTGTGATCCGCATGCTCCACCACTTTGCTCTCCGCCAACGGCTTGCCGAAGCTCGGCCAGCCGCACCCCGAATCGAACTTGTCGAGCGAGCTGAATAGCGGCTCGCCCGAGACAACATCAACATAGATCCCCGGCTTCTTGTTGTCCCAGAACTCATTATGGAACGCAGGCTCGGTCGCGGCGTGTTGTGTTACCTGGAACTGCGTTGGAGTAAGCTTCTTCCTCAGTTCCTCTGCCGGGGGTTTTTGAAAGTTATCCATAGAAGCATTCGTGAAGGACCCACCTGCGATGACCCGGTTGGTCGAAGCAGTCTGCGAATCGGCACGCGAGCAGCCGCCGAGCACTACCGCCAACGCCGCCCCCGCGGCCGCGCCGACAATACACAGGTCACGTTTCATGTACCAAAGTAGCACACCATGATAGTCTGTCGAAGAAGCGGGTAAATCCTTACTCCCCAGCTTCGAGCCCGGCGAGCCGGGTAGCTTCCCGTTCCCATTCGGGGGTCAGTTTCGCCAATCGCTCCTGCAGTCCGAGCAATTCCCGGTTGACCTCAACGGGGCGGCCTGGCGTCTCGTAAGTCTCGGGCTTTTCCAGATCAGCGATTAGCTCCGCCTGGCGCGCCTCCAACTCGTGAATCTCCGTTTCCAGCTCTTGAACGGTTTTCTGCTGTGTCTTGCGCTCGCGCGAGCGCGCCTGGCGCTCTTCTGCATCGAGGCGTTTCTGTTCTTTGCGGCTGGGTCCGTCTCCGGGAGGCCGAGTGTCCCCGCGAGCCGTCCTGCCGCCGGAACCGTGGGCTCGCGGGGACGCTCGCCCTACCGACGCTGCAGCCATGCCTGCCGAGGTCAGACCGGCGCGCTCCGATTCCGCTTTGGTCTTGTCGAGATAGTACTGATACCCGCCGGGGTAATGCGTCAAGTGACCGGCATTTACATGCACAACGTGATTTGCAAGCGCTCGGATGAAATAGACGTCGTGGCTGATGAGGATCAGTGTGCCCTTGAACTGGTCGAGCGCGTACGCCAGCGCATCAATGCTCGACATGTCCAGGTGGGTCGTCGGTTCGTCCATCAACAGGAGGTTGGGCGGGTCGAGCAGCAATTTCACCAGCGCCAGCCGGCTCTTTTCGCCGCCGCTGAGCACATTGACGTGCTTGAAGACATCGTCTCCTCTGAAAAGAAAGCAGCCCAGCAGTGTCCGGATGAACTGCTCGGTGACCCGTTGCGGCGTGTCGAACGCTTCCTCGAGCACCGTTCGGTCCGGATGCAGCATATCCACGCGGTACTGCGAATAGTAGCCGGATTTGACATTGTGACCTAGAATCCGCTCGCCGCTTTGGGGCGTCAGCACGCCGGCAAGGATTTTCAGCAGTGTCGATTTGCCCGCGCCGTTGGGACCCACCAGCACGATGCGCTGGCCGCGCTCGGCGTGGAAATCCATCCCCCGGTAAACAACATTCTCGCCATAGGCATGGTGGATCCCGGCGAGCTTGATGACGCGCTGTCCGCTCCGATGCGGTTGCGGAAACTGAAAACCAATTTCGCGCTGGTCGTTCACCGGCGCTTCGATTTTGTCCATGCGCTCGATCTGCTTGAGCTTGCTCTGGGCCTGGCTGGCCTTGGTATTTTTGGCGCGGAACCGGTTGACGAATTCCATCAGCCGTCCGATCTCGCGTTCCTGGTGTTTGAACGCCGCCAGGAGCTGCTGCTCGTGCGCCTCCCGCTGGACGAGGTAATCGTCATAGGTGCCGCGGTAACGGAGCAGCCGGCTCTGGCGAATCTCAACGATGCTGCCGACGATTTGATTTAGGAATTCACGGTCGTGCGAGATCACGAGGATCGCGCCTGGATAGTTCTTGAGATATTGTTGAAACCACAGCAGCGCCTCCAGATCGAGGTGGTTGGTCGGCTCGTCCAGCAGCAACAAATCAGGCTCCTGCGTCAACAGCCGGGCCAGGTGCGCGCGCATGACCCAGCCGCCGCTCATCTCGCGGGCCGGCCGGTCGAAATCCTTCTCACGGAATCCCAGCCCCGCCAGGATTTGCTTTGCCTTGGCTTCAAGCCGATAGCCGCCCAGCTCATCGAACCGCTGATGCACGTCATCGTGGATTTCCTCCGGGTGAAGCGTTTCGACCGGGTGGTCGGCCTCCCAGGCCTTGAGGATGCGACGCAGTTTCGTGTACTCCGGCCGGATGGCGGTGGCCAGCTCGACTACCGTTTCATCCCCCGCCGGCGCGTTCTCCTGTGGCAAGTAGCCGAACGACAGACCGCGTTCGAGCATCACCTTGCCCTCATCTGGGACTTCCGCTCCAAGGATGATGGAAAAGAGCGTGGTCTTACCTGCGCCGTTCGGCCCGACCAGCCCGATGCGGTCCTCGCGGTTTACCTGCAAGGTCGCCTCGGCGAACAGATCCCGGTCACCGTACGACTTGCGAATGCCGGATAACGTAAGCATGTGGAAAAAGGACCCTCACGTCCCCGCCCGCAGCGGATACTTGGGCTTCCTCACCTCAACAGGTGGGTTTTTCTTCAGCGCCTTCAGGACCTCGTCGATGGCCCGCTCGAGTTGCGGGTCGCCGCCCTTGGCCATTAGCGACGGGTCGTCCACCACCTCGATGTCCGGATCGACTCCGTGGCCTTCGATTATCCACTCGCCTTTGGTATTGTAGATGCCGAATGTCGGCACGGTCACCCCCCCGCCGTCAATCAGTGGGGGAGCTCCGGTGATGCCGATCAGCCCGCCCCAGGTGCGGGTGCCGATCAGCGGCCCCAGGCCGGCCTTCTTGAAATAGAACGGGAAACAATCGCCGCCAGAACCGCTCCATCCGTTGATGAGCATCGCCTTCGGACCCGAGTTCGCGACCTCAGGCCACGACCAGTCCTCGCCGTCGCGCACTGCCCAATAATTCAGCGTCTTGCGACCCAGCAATTCGACAAACCGGTCGGGAATCTGGCCGCCGCTGTTGAAACGCTCGTCGATGATCAACCCTGCTTTGTCGAATTGAGCGCGGAACTGGCGCACCAGTTCCGACTGCCCATGCCGGCCCGTATCGGGCACATAAACGTAACCGATTTTGCCGTCGGTGGCATCCTCGACTTTCTTCCGGTTCTTCTCGATCCACGCCAGATGGCGCAGGCGGGCTTCGCTCGCCAGCGTTTGCACCAGCACCTCGCGCGAGCCGTCGAGCTTCGGTTGGCTGTTCACGGCCAGAAACACCGGCTTGTCGGCCAGGCCCTGGAATGCCGCATACGGCTCCTGCTCGTGGTCCAGCGGCAATCCGTTCACCGCCAGCAAGTAGTCCCCTTCCTTCACCTCGACACCCGGTTGCTCAAGCGGCGAGCGCGCCTCCGCGTCCCAAGCCGCGCCCCGGATGATGCTCTTGATGCGGTAAGCGCCGTTTTCGAACGAAAAATCGACACCAAGGTAGCCCACGCCTTGCTGCTTGCCGGTTTCCACGTCGCCGCCGCTGCGGTAAGTGTGCGATGCGTTCAACTCAGCAATCAGTTCGCCGATGACATAATTGACGTCCCAGCGCGTGACGGCGTCTTTGAGCAAAGCGTCGTAGCGCTCGCGCATGGCTTGCCAGTTCACACCGTGCATATGCGGATCGTAAAAATAGTCTCGCTCGAACCGCCACGTGTCCGTGAACAATTGCTCCCATTCCGCCTCCGGGTCGATGACGGTCTCCAGCGAATTAATGGGCAGCTTTTTGTCGAACTTCTGGCCGTCCTTCGGCTCGATGATGGCGTAGTCAGCCTTGCGCCGGACGAGCATTTTTTCGCCCTTAACCGCGAGGAGGGAGTCATCCACGTCTTCCAGGATGGTCTTGTCCTCGCGCTTCTCCAGGTCGTAGTAAAGCAGTGTACCTTTCTCATCGGCGGAGCCGGCTTGTGGCAGGCGGCGGTAAATGAGCTTGCCGCTGACGCTAGCGAGGTCATCGAAATAGCCGGGCTTCGGCGGCAGCACCACGGCGCGGCTCTCGAAGCCCGCCAGGTCGATCTCGACAGGTTTAGCCGGTTTCTCCTCTTTCTTTTCTTCTTTTTCGTCAGGTTGCTTGTCCTTGTCTTTGTCAGTATCTTCAGCCTTCGCCTCCTCCTTGTTGTCCTTCTTCTGGTCCAGCTTGGGCTCGTCCTTCTTGGGACCCTGGTCCTTGGGCTTCTTGGCGTCTTTCCCCTTGTCCTTGTCCTTGTCCTTGTCCGTTTTGTCCTTCTTTTCGCCTTCATCGTCATTGCGAGGGGCCAAAGGGGATGCGACATCTTTGCGCAACGACACAGCCACGAGTTGGTAAGTGTTTGGGTAAATCCACGTGCCGTCCAAATCGCCGTATACCGGCGAAAAGTCCCGGCCCGAAACATAGAACAAGTACTTGCCGTCCACATCGAACACTGGCCGGTCATCATCGTAATAGCCGCTGGTGACGACTTGCGATTTGGCTTCCTTCGTGTCGTAGAGGGCAATCGCGGTGTGCCGATTATTGAGATCCTGCGGGAAAGCGAGCCAGCGGCTGTCTTTGGACCAACTAAATCGGATCTTGTTGAGGCCATCCTGGTAAAGCCACAGTTCCTTCCCAATCTCTTTGGTTTCCTTCTTATCGAGGTCGTGCAGGTGAATGCGCATCGCCTGGTCGATGAATACAATCTTTTTGCTGTCGGGCGACCAGAAGGGGCGATACCGGAAGCCCCGCCCCAGTTTGGTGAGAACCTGCTCTTCGCCCGAGCCGTCGGCCAGCCGGAGGGTTAACTCATATTCCCCGGAGCGGTCGCTGAAGTAGGCGATGGTCTTGCCATCCGGCGACCAGGCCGGATAGCGCTCGGCAATGCCGGAACTGCGCGTTAGGTTGCGGACCACGCCATGTTCGGCCGGTACGGTGAACACCTCCCCGCGCGCTTCGAACACCGCCCGTTTCCCCGAAGGTGAAATGTCCGGTTCGCGCGCCGAGCGTGAGACGTCCTCTAATCTCGGCTTGAGGGTCGCCCGGTCGGTCAGCACCTGGATGTGAACCTCGGAGTATTTCTCCGTAGCTAGGCTTAGCAGGTACAGACGACCGGCATTTTCGAAGACGATGTCGTCCGGACCAATGTTCGGGAAATGCACGTCGAAATCTTCAAAGGTGGTGATCTGCCTGAACTTGTCCTTCTTCGTGTCGTAAGCCCAAATGTTCGCCCGCTTGTTTTTGTCGCGGTCGGAAAGGAAGTAGAGCATCGCGCCGTGCCACATCGGCTGGGAATTGGCAGCATCGTTGCCGGTGATGTTTTTGGCCGCATAGGTTTCGAGGTTGAAGAGCCAGATGGCCGGGTTCATGCCGCCGCGGTAGCGCTTCCAGGTCCGGAAATCGACCGAGATCGGGATATACGCGAGGGTCTTGCCGTCGGGTGAGATCGACCCAAACTCGCCATAGGGCACCGGCAACTGTTCGGGCAGGCCGCCATTGGCGGAGATTCTAAGCAACTTGTTGAACCGGTCCTTTTCGCTCGTGCGCGAGCTTGCGAACAGAAGCGATTTGCCATCCGGATACCATTCCAGCATGCGGTCGGGGTCGCCGTGGAATGTCAACCGTTTGGGCAGGCCGCCAGAGGCCGGCACGACGTAAATATCCATGTTGCCATCATAGTTGCCGCTGAAGGCGAGCTGCGAGCCATCGGGCGAGAAGCGGGGAAAACTTTCCTCGCCTTTGGGCGAGCTGAGCCGCATCGCTATGCCACCGCTCTTGGGCGCCACCCAAATGTCGCCCGCGTACACGAACGCAATTTGCGTTTGCGAAACATCCGGGTAGCGCAGCATGCGCGCATCAACCCCGCCGGCAGACGGCGCGTTGGTTTGCGTCGCCGCCAGGGCGGAACAGCCTGCGAAGGCCGAAAACAGGGCTGGAAGGACAACTAACGAGAAGAAATGACGTTTCATGTTACTGTGAGGCCGCATATTAAGGGGAAGCCTCGCGGGGGAAAGCCATTTATCGCAAGCCCGCACGGGAACCCAAGTTTTGACCGCGGATTTCACGGATTTCGCCGATGGGCAAACAGCTAGCTGCGTGCTCCGCAATCAGCGGGTGAACCTCCTCGGTTGCGGGCGCAGCCGCGCTGTGCTCCTTGCGCCGTCGGGCGGCAAACTGATAACCTCTCAGCCATAACTTATGAGAGCGTTCCTGCTGTTTGTCGGCACCAGCCTTTCGGTGTCGGTTTTTAACCTATGCGCCGCTGACCTCGTTCATGCGAAAGACGGCTCCGGTGTTTATGGGTACAAAGACACGCCCAGGCTGCCGTGGTGCCAGTGGCTGGTGCATGACCCTGACCGCCCCAACCCAAAGAAAGTCGATCCCGGCCCAGTCAGTCCGCCTGCACCTGTGCCGGCGGATGCCATTGTCCTGTTCGATGGCAAGGACGCCTCGAAATGGGAGGCGCTTGGGGACTGGACAGTGGCCGACGGATGCCTGGTGTCCGGCAACAGCCATTTTGCCACCAGGGAGAGTTTCGGGAATATCCAACTGCATCTGGAATGGATGGGACCCACGAATTTCGACGGCCCTTGGTACAACCGCGGCAACAACGGCGTGATGCTGATGGGACTTTTCGAGATCCAGATTTTCGACTCGTTCAACGAGAAGATTTATCCTGACGGCGCATGCGGCGCGATTTATGGGCAGACGCCCCCTTACGTTAATGTGACGCGGCCGCCCGGGCAGTGGCAGAGTTACGATATTGTCTTTGTCGCACCGAAGTTCGATGGCGACGAGTTGGTAGCCCCGGCACGAGTGACCGTTTTCCATAACGGCGTGCTCGTGTTGCTCAACGAGGAGGTCCACGGCGAAACGGGCCACCGCATCCTGCCGGAATACACACATAAGGTCAGCCAGGGACCGTTGGCGTTAGGCGGGCACGGATGCCCGGTGCGGTTCCGGAAGTTATGGGTGAGGAAGCTGAGCTAGCAAGCTCACTGCCTCGCCATCGGCGCACGCGGGCGGGGACGAGGTTTGCGCACGCGTTCACCATCGGTCTGGAAGCGAGAGCCGAGGCGCGCCGCCTTCGCGCGCGAGTGCGTGTAGACTGGGCTGTCCAGCCGGCTTGAGGGTCTGCCTGATTTGATTTCCTCGACCAGGTCCGCCACACTGCCCAGCACGCGGGTGGGTTGATATACATAGTCGGCAACGTCTTCGACTCCGGTCGAGCCGGTGAGTACCAGATACGCTTGGAGGCCGGCTTCGATGGCGCCGCGAATGTCGGTTTCCATGGTGTCGCCGATGACGATGGTTTGTTCCGGTTCCGGGCCGCCGGCCATCTCGGCGAGTTTGCGGCCGGCTCGGTGGAACATATAACCGTTTGGCTTGCCGAGATAATACGCGCGGCGTCCGGTGCTGGCCTCGAGGAACGCGGCAGTGGCCCCGGCGCCCGGCCGCGTGTCTTCACTGGAAACAGGACACCAGTTATCCGGATTGGTGGCCAGCAACCGCGCGCCGTGCTCGATGCAGGTGTGGGCCTTGGCGAGCTTTTCCAGCGAGGCGGCGCCCTCGCCGACCACGACGTAACTGGGGTGCATGGCGTCATTGGCGATCTTGTGCTCATGCAGCGCAGTTAACAGGCCCCCTTCGCCAATAACGAAAACCGTGCAAGCCGGATGGGTCTCGCTGAGGAAATCCGCCGTGTTCAACGCGGACGTGTAAAAATGTCGGGGCGAAAGGCCCGCGATTCCGAGGTGTCCCAGGCGCACTGAAAGGTCCTCCGGTGTTGGCGCGGAATTGTTGGTGAGGAAAATAAACGGTGCACCCGTGGCGATCAGCGACTCGACAAAATCCCTTGCGCCGGGAACCAAATGGTTTTCCCGGTAAATCACGCCATCCATGTCTATCAGATATCCTGTCTTCATTGCGCGAAGCGGGACCGGCGGCCAGGCAACCCGGCGGCAATCCGCGTTGCCGGAAACGCTTCGCGACCGAACACAGCAGGAGTCTTGCCCGTGAAAGTTTGGCGCAGAATCAGCCTAAACGCTCAGGTTTCCCACAAATGCGAAATCGGGATGTGCACAGTGTGCGCAAAGTTCCACAGGCGGCAGACCCGACTCTTCCTCGGCCGCATCTTCTCCCAGCGTTAAGTTTTTTACCCACAGGTTTCAGGATAGCCGAAAAGAAATCCGTGTTATCCGTGTACTCCGCCGTCAAGACCTCCTCGTGCGGGGCTTGGACTTAAATTGAAAGCTCGGTTTTCTGTTATCTGCTGTCTGACTTCGGCGGCTAAGGCAAAGCCACTGCGCGGTAAAAGCGGCGCGCCAAGCCCGCACTCACCTGATCTGTAAAATCGAACGTGCCTGAATTGGATGTGCTGTTGGTAAGGATTGGCGTCCAGGCCGCGAGGTCGCTCGTCGTCTGAAGGACGAACGACCGGTTCGGGTTGCCCAGGACGCGGAGCTGAAGCGAGCCGTCGGGTGCCGTTGCTAGCGCGCGGAGTTGAATCGACTCCCGCAGCGCGTTGGCCACGTTCAGCCGTCCACCAGTGGCGCACTTGCCCGCTAGCGAGGGGAGGGGATCGGTCGCATTCAGGAGTCGCGCAATAATTTGCTGATAAGTGTCGGCAGGGAACTTCTCGAGCAACAGCGCCAGCGCCCCGGTAACATACGGCGCGGCAAACGAGCTCCCCGAGCCGGCTAGATAGAAGCTGTCCGTCGCCGCGAACGTGGAATAGATCTGGTCGCCCGGTGCTGCCAACTGGACGCTGGAAAGGCCGTAATTGGATGGGATCGCCAGGGTATCGTTGCGCATGGTGTAGGCGACCGTAACGACGTTATCGAGATGGTAACCCGCAGGGTAGTTCGGGTTGAGATCCAAATCGTTCGTGCTGTTACCGGCGGCGGCAACCACAATGATGCCCGCTGTTCGCAGGCTCCAAAGCGCGTTGGATAGGGCGAATGAATTGGTTGCGAAACCCCAGCTCGCGTTAACAAGGCGGGCGTTGTTGGCGAGGGCGTAATCCAAGCCGGCCACGGCGGAGGAAATGGTGCCCGCACCGAAGCTATCAAAGCTTTTGCAGGCCATGATTTGCACATGCCAGGCGACCCCCACGACTCCAACCGCGTTGCTCCCGACCGCTCCCAGCACGCCCGCGACCATGGTTCCGTGCCCGCCGTTGATGTCGTTAGGATCGGTAGTTCCTGCCAGGACATTGGTGCCGTGGCTTCCGTCGAGCGGGCTCACCCACATATTGGCGGTGAGATCTTGGTGGGTGTAACGAACGCCGGTATCCACCACTGCTACCACAGTATTGCTCGCAGAGTTTTGCACATCCCAGCCTTCCGGAGCGTGGATCGCGTTCAGCCCCCAGAGCGTTCCATCCAGGTACTTCGGGTCATTCGGGACGGTCGATGCCGCATGGACCTCATAATCCGGCTCAGCAAACGCCACCAAGCCGCTCCGCTGGTATCTCGCGATTGCATCCGAAACTGTTTCATTGAGCGGGACCGCCACGAGCTGCAGCCCTCCTAAGTTCGCAAATCGATGCAGAACTTTGCTGGCGTGTGCCGAATGGAACGCCGCAAGGGCCTCGGGTTGTACGCCGGACTTCGGTTGGACGAGGATGGCGTCCTGACGATAGGGCGCGGAAGCAACAGCCGCCAGCGTGAACAGCAGAAAGCTGAGCGGCAACCCGCTTCGCCCGCCGCCGCAGAGCCGGCCTTTTTTCGCTGGCAGTTCGAATTGAGCGACCCGGTCCTTCATCGCGGCCATTTGAAGGCCGGACAGCGTGAATGTCAACGAAAGAAGGGGCGAAACTGCTACCGCTCGCTTGGCTTTACCGGCGAACGCACTGGTGCCGCCGGGGACATCGACGCGAAGGCTGACGACCGATCCCTACCTTATTAATCGGCCGCTGGTTGAGGACAACCAGCCCTACCCCCAGGCTGTGTTATCGGAGGTCCCGTTCGCTTTGCCCAACTCAAGGGCGCGCCAGAAATACCAGGCGGCGGTCGTCCGGTGCGGCTTCCACCGCTGGCCAAACGTGCTCAATTCCTTCGGCGTGGGCAACTCCTTCCGACCGTAGGCGAGCGCAAAACCTTTCCGGACGCCGTAATCCGAGGCCGGCAGCACATCGGGCCGGCCCAGCGTGAAGATGAGCAACATTTCAACTGTCCAGGGGCCAACGCCCCGCACGGTCGTGAGGCGTTCGACGATTTCTTCGTCGTCCATGTGGGAGAGCGCCCGCGAGGTCGGCACGACGCCGGCGATGGTTTTGGCGGCGAGGTCCTTCAAGGCGGCGGTTTTGGCTCGCGACAACCCTGCGGCCCGGAGGCGTTCGTCGGGTGTGCCTAGCAAATCCTCCGGCGTGGGAAATCGGCGGTGCGGGTAGAGCGCTTTGACCCGCCCCAGGATCGTGGCGGCGGCGGTCCCGTTGAGCTGCTGATAGGTAACGGATTGGACGAGCGCTTCAAAAGGACTTCGCCGGGCCCTGGTCTTGAGCCGGCACGGGCCGACTTTCCGAATCAGGCGCGCGAGGGTTTTGTCCACGCTCGTCAGATGTTCGAGTGCGTCCTTAGTCATAGGGGGGAGGGGCGTTGACGCAGTCAATGCAGCGTCTTCACATTCTCGGCGCGCTGGATCAGCCAATCGCCTTCAACTTTCTTAAAGCCAACTTTTAACTCCTCGACCTGGGGGACACTGTCGCCGGGAAGGTTGGCTTTCGCCGTGAGGCGGGCGGTTGCCGATTCGGCATCGGGAGCGACAGTCACGTTGACATCCAGGAATTCCACCGTAAGACCGCCGAGCATGGAGCGTGCGCCCAATGCCTTTTCCTGCACCTCAGCTCGCCCGCTGATGGTCTGGGAGAAACGTCCGGGGACATCGATCGTGAGCTCCGCGTCGCTTGTGAAGAAGCTGGCCAGTTTTTGGGCGTTGGCCAGTTTTCGCAAATTGGCTTCATCAGCGGGAACGCAGGCCGTGCGGGCCAGTTCGGCAAGTTCCTTTCGAATGATATGTTCCGGGCTCGGATGCAGGAGTCGCCAGCCCCAGACTCCCAGGGCCACAAGCGCGGCCAGTAGCAGCAGGCGGAGAACCCTGCCGCTCATAAGAGAAGTTTCCCGACGATGCGGCTCCGCTCGGCCCGCCCTTGCTCATGGTCGTAAAAGTCCATCGTGCGATTGTCTCCGACCACGTAGTATTCATTGGGCCCGACCACTTCCGGCTCATGTTCCCAGTAGCAGGGGCCTTTGACATAGGGTTCCTCAAGAACCTGGCCGTTAATGACTGCCTGGCCATTGTGGAAGGCGATCGTCTCTCCCGGGAGAGCGATGATGCGTTTAAGGTACATCAGGTGCTCGCCCGCCAACCGAATTGATACGATATCGCCTCGCCGAGGTGGATGAAACAGGTAAGCCTGCCGGTTGACCAGATGCACCCCTTTCTCCTTCAGGGTTGGCAGCATGCTGATCCCTTCCACTTGAATGCGCAGCAGCACAAACTTGCCCGCGATTAAGAGCAGCACCACCCAAATGGCGAGGCGCAGCGCAGTGATCTTCGGATTGCGTCCAATCACCACGCGCTGCAGCAGGCTTGGGGGTGGAGCAACTTCGCCTTCAGTTCCCATAACGCGCACTGTTAGAAACCTACCCGCTCACAATAGTTTCGGCCGGTTCGGAAAGCCAGCCGCAACACACAGATTTTCGACTTGCGGTACCGGCGTGGGCACTACAGGAACCTCGGCCCGAATATCTCATACTCGAGCGTCATGCTCTCCTCCTTGGCCGGGCGTTTATCTTTGGGCTTTAAACAGCGGGAGCAGCCTCTTGCAATAGAACGGCTCCCTGCGCGCACCGGAAGATGTAGTTTACTTTGAGATAACTGCCTCCGAACTCAAGCAGTTCGGGAATGGTCACCGGTTTGCCGGTGTTGGGATTTTGGAATTCGTAATTACCCCATTGAACGGCTATGCCAGTGGGAACGCTTCCGGCGCAGTCCCGGATGAGGGGTAGCAACGGCTCATTTGTGTCGGTTTATAGGGTAGGAGATCCGGGCCGCCCCCCCACATTCAGTTCCCTCGCCCGGCGGTAAACGGTGTGCAGGTAGGATCGGTCATTGGCAGGAAGCCATTCTCCGGGCATGAAGTTGGCGCAGTGCATGGCCACCGAATTTTGAAACGCGCGTTTCAACACCATCATGTTCGTTGGAATGGCGTCGCGATAAGACTCCGGGGCGAACCCTTTGGGAAACAACCGACCGCTCGCTCCAAACTCAGCCGCCGTTTCGGGCAGGTTGATTCCCTCGATCCGTCCGTCGAATTCCTTGCCGAGCGCGAAAAGAAGCTTATAGAATCTATCCTGTACGGCGGGGTCCCAGCGCCTGGCAACCCAACCTTCTGGAACCGCATGTTGTTCGTCGTTGCCTTCGATGCGGTATTGCCGATCGGCTCCCCCATGATAGCGCTCCTCTTTGGTCAGATAGCGCGGGACGTTAACCATGGCGGGATCAAAGGAAGAATCCTGCAGTTGGATAAAAAGCCGCTTGCCCTTCTCCTTCAGAATCCTCAGATCGTGCTGAACGGCGCTGAAGTCATAGGCGCCCTTCTCGGGCTCCAGTTCGCGACAGGAATATTTTAACTGGGCCCCCTCCAATGCCTTTGTCTCAATGAACACGGAGTCGGATATTCGCCCCCTGTCCCGGTTCAAGAATACGTAATGATGCACGGTTTCGGCACCACCACCACAACAGCAGGTCCACAGCAGAAGGATGCACCAGTTGGATGGTGAAACGAGATTCATCACGCCACTTAACCTTTGAATGCAGTCTCTTTTCTGAAACCAAGTTTGGGTTGGAGAGTGACGATGGTCGAGCGAATTAACCTTCAAGGGCGCAATTCACTGCTGGAGTGTTCGTCAGGTGGGAGTTCGAGCGCAGCGGGCAACTGGTCGAAGAGTTCGGCCGCACTTTTGAGCGGGGTAAGGGAGCCTTCCTCGCCGAAATCGAGCAGGGCATCGAGGCCGAAGCAGGCGGCGCCCACGGATTGGAGCAAGTCGCGTCCGGCCGCGGTCTGGAATTGGGTGGTGGGCGAAAGGAGGATGAAGGGCTCGTTGAGCCGGGCGAGCAAGGCGGTAAGGACGTGGAGGAATTCGCCCGCGCTGGACTGAACGGTGAGGAGGACCGAAAGAGTTTGGAACGGGCCGATTTGAAAGGTGTTGTAGCGGCCGGGCCGAGTGAGCTTGTACTGGAGGCGGAGGGCAGCGCAAAGAGCTCGGGCAAGTTTGGGCCGGTTGAGCACGAGCGGGATGATGTCATCGGGCAAGAGGCCGAAGGGGGAGCAGGCGCCGCAGCGGCAGACGCCGAGCATGGAGCCGTCGGCTTGGCGGACGACTTCGTGGAAGCAACGGCAGCCGTCAATGCAGGGGACGAACTTCACCGGGGATTCGGGGACGGGTTTGAGGAAAGCGGTTTTGAAAGCCGGGTAATGGCGCTCGAGGTTGTCACGCCAGATTGGCCAGACAGCTATAGGACCAGGGAGCGATTCGAGGAAGGACCACGGGGCCGGCTGTTCCTTGAGAATTAGGGGTTGTTGGTGAACTGAGTTTATGGTCATGGCGTGCGGGCCATGGCCCGCATTTTTGTGATGGCATAAGCTGTGCCAATGTTGGGAGGGCGAAAGAGGGCCGCGCCGCTCGGTTGGGTGATAGGATATTGGCCGGAAAACCAGCAGAAACGGGAAGATTTTCGACTTGTGATACTTTGGTTCGCGCTGTAGGAGGAACCATGCCGATTCATCTCGCACCCATCACGCGGCGGCAGTTCCTGGCGCGGTCGATCACAGCCGGCGCCGGCCTGGCGCTCAGCCGCAGCCTGTTTGCTGGCTCGAAACCCACCGACGAGAGTTCCTGGGCCTTGCTGGCTGACACTCATCTGGCCGCGAACCGCGGGTTGGTGGAGCGCGGCATCAACATGACCGACCATTTCACGACGGTCTCCCGCGAGTTGCTCGACCTGGCCAAAAACCCGGCGGGCGTGTTCATCACCGGCGATTGCGCTTTCAATAACGGCGAAACGGGCGACTACGCGGCTCTGGCCGACCTGCTCAAGCCCATTCGCGGCTGGCAAATGCACGTCCACCTGGCCCTTGGCAACCATGACAATCGCGAGCGATTCTGGGATGCCTTTGAGGAGGAGAAAGCCGCGAAGCGACCACTCAAGGACCGCCAGGTGGCTCTGTTGCGCACTCCGCGGGTGAACTGGTTTCTGCTGGATTCACTGGAGCAGACGCGCTCGACTCCCGGTCTGCTGGGCCGGGAACAACTGGATTGGCTGGCCAAGGCACTCGATGCAAACCCGAAAAAGCCGGCGTTGGTACTCATTCATCACAATCCAGGGGTAGATGGGGGCAACCTGGGATTGAAGGACACGCTGCTGCTGTTCGAAGTCATTCGGCCGCGAAAGCAGGTGAAGGCGTATATCTACGGCCATACGCACAATTGGAATGTCGAGCAGGATTCGAGCGGCATCCATCTGATCAATTTGCCCCCGGTGGCCTATGTGTTCCAGCCGGGCGAACCTTCAGGTTGGGTGCATGCGCGGATGAAGGATGGCGGCATGCGGCTTGAGTTGCGGTGCGTGGACCCCGCTCACAAAGCCCACGGGCAGGTCGTGAACCTGGAGTGGAGGGCGTAATCCGCTCGTCATGCGACTGATCGGCCATTTGGCGAACGAATCGACGGCCCGCACGTTTGGCGATTATCTGTTCGTTCAGGGGATCCAAAATCGGATCGAACACCAACCTGAAGACGGCTGGGGGATCTGGGTAAACGAAGAGGATCAGCTTGAGAGCGCGGCCCGGCTGCTGGCGGACTTCCAGGCCAATCCCGCCGACCCAAAATATCAAGCGCAGGCCAAAAACGCCGCCAGCCTCCGCGCCGAACAGGAAAAGGGTGAAGAGGCCTGGCGCAAAAGACTGCGCGACCGCCGGCATCTGTTCCGGCCACTGGCAGGATATGGTTTCGGGCCGCTAACGCTGGTTTTGATTGTCATCAGCGTTGCAGTGTTTTTCCTGTCCAGCTTTGGCCGGGATTTGGACCGGGTCATGAACTTGTTCATCACCACGTATTGGGAGCATGGACAGTTCATCCAGTGGAACGCCATCCTTCCGGAAATCCGTCACGGCCAGCTCTGGCGGCTGCTCACCCCCATTTTCATCCACTACGATATATTGCACATCTTCTTCAATATGCTTTGGCTTCGCGACCTGGGCAGTATGATCGAAGGCCGCCAAAGCACCTGGCATCTCGGGATCATGGTCGTGGTCATCGCGGTCTGCTCCAACCTGGCGGAGTTTTACATCGGCCATACCCCCGCCTTCGGTGGCATGTCCGGCGTGGTGTATGGCCTGTTCGGCTATATTTGGCTCCGCGGCAAATTTGACCCGGCATCGGGCCTGTTTCTGCACCCTACGACCGTGGTCATGATGATCGTATGGTTCTTTATCTGCCTGACTGGATATCTGAGGGCCGCGAACATTATCCACGCGGTCGGTCTGGGAATGGGCCTGGCGTGGGGTTATTTGTCGAGCCTTCGTCACCGATGAGAACCGAATCAGCCGGGAGGGCGAGCGTCCTAGCGAGCCCCAAACACACCGAGCCGCTCAATCCGATGAAACGCCAATAATGGGGCTCGCGAGGATGCTCGCCCTCCCGAAATGGATCATGCGCCGTTCGCATAAAATCATTTTCTTCCTGATCACGCTGTTGGCGCTGGCGACGTTCGTGTTCGGAGTGCTGCAATTGGTCGGCGCCAAACGGTGACCTGAACTTAAGACCGATTCAGGGCGCTTAATACGGCGCGGACAGAGGCCAATTCGATGTTCGTATCCACTCCGGCGCCCCAACGGTTCTTGCCGTCAGCGTGCTTGATCTGGATGTAGGCAATGGCGACGGCTTCCTCGCCCGCGCTCAGCGCGTGTTCGCTGTAGTTGGTGATTTCGAAGCGCGGGACGCCCGCGGTGCTGAATCCGTGGACCAGCGCCGCCAGTGGGCCGTTGCCTTCTCCGGCGAGCTTCATCGATTTGCCGTCCCGGAGCAGGTGAGCGCGGCACCGGACCGTGCCATTGCGGCTTTCAGTCTCAAAGGATTTCAACTGCCACGGCGAAGCGCGCTCGATGTATTCCCGCCAGAACATGGCCTTGAGCTCCGTCCCGGTGACCTCGCGGCCCAGGCGGTCCACCTCGTCGTTGGCGATCGGGCCAAACTCCCGCTGCAGGTCCTTGGGCAGCTCAATGCCAAACTCGCTCTCGAGCAAGTAGGCGACGCCGCCCTTGCCGGATTGGCTGTTGACGCGGATGACCTCGCGGTATTCGCGGCCGATGTCCGTCGGATCAATCGTCAGGTACGGCACATCCCAAAACTGGCGGCCGCTGTTCTTCGCCCACTCGGCGAGTCCTTTCTTGATCGCGTCCTGGTGCGAGCCGCTGAAGGCGGTGAACACGAGTTCGCCGGCGTAAGGATGCCGTGGCGGGACTTCCATGCCGGTGCAACGTTCATAAACTTCACACACGGCACTGAGATCGGTGAAATCGAGTCCGGGCTCGACGCCTTGCATGTACAGGTTCAACGCCACGGTCACGATGTCCAGGTTCCCGGTGCGTTCGCCGTTGCCAAAGAGCGTTCCCTCGACGCGGTCCGCGCCCGCCAGCAAACCGAGTTCGGTCGCCGCGACGCCTGTGCACCGATCGTTATGTGTATGCAAACTCACAATCACAGAATCGCGGTTTTTGAGGTTGCGGCACATCCACTCGATTTGGTCGGCGTAGACGTTTGGGGTCGCGACTTCGACCGTATCGGGCAGATTCAAAATCATTTTGCGTTCCAGCGTGGGCTGCCACACGTCCATCACTGCCTCCGATACCTCCTTGGCAAACTCGACTTCCGTCGCGCTGAAACTCTCGGGTGAATACTGGAGCATCACCTGTGTCCCTTTAAGCCGCGACAGCCGTTCCTGGATCAGTTTCGCTCCGCGCACGGCCACGCCGAGGATTTGTTCTTGGGACATGCCGAACACGATTCGGCGCTGGGCGGGTGAGGTGGAATTGTAGAGATGGATGATGGCCTTTTTGGCCCCGACCAGCGACTCGAACGTGCGTTCGATGAGGTCTTCGCGCGCCTGCACTAAAACCTGCAGCCACACGCCCTCCGGCGCGCGGTTCTCCTCGATCAGCCGTCGGTTAAACTTGAACTCGGTGTTGGAGGCAGAGGGGAAACCGACCTCGATTTCCTTGAAGCCGCACTTTACCAGCGTCTGAAAGAGTTCGAGCTTCTGGCTGACGTTCATCGGCACGGCCAGTGCCTGGTTGCCGTCCCGCAAGTCCACGCTGCACCAGCGCGGCGCCCGCGTGAGGGTCCGGCCCGGCCATTGCCGGTCCGCCAATTGGACCGGTGGATAAGGCTTGTACTTTGCCGACGGATTCTTTAGCATAGCGTCTTTTGTGTTGTTATTAGCGCCGTCCGGCGGTCGGGTAAACAAAAACCCCACCGCCGGTTTCGGCAGTGGGGTCCGGGAAATTCTTTTCTAAAAATCAGGACCCGACTGCCGCGCGCCCCAGCAGCAGCGCGTTCGATAGCAGCAGATCCAGATTCAAATTCACGGGGGCAAGTTACCAGCCGGGTTCCGCCCGGTCAACAGTATTTCACATCGGTTTTCCCGCTTGCTTATCGGCACCATTCACCGGGAAACTCCGGCTGATTCATGGCCGGGAAACGCAAAGTCACGGGCAGCTTTTTGGCGATCGTGGGATACATGCTCTCGCCGCTGTCCTGGTGGAATGACGCGTTTGTCAATTTGCCGCTGGCCCTGGCGTTTGCGTGGCTGATGAGCGTGTTTTACCGGCCGGCCTTCGCTCCGGCGGTCGTCGTCGGCTATTGGCTGACCAACGTCGTCGGTCTTGTCCTGCTGCATAAAGGCGCGCAGCAGTTTCTTTCCGAAAAGAGAAGCAAATATTCCCGGCGCGAGCTGCTCCAGGACGTCGGTGTCTCGTTGGCTTACACGGTGCTGATCGTGGCGCTGATTAAATTCGGCGTGCTTAAGCCCGTTCAGGTCTATTTGGGCGGCAGATGAGCATCTCAATCCTAGCCTAAGAACGCCTGGTGCACCGTCTTCATCGCCTGCTCGCCCTTGGTGAGGTCGATGACCACCGAGATCTTGATCTCGCTGGTGGAGATCATATCGATGTTGATCCCCTCGCGGGCGAGGATGTCGAACATCTTGCCGGCCACCCCGGTGTGGCTCTTCATCCCCACTCCTACAATGGAGAGCTTGGCGATGTTTTCCGTAGCGATGACCTTGCCGAAGCCGACTTCCTGTTTCAGGGAATCGATGACCTTCTGTGCCTTGAGTAATTCAGGTTTATCGACTGTGAACGACAGGTCAGTCGCGGGAGCGCCGCTGCCGTGGCTGATGTTCTGGACGATCATATCGACGTTGATGTTGGCATCGCCGATGGCTTTGAAAATGCGCGCGGCGATGCCCGGCTTATCGGGCACCGCGACCAGCGTGACTTTCGCCTGGTTCTTGTCGAGCGAGACGCCGCGCACGACGACGTCTTCCATGTTTTTGGTTTCCTCTTTCACAATGGTTCCGGGGTTGTCATTTAGGCTGGAGCGGACTTCGAAAACGACTCCAAATTTCTTCGCAAATTCCACCGAGCGCGACTGCATGACCTTCGCGCCCAGGCTGGCCAGTTCGAGCATCTCGTCGTAGGAAATCTCCTCCAGCTTATGAGCGCCGGGCACGAGCCTCGGGTCCGCCGTATAGACGCCGTCCACATCCGTGTAAATCTGGCACAATTCCGCCTTGAGCGCCGCCGCCAGAGCGATCGCGGTCAGGTCGGAGCCGCCGCGGCCCAGCGTGGTGATTTGGCCTTCGTTGGTCTGGCCTTGAAAACCCGCCACGATTACCACCTGGCCCTGGTTGAGCAGTTCGTGAATCCTTTTGGGCGTGATGTTTTGGATCTTGGCTTTGGTGTGTACGCCGTCGGTCACGATCCCAGCCTGCGCGCCCGTCAGCGACACTGCCGGCACGCCTAACGAATGCAGGGCAATGGCCGTCAGTGCAATGGTGGTTTGCTCGCCGGTCGCCAGGAGCACGTCCATTTCCCTTTCGTTGGGCAGCGCCATGATTTCCTTCGCCAGCTTGATCAGGTTATCGGTGACCCCGCTCATCGCGGAGACCACGACGACTACGCGGTCGCTTTGGGCATGGTATTTCGCCACTCGCTTGGCGACGTTTCTGATACGCTCGGGGCTGCCCACCGAAGTGCCGCCATATTTCTGAACAATCAATGCCATACGTGCTTCTTCATTCAAAACTTTCGACGCGAATCATGACAGGCCTGCCTTTGACCACCGGCAGCGCGCCGATTTTCTTGAGCGCCCGCGACACAGCCCCGTTAGGCGCGTCATGCAACATCAGGATCAGGGGCACGCTTGCCCCTTCATGGCCCTCTGGTTGAATCACGGAGGAAATGCCAATCTTTGCATCTCCCAGGATGCGGGCGATCCTCGCCAGCGTCCCCGGCACATCCACAACGCTCAGCCGGACGAAATATCTGGAAACCACCTCGTCGATGGGTTTGACCGAGCCCGCCCGTTCGTGGGGCACGAAGGCGGGTACCCGGTGTTTCGTGTCGAACTTCAAGTCCAACGCAGCGTCCGCGACGTCGCTGAGCACCGCGCTCGCGGTGGCATCTTTGCCGGCTCCGCGGCCGTAGAACAGCGTGTCGCCCACCACATCGCCGCGCACAAAGACGGCGTTGAACACATGATTGACGCTGGCGAGCACGTGTGCATTGGGGACGAGTGTCGGATACACCGACACCTGCACGTTCGCTCTCAGCTTGCTGCCTTGAGGCCTCTGTCCTCGCGCCTCTCGCTTAATTACCCCCAGCAGCTTGATCGTATATCCGAGCTGATTCGCGAACTCCATATCGAGCCGGGTGATTCCGCGGATGCCTTCCACGTAGATGCTCTTGGGATCGACCCAGAAGCCGTGGGCAAGGGACGCCAGGATGCCGATCTTGTGCTGGGCATCCCAGCCGTCCACGTCTAGCGAGGCCTCCGCTTCCGCATAGCCCTGCGCTTGCGCCTCCTTGAGCACGTCCGCAAACTCCGCGCCTTCGAGTTTCATCCGCGTGAGGATATAATTGCAGGTCCCATTGACGATTCCGTATAGGTGCGTGATACGATTGCCTACGAAGCCCTCGCGCAGCGCTTTGATGATGGGGATGCCACCGCACACACTGGCTTCGTAATACAGGTTGGTACCGTAACGTTTTGCCGCCGCGAACAATTCCTCGCCGTGGGCTGAGAGCAGGGCCTTGTTCGCGGTGATTACCGGTTTGCCCAGTTTCAGGGCCGTCAGGATCATCGTCCGGGCCAGAGTTGTTCCGCCCACCAATTCGAGCACCACGTCAACCCGAGGGTCCGTCACTACCGCTTGCCAATCAGTCGTCATCAGCGAGCGTGCAATGACGTAAGGCCGCGGTTCGTTAAAGGCCTTCACGGCGACCTTCCGAACATTTACCTTCAAGCCGAGGCGGCAGGACATGAGGTCGCCATTGAGCTGCAGCGCATGAAATACGCCACTGCCCACGGTGCCGCCTCCAATCATCCCCAGGTTGACCTGCTGCATAATGGGCGCAAAGATTGCAAAGAATCACAGCGCAGGACAATGAATTTCTGGGGAGCGCTTATTGGCACTGCCACCGGAGCGCCGATTTGTAACCCGCTTCGCGTCACCCGAGTCTATCCGCTCACCACAGTGGGCCCGCACGCGCTAAGCCGATTACAAATCGGCGCTCCGGCCCCGGGACTCCGTAGATAGTGGCAGTGTCAAGATCCACGCTTCCGGGGATAGCTTTGCCTTGGCGCTCCGGTTGTGTTAAGCAACATGCACCTGAATTCGGACATGAAAAGACCCTTGAGTTTGTCCACATGCACCCTGGCAGTCCTGCTTCTTGCGGCCGCCGCCCGGGCGGAAACCGAAACCCAAAATACGGCGGTCGAATGTTTCAAGAGCGCGGCCTTCCTGGCGCCGCTCGACCCAACCGACCAGCGCCAATACGCTCCTGACCGCGCGGTCCAGGTGTTGCATCTCGCCCTGGACGTCACGCCGGATTTCAAAGAGCGCACCATCCAGGCCGTCGCGACGCTCCGCTTGAAGGCCATCGCCAAGCCGGTTCAGGAGGTGAAGTTTGACGCGCTGGACCTTGATATTCATTCGCTGCAAGCCAGCGTGAAGGTTCAGGCCTGGCAGTTCGCGGATGAAAAGGTAATCGTCACTTTTGCCGAACCCATCCTGCCCGATAAGGAGGTGAGCGTGAGTTTCTCCTACTCGGCGGAGCCCACCGAGGGACTCTACTTCCGCACGCCCGAGATGGGCTACATGGAAGGCGACACCCACCTCTTTTCCCAGGGCGAAGAGATCGAGGCGCGCCATTGGTACCCGTGTCTGGATTCGCCCAACCAGCGCCTGACTTCCGAAGTGACGTGCCGCGTTCCGCAGGGGATGACGGTCATCTCGAATGGCCGGCTGGTTTCCGAGGATAAAGACCCCGCCACCGGCCTTGCGATTTTCCATTGGGTCCAGGAAAAGTCCCAGGCCAACTACCTCGTGTCTCTGGTCGCGGGCTATTTCAAAAAGATCGAGGACACCTGCCATGGCCTGCCGCTCGCGTTCTACACGCCGGCGTCCGAAATCAACGAGGCGGCCAGCTCTTTCCGGGATACGAAGGATATGATTACCTTCTTCGAGCAGGAGATCGGAGTGCCATATCCCTGGGACAAATACTACCAGGTGTGCGTCAATGATTTTGTGGCCGGAGGCATGGAGAATACGAGCGCCACCACGCTCACGGATCGCACGCTGTTTACCTCCGCGACCGAAAACATCCGCAACAGTGACGGGCTGGTCGCCCACGAGTTGGCTCATCAATGGTTCGGCGATTTCGTCACGTGCAAGGACTGGAGCCATATCTGGTTGAACGAAGGTTTCGCGACGTATTACGAGACGCTCTACGGGGCCCACAAACACGGCCGGGACTTCATGCTTTACGAGCTGTACGGGCGGGCTCGCACTATCACCGGCATGACCAACGATTTTAACCCCATCGTCCGGCGCAATTATGGCGAGCCGAGGGAGATGTTCGGTTACCTGGTTTACCCGAAGGCCGGTTGGGTGCTGCACATGCTCCGCTCCCAGCTCGGGGAGAGCCTCTACCGCGAATGCATAAAGACTTATCTGCAACGCCATCAGCTCGGCAATGTGGTCACCGAAGATCTCCGCGCAGTCATCGAAGAACTTTCCGGCCGTTCCTACGACCGGTTCTTCGACCAATGGCTGTATCACGGCCACTTTCCTGAATTGGAGGTAGCATATACTTGGGATGAAGCCGCCAAGCTGGCTCGAGCCTCGGTTCAGCAGGTGCAGGACATCAACGCTAACGTGCTCCTCTTCCAGTTTCCGCTCGTCATTCGCTTCAAAGGTAAAGACGCAACAATTGACCGCACCATCCAGGTCACGAAGAAGCAGGAGGACTTCTATTTTCCGTTGGCCTCTGCGCCTGAGCTCGTCCGGGTTGACCCGGAATACACCTTGCTGGCCAAAATAAAGTTCACCCTGCCCGCACCGATGCTTTACGCCCAGCTCGCCGACCAGCACGACGTCGTGGGCCGCTTGCTGGCCATCGAACAACTGAGCCCCAAAAAAGACAAGCAGTCACTCGCCAAACTCAAACAAACACTCAACGAGGATTCGTTCTACGGCGTACGCATCGAAGCGGCCAAGGCCGTCCGGGCGATTCACACCGATGAAGCTCTCGACGCCCTGCTCGGTTCACGCAAACAATCTGATGCCCGCGTTCGCCGCGAGGTCGTGGACGACATCGGCGGCTTCTACGACGACAAGGCGCTTGCGGCCTCCCAGCAGGTCCTCGGGCAGGAAAAGAATCCCGACATCCTTTCGGCCGCGCTGGGTGAATTGGGCGGCTATGCCAAACCGGGGGTCGGGGACACCCTGCTCAAGTTCCTCAATTCTGATTCTTACCGCAACGAATTGGCGGAAGCAGCCATCTCCGGCCTTCGTTCGCAGGACGATCCAGCCGCCATCGCGCCGTTGACCGAGGCGCTCTCGAAGCGCGAGGGCGAGTTTACCAGTCGCGGCTTTAGCCAGGGCTTGCAGACGCTGGCTTACCTCGCGCGCAACGAAGAGAAGAAGGATCAGGTCCTGGAATTCCTGGTCGCGCGGGTGAACCATAAAAAGAAGAGTGTCCAATTGGCGGATTTGCGCGCGCTCGACACTCTCGGCGATCCCAGGGCCATCGCCGTCCTCGAGAAATTCGCCACCGCCTCCAAAGCCAGCCCTGAACGCGCCGCGGCCGAGCGAGCCGTGGCGGACCTGCGCGCCCTGCGCAAGCCGGTCGATGACTTTAAGAACCTTCGCCAGGAGGTCCTCGACCTCGAGAAAGCCAATCGCGACCTGCGCAAGGAACTTGACGACCTCAAAAAGAAGTTCGACGCCGCCGCCGGCAGGCCGAGCGTTCGCGGGAGGGCCAGCGTGCCCGGGAGCCCCACCAACCCCCCTTCTGTCCTTATCAGCCCAAAGTCAAGTTCGGGTGAAAAGTGATGGAAATCGCTTTTGGGAAGAGGCTAGATTAAGGGTATGACAGAGCCTGTGCCAAATGCGGCGACTTCAGTGGAGGAAATCCAGAAGGGCTGGCATGAGCTGACCTTGCGGGTGGGACAACTCGAAGCGGAAAAAACCGCCCTGGAACAGGAGAACAAGGCGCTTCGGCAACTGCTGGAAAGGGTCATCGAGCACCGGCAAAAATCACACGGCGAGCTCATCCTCCTCCTCACATCCCTGGTCAGCAAACTGCCGCTCAATGATGTCGGGGTCATCATCTCGAAGCTCGTCGAGCACAACACCAATGTCAGCCAGGTCCTCGCCGGCTTGGCCAAAGGCACCGTTGATGTGGCCTTGCCTCAACCCACCGCGTTGAAAACTCTCGACCTCACGAAACGGGAGCTCGCGGCTGCCTTAAAGCCGCTCGTCCAGGAATTGCTCCAGTTGGAAGCGCCGCTCGAACACGGGTTGGTCGAGTCGTTGGTCGAAAAGCCCGACCTGTTCTTCACTCCCCAAGTGGTGCGGGCCAATCGATGTTTTGTTAAGGGCCAGGTGCCGCGGGAGCGGATCGTCAGGGATTTCGGCGAGGAGGCTCTGGTCTTCTTTAACGACATGACGACCGATCCGAAACTGAACCCGCATCCAAAGCGGGAGGAGATCGTGCTCGGGTTCAAGAGTGAGTTTGAAGCTTTGTTTCAGCAACAGACGAAGGTCGCCGCCGGCAAGCGGCCCGAGCTGATGGCGTTGTACCAACGCGTGCAGCGAAGCAAATCGGCGGCCCCGGAAGGCCGCGCGCAAAGAATCGCGTTCCAAAAGTTCTCCTTCCTGCTCGAGTTGCTGCATTATTACGAGCATCAGAATACGGAGGCGGCGGATGTAATCTTCGCCCAGCGCTTGCCGGCGTTAGTCGAGCAATTGGTCCTCCCCGGCCCGCAGGACCGCCTGGATGAAAAGTTGCTCGAGCTGGCCGAGAAACTGCTCGCCTTTGTGATCAATCCTGACCACCGCCACATGGTCATCAATAACACCGGAAAGGGCAGCGTCGTCGGCAAAACACTCAAGTATGTGCTCCGGCTCCGGCTGGACCGGCCATCCGACCAGGACGAGGCCGTGCCGGAATTCGTCAGGCATCTCATTCCTCCGCCGCCCCAAAAAGCCCCGTCGGTCGAGGAGCTCGTCCCGATTCTCCGGCTGGTGCCTCCCGCAATGCAGCGCTACGTCGTCCGTTCAATCATGTCTTGCGACCGGCTCCGCAGGGCGGATGCGGACGCTCTCGGCCGGGCGATTGCCGCGGCGCTCGCCTTGAAGGGACTCGATGAAGAGGTCAAAGCCCATGAACCGGCGGTCTCGCCCGAGAAGGAGCGCCAGTTGGCCTGGGACAAAATCAAGGATCAGATTCGCAACCGGGCGGACCCCGCCGCGGTGGCCGCGGTCATTCGCGAGCGCCTGAACGCCAAATATGACGCCGAGGAAATCCGCCAGAGCTGGATCACTCTCATCGCTGCCGATCCGATATCGCTAATAAAGATCTTTTGCCAAATCCCCTATCGCGCGGATGGGAAGACCGACTCGATTGCCCGGCCGGTGATCGAGACCTACGTTTCCCGACTGACTCATGAAAAATACCTCGCGACCTATAAAAAGATCGTCAACAGCTTGAAGAATATGTTCCGCGCCAAGCCGGATAGTTCCACCCTGGTGAACTTTCTCGCCCTGGTCCGGTGGGTGAGCCCGGAAGCGGCCAACAAGCTCGCCGCGGACATCGGCGTGCCGGTGCCTGCCCATTAAGCGGAATGACAGACAGGGTGCAGCTCCTCACGCCGGTCTTGTCGCTTTCGGCCCTGGATTCAGACTTACCCGCTGCCAGCCAAATGCGGAAACCTGAAAGCTTGATAACTTGATAACCTGAAAACCTGATCACCCTTCCAACGTTTCATGCTCACTTTGACGAACACCGGCGGCGTCGCCATGACCAACTGCTTTCTCATCGCGGATGGCGCTACCCGGCAGGCTGTTATCTTTGACGCGCCCGACCACTCGACCGAGCCGCTGCTGAACCAGGCAAACCAGCGGGGCTTGGAAGTCGTTGGCCTGTGGCTGACCCATGGCCATTTTGATCACTTCGCGGATCATGAAGTCGTCCGGCGCCGGTGGCCCAGCGTCAAAATTCTCATCCATGCGCTGGACGAGCCGAAGGCCCGGCATCCCGAGGTGCAGACCCGGCTGTTTGGTCTCTCCTTCGAGATTCCGCCCCTCAAAGCCGATGCGCACGTTAGTGACAACCAAAAACTCCAACTCGGCTTGGTTGAGGTGATCGTGATGCACACTCCGGGGCACTCGCCGGGCCATGTCGCTTATTATTTCCCCCGCGAGAAAGTGCTGGTCGGGGGCGACTTGATCATTGGCGGCTCCGTCGGCAGGACCGATTTGCCGGATTCAAAGCACGAGGATTTGGAGGCTTCCATCCGCCGTGTGATGGCGTTGCCACCGGAAACGCAGTTGCTCGGCGGCCACGGCCCGGCTACCACACTTGCAAGGGAGCGGCGCACCAATCACTTCGTTCGCCAGGCGCTCGATTTGGATTGAAGACCCCTGGCAGAAGAGAACGTTGCGAAGCTTTTGGTGCGCCGGCAGAGCGAAGCGGCACCGGCTCTCTTCCGCCTTCCTCGCGCTCACTGCGCCGCCTCCGGCGGTGTGCCGCCCCGGTATTCGAGCACCTTGACCTTTTCCAGGGTCACCAGGCCGCCGGTGATCATCTTGTCGAGCACGGGCAGAAACGACTGGATCTTCTCATCACTGTCCACAATCTCGATCACCAGCGGCAGGTCCGTCGAGAGCCTGAGGATTTTCGCCGTATGCAGACGGCTGGATTTCCCGAAACCCATCGGCCCGCGCAGCACCGTCGCCCCGGCCAGGTGCAATTCCCGCGCCTTAAGCACGATCGCTTCGTAGAGCGGGTGGTGCTCCCAGCGGTCGCTTTCGCCGATAAAAATACGCAACAGAACGGCTTCGTGAGGGATTTGCATGTGAGAGGAGGGGGTTGACGGAGTAAGCCGGCAGTGGAACCGTCGCATTCATCGGGGGCTGGCATTAAGGCCGGTCGCGGCCACGTGGCCGAGCCACACCGCGACCAGGCAGCAAATAACTGAAATCACAACATTGGCCCCGGCGTAAAGCCATTCACCATCTTCCAGCAGGTTGAGCGTCTGGAGACTGAACGAAGAAAACGTGGTGTAGCCGCCGCAGATTCCCAGCATGAAGAATTGCTGGCGAAACCAGGACGGCACCAGCCACCGGCCATCGGGAGCGGTTAACGTCGCGAAAAAGCCGATGACGAATGAGCCTGTGATATTGACCAGGATAGTCCCCCACGGGAAGGTTTCACCGAAGCGACGCGCCACCACGTCGGAAAACCAATACCGCGCTACGCTGCCCAGCGCGCCACCAATGGCTACCCAGAAATATCCGACCATAAAGGCTCCCGCCGATGCATTAACACAAGGGTAGGAGTTATCAGCACTGAGTGCGCTCAGGCGGTTTTCCCATTTCGGGACGGCAAACCCCATTGCCGACGCCTATTCTTTACGATGCCTCAACCCGCCGCGCAACGCCTAAACTGGAGGGCGGAGCCTCGCCGCATCCCTCTCACGCCTCAGGTTCCACGCTCCCATGCTCTAACGCTCACTTCCCTTGACTCGCGTACGCGTCCCACTATCATGCGCGCACCTTTGAGCGGAAACGAAACTGGGAACTCCCGCAAAGTAAGTGGCCCGATTTCCAGAGTTCCCGAATTGAAAATGAAATTATGAGCACTATCTATGATATTCAGGCCCGTGAGATTCTGGATTCACGCGGCAACCCCACTGTGGAGGTCGATGTTGTCCTCGCCGGCGGGGCGGTCGGACGCGCCGCCGTGCCTTCCGGCGCCAGCACCGGCGAGCACGAGGCAATCGAGCTGCGCGACGGCGACAAGAAGCGCTTCCTCGGCAAAGGCGTCAGCAAGGCGGTCAAGAATGTGACCGAAAAAATCCTCCCCGCCGTCCAGGGCGTGGATGCGCTGGACCAGTTGACCGTCGATCGCATCATGCTCGACCTCGATGGCACCGAGACCAAATCCAAGCTCGGCGCCAATGCCATCCTCGCCGTATCCCTGGCCACTGCCAAGGCCGCCTCCGAAGCCCTGGGCATGCCGCTGTTCAAGTATCTCGGCGGACCCAATGCCAAGGTGCTCCCGGTTCCCATGGCCAACGTCATCAACGGCGGCGCTCATTCGGATGCCCCGATTGATTTCCAGGAATTCATGATCATGCCGCACGGTTTGCCTACCTTCAGCGAAGGCCTGCGCGCCCTGGCCGAGATTTTCCACGCTCTGAAATCCGTTCTCAAGAAACGCGGCCTCAGCACCGCCGTCGGCGACGAAGGCGGCTTTGCCCCCAAACTCGACAGTGTCGAGGATGCCATCGAATCCATTCTCCAGGCGACCAAAGACGCCGGCTACAAAGCGGGCAAGCAAATCTTTCTCGCTCTGGATGTCGCCGCTTCTGAGTTTTACAACGGCAACGGCACCTACACGTTCAAGAAGAGCACCGGCAAAACCGTCAGCGGCGACGAGTTGGTCAACTTCTATGTGAAACTCTGCGGCAAATACCCCATCGTCAGCATCGAGGATGGCTGCGCCGAGAGCGACTGGAAGAACTGGAAGACGCTCACGGACAAGCTCGGCGGTAAGCTCCAGCTTGTCGGCGACGACGTGTTCGTGACAAACGTTAAGTTTCTGCAGAAAGGCATCGATACCGGCACTGCGAACTCCATCCTGGTCAAGGTGAACCAGATCGGCTCGCTCACCGAAACCTTGGATGCGGTCGAACTCGCCCAAACCAATCGCTACACCGCCGTGCTGAGCCATCGGTCCGGCGAAACCGAGGATTCCACCATCGCCGACATCGCCGTCGCAACCAACTGCGGCCAGATCAAGACCGGTTCCCTGAGCCGCTCGGACCGCCTGGCGAAATACAACCAGCTCCTGCGCATCGAACAGTTACTGGGAAAGAACGCCGTCTATGCCGGCTTGAGCGCGCTGCCCAAAGCACGCTGAGCGCCGTCCCGCTTCCGCAATCGAACTAGCACATCCAGCCGGTGCTCAACACCGGCTGGATGTGTTTTGGGTTCTTTTACGCCGTCAGAACGGAGGGCGCTGAGACATGCTGAGCAGGAATGGGGCGAAAAAGCCAAAGCGGCAGAAGACAGCACTCTTCAAAAGCTGGCGGTGGCAATGTGGGCGCCGAGACCTCGCTTGCGTTTTGGAGTGCGGCTGTCCCCTGCCGCTTTCCTACCCATCGCCCCAAACCGACGGCAGCCGCGGGCTCAACCTGCGAGTAGCACCCGTCAGTAACCTCCCGACCGCTTCCTACGCAACACATTGACCGCTGGTTTGAATCGCACCGCATGCAGCGCGATTCAAACCAGCGGTCATCGCGGCTCCGCTTTTGCTCTGTGCGGTCGGCTTGGTCGCGTCTCGCCTGGGCTGTTTTCGCCTTTGCAGTGCGAATCGTGAGAATAAGGCAATTTGAGCAAGATTTTTCGAATCGCATCCCTTTGATTCTCTGCGGTCTTCGCGGCTCTGCGGTTTATCTGCTCGGCCGATTGGGTTGCGGCTCCGCTGCGTTGTGCCTTGTGTGCCTTTTCGCGGCTGCCCGTCTGCCTCTCCGCCCTTTCCGCCAAAAGCCCCGCTTCTTGAATCTATTGATAAATAGCTTATCCTTCGATGCATGCCCGACCGTCGAATCTCCCATTATCGCGTGGTGCGCAAACTCGGCACCGGGGGCATGGGAGAGGTGTTGCTGGCCGAAGACACCCAACTCGAGCGCTTCGTTGCCATCAAGCTCATGTCGGCGGAGTTGGCCAAGGATGCCAAACAACGCAAGCGGTTCCGCGCTGAGGCCAAGGCCGCCTCCGGCCTGAGTCATCCCAACATCTGCGTCATCCACGAAGTCGGCGAGACCGACGATGGCCGGCCTTTCCTGGCGATGGAATACGTCGAAGGCCAGACGCTCGACGTGGTGACGCAGCAACGGCGTCTGAAAATCCGCGAGGTTATCGCCATCGGCATCCAGGTCGCCGAGGCGCTCGACGCCGCGCTGGACCAGTACGAGGAGGCGTTGGCTAAGGGCGAGGTGCTTCAGGACCTTCCTTGTGACCCAACCCTGGATGACCTGCATCCGCTGCCGCGCTTTCAGGCGCTGCTCCAACAGCTGGGGCTTCGCCAACCCTGAATATGCGCAATGATTTATGAACTGTCCCGCTTGCGCCACTCCAGTCGAGAAGAGCGCGCAATTCTGCCCTAAATGCTTCGCTCGGATTGAACCGCCGTCCTTGTGGCAAAGATTTCTTGCGCTTTTTCAGAGCACGGGCCCACCCCGACGGCCGCTCATTACTATCAAGAAGACCGTCAACATAAGAACCACGGACGAGGACGGCCAGCGCTATGACTATCATTCTCTTAAGGAAGTGCCGCCGGAACTGCGCGCCGAGATTGAAAAGCTCGAATCTGAAGCATTGAAAGAGGGCCTCAGCTCCGCGTCCTCCGATGGCCTTACCACAAAAATCATCAGCAAGAAAACGTATTCGGTGTTCAAAGTTAAGGACGCTTCGGGGAACGAACATGTTTACCATTCGCTCGATGAATTGCCGCCGGAGCTCCGCGCTGCCTGGGAAAAAGCCCTGGACCAAACGAAGGAATAGATCCGAGAAGGCATTGTTGCTAATAACTCGTGAAGTTGACCTGGTTCGCGACGCCCGAAGTGGAAAAACCTTGTTCCCCGTTTCTATAAACCCGCCACCGACGCGCCCATCGCCTTGGGAGTGTCGCCCGATTTGGTGAACTGGAGCCGCGTCGCGACCACACAATCGCTCGACCTGGGACTCACCGAGACGCTGACGCACCAGGAGACGGCCTTTGCCCCCGCAAGGTTTTTCCGCCGGAAATGCTCGCTGCAATGGAAGCCCGGGCGGCTTAGTCCGGATATCTCACGTTCTTTTGGCTCCTCTCATTAACACCGTGGCTTTAGCCCGGTGCAAAGACGTGCTCTCCTCCGCTGAACTGTTTCAACAGTTTGTCCTCTGCGGCGAGAGGCGTCGGCCCGAAAAACCGAAGGCACTATGATGGCAGTGTCGACCTGTTGATTATCCCACCAGGCTAGCCACACAAACTCATTGACACTTTTTTGCGGTTCCTCGGCAAGCCGCAAACAAACGCTCGCCGTAGCAGCCGACGCCAGGAGGCTCGGATCTCCGCCCTGTCGGTCGTGAGGCGTCAGTTGCGCGGATTCGCATGCTATATGCGGATCTGCGCAACCGACCCCATTTCAAATGCTTTTTTCGTGAGGGATTTGGCAGGGCGCGACATAATACAAGGTTGAGACATGGCGGGGTATCCCGTCCGAAGAACCAGAGAACTGAATCGCCTTGAAGCTGCCGGCACGGTGCTTCAGTAGGTCACAGCCTCACACTGGCTGCACAAAGCGAGGCCGCGCGCTCGGCCGCCACTGAACGGCTACGTTTTCAGGCAAGGCCCCAGTGAATCTCCACAGCGCGACTGTGCCCGGAGGACCAGTCGCAGCAGCACCGCGACTTTAGCACGAACCAATTCCGAGGCCGCAGCGGTTGGTGCTTCGCATTGCTTCTCACACGGCGCGCTCCAAAAACTCCCTTGCAACGTTTTCCAACGCGGATTAGAGTCGTCCCGTCCCAAGCGTTACTTCCCGAAAGCGGACGCGGTCGTTTGCCGCTGAGGGCAAATTGGATGCGGGACACGCTTATTCTCGGCGGTTCAGGGGAGCCAGCTTGGTTTCATGGTGCTGCGCTGGCGGCGCTGAGAGGGCAATAAGAACCAAAAACGAATATGTTGCGCAAATCAACACCGGCCGGTTGGCAACTCCTGAACCACAGGTTCTGCCTAAAATGGACCCGCTTCTAAGTCCATCGGCTCAACCGGCTACTTCTGCCGCCTCGGCGCAGCCTCCCTCTGCGGTTGGCACTTATCTCCCTCAGAAACTTGAGGATGCCGAATTATTGCTTGGGTATGTCGCCGAACTCGGGATCGCGGTTGATGACAGCGTCCGCAACAACGTTCTCAAAGCCAGGAGCGCGTTCAATGCCAACGCCATGACGGAGGAGCTCGCCGCCAATCTCCTCAGTGCGCTAACCGTGCTCGCTGCCCGCGTCCGGCCAGTAACTGTCGAGAGCCTTAAGGCGTGGGCAAAATCATCGGCAAAATCAAAGGGAGACGGCGACCGCCGAATCGCAGTATTTTATACGGTCGCCGCGCTCATCGTGGGCCTGCTGGTCCTCTTCATCTCCTTGATCACTTTTGTCAGTTCGCGCGTGTCCGACTCGATTAAGACCGATGTCGACAACGCAAACGCTCTGGCCGCAAAGTTGGCGCTCCAACTTGGCCCTCCGCCGGAGACCAACCAGGCTCCGGATGTGGCGAGTTCGCCAACTGCCACACCTCCGCCGGCGGCTGCCACGTCCGACGCAGCCGAACTGATTTGGTTTGGCTCCAATGGGCCTCCACGCGGGGTTTCCTCCAAGGACGTCATCACCGACCTTCAGAAGTTCGCTGCGACCATGCGTAACATTGACAGCAATTCCCGCCAGCTAAATCATTTCGTGTTCAACGCCGCCTATGTGCCGTTTGGCAACCTCCGCACGAATTGGAGCGCTATGAAACAGAAGTTCGAGCTGACCGCCGGATTGCCGGTGCTTCTTTCCCGCGAATACACCGACAAAATCCAAGTTTATCAGGAGATCAGAAATTTTGCGAATACCGTTCAAGAGCTAATCTCCGTTTATTATGGCGCCATTGCCACCTGCGTCCTGCCTGTCCTTTATGCGCTGCTCGGAGCTGCTGCGTATCTGCTGCGGCTGTACGACGACCAGATGCGAAACCGCACCTTCATCCCGACTGACAAGCATGTGGCCCGTTTTTTGATTGCCGGAATCGGCGGCCTCGTGGTCGGCCAATTCAACGTCACTCCGGGTGTCGCCATTTCCCCATTCGCCGTCGCCTTCCTCGTCGGCTACGCGGTGGACCTCTTCTTCGCCTTCCTGGACGGCTTGCTGCAAATGTTCAAGCGCGCTTCCGATAACAAAAACCTGTTGAATTCACCGTCCAACCCGGAACGTTGAGGTATCGCGCGCCAGACCTCGGCGTCTTACCCACCCGCAGTGATGAACTCGACACGCCAACCCTGGCACCGGTGATGCCAACGGTCTTATAACGCGGACGGTTCCGCACAATCGCACATTACCGATGCTATGGTTGCGACTCCTTCGCTGCTACGGCGTTCGAATCGACGGCTCTGAACGAAGTCCAAGCCCGTTCACTGTGATGACGGAGTAAGCATGCTTTTCTCCGGCTTTGGCAGAGGTGTCGAGGTAGCGCATTTCCGGCAGCGGGAGACTCGGTGTGTCGTGATAGGTCATGGATTGGAATAGCGGCCGACCGAATTTGCCAAGCGGCTTCTCCGGCACATTCGCCAGTTCCGCCCCATCACGCAACACGATGAATTGTTGGATGCCGCTCTCAAAATCGGCCTCGGCAGTCCAAGTGACCTCTGTTCCCGCCTCGCCTTTGGAGGATACTTTGATATGACACGGAGCGGGCGGCGGGGTGGTGTCGCTTGTGGCCCCGCTCTTCACATATTCCATCCACGCTTTGGCGACGGCTTCGTTCGGCAGCCAGACAGTGTCGTTGACATCGCCTTTGAATTCCCGCCCAGGTTTCGCTTCATCGCCGAACAAAGGCGCGAGCCATGCCTTGCTGGTATCCATCGGTTTGAGCTTTTGGTCTTTGCTTCCCTTGTCCGGCAGCCGCATCGCCAGACAAGCATCGAGAAACGGGATCGCGAGGTAACGGCTGTCCCCGCATTCGTGGCCGGTGCGCGGGTCCGGTGCAAATCCGATCAGGCCGCCCTTGGCGCGATATTCCTTGAACGTCGCAATATTGCCGAGCCATGGCCCCTTCATCTTGTCGAATTCGGTGCGATGGTCCGGTGCGTCTGGGTTTAGCTTCGGCTTTTCCTTCACGCCGGGGTTCGTCATCATCGGAATCCCATACACCGCGGCTGGAACATCGGGTCGAAGGAATTCCGGATGCGTCAGAAACATGAGCGCCGAACCCGAACGCATCCACACAGCAACGACGCGGTCGGGATGCAGCGTGGTCATCACGTCCGACCAAATGCCGCCGCCGGAATGTCCCCAGAGCGCCCACGGAACTTTATCGATTTCAGGATGACCGGACTTTGCCGCGAAATCCGCGAGTGCCTCGAGAAAGGTCTTTTCCGAACCTCGTCGGGGATCGAACCAGAGCTCCGACGCGCCTGGCGAAATATCGATCTTCTCGTTCAACACGTGATAGCTGGAAGCCCAAAGGGCGCAGTCCCACTTCTTCGCCAGCGCCTGCCAGTGCAAATCATACGCTGCGGTCGATCCTTCGATGGAGGCAGTCGTTCCCGCGCCGTGCTGATGCACAATGATTCCTCGAAGGGTTTTCACATCCTCCGGAATCCAGAGCATGTAAGTCACGGCCACCTGCAATTCGTTCGATACGGTCGAGGCTGGGTAGTCGAGTTTTACATAAGTCCCCGCGCCCCGCGCGTCCGCAAGCCCGAGGATGCTGAGCGCCAGTACTAAAGTCGTTCCCAATTGTAAAATCTGCATACGGGACTTTAGTTTGTTTTTTCGACGATGAAACTCACCACTGGCTTCGGATTCCGCGGCCCGACCGCAAAATGGCCCTCGCCCTCCCTGATGATCACCGTGAAATTCCCGCCCAGTTCCTTATATTTCTTCTCCGCCACCCGCGTCTCGCGGTCGAGCCACGGATCGAGGCTGCCGCAAACGTGCAGGATCGACACGCCGGCCTTGGCGAGCGGCGAAAGATCGTCGATGTGCGGCACTTTTGCGTTTTCGTCCGGATTTCCCTTCGTGACCATGGTGCCGCGCAGGACGGGGTTCTCGCCGTAGATGCACGAAACCTTGCCCGCGTTTTCGACGGCCCAGGCGTATGCCTCCCCGGCGCCCGCGCCGACCCCTTCCAAGGCCGGCTTTTTGGAGAAGCCGGCGTCGGTCATGAGCTGGTAAACCGCGTCCCAATCCTCACGCTGCGGACCGCGCCCCGCGAGCAGCGGCGGGACGACGATATAATAACCCTTGGCGAGCAGGGCCAGGTCAACCTCCGACGTGGTCCGGTCGATGCGATCCGCGCGCAAAACCCACAGCTTCCTGGCGGCCGGATTCTCCGGCACGAGCACCGCCATGCCGGTGGTTCCCCACGACCGGTTGGTCTTGTCATAACGGTCATAGCACGGGGAGAACTGCGGTCCCCGGCAGGTGGCGTAGGTATCCTCCTTTTGGAGGTAGATGTAGGAATTCTCAACGCTGTAATAGGAAGATTTGACGAACGTGTCGTCCACGAAAGCCGGCCGGGCCGCCGGAGCGGCCTGACTCTGTTCAACGAAGTCGGCGATTGGCTTGGGATCCTGCAAACTGTGCGGGTGATGGGCGGTGCCTTCCTTGATCATGATGGAGATCCGGCCGCCCGCCTGGTGATAAACGTTCTCGATCACCTTCGTGTTTTTCTCCAGCACAAAATCGAGGCTGCCGCAGACATTGAGCAAAGGCACGTCGCGCTTGGCGAGTTCGACCAGCTTCGGAATATCTTCCTGCCGGATGGCGGGATTGTCGGCGTAGATCGCGGAAACCTTGTCCGGATTGGCGGTGGCCCATTGATAAGCATTTACGCCGCCTTTGCTCATCCCATCGAACGCCGGTTTCTTCGACAACCCGTGCTTCTCCGTCAGGAAGGCGTACCACGCATCCCACTGCTTGCCCGGATCGGGAGTGATGAAGGCAATGTGAAAACCCCGCCGCAGCAGTTCCACCTCGGCCTGGGGCCGGTGGTCCCAGTAGCAGGCTTGCCACGACCAGGGATTTCCCGGCGCGGGATTCTTGGGAACGACGACGATGCAGCGCAGCTTCCCGGCGGGGGGAGCTCCGACGCCGAAGCGCTCATTGTCAGGCCGGGTGAAAGGGGTAACCTCAAAAGTCTCCTTGTCCATGAGGAAGTCGTAACGGACAAAGTCATCATGCCAGGTGCTCTTGCCGCCGTCGAACGCCGGTGCGGAACTTTGCGTCGGCGCCGGTGGGTCGGCCGCGTGGATGGCTCCCACGAAACCACACACCGAAAAGGCGACCGCCGCCACGGCGAGGAGTTTTGAAGGCCTGGTTATTTGAGAACTCGCATTTTTCATAAAGTCTGCGAATCTGCGCAACCGACCCTTTTTGAGGCCGACATGAGGGAGCGGAGCGCGCAGGCACGCCCCGGCCATGCGATTTCACGGAAAACAATGTCGTTCATGCCCCGCTCAGGCCGGCGGGCTGCGGAATTTGCACCGCGCCTGTGACAAAGCAAGGCCAACTACTTCAATTCGGCGAATGTCGTTGTTCCCGAGGCCGGCGTCAGAGGCCCAGTGCAGGTGGTTTTCGCCGGGAAACGGAAATTGGCCGGCAGCCGCCCGCGCATCATAGCCCATGGCGGCGGCGCAAACCGAATCGGTGCAAATGGCGTTTCGCCCGGCGAAAAGCAGCCTGGGCTGAATCGGCCGCATCTCCTTGATCCAGGGGCCCTCACCGCCGGCGACACTTTCCACGCCGTCAATGATGGCCAAATCAACCGGGCGCGCCCCCAGCAGGTCGGCCACAATTCGCGGCACCCGGACTTCAGCCTGGTTGGGCGGATTGGCCCCGAGCTGAGCGGGCACGCCCGCCGGCAACGCGCGCGTGTTCATGTGCAGCGGCGCAACCCGCGCCTGCACCGTGTCTTCATTCGGCGCGTCGTCGCCATATAGCGCCGTCGGCGTGATGCCAAACAGGTTCTTTGTCGTCATCGTCACGCCGCCGACCGCGTGATCCTTCATCTTGCCCAGAGAAACGAAAACGTCCGTGTGCTCGTACCAGCCATTCAGTTCAAAGGCCGGAAACAGATATCCGCCCCAAGGCACTTTCACCCGGCTGTACGAGCCCCAGGTGCCGCGATTTCGCGTATTCTCGAACACCACCCTGTGTCCGCCGGCGGCCTCGATTGCGGGCACGTCCCAACCGGCGCGCGTCAGTACGGTCTTGACCGGCTCATGATGATACCAGGCCTCAACGATGGCGATGCGGCGGGCGCCCGCTCGGTCCAGCGCGGCGCAGAGAGCGGCCACCACGTGCGGATGAATGTGATAGGTGCGGCACGCGGGCAAGCCGGCGAAGGGGTCCGCCGGCGCCGTCATGTTCACTTTCACCGTCACCGTCTTTCCGCTCACGAGCCGCCCGATTCCGCCAATCGCATCGAGCGCCGCGTCCAATTGTTCCCGCACCACGCCCGGCTCATACGAAACACACCGGCGGAGCGCTACCGGCAGGCTTGGCGCTTTGCCGCCCAGGTGTGGCAGATTTGCCGGTGCGGCGATGTCCTGGGCCCGCAAAAGACTCGGCCAATCAGCCAGCGCGCAAAGCCCCAGCGCGCCGGCGCTGCGGGCCAGCCACTCGCGCCGGGTCAAGCGGGAGCCAGCCGCGTTTCTGGAGGCGCAACCGTAATACCAATAAGGATGCTGCAGACTCATAAACCTGTCCTCATGTCATTTCACCGGCAGCAAACCACCCCCGGCCGGGGTGCTCGCCGATGGTGCCGTTTAGTGTGGTTAATAGAACCCATTAGCCGCACCGAATCAAGCATTTGGCATTTGGGATTTAAAGCGGGTGGCCTCTTCTTGAGCGGGGCCAGACCCACAGCCGGGGAGAACATCGCTCAAGCAGCGTGACTCCAGCTCGGCGCATTCACTTTTTTGGGTTCACTCGCCCCGCTTGAAACCCTGTAAAAGTGACCTGTTTGTTGGGTGGATGACGCCTTTGTCGGGTGGAACTGAGGAGAGGCAAGGCGCTGACGGAGACCTGGCTGGCGCAGCAGTTGCGCCCGTAGAGGGGTCATAACTATTGCCACTGACCGAGTGTTACTCGGGCGTGGGACAAATTCCTTCTGAACCGGACAGCGGCATGCACCGCGCAGCGGTGCAACGATGGTAGCCGTGGACTTCAGTCCTTGTCATTACCCACATCTTCCTGAGCCCAGCATGAGTTTCCCTTTTTGGCCGCCCAAGTCCGCAGGAAAATGCCCGGAATTCGCTGCCATTTCTGCGCCGCGGAACGGCAGCTTGATGGTAGCCAACACCTGCATGCATCGCGTAGCGATGCAACGATGGTAGCCGTGGACTTCAGTCCTTGTCACTACCCACATCTTCCTGAGCCTGGCATGAGTTTCCCTTCTTAGCCGCCCAAATCAGCAGGAAAATGCCCGGAATTCGCTGCCGTTCCCGCGCCGCGGGGCGGCAGCTTGATGGTAGCCAACACCTGCATGCATCGCGTAGCGATGCAACGATGGTAGCCGTGGACTTCAGTCCACGGGGGAAGTGTCCGCACGCTCCAGCGTCGCGTCGCGACGCCTGAGCGAACCAGCAAATCTTTGAAGATGAATAGTTTATGTCATCAACAAAGCTTAAAAATCCCTGTAAGAGTTGTGG
>DATMRF010000118.1:0-138884 GCA_035566435.1 Candidatus Acidiferrum sp.
GGAAAAAGCAAAGCTGGCCCTGGTCGCCTGGAAGAGTTGGCTTTCCTGGACTCATTTCAATTTCCTTTGGCTGCACTCTGAACCCCCCATAGTTCGCCACTCCCCATGACGTCTCAAAACCTTTTGAGACAGTCTCTGGAACGCGTCCCTACCTTTCGTGGGCTGGACCGAGAGCGCTAGAACAAACGTTCGATAGCACTCCTCCCTCGTTCCTGCGATAACACTCTATCTTAAACCAATCCCTGGCGCACATGAGTGCTTTGCTAACCGCGAATCTCCCTCACCGGCACCCTCAACCGAACCCCTCCCTTATGAAACTCGCCTGTGCTGCTCTCTCCGTCGCCGCTCTGCTGGCCGCCGCTCAATCCGCCCGCGCCCAGACCGTGTGGTCCGGCGGCGCCGGCACCGACAGGAACTGGTCCACCGCCAATAACTGGGTCGGCGCGGTCGTCCCCGTCAACGGCGCGGTCCTCTTCACCAACTCCGAAGCGGTCGTCACCGCCTCCAATATCAATAACATTGTCGATGCCGCCTTCATCACCCAGGGCGGTATCGCCTCCCTCCAGTACTCCCAAACCAACGCCAACCACACCACCCTCATCGCCGCCGGCCAAACCCTCGCCATCTCTTCCGGCCTCTCCGCCGGCACCGAGACCGACGAAGGCGTCAACCAGTCCCAGCTCCTCGCCACCATTACCGGCCCCGGCGCGGCCATCAACCTCGCCGGCGGCAACCTCCAGGCCCACCAGGGCTCCGGCACCGCCGGCAACCATCGCTTTACCCTCGACCTCTCCGGGCTCGATACCCTCAACGCCACCGTCGGCCGCCTCCTCGTCGGCGTCGCCAACTCCAGCGCCGCTACCCAAAACCGCCCCTCCGGCGCCCTCAACCTCGCCAAAACCAATATCATCACCGCCTCCGGCGCCGTCCCCGCGCTCGACGTCGGCGATACCGGCAGCGCCGGCAATAACGGCAACGTCTCCATTCTCCTCCTCGGCCAGACCAATGCCCTCTTCGTCAACGGCGTCGCCTCCGCCCGGCTCAAGTCCCAGTTCGCCTCCCTCCGCTTTAACCCCCTCTTCACCGCCAATAACGGCAACCCCACCGCCTTCTTCCGCGCCTCCGATGCCTCCTCCCGCGTCCCGAGCTGGGCCATCGCCGATGGCATCGGCAACAGCGGCGGCACCACCACCCCCTCCGCCACCAACGACTTCTCCGGCGGCACCGTCGATGCCCTCGTCGATACTCTTACCCTCGGCAAAACCTCCACCGCCGGCACCCCCGGCGGCCGCCCCGCCGTCGGCATCCTCACCCTCTCCGCCGGTACCTTCGACGTCAATTCCGTCACCAACGGCTGGCAAACCCAATCCGGCAACGACGTCGGCGTCGGCATCATCAACGTCAACGGCACTGCCACCCTCATCGTCAATACCGTCCTCGAAATGGGCCGCGTCAATGGCGCCGCCGTCACCAACTCCCGCGGCGTCCTCAACCTCAATGGCGGTTCCGCCCGCATCGCCGCCCTCAGCGCCGCGCTCGGCAGCACCAATAACACCATCTCCATCAACGGCGGCTCCCTCGTCCTCACCAATGCCACCCTCGACGCCTCCGCCGGTCCTGGCATCCGCAATTTCTCCATTACCAACGCCGCCCTCACCCTCAACGTCCAAACGTTGGCCCCCTCCCTCCAGCTCACCGGCCTGGCCGTCGGCGACCCTACCAACAAAATCAACCTCGCCTCCATCCCCGTCGTCGGCGGCTACCCCACCGTCTTTACCCTCATCAAATACTCCTCCTGGTCCGGCGCCACCAACATCGGCCTCGGTACCCTCCCCCCCAACCTCACTCCCTACGCCGGCTACATCTCCAACGATTTCGCCAATAACGCCATCGACTTCGTAGTCACCGCCGGACCCGCTCCCGCGCGCGACATCACCTGGTCCGGCTCACCCAACGGCACCTGGGACGTCGCCTCCACCGCCAACTGGAAAGATACTAACGGCAACCCCACCATCTTTAACCAAACCGACTTCGTTAGGTTCGACGACTCCGCCCTCGGCCCCACCACCGTTAACCTCTCCACCCAGCTCGACCCCACCTCCATTACCGTCTCCAACCAATCACTGGTGTATGTCTTCCAGGGCACCGGCTTCCTCGACGGCTCGGTCGGCATTCTTAAACAGGGCCCCGGCGAGCTCTTCATCGATAACTCCAGCCCCAACACCTTCTCCGGTGGCATCGACATCGAAGCCGGCACTCTCGTATTCGGCAATAACGACGCCAACGCCAACCTCCCGCCCTCCGGCTCCATTGCCAACAACGGCATCCTCGCTTTCAGTCAGAATTCCGACCTCACCGTCAACAACACCATCTCCGGTTCCGGTAACATCGTCCAATCCGGTTTCGGCTCCGGCATCCTCCGCCTCGCCGCTGCCAATTCCTTTTCCGGCAGCGTTAGCGTCTCCGCCGGCACCCTCGTCCCCGCCAACAACTCCGCCCTCGGCACTACCAATGGCTCCACCATCATCAACCCAGGCGCTACCCTCGACCTCCAGGGCCCTGCCGGCGGCGCTGCCAATGCCCTCAACCTCGGTCTCGAGCCCTTCTTCGTCTCCGGCTCCGGCATCGGCGGTAACGGCGCGATCGTTAACAACGGCTCCGTCTCCCAGCAAAACGCCATCCGCTCCGTCAGCCTCGTCGGCAATACCACCTTCGGCGGCGCTTCCCGCTGGGATATCCGCGGCGCTGGCGCAAACCTTTCCACCGGCGGCAACCCCTTCTCCATTACCAAAATCGGCGTCAACCAGGTCTCCCTCGTCGGCGTGAACCCCGTCGATCCCGCCCTCGGCGACATCAACGTCCAGCAAGGCATCTTCGCCGTCCAGCTCGCCACCGCCGGCCTCGGCGACCCAACCAAAACGTTGGCTGTTTCCCCGGGCGCCACCCTCGACCTTTACAACCTCTCCACCCCCATCAATAAACAAATCGTCCTCAACGGCGACGGCTCCGTCGTCCCCGGCATTCTCTTCGCCGAAAATGGCAACTCCACCCTCCTCGGCGCCATGACCCTCAACGGCGCTTGCACCTTCAACGTCGGCGGCGTTTCTCTCACCCTGAGCAATGCCCTCGCCGGCCCGGGCACCATCTACAAAAACGGCGGCGGCGGTCTCCTCCTCTCCGGCACCGTCTCCGTCGGCGGCACCATCACCAACGCCGTCGGCGCTCTCGCCATTAACGGTGTCGTTAACACCCCCGTCCTCAGCCTCAACGCCGCTAGCCTTTTCGGCTACGGCACCAACACCGCCTCCGTCGATGTCCAGGGCACCCTCAACCCCGGCTCCTCCAATGCCCCCGGCGCTTTCGCCGCCACCGCCGGCCTCATCCTCGAATCGGGCGCCTCCCTCACCTTCGACCTCGGCACCAATAACGCCTCCGACCCCGCCGTCAACGACATCATCAACGTCACCGGTGACCTCGCCACCACCAACGCCCAAATCTTCATCAACCAATACCAGGGCCGCCTTCAGGCCGGCTCCTATCGCCTGATCAACTACTCCGGCAACCTCCTCGGCGACGCCGGCCTCTACTTCGGCTCCCCGCAACCCGTCGGCGGCGTCACCCGCTACACCTTCGCCCTCGATACCTCCACCCCTCACCAGGTCAACCTCATCGTCTCCGGCTCCTCCGCCGACCTCAAATGGGCCGCCCTCGCCGCCAATGGCTCCAGTGCCTGGGATGTCGTCGGCTCCCTCAACTGGCTCAACGGCTCCACCCCCGACCTCTTCTACAACGGCGACACCGTCACCCTCGACGACTCCGTCCCCGGCGTCACCAATACCCTCACCATCGGCGCCGGCATTGTCGTCCAGCCCGCCGCCATCACCGTCAACTCCTCCGCCAATAACTACGCCATCGCCGGTCCTGGCAAAATCACCGGCGCCACTGGCATCACCAAGTCCGGCCCCAGCACCCTCACCATCACCTCCACCAACGACTTCACCGGCCCCGTCAGCGTGTTGGCGGGCACCCTCAAAGTCGGCTCCAACCCCGCCCTCGGCGCCACCAACTCCGGCACCACTATCGCCTCCGGCGCGACCCTCGACCTCGGCGGCGGCAACCTCGCCGCCAATGCGCTCAACCTCGGCTTTGAAAACGTCACCGTCTCCGGCGCCGGCGTCGGCGGCCTCGGCGTCATCGTCAGCTCCAATACCAACGCCCAGCAAAATGCCTTGCGCACCGTCACCCTCGCCGGCGACACCACCCTCGGCGGCGTCTCCGCCGCCTACTGGATTGGCAACGTCGGCCGCTGGGACATCCGCTCCCAGGCCGCCAACACCGACATCGCCTCCCCAACCAACGCCTTCCTCTCCACCGGTGGCAACCCCTACAACCTCACCAAGACCGGGTCCAACCTCGTTTGCCTTGTCGGCCTCGCCGTCGATCCCGCCCTCGCCAACATCAACATCCTCCAGGGCGCCATGTCCTTCGAACACAGCACCACCCTCGGCGATCCCGCTCAAACCCTCACCGTTACCAATGGCGCCACCATGCAGATCTGGCAAACCTGGCCCAGCAACCTCCTCAACAAAGTCCTCGTCCTCTACGGCGACGGCGTGAACACCAACGTCTATAGCCCGAGCGGCAATAACATCTTCGTCGGCCCCATCACCCTCAACTCCGGCGTCCAAAACAGTAACTGTGTCTTCAGCATCCAGGGCGCGACCCTCACTCTCTCCAACAACACCATCTCCGGCTCCGCCGGCCTAAACAAAGTCGGCTCCGGCTCACTCATCATCTACGACGACTGCCCCTACTTCGGCTCCACCTTCGTCAGCGCCGGCACCCTGGCCCTCGCTGGCACTGCCCACCTCACGAGCACCCCGTCCCTCACCATCGCTGGCGGCGCTACCCTCGACGTCTCCGCCCGCTCCGATTCCACCCTCACCCTCCAGCAGGGCGGCCGCAGCCTCTCCGGCAACGGTACCATTCTCGGCTCCCTCGTCGTCTCCGGCGACACCGACGTCTCCCCTGGCATCAACGGTCCGGGCACCCTCACCGTCACCAACGCCATTACCATCTTCGGCCAAACGTTCATGGACCTCGCCGCCAACACCAACGACCTCCTCAAGGCCGGCACTTCCATCACCTTCGAGCCATTTAGCTCCTTACAGCTCACCTTTACACCCGGCACTCTTACCAACGGCCAATCCTTCAAGCTCTTTAGTGCCCCTGCCTACTCCGGCTCCTTCGGCGGTCTCAATCCGCCCACCCCTGGCACCGGCCTCGCCTGGAACACCAGCCTTCTCTACGTCAGCGGCATCCTCTCCGTCCAGCGCACCGTCGCCACCTACCCCACCAACATCACCGCCGTCGTCTCCAGTGGCAGCCTGAGCCTCTCCTGGCCCACAGATCACCTCGGCTGGTGGCTCCAGGTCCAGACCAACGCCCCCGGCCTCGGCCTCGGCACCAACTGGCTCACCATCCCCGGCTCCAGCGCCACCACCAGCGCCGCACTCCCGCTCGACCCCGCCAACGGCAGCGTCTTTTGCCGCCTCGTCTATACCAATGCCCCATGACAAAGCATGGCGCAGGTAGGGCGCGGGTAGGGCGCGTTGTCTCAGCGCGCCCCTCACACCGGGGCGGGGACGGCCACGTCCCCGTACCCCGTTGCCCCCAGTGCGCCGTCTGCAATTTCGGGGTTGGGGAAAAGGAAAAAGGTTGGGGTCAGCCGCCGGGCCATAAACCCGGCGGCTCTTTTCTGCAGGAACTCCGCCACCACCAACTGCCCATCAACCATCAACTAACGACTGTCAACCTCTCCCCAAAAACTTCACCACCGCCTGAGTCCGCGACTGCACATGCAACTTCTCATACACCGTATGCAAATGCGCCCGCACCGTGCTCAGCGTAATCCCGAGCTGGTCCGCAATCTCCTTGTAAAGAAAACCCTTGGCCAGCAGCGCCAGAATCTCCTGCTCCCGTTTCGTGAGCTGCTCCGCCTCCGCATCGAGCTGCTTAATCTGCTGGAAATGATTCACCACCTTGCGCGCAATCTGCATCGACATCGGCGCTCCCCCCGCATGCACCTGCTCCACCGCCTGGATCAACTCCGACGGCGGCATGTTCTTGAGCAAATAACCGCTCGCGCCCTTGCGCAGCGAATCGAAAATCAAATCGCTCTCCTCGTACGTAGTAAGCATCAGCACTTGCGTTTTGGGCAGGATTTCCTTCAGGCGGCTCACACATTCAATCCCGCTCATGCCCGGCAGGTTGATGTCCATCAACACCACGTCGGGCTGCTCCCCGGGAATGCGGCTCAGCGCTTCCTCGCCGCTCGGATGCGCCCCCACGCATCGCAACGCCGGCGCGCGCCCCAGCAATTCGCTGAGACTCTCGCGCGTTCCGCGATCGTCCTCGACAATGGAAACTCTAATGCGCATGCCGTTGCGTCGCTTTCCATCCTGCGCGAAACAACTCTGCCCGGCAATCGAACAAACGTTCAACCATCGGGGCGGGGACGGCCACGTCCCCGTAGAACACTGCCAGCAAAGAAACGTACTCGGGGACGCGGCCGTCCCCGCCCCTGTCCTATCCCCGGGTCCAGGGCAAACGCAGGCTCACCTTCGTCCCGGCGCCAGGCTTGCTCTCGATGCGGCACTCCCCGCCCACGTCCGCCAGCCGTTGCCGCATATTGCGCAACCCGTCCGCCAGAGCATCGTCCGGGACCTGTGCGAAACCGCGCCCATTGTCCTCGATAATGATCTCCAGGGCTTCGGCAGTCACCCGCGCGCGGACCCAAACCTCCGTCGCCTGCGCGTGCCTCACGACATTGTTCAGCGCCTCCTTGATCGCCAGGAACACGTTGTGGCGCAAATCGGTCGACAGCTCCCGCAGCGGCGTTTGTTCCGGCAAATCCAGCCGGCAACGAATGTCCGCGAGCCTGAGGTAATCGAGCGCGAACTGGCCGGCGTAATCGATCAGATGCCCAAGCGTGTCGTTGCGCGGGTTGACGGCCCACACGATTTCATCCAGCGACTTGATCGCCTGCCGGGCCGTCCCCGAGATTTTTCCCAGGCGCTCCGCCGCTTTGTCCGGCTCGCTTCGATCCTGTTGAGCCAGCTCGCCAAGGAGTGCAATTTGGGTCAGGTTCGCCCCCAGGTCGTCGTGGATGTCCTTGGCGATGCGCCCGCGTTCCTGGTGGAGAGCGGCCTGCTGCTCCAGCACGCGCAATCGGTCGCGCAAGCGGCGGAACGAAAGATACCGCACCAACGCCGCGACGCTGAGTGTGAAGACGGCCAGAGCGGTCACCCGGAATTCCCAGGTCTGCCAAAAAAAGGGGCTCACCGTGAACGCCAGCGTAGGGCCGGCGCTGTCCCAATTCCCCTCTGTGTCGCAGGCCACCACCCGGAAGATATAATCGCCCGCTGGCAGCCGGGAATAACTGGCGCTCCGCGTGGTGGCATCATTCCAGTAATCATCGACGCCTTCCAGCCGGTAGCGGAACTGAATATTCTCCGGCGCGGCGAAATTCAGCGCGGTAAACTCGAATTCAAGCCGGCGGTGCCCCGGCGGGAAGTTGAGGCGGGTACCCGAGCTCTTAAGGGCGAGGGAGGCGCCACCCGTGACCGGCACGACGCCGCCATACCAGGCCACGGGGTTCTCATCCAACAAAACGCGCTCCAGCACGGTCGCCGGCACTCTGGAGTTCTCCCCCAGCTTTTCAGGGTCCACCACGGCCAGGGCGGTGCGCATCGGAAACCACAGCCGGCCTTCGCGGCTGCGGAGCACGTTAGGCGAATCGCCAAAATTGCCTTCGAGGCTGGGCAAACCCTCTCCCCGGCCGTAATGAAGCGAGCGCACATGGCTGGAGCGGCCTTCGGCGACGGCCTCCAACTCCTTTTGTCGCACCTTGAACAGGCCCTTATCGGAGCTAAACCAGAGCCAGCCCCGAGTGTCGGCGACGATGGCGGAGATTTGGTCGTCATAAAGCCCGTGCTCAGCGCGCACCTCACTGTAGTGCTCGTCCTTGAGCCGACCGACACCCCAGCCGGCGTATCCAATCCACAGTGCCCCGTCGGGAGTGGCATAAAGGCATCGGATCGACGCCAGCTCCCGCCCGCCTCGCGGCGTAGCCTCCGACAGCTCCTCACCATGGATCCGAAAGAGGTTGCCTTTGGAAGTGCCGGCCCAGACGTTGCCTGCCGTATCCTCCGCCATAGCGCGGATGATCCGGCTGTCCGGAGGAATTTCAAATGCGCGCACCTGCCCGGCCCGAACGCGAAGGACCAGAGGAGGTGTCTCCTGTCCAACCCACAAATCCCCCGTCCGGCTCGCCAACAAAGTATGCAGCGTCTGATTCTTCAACACACGGTCTCCACCCCAGTTCACGAATCGGCCATCGCGCCAGCAGTAAAGACCGTGAAGCACGTTGCCAATCCACAGTCTGCCCTGGCCGTCGGCGGCGACACAGGTAGCCTCCACCGGGGAGTTCTCGTCCGCAGGCAGTGCGTTCCACCTGCCATTCATTCGCCGAACCACTACTCCGTTTTGCGTCGCCGCCCACAGCGTCCCGTCCGCATCCTCACAGACGGACATCAGGGAGGGAAACGGCAAACCGTCCTCCGGCCCCTCCAAAGAAACCGCCCGGCGCCGCACCCGGTTCAAGCCTCCGCCGAATGTGCCGACCCACAGGTTGCTCTCTCGGTCCGCGGCCAGCGACTGAATCTCCTGATGCGTCGTCTCTACCGCCTCGAAGCCGGAACCATCGTAACGGAACAGACCGCTGTAAGAGGTGCCAATCCACAGCGCGCCTTCGCGGTCTTCCAGCAGCACATTCGCCACCGTATTCGCAGGCTGGGGTTGAAACGCGCCGACCTCGCGGAGCTGCCCGCCGCTTTCGATTCTGAAGAGACGGGTCCCAACGCAAAGCCACACTCCGCCCTCCCGGGCAGTGGCCAGCCGGGCGGGCAGGCGCTCGGATTGGTGGAGGATGCGGAAGTTTCGATTTTGGATAACGCCAACCTGACCGGCCTTGGCGAACCAGATTCTTCCCGTGTTGTCGCTGGCCAACGCGCACGTATCGGAGCCGTCGGGCAACCCCTCCTCTGCAGTGCAGGAAATGGCCTGGCCATCCCTCAAGCGATAGACCGCGCCGCCATGGTAGGAAACCCAAAGGCAGCCCGCAGCGTCCTCCGCCAGGCTGCCCGGGATGCTGCTTGGCAAGCCCTCGGTGAACGCTTGGGTGGAGCGGGCACTCAGTCTCACCACCGCGCCGCGGTCCATCGCCAGCCAAAGGTCGCCGGCACGCCCTCGCAGCATGGTGATGATGCCCCGGTTGGGTGGCGCGACGAAATTTGTGGGCGAGAATTCTTCGAACCGAATGCCGTCGAATCGCACGAGGCCCGTGCGCGTGCCAAGCCACAAATAGCCGTCTGCGGTTTGCGCCAGAGCAAAGATGGTGTTGTTAGGCAGGCCATCCTCCGATTGCCAGTCGCGGGCAAACCACCCAGGATTGCCAGCGCCGATAGCCGGCGTCGCCAGGAGCAATACCGCCAGCGCGACCGGCATGGCCCTAACACCCTGGCAAGCGAACGCGTTCGGCACGCGACGAGGATACTCGTTCAATGTTCGCAGGCAAGCTGGCGAAGGTCCGAAGGGGTAGGGCATCTTGTTCTCAAGGCGCCGCTACACCGAGCCGCCAACGTCAACCTGCGCGACCGCGGGCGGACGCAAACCCCGGTCAACCAGGCTGAAATATCGCCTTGGCGCAGGCGGGTGCTTCAGGTAAAAGAGCCGAGCCGATTGGAGTTTTGCATCTGCGCTTGCGCAACGACTGGTCTTGAAGCGCGTCGGAGTAGTCAGTGGGCTGAAACGGAAACCCTGGCCGACGCCGTGGAGCAATACATTGGGTAACGGGAGAAAATCTTATGACAAGAAATGGTTTTGGCTGGGCAAGACGGGCGCGGGTTAGCGCCGGCCTGCTGGTCTGCGTCGCCATGGGGCTCGTTTGTCCCTCCGCCCGGGCGGAGTTTGAGGACATCCAGTCCCGCGTAAACACGTTCACGCTCACCAATGGGATGACGTTCATCGTGCTCGAGCGGCACCAGGCGCCGGTGGTTTCCTGTTACACCTACGCAAATGTAGGCTCCGCCCAGGAGACCATAGGCATCACCGGCCTGGCCCATCTCTTCGAGCACATGGCATTCAAGGGCAGCGAAAAGATCGGCACGAAGAACTTCGCCGAAGAGCGTGCTGCCCTGGACAAAGTGGACCAGGCCGTTGCCGCCTGGACCGGCGAACGTCGAAAGGGAGCCAAAGCGGACCCCGAGAAGGTCAAGCAGCTCGAAGAGGCGTTCAAGGCCGCCCAGGAGGAAGCCGGGAAATTTGTGGTCCCCAACGAATTTGGGGAGGCCATCGAGAAAGCCGGCGGACAGGGGCTGAATGCTTCGACGAGTTGGGATGCCACGGACTATTTTTTTAGCCTTCCCTCCAACGAATTCGAACTCTGGTTCTACCTCGAGTCGGAGCGCTTCCTCGACCCGGTGTTCCGGGAGTTTTACAAGGAGAAGAACGTCGTCATGGAGGAACGGCGCATGCGCGTCGATAGCAATCCCATCGGCAAGATGATCGAGGAACTGATGTCGGTCGCGTACAAGGCCCATCCATACGGAGAGCCGACGCTCGGACACATGAGTGATCTCCAGGGCATCACCCGGGCGGATGCCGAAGCGTTCAGGAAGAAGTACTACGTTCCCAACAACCTGCTCAGCGTCCTGGTCGGCGACATCGATACCACGCAGGCCAATCGGCTGGCGGAGACCTATTTCGGCCGCATTCCGGCGGGACCGACCCCCGAGCCGTTGCGCACGGTGGAACCGCCCCAGACCGGCGAACGCCGCGTGACACTCCGGCTCAGCGCTCAGCCGTTCGTCGTCGTCTGCTACCATAAACCCGACATCAATTCCCCAGACAACGCGGTGTATGATGCTTTGAGTAGCCTGCTTAGCGATGGCCGCTCCTCAAGGCTTTATCGCAGCCTGGTGCGGGACAAACAGCTCGCCGTTGAGTCCGCCGGCTTCCAGGGCTTCCCGGGCAACAAGTATCCCAACCTCTTTATCTTTTACGCGGTGACCGCTCCCGGCCACACCAACCAGGAAATCGAAAAGGCCTTCGACGAAGAGATCCAGCGGCTGAAGACCGAACTGGTTAGCGGCGATGAACTCGCCGGGGTCCAGCGCCGGGCGCGGGCCAATCTCATCCGCGGCCTCGAAAGCAACACCGGCATGGCCCACTCCCTCGCCTTCTGGCAAGCCATGACCGGCGACTGGCGCGAGCTCTTCAGACAGCCGGACAAGATCAACGCCGTGAAACCGGAGGACATCCAGCGAGTCGCCAAAGCGTTATTTACTTTCGATAACCGCACGGTGGGCGCCATTGAGCCCCTTGCTGAAACCGCGGCGAAGTAGTCGGAGAAACCTCACTATGAAGAAAGCACTTTTCGCAACGGTTCTTACGCTCGTCACTCTCGGGGGAATTGGGCTCCAGGCGCAAAACAAGCCGGCCGAGCATTACCAGGACCTCACCTACTCATCCTTGCACAAGATCCAGCCACCCAAACCCGACCGCCTTGTGCTGCCTAACGGCATGACGGTTTACCTGGTGCAGGATCACGAATTGCCGATGATCACCGTCTCCGCCCTAATTCGAGTCGGCTCGCGCTGGGAACCTGTTGATAAGGCGGGCTTGGCCGACATCGTCGGAACGGTGATGCGCACAGGCGGTACTGCCACTCGAAACGGAGATAAACTGGACGAAGAGCTCGACCGTCTGGGCGCGGAAGTCGAAACCGGCATCGGCGAAGATTCCGGCGGCGCGACCGTGTCCGTGCTGAAAGAGGACATCAACCTCGGCCTGGACATTCTCGCGGATTTGCTCCAGCACCCGGCATTTCCGCAGGACAAGATCGAGTTGGCCAAAATCGCGCACCGCGATTCCATCGCGCGGCGCAACGACTTCCCCAGCGGCATTGTCGGCCGGGAATTCCGCCGCATCCTGCTGGGGAAAGACTCTCCCTACGCCCACCAGACCGAGTACGCGACGATTGATGCCATTGCACGCGACGATCTGGTTGCCTTTCATCGGCAATACTTCCAACCGGAGAATGTAATTCTGGGAGTGTGGGGCGATTTTGGGACCGAGATGCGGGCCCGGATAGAAACCGTGTTCGGTTCGTGGCCCAAAGGCGGGCATCCGAGGCCGCCAGTGCCCGAGGTCGCTTCGGATTGGAAGAAGTGCGCCGGGCTTTACCAGATTAACAAAGAGGACGTGAATCAATCCTGGGTGATGATGGGCCAACTGGCCGGCCGCCGCGACAACCCGGATTATTATGCCCTTGACCTGATGAACCAAATCCTGGGGGACGGGTTCGCTTCGCGATTGTTCAGCCGAGTGCGCTCGGCCCAGGGCTTGGCCTATGCGATTGGCTCATCCTGGGCCGCCGGCTGGGATCGGCCCGGTGTGTTCACCGCCTCTGGTCACACCAAATCCGAGACGACGACAAAAATCCTCGCGTCGATTAAGACCGAGATCGGCACGTTCATCGAGGGAGGCGTCAGCGACGAGGAGCTGCAGCGCGTCAAGGACGCGACCCTGAAGGGATTCGCCTTTGAATTCGATTCGACCGGCAAGATTGTCGAGCGCTTGATGCGTTACGATTACTACGGCTATCCGAGCGATTACCTGCAGCGTTACCAGGAAAATATCGGCAAAGTGACCCGACAAGACGTGGCCCGTGTCGCAAAGCAATACCTCAAGCCCGAGCAATTCGTGGTTCTCGTGCTCGGCAACACCAAAGATTTTGACCGGCCGCTCGCTTCCGTGGGCGCGGTCAAAGACGTGGATATTACCATTCCCAAGCCCAAGTAGTTGTCCCCGGCTTGGCTCACAGCAAGCTTAAGGTGAGCCGCGTGATGGAGGCCGGAGGAAAAGTCTGCCTCAGAACCGGACCTTGCCCACCGACTTGGAGCTCGCGCGGCTCGACAGTGTGCGGCTGGTCAAAAGTATTGTGAGCGTGGATATCGTCCGCAGTCAGAACAATTCCAGCCGCGCTTTGAATGGAGGCACCTCGCACGGAAATCTCCGTCTCGAGTGGTTCGGAAGCGTGGGAATTAACCACCGTCAGCACTACCTGCCGGTCGTGCCTCGAAGCCGAGCCTGCGAGCGATGGTAGCGCCTGGCCCCCACCAGGGCCAGAGGCGGCTTGCGGAACGCTAAACACCGTTCGGAGCGACTCGCCGTGGTGATGGGCCGCGTACATCTCGAACACGTGGAAGTTGGGCGTCGCCACAAACTTGTCTTCGCGTGCGAGGAACAACGAATGGAGGTTGTTGATAAGCTGCGCGACGTTCGCCATCGCGACCTTGTCGGCGTGCCGGTTGAAAATGTCCAGCGTCAGGCCGGCTATGAGCGCGTCGCGTAGGGTGGAGGTTTGTCCGAAGAGGTGCGTGCGCGCCACTTCAGTGCCCGCGTGGTGCCAGGCGCCCCATTCGTCCACGATGAGCTTGACGTGGTGTTGTCGGTCCACTTCGCCCATGGCCGCCCAGTGCTCCTTGATAAGCGTCTCCATCCGGATTGCTTTCCCCAGTAACTCATACCAGTCGTTCACGGTAAAATTGATGGCGTCGCCCTTCCCGGCCGTGCCGCAGTAGTAGTGTAATGCCCAACCGTAAACCAGGTTGAGCAAGCCGCGGTCGCGCTCGGTAAGCCGCGCGAAAAATCTTCGGGTCCAATCGAGATCGCCGCCGTTTGGACCGGAACCGATGAATGCCAACGGCACACCGTAGCGCGGCACCCAGGCGGTGAACCGGCGAAACTCGGTGGCGTACTCTTCCGGTGTGAAGTTCCCGCCGCAACCCCACGACTCGTTGCCCACGCCCCAGAACCGGACGCGAAACGGCTCAGGGTCACCGTTGGCGGCACGTTGGTCGGCGAGCGTGGCCTGGGGCGCGGGCGCATTGCAGTACTCGACCCATTCGTAAAAATCGCGGGCGGTGTTGCTGCGCAGGTTGGCTGCCAGGTACGGCTGCGCGCCAATGAGCCTGCAGAAATGCACGAACTCATTTGTGCCGAATTGATTCGGCTCGTACTTCGCAGGGCCATCCGGGGCGCTCTGCAGGAAATTGTCATTGATCCAGAAGTTTGTGCGGCGCGGGCGCCGCGCGTGCGGGCCTACGCCGTCTCGCCAGTTGTAGCTGTCGGCGAAACAGCCGCCCGGCCAGCGCACGACTGAAGGCTTGAGCCGTTTCATGTGGTCGATGAGCGCCGTCCGAAGGCCGCCCTGGTTGGGAATGGGGGAGTCCTGCCCCACCCAGATGCCGTCGTAGATGACTCCTCCAATGTGCTCGGTGAAATGTCCGTACAGGTCCGGTGAAATGGTGCCGATCGGCTCATCGAGCAGGATCTCGATTTTGTTTTCCGAGGCGGCCGCGCGGGCGTAGCCCGCCGAGCAAAGCGTCACTCCGCCAACGGCCGCCTTCTGGATAAACCGCCTTCGAGTGATGCCATTCATAATTGCCTTCCGTTTCCTAACGAGAACGGCTTAGCAGACAAATGACAAACTGGCGAGCTGGTTTATCGTTGTGACTTCTTCCCATCAATTCCCGTGACGACGCGCACACCTCCTGTTATCATTTTGTTCAAACTATGAACCGACGCGAATTCCTCACTGTCTCCAGCGCTGCCAGCCTCGCCGCCTTGACCGGAACCGCCTCCGCCGCCGAAGGCTCCTCCGAGCGGGAATACTACGAACTTAGGCAGATAATCCTCGAGAACGCGGAGCAGAAGAAGAAGGTGGACACCTTCTTGAAGGACGCCGCCCTGCCCGCGTTCAACCGCCTCGGTCTAAAGCCGGTCGGCGTCTTTTATCCCGCTGAAGGCTTGAGCCCAATTTATGTGATCGTACCGCATCCCTCAGCGGAATCTGTCTGCACTCTCCACGCCCGCCTGGGCCAGGATTCCGAGTTCATGTCGCAAGGGGCCGAGTTCATCGACGCCCCCGCCAACGCCCCAGCGTTCAAACGCATGGAAAACTCGCTGATGATCGCCTTCCGCGGGATGCCCCGCATGGAAACCCCGGCGCAAGGGCCCGCGCGTGTATTCCAACTGCGCACTTACGAAAGCCCCAGCGTGAAGACCAATCTCAAGAAAATCGAAATGTTCAACGATGCGGGCGAGATCAAGCTTTTCCGCGAAGTCGGCCTGACCCCGGTCTTTTTTGGGCAAACGCTTGTGGGCACCAAGATGCCGAACCTCACCTACATGCTTGGGTTCAAAAATATGGATGAACAAAAAGCCGCCTGGAAACGGTTCGGCTCTCATCCTGACTGGAAGAAGCTCAGCGCCATGCCTGAGTATGCCGACAAGAACATCCTGTGCGGCATCACCAACCTCTCGCTCGTGCCGGCTGAATACTCGCAGGTGTAGGGTTCCCGGAACCGAACGGCTCGCGGAACGTGCAGTAGGCACACTCGAAACGGTCGGTGTCCCGTTAGCGAGGGCAAAAGCGCCACGCAACACTGCTCTCCGCACGAATCTCCGCCCGAAATTGCTTGCCTCGCGGGCGAGCCCCGGAGGGGCATAATGTTTATAGTGGACGCCTCCCCCATTACCGGCTCAGCCCCAGCGGGGCGCGATGTTCCGCTACATTTCGACCACCGCTAAGCTGCGACGGATACGATTTCGAACATCGCGCCCCGCCGGGGCTGGCGCAGCGCGGAACGCGGACGGGACGACTCCGAGATCCGTGTAAGGTGCAAGCGGGACAGGCGCCCTCCTAAACCTTCGGGCAGACGTTGCGCTGGCGACGGCGCCGGCGTTTTGGGGTGCGCCTGTCCTCTGGCGCTTTAGGAGCATGGCTAAAAACGTGACCGCCAGGTTCAACCGCAACCTGGCTGGCGCCCCGCATTTTGTTGCTCGCAGAACGGACAAAGGAGGGCGTAACCTTTGGTCATGGGTACGCCCGCTTACGGTAATCACCTCGACATCCTTCGACGCTATCTCATACCTGCATCTCCGGCCTTGGTCATCTTCCTGGCCGGCACGCTACTGGCCCAGGCCGGCCCGGCGATTGACTCGTCGAAGGCGAAGGCGCTCTTCAAGAACCCGCCGCGCCAATACAGCACCGGGCCGCTCTGGGTGTGGAACGACATGCTTACGGAGCAGGAGATTCGGGACAGCCTGCGCGACCTGGCCGCACAAAAGGTCAAACAGGTCTGGGTTCACCCGCGTCCGGGCCTGATGACGCCCTATTTATCGGACGACTGGTTTCGGCTGTGGAAGGTCGCGCTCCAAGAGGCCGAACGGCTCGATATGAACGTCTGGATTTATGACGAGAATTCGTACCCATCGGGGTTCGCCGGGGGACTGGTGCCGGAAGCGATGCCGGAATCCCGAGGGCGGGGTCTCGCCCTCCGCGAAGCGGGGACTCCGCCGAATTGGTCGCCCGATCTCGTCGGCGTTTACCGGCTTGAAAACGACAGCTTCGAGAACGTGACGAGCAAGGCCAAGGCCGGCGAAGCACTCCCCGAGGCGCGCTATCTGGTCGCTTCCGAGGTGCGCGCAGGCAATTCGCCGTGGCACGGCAACCGGTGCTACGTCAATTTGCTCTCACCAGGCGTGACCGAAAAGTTCCTGGAGCTGACCCTCGAGCCATATCGCCGCGAAATCGGCTCGCAATTCGGCAAACGCGTGCCCGGCGTTTTTACCGATGAGCCGAATATTCGCCCGGCCGGCGAGCTGCCCTGGAGCGAAGTCCTGGGACGGGAATTCCAGAAACGCTGGGGCTATGACCTCCTCGACCACCTGCCAAGCCTGGCGCGGCCCATCGGCGATTGGCGCAAAGTCCGGCACAACTATTTCGAGGTCCTCAACGAACAGTTTATCGAGCACTGGTCCAAACCTTATCACGATTACTGCGAAACGAACCATCTCGAGTGGACCGGCCATTACTGGGACCACGAATGGCCCAACTGCGTCGCCGTGCCGGACAATATGTCGATGTACGCCTGGCACCAGCGGCCGGCCATCGATTGCCTGATGAATCAATACGCGGAGAACACCCACGCGCAATTCGGCAACGCCCGGATGGTCCGGGAGCTCTCCAGTGTCGCCAACCAGCTCGGCATGAAACGCACGCTTTGCGAGACCTACGGCGCGGGGGGCTGGGATCTTCGGTTCGAGGACATGAAACGCATCGGTGACTGGCTCGAAGTGCTCGGCGTCAACACCATCGATCAGCATCTAAGTTACATGACTATTCGCGGCGCCCGCAAACGCGACCACCCGCAATCGTTCTCCCACCACGAACCGTGGTGGAATGCGTATCATGTCTCCGCCGAATACTTCGCGCGCCTTTCCGCAGCACTCTCCCAGGGCGATCAGGTCAACCGGATTCTGGTGCTCGAGCCGACCACTACCGCGTGGATGTACCAGGGCGACAGCGCGAAGCTCAAGGAACTCGGTGATTCCTTTTTCAAACTGGTCATGTCCCTCGAAGCGGCGCAGGTCGAATACGATATCGGCTGCGAGAATATATTGGCCAGGCACGGTACGATGCTGGTCTCTCATCAAAGCAAGCTCACCGCAGAGGAGAAAGCAGCGGCGACCCCCTGGCCCCGGGCAGAGGCATTGCAAGTTGGCGCCCGCTCCTACTACAGCGTTGTCATCCCGCCAATGACTGAAAACCTCAATGCACAAACGGCCACCCTGCTTGAAGACTTTCTCAAATCAACGCCCGGCGGCGAGGTGCTCTGCCTTGGTGAGCCGCCCGCAAGGGTTGATGGCCAAACATCGAATCGGCTGCTCGAGCTGGCCAAAGACGCTCGCTGGAAGAGAATGGCACTCGAGGGAGCGGGCGGCTGGGCGCTCGACCAGACAGGTATCGCCCACTTTGGCATCAGACGGAATCCCGGCGACAAAGGCATTCTCTTCCACCATCGCCGCCAGCTCCAGGACGGCGAGCTTCTCTTCCTCGTCAACACCAGCATCGAGGTGCCCTCCGCCGGCGCGATTTCTTCCAACGCGGGTGGCGTCGAGCGACGGGACATCTACACCGGCAAAGTCGAGCCGTATCCCTTCGAAAAAACCGGCGGCGACCTCGAAGCTGCTTTTGACCTTCCTCCCTCCGGCAGCCTCCTCCTGTTCCTTGCCCACACACCTCGCAAGCCCGTTCCCCCGCGCGTTGAAACGGTCAGAATCCTTGAACCCGCCGCCGCCCCTGAAATCCGCCGCGTGGAACCTAATGTCCTGACGCTTGATTACGTGGACATCACCGCCGGAGGCGAAACCAGACAGAACGTCTATTGCTACCAGGCCGGCCAGTTCGCCTGGAAGCAAAACGGCGTGGAGCGAAATCCCTGGGACAGTGCCGTGCAATTCAAAGACGAGATGATCTCGAAAAGGTTTCCGACCGCCAGCGGTTTCGAAGCGATTTTCAGATTTACCATCGAGAGCACAGTTCCGAAGAATCTGGCGATCGTGATCGAGCGTCCTGACCTTTATACGATCACCTGCAATGGCCAACCGGTGAGCGCCAAGCCAAACGATTGGTGGCTGGATAGAGCTTTTGGCCGCATCGGGCTCGGCTCAGCAGCCCGCGTCGGTGAAAACGTTGTCACCCTCAAGGCATCGCCATTCACAATGTTTCATGAACTGGAGCCGGCTTATCTACTGGGCGATTTTGCCCTGAAATCCGTGGATAAGGGCTTCGTCATCACGCCCGACCAAACGCTCGCCTTAGGGGGCGGCAACAGGTTGGGATGGAATGCCCAGGGCCATCCCTTCTACAGCGCCGGGGTCGCCTATCGGGAGCGCTTCGAAGTAAGCAAGGTCGCTGGCCGCTACACGCTCACCCTGCCGAACTGGTATGGGAGCGTCGCCGCGGTCACCGTCAATGCGAAACTTGCCGGGTTCATCGACGCGCCGCCTTGGGAATGCAATGTCACACGTTGGGTCAGGCGCGGCCCCAATGACATTCAAGTGACGGTCATCGGCACGCTGAAAAATCTGCTGGGCCCGCACCACGGGAACCCCGCGCTCGGCGCCGCCTGGCCTGCCAGCTTCCAAAAAGCGCCCGGCTCTGGTCCACCTCCTGGCGCAGAGTACAACACTGTCGCCTACGGGTTGTTTGAGCCTTTCCGGCTAAAGCAGACTTCGCGATGATTAGGCGATCGCCACGTCCGACCCGCCTTCACTGTGTCGGGCGCAGCACCACACTTCTTAGCCGCATCAATTCGACGCCCTGGATTTTATCGGGCACTACCTGAATTTCGAAGGCGCCTGGTTTTAGCTGCACACGACCCAGCGAAGAGGACACTTGGTCGCCCGACTCGACGGTTCCAGACAGTTCCTCTGAACCGAGACGAACGGTGTATCGGCCTCCGGCCAACCCGGGCGGCGCATCATAGACGACACTCACCTCGAATGCCGCCGGCTGGTCCAAACGAACCAGCCAGTCCATGAGTTCGTTTGGTTTCGACCAGTTGTCAACATAGGCGTCGCGCGTTTTGCCGGCGCCAAAATGGAGCGTTTTGCCTCGCCGTTCACCGTCGAAGACCCGCAGGGTGTTGGTGGCAACGGTCGGCAAGAGCAACCGGGCAGAGTCAGCCGCAAGTTCTCCCTCCCCATCAACGACCACCACGGAATCCGCTCGGTCGGGCGCGGCAGCCGGCACTTCGATACTCAGATCGAACGGGTTAAGCCGTGACACTTTCAGGCTGGCGCGTTTTGGGTCCGCCAGCAGGTACGGGCGGCTGACCGTACTTTTCAGGCCGCCGAGAATGAGTTGTCCGTCGCACGGCCACTCGAAGACATGCAGGTAAAGCCGGTTGCCTTTGCGGGTGGATTCGCCCCAGGCCTGCACCGGCAGCGGCGTGCGCGTCGTGCCGCGGATCGACTCGCCATTGACCTGCCACCATTGGCCAACGCCGTGGAGAATCGCGAGGTCGGCAGGGTCCATCTTCCCGTTGCCCATCGGCCCGATGTTCATCAGGGTGTTGCCCCCGCGCGCGGCGGCCTTGGCGAGGAGCTGGATAAAGTGGGCCGGAGGTTTGTGCGAGTGGTCGTTCCGGTTCCAGCCATAGGATTCATTCGTGGTCGGAATGCCTTCCCAGTCGCCCTCATGCGGCGCGAACTCAGCCGGGCGATCAGCAGTGGAGGCGTAATCGCCACAGTTGCGCACCAGGCGGCCATTGATGACGATACCGGGACTGGCCTGCCGGACCGCCTCGAGGATGCGCAGGTTTTCGCAGTCCGGCAATTTGCTCGGCGTGTCGAACCAGAAAATGTCCGGGTTGTAATTCTTGATGAGTTCGAGCAGCTGTGGGATGGCTTTTTCATCGACGTATTTCCGCGCCTTGGGGAGCAGCTCGGGGCTGGACTCCCACCAATTACGACCGCCGTGCAGGCCGCGGTCGCCTCCGGGATTATCGTAGTCCCAATCGTTGCCGGGCGCGTTCGCTTCGCCCCAGTCGAAAGCCTGCGAATAGTAAAAACCGAACTTCACGCCGTATTTCCGGCAGGCGGCGCTCAGCTCTTTCATCGGGTCGCGTTTGAACGGGGTAGCCCTGACGACGTTATAATCGCTGACCTTGGAGTCGAACATCGCGAAGCCATCATGGTGCTTGGCGGTGATGATAAAGTAGCCCATGCCGGCCTGTTTGACCGTTCGAATCCATTCATCGGCATTGAACTCGGTGGGGTTGAAATGGCCGGCCACCTGCTCGCGATAAACGGGGATGGGTATCTTGAGAATGCGCTGGATATGTTCGGCATAACCCTTAACCGGTTGGTCCTGGTAAGTGCCGCCGAGATAGGCATAAACTCCCCAGTGGACGAACATGCCGAACCGCGCCTCGCGCCACCATTCGAGCCGCTGGTCGCGGGTCTTCATGGAGGTCCGCCACCAGTCCATCTCGGGACTGTCTTTGTCCGGGATGGAGAAGGGGGTGGGAACGGAAGAAGGCGCCGATGAGCCGGTGCGGACGCCGAGGACGGATACGAGGATCACGACGGCGGCCGCGCGGAGGGATAAGCCGGAAAGGGTTTGCCACCAAGAGTCGCGACAGGACACAGAGAGGTTCCTGCCAGCAGCGAGGATCTTTGACGTAGTCTTCATTCGGTTTGCAGGGAGCCGTGGAGGGTCACTGCTACCGTGGAGGAGATTTTGTCAGGAGCAACGCCAGGCACGTTGATCACGAGACCATCGGGGCCGTTGCTGGTCGTCAGTTCTTTGGCGCCGGCAAGCAAGGTGGCAGATGTAACCCGGTTCTTCATCCCGGGCAGCAGCAGTTTTCCGTCCTGCGGCCAATCGAAGACATGTAGGTAAAGAGTTGTGCCTGCGGCGGTTGATTTCTTCGTGCTCCAACCCCAGGCAAGCGGGCGCTTAAACGGGCTGGCAGTGGTGCCGTAGATGGCTTCGCCGTTGACCTTCATCCATTCGCCCACCTCCTTCAGGTGCGCGACGGAGGGACCGGGAATCAAGCCCTCGCCGGTCGGTCCCACATTGAGCAGGAAGTTGCCGCCCTTGCTGGCGACTTCAATCAGGTGCCGCACCAGCGTCTCGGTCGATTTCCAACTCTGGTCCATCTTGTGGTAGCCCCAGTGACCGTTGAGGGTCCTGCAGGTTTCCCAAGGTTTGGGGTCACCCGTTCCCGGGATCTTTTGCTCCTGGACCGCATAATCGCCGAGGCGGTTGCCGACGCGCGCGTTAATGGTGCAGGCGGGCTGCAGGCGATGGACCAGATTAACCAATTCCTGGCTCTGCGCCTTCGAGATTTTTTCGGGTGTGTCGAACCAGAGCACTGCGATTGGGCCGTATTGAGTCAATAACTCGCGCACCTGGGGCTTCACCTTCCGCTCGAAATACTTGGCGAAGTCTTTCTCGCTCTCGTCCGGAAAATCCCAGGTGTTGCTGCGGTAACCGTCCCGCGTGGGCACATCCGGGTCGTGCCAGTCGCGCCCGAGCGAATAATACACGCCGAACCATAGACCTTGCGTCCGACAAGCCTCGGCCAGCTCTTTGATGGGGTCGCGCTTAAAAGGCGCCCGGGCGACGATATTGTAGCCGTCTGATTTGCTGTCGTACATCGCGAAGCCGTCGCGGTGTTTGGAAGTGATGATCAGGTATTTCATTCCCACCGCCTTCGCGATGCGTACCCATTCGTCGGCGTCAAACTTCACCGGGTTGAAGTCAGTTGCGATTTTTTCGTATTCGGCGATGGGACTTTTCAGGTGGCGCATCATATGTTCGCTCTTCCCATCCTGACCTTTCCAAAAACAGCCGTCCTGGGCGTAAAGCCCCCAGTGGATGAACATGCCGAAGCGGGCCTCGCGCCACCATTGCATCCGCTGGTCGTGCGTGCCGCCATACTCCTGCTGCCAGACAGCCTCGGGACTGGCCGGGCCACTCGGAGTGGGCGTTGTTGCTGGCTCGGGTAACTCCGCCGCGAAGAGCGGGAAAATGGTGAACACGGCGAGGGCGGTAGCAGGGATTCGTTGGATAGGCGCGTTCATCGCAGATCACTCTGAGTTGACGCCAATGGGCCCGTCAAGCCTTTGAGTCCTGAACGTTTGTTCGATAGCCCAAGAGGCGCTGGAGTGTAAACTCAGGGGCGTTATGTCACGAGGTGCTCGGGTCTCTCGCGCTGGTTCACGCACCTCAGCATGGCCAATTCTGCTGCCCAAAGTATGACAAAAACTTTCTCCGAATTGGCGTTGATTCTCGCCTTACTCTTGCCGGCAGCACCCGGCGCGAGTGCCCCAACAGAGCCGGGAGGCCTTCGACGAAGTCAAAACGAATGGGTTTACTTTGATGCCAACGGCAAGCTCGCGTACAAATCGTTGCCGGCCGGCGACCGAATCATGGATTTTTCGAGCGCCGGTTATATGGGCGGAGGAGTCGCGCTCCCTTCGGTGCCCGTCAAGGTTACGATCGCTCCGTCCGACGGCGATGACACCGAAGCGATTCAAAGTGCGCTCGACACTCTTGCGAAATCTGAGCCGGCAGGAGGATTTCGCGGGGCCGTCTTGCTGAGACCGGGAACTTATAACTGTAGCCGAACAATAAATCTCAGCGCCAGCGGTGTCGTTTTGCGCGGTAGCGGTTCAGGAGCGGTCGGGACGGTGCTCAAAATGACTGGATCTCCGCACCTGTGCATTTTGGTTGCGGGCCTGAGCGGCGCGCAGCCCGCTGGCGAGCCGGCTAGAATCCGTGATGCTTACGTGCCGTCCGGGGCAACTTCAGTAACCGTCGAACACGGGTCGCAATTCAAAGCCGGCGACAGTGTGCTGATCCTGCGGCCGGTGACTTCCTCCTGGGTAAAGTTCATGGGGATGGATGGCTTGTTCCGCAATGGCCGCAGGGAGACCTGGCTGGCGGCAGGTAGCCGGACCGCCTCCGAGCGAACGGTCACGAGCGTTGAGGGTGACCGGCTGGCGCTCGACCTTCCGCTCGGCGATTCATTTGACTCGAAATACATGGCGCCGCCCGGCGGCACCGTCGTCAAAAGCTCAGATACGGGACGGATTTTTCGGGTAGGGGTCGAGTCGCTGCAAATCATCGCGCCGCCGCAAACGGTGGAAATCTCGGAACGGCATTACCAGGCCATCCGGATGCGCGACCTGGCTGACGCCTGGGTGAGGGATGTCGCGATCATTGATACCGTCAACAGCGTAGGTATCGGAGCCGGCGCACGAAGGGTGACCGTTGAAAATTTACGCGTCACGCACACAGTGGCGACCAAAGGCGCAGCCAAACCTGCCGACTTTTCCACGGACGGTTCGCAGGTTCTGTTCCATCGGTGTTCGGCGACCGGCGACAACCTGTTTTATTTCGTTACCGGCGCGCGCGTAACCGGCCCGAACGTTTTGCTGAACTGCAGATTCCGCGGAAACGGCCACATCCAACCGCACGCGCGCTGGGCGACAGGTTTGCTGGTGGATGGCTGCGAAGTGTCCGACAGTGGCATTGATTTTATGAATCGGGGCGAGATGGGCTCGGGGCATGGCTGGACCATCGGCTGGGCGGTGGCGTGGAATTGTGTCGCTCGGAGCTATATCTTTCAACAGCCGCCCGGCTCGATGAACTGGGCCATCGGATGCCGGGGCGCGCGCGAAAAGAGCAGCATGCCCTTTGGTCATCAACCGAGCCTCGCGGAAGCGACCTTCGATTCCCACGGCACTCCCGTGACGCCTGCCAGCCTCTACCTGGCCCAACTCGCACATCGCCTCGGGCCGCAAGCGGTGAAGGCGCTGGGTTATTAGGAAACTGCTCTGGGCCCCAACAAATGCTCAATGGCGCTGCCCGAAGCTCTCCGCTAGCCTACGAAAGTCGTGCGCTCCTAAGTTATCCTATGTCTATCCCAACTTGCATTTGCTGTGCTTCGCTGGCGCTCGCCTCGCTCGGCGCCTCCCTGGTTCTCGCGGCATCCAGCCCCGCGATAGATGTCGCCACCATCGACCGTACTCGCATTTTGAGGGCCGCCGAGGCAGCGCTGGCGCTCGAGCCCATCACGATCACCAAATTCAAGGCAAAGCTGAGCGAGGGCGGACCCAACGATTTCTACTCGAACGGCGATTACTGGTGGCCGGACCCAGACAAACCGGATGGACTCCCTTATATCCAGCGCGATGGCGAATCGAACCCGAACAACTTCAACGAACATCGCCGCTGCATCACCCAGTTGCGCGATGCGGTCGCGGCGCTGGCCGCCGCCTGCCAGGTGACCGGAGAGGACCGCTACGCCGCGAAGGCCGCCGAGCTCCTGCGGGTGTTCTTTCTCGCGCCGGAAGCGCGCATGAATCCGCGGCTGGACTATGCGCAAGCCATCCCTGGCCGCACGCCTGGCCGCGGCACCGGCATTATCGATACCCTGCACCTGGCCGAGGTGCCGGTGGCTATCGAAGCGATGCAATCATCTCAGGCATTTCCGCCCGACGTGCTCGCCGGCCTGAAAACCTGGTTTCACGATTACGCGGACTGGATGTGCATTAGCAAGAATGGCAAGGAGGAGGCCGCGGCGAAAAATAACCACGCGGTCGCTTTCTATTTGCAACTTGCCGTTTTTGCCGAGTTCACCGGGGACGCCGTCAAATTGGCGCAGTGTCGGCGCCAGTTTAAAGAGGTCTTCGTTGCAAACCAAATGGCTGCTGACGGCAGCTTCCCGGCCGAACTGAGGCGGACGAAGCCCTACGGGTATTCAATCTTTCAACTCGATAACATGGCGACGCTTTGTCAGGCGCTCTCCACGCGCCAGGAAAACCTGTGGCTTTTCACACTGCCGGACGGGCGCGGAATGCGCCAGGCGCTGGCCTACCTGTATCCCTTCCTGACAGACAAATCGAAATGGCCGCTCAAGCCTGACATCCAGGCGTGGGCAGGCTGGCCGGCTCGGCAGCCCTGCCTGCTTTTCGGCGGGTTGGCTTTAGGCGAAGACAATTACTTGGCGCTTTGGCAAAAGCTCCCGGCCGACTCGGCCAACCCGGAGGTCCGACGGAACATTGCCGTCACTCAGCCGCTGCTGTGGCTGAAACCTGCGGCGGAGAAGAAAGCGACAAGTTTGGCCGTAAAACCACGCAACGGCAACCTCCCGGAAATCCGCACGCCCAAAGCCCCGACGACGCCGCGCATCAACGGGCCCTCCGTTTTCGGTGTGCGGCCGGCCGCGCCTTTCCTGTACCACATCCCCGCGACGGGCGAGCGTCCGATGGAGTTTTCCGCAGAGGGCTTGCCAGGCGGTCTTCAGCTCAATCCAACCGCGGGTGAAATTACCGGCTCGCTCAAACAACCTGGCCGATACACCGTGGCTTTGCGCGCAAAGAACGGCCGCGGCGGCGCCGAAAAAACGTTGGGCCTCGTCGCGGGTGAGACCATTGCGCTGACACCCCCAATGGGCTGGAACAGTTGGAATTGCTGGGGCAGCAGAGTCGATGCTGAAAAAGTGTTGCGGAGCGCCCGCGGCATGGTGACGTCCGGCCTCATTGACCATGGCTGGACCTATATCAACATTGACGATGCCTGGCAGGGCGAGCGTGGCGGGCCGTTTAAGGCCATCCAGGGCAACGAAAAGTTTCCCGACATGAACGTCCTTTCGGACACAGTCCATAAAATGGGTCTGAAGCTCGGGATCTACTCAACCCCCTGGACGACCTCCTATGCCAACCATATCGGCGGCAGCGCGGAAAACCAGGAAGGCGCGTGGGAAAAACCAACGCTGCCGAAACGAGGAAACGTGAATAAGAAGATCCTTCCGTGGGCCATCGGCAGGTACTCCTTCGCGTGGAATGACGCCAAACAATGGGCGGCGTGGGGCATCGATTACCTGAAGTACGATTGGAACCCAAACGAAGCGCCCGAAACGCAGGAAATGTACGACGCGCTGCGTTCGAGCGGACGCGACCTGGTTTTGAGCCTTTCGAACAGTTCGCCCTTCACCAACGCTCCGGCACTCTCAAAAATAGCCAATTGCTGGCGCACCACCGGCGACATTCGCGACACCTGGGATTCCATGAGTAAGAAAGGTTTCGGCGAGGACAAGTGGGAACCCTTTGCCAGCCCGGGCCATTGGAACGACCCGGACATGCTGGTGGTTGGTTACGTCGGGTGGGGCCAGCCCCATCCCACGCGCCTGACCCCCGACGAGCAATACACGCACATCACCCTCTGGTGCCTGCTGGCGGCGCCCTTGCTGCTCGGCTGCGATCTCGAGAAACTTGACGACTTCACGCTCAACCTCCTGGCCAATGATGAAGTTCTCGCTGTGAACCAGGACGCGCTGGGAAAACAGGCCCTGTGCGTTGCCAGAGACGGCGACCTCCGCGTGTACGCCAAGAACCTCGAGGATGGCTCGAAAGCCGTGGGCCTGTTTAATGCCGGCGAAACGGCTGCGACGGTATCGGTGAAGTGGTCCGACCTCAAACTGTCCAGTAAGCTCGCGGTTAGAGATCTCTGGCGGCAAAGAAACCTCGGGCGATTCAACACTGAGTTTCACCTCTCCGTGGCACCTCACGGGGCGGAGATGGTGAAGATCGGGAAGTGATAGATCGTCTGGAGGCATCATGTTCCACCAAGGTCGGGCGCGTTGTCCTTAACTCGCCGAGCAGGCACCGGCCTCAGGCATCCATGGTGGTTTGGTCGCTGGCAAACACAAGCGGCTCTTTGAGGACAAACAGCCCTACCTCCTAAGCTCCGCTACGGTTTTCCGCGCCGCCTCGCAGCGAGTTCGAATGTCGTCCCATTTGCCTGCGGCGAGGTCTTCTTTCTTGGCGAGCCAGGTGCCGCCGACGGCCGCAACAGTGTCGAGTTTGAGGTAGGTTTCGAGGTTGCCCGGATTGACGCCCCCGGTGGGCATGAACCGAACTCCCGTGTGCTTATAGGGAGCGGACAGAGCTTCGAGCATCGCCACACCGCCCAGAGCCTCCGCCGGAAAGAACTTCAGAAGCGGGCAGCCCAATCCCAGGGCCGACTCGATTTCGCTGGGTGTGGCGATGCCCGGGATGAACGGCAGCCCCAGCGTTTGAGCCTCTTTGACAAGTTGCGGATTCAAGCCAGGCGCGACCGCAAACGCCGCGCCGCTGGTGTGCGCGGCTTCGAGATTGGCCGGGGTGAGCACAGTCCCGGCGCCGACCAGCAGTTGTGGGCGTTCCTGGATGAGTTGGCGAATCACGGCGGTGGCGGCGGCGGTCCTGAAGGTGACCTCGACGACGGGCAAACCGCCCAGCAAAAGCGCATCGGCCAACGGTAGGGCAGCTTCCTGATGTTCGATCGCCATAACCGGGACCACGCCACACTGGCCCAGCCGGTCCAGGATGGAAATTGAAGGCATAAAGCCTGAGTGTTTATGTTTAATGCTCGCGCTCAAACGCCCATTGTCTCGGTGCGACGGAGGCGACAATTACAGTTGCCGCGCTTAATGGCAAGGGAGACCTGGACGGGGAGACCTGGACTGGTCGCGCTCCGGGTCGTAATTATGAATCACGAGCCTCCACCCGCTATTGACCGCTGCGCGGGGAGCGGTTAGGAATACCCATGAATAAAATCTTCCGCTGTTTCCTGGTCGCCGGCTGGCTGGCGGTTCCCGGCCTCGCGCGCGCGGACGCAACGAACAATCCTGCGCTCGCCGCGCATGCCCAAGACCTCGTCGTTTTACAGGGCGAGAAGCTCGTTTCGTTCAAGTCTGACACCTTCCTCAACGCACCTTACACCGTGTTGTATTTTGGCGCGGGCTGGTGTCCAGATTGCCGGAAATTCTCACCGGGCCTGGTGGAGGCTTATAACCGCCAAGCTCCGGGGCGGAACCGTTTTGAAGTGTTGCTCTTGACGATGGACAAGACCGCCGAGGGGATGCTTAAGTTCATGAAGGTGGAAAAGATGACGTGGCCCGCCCTGGCGTTCGACAAAATGGAAGGAGCAGAGGATTTGAAGAAGTATTATTCCGGTCATGGTATTCCTTGCTTGAGTGTCATCGACCAAACGGGGGCGGTTGTGCTCCAGAGCAAGAGCGACCAGGACGCGGCGCCGGTGCTGGAACAATTGCAGCGACTGCTTAAGGGCAAACCCTCCCGACCTCTCGAGCACGCATCAAGCCCATGAACCGGGGCGGGGACGGCCACGTCCCCGTGAAGCAAGCCTTGGATCGGAAACCTCGGGGACGTGGCCGTCCCCGCCCCGGCTCACAGGACGAGTCAAATGCGTTACGACTTTGACCCGTTAGGTCCGCGGTCCAGAGCCGGAGGTGCAAGAGCCCGAATTAAAAGCACCTTGGGAGCAAGCTCGCCAAATGACTTTTTTTGAAGCTTGCCAAGGCCACCAGCTCCCGGGCATTTTCTGTCATGGCAGCAAGCAAAGATTCCGATAACCTCGATTCGAAGTTTTACAAGCCAGCGGACGCCTTCTTCCCGGCTTACAATAACATCGGACTGACGTTTGATGACGTCACACTCGCGACGCTTTACTCGGAAGTACTGCCCCGCGAAACACAACTCGACACCCGGCTGGCCGAGGGCTTGCACCTTAATATCCCGGTCATCTCCTCGGACATGGACACCGTGACGGAGTCGCGCATGGCGATCGGGATGGCGCTCAACGGCGGGCTGGGCCTGATCCATTATAACATGCCCGAGCGCGAGCAACTCTCCGAGGTCAGCCGCGTCAAGAACCACGTCCATGGCCTGATCCAGGAGCCGATCAAGGCGGCCCCGGACCAGTTCATCGGCGACGTGCTGAATCTCATCGAGAAAAAGCATTTCGCCTTCAGCACTTTTCCCGTGGTGGATGCGCAGGGCAAACTGCTGGGCCTGCTGCCCGGGCACGTGGTCAAGTTGCGCTACGCCAAGCGCAAAGTGGCCGAGGCGCTGACGCCGCGCGACCAGGTCAAGACGATCAACAAGAAGGAGCTGGGGCGCGACCCCATTGCCAAGGCCGACAAATTCTTCACCGAACATCCCGGCATCCACAAGCTGCTGGTGGTCGATGACCAGGACCGGCTGCACGGGCTGTTCACGATGAGCGATGTCGAGCGCATCACTCAGGAACGAAACGCGCAGTTCAAACCGACGCGTGACGCTCATTTCCGCCTGGTGTGCGGCGCGGCAGTGTCCGCGACGCGCAACTCGTTTGGCGAGCTGGACCGAGAGCGCATCCTGGCACACGTGGGGGGGCTGGTGGAGCGGGGCGTGGACGTCGTGGCGGTCTCGACTGCGCACGGGCACAGCAAAGGCGTCGGCGACACAGTAAGAGTTCTGCGCGACGCCTTTCCGAAGCTGCCGCTCATCGCCGGAAACGTCACCAGCGCCGCCGGGGTTGAATACCTGGCGGACTGCGGCGCGAATGCGATCAAGGTTGGCCAGGGGCCAGGTTCGATCTGCACCACGCGAATTGTCGCGGGCGTCGGCATCCCGCAGTTAACCGCGCTCTATGTCGCTTCCCGCGCGGCGCAAAAGAAACGCGCAACGATTGTTGCCGATGGCGGCATCACCAAGTCCGGCGACATCGTCAAGGCGCTGACATTGGCGGAGGCGGTCATCTGCGGCGGCCTTTTCGCCGGGTGCCCCGAGGCGCCGGGTGAGGTGATGGAGTTCAGCGGCAAGCGGTACAAGCAGTATCGCGGCATGGGCAGTTTCGCCGCCATGAAGGCCGGCTCGGCGGCTCGCTACGGGCACACCAATGACGCGTCCCGCAAAGTCGCTCCGGAGGGAGTCGAGGCGCTCAAGGAGGTGACCGGCTCGGTGGACCGCGTTCTGACCCAGCTCATCGGCGGCATCCAATCGGGAATGGGCTACCTCGGCGCGGCCAACCTGTCCCAATTGCGCGAGAAAGCCCGATTCATCCGTGTCAGCCCCGCGGGGCAGCGCGAGGCAGCACCCCATGATGTCGTGGAGTTGAAGGCGGGTAACTGAGCAGAGCGGAAGTAACGATTTACGATTTACGATTTACGGGCCCGCTCCAAAGGAGATGTCCCTCGTAAACCGCAAATCTCTTTCAGCAAGTCCCCTGTCCTGCTCAGAATTCTATCGCGTCGTTGTTCTGGCCGCACTGGGAGCAGCGGGAGCGGTCCACGTCCGGGTCATCGGTATAGACGTAGCCGCAGCGCGTGCAGCGAAAGATGCGGTCCTCGCTGGAGGTCGGTTCGAACCGGCGGCGGCGCAGCTCCGCGTAGATCGCGACGCCGGTCAATGCCGAAAGCATGACGACAACGTAGGTGAAAATTAGATGGTGGAGGGCCACGGAGTGTGGAGCGTTAAAGAGTTAAAGCGCGAGAGGGCTACACCGTTGCCGAATGACATATGGAAGCTCATTGTCCTTCCGGTGGGGCATTAGTGAGCGGTGGGATCGTGTGCCACTCGAAGATTAGCAGGCCCCAGCTCAGTCCCGCCAGCGCCGAAGGTTTGCCGGCCGGATTTGCGGGCTGGAACCGCGCCGCCCGGGCCTGCGCCAGCGCGTATTGGTCAGCCTCCTTCTTACCGCTGCCGACCAGCAGGGTCAATGAAACAGGCACGCCGGCCGCGTCGACCACCAGTTGGACGACGCTGTTGGTCAACAACTCGGGGTTTGGCTGAGGCGGCAAAACAGGCATAGTTAGCATCCGGCGCCCGGCAAGGTCTCCAGTCACCCGGAACCCGGATTCTTGCGGCAAACCCCGGGTCTTCGTCAGTGTTGGCCAAGTCAGTTCCGGCTGCAGCTGTGGCAACACATCAAAAGTATTAAAGGAATTCGTTTGGATAAACTGCTGAAAGGCCTGGCCCAGGTCCGCGACCGGCAGCTCGAGCCAGCCGGGCGGATTTGACCAAACATAAGCCTCGAACTCCTGTGGCGGAACGAGCAGCCAGCCCGGCCCCGAAAAGCCCCGCCGATGCGGCAAAGCAAAGATGGTCGGGTCCATCAGGGCCAGCAGGTCGCCAGCGCTGGCGCCAGCCAGGCGCAAAACCGGAGCCTGGGCCGCAGCGCTGTGTGGTTTCGGTTTGGAATCGCCAAGCGAGAAGAGCAGCGCAACTTGCAGGGCGCAAACCAGGGCGATGATCCCCAGCCACTGGCCGCGCGTCCAGCGGCCTGGGAGCAGGACATCCGTGCTCATGCGTAGGCGCTCAAGGCGATGGAGAAAGCGGCCGCGGCAAGGTGGCCAGCACCCCGTTGGTAATTCCCACCCCGCGTGCGAGCATGCTCAGCCGCGCCAGCATTTCGGTCGTGACCGCTTTGTCCGCCTGCACGATCAGCGTCGGGGGTTCAGCCGACGCGATCACCAACTCCCTCAAGCGCCCACGCAATCCTGCCTCTTCAACCGCTTCGTTTTCGAAATACCACCTTCCATTGGCGTCAATGGCCACCGCCACGGTCGGCTTATCGGTGCCCGGCAGATTGTCGGCCACCGGCAGTTCCAGTCGCACGCCCGGCGTGTAAACCAGCGAGCCCAGCAGCAGAAAAATCACCAGCAGGAAAAACACCGCCGCAAACGGGGCGGCATCGAGCTGGCCCCGGAAAATCCGGGCGTTGCGGGGGAATTTCATGGCACGTTCAAGGCTTCGCGCCCTCGGTGACAATGTTCACGATTTCCGTCGCGGCGCGCTCCATGTCCAGCACGATAGAGTTTACACGGCTGACGAGGTAATTGTAGCCGGCGTGCGCTGGAATAGCCACCGCCAATCCGGCGGCCGCACAAACCAGCGCCTGCCAAACGCCGTTTGACAAGTCGCCCAAATGAGCCTGCAATCCTTTGGATTCCATCGCATAGAAGGTCTGGATGAAGCCGAGCACCGTGCCCAGGAGGCCCAGCAGCGGCGCCAGTTGCGCGATGGTCGCGAGCAGATTGAGCTTTTCTTCGAGACGCGGCACTTCGGCCAGCCCTGCTTCCTCGAGCGCCTCGCGCATTCGTTCGCGCCCGTTGTCCCGGTTGAGAATCGCCGTCTTGACCAGGCGCGCGACGGGGCCCGGCGTGGCGTCGCAAATCGACAAGGCCTCGACAACATTATTCCGCTTCAGCACGGTCCGCACCCCGTTGAGGAACTCGGTGGAGTTAATCTGCGCGCGGTGGCAGTGCAAAAACCGCTCGATAAAGACCACCACGGCGACCGCGCTGATGAGCATCAGCAGATACATCACTGGCCCGCCGTGGGCCAACAAACCCGGCAGCTTTAGCATGGCTTCGTTATACGTTCTCGAAGCTTCGGTTCAAAGGCGAAAGTTGCTGCCGCCAACAGGACGGTGTCGGGGAGCGCCCTTTCTGGCGGCGCAGCCAGTAACCCGTCACGGCTGGGGCGCGCGATCCCAATCGTGCGTCTGAGCCGGAAGACAAATCGCACGATTGGAACCGTGCGCCCCGGCCCGCCTTCACCCAGGCTGTCCGAGGCAAACGGTTTGAGGGCTGACGCGGCCGGTTTTTGTGCTATAGTTCCCCGGCGCCCAGAGCCTGGCTCGAGCGCGAAATATGCTGGCAACACCTGAATTGATTGCTGAGACCGGCCTCTCCGAGCGGCTAACCGAGGTCCTGCCCCGCTATTTGAACGCGGTGCCACTTTATCGCCAAAGCTCCAGCTCACTCCTGGTGGAGGAGCCGGAGCGGGTGATGGATGCGTGGCGCCGGTTGCCGTTGCTCACCAAGGAAGATATTCGCCGCGATTTCCCGCGGAACTTCCTGGAGAGCGAAGCGGCCCTAAAGGCGCTGGTCGAAGAGGACCGCATCGAACTGGAGCAGACCTCCGGCACTTCCGAAGAACGCACACCGCTGCTGCTCCCGCGCGGATGGTGGGCCGAGCAGGAAGCGCGCGCGCTGCGCCTTAACGCCTTCGTTGCGCAGGTGTTGGACGAGCATCCCGCCACCCGACGCGTCACCATCAATTCGCCCGTCTGCAGCGGCGATATCTGCTACACCGGCGTGCCTTCCCGCAATGAGCGCATTGTCGGCGACGCTCTTTTTGTCAGCCTGTCCCGCTATCCGTTTCTCTGGAGCGAGTCCGAATTAGCGCGAATGGCGGCCGAAGCGCTGGAATGGCAGCCGCAATTCCTCGACGTGGACCCGGTGTACGGCGTGTTGTTCGCGCTTTATTGCGAGCGACGGGGCATCCGGCTGCCTTCATTGCGGTTCGTTCTCTGCAGCTACGAGTTCGTTAGCGTGGCGCACCGCAGAATTCTGTCACGGGTCTTTGGCGTCCCGGTTTTCGACCTGTACGGTTCGACCGAAACCGGCCACCTCATGATGGAGGATGCGCGCGGAGAAAAGCGACCCTGCCTCGAAACAGCTCTACTTGAAGTGTTCGAACCGGATGAGGCCGGCGTTGGCGCACTGATCGTCACCACGCTCACCAACGATTTCATGCCGCTGCTGCGATACCGCATCGGCGACCTGGTGGAGCGGCTGGAACTCCCGTACCGCACCCGCTACCTCGTCCATGGCCGGGCCGCCGACGCGTTTCACATCGCTCGCGGCACATCCGTAACCACCCGGCAGATCGATCAATGTTTTGCCGGCCTGGAGGGCATCGCTCATTACCAGCTCACCGAGCGTCCCGGCGGCCCCTGGTTGCTGCGATTTGTGCCCGACGCCGCCGGCCCCGACCCGTCGCCGTTGGCGGCGCTGGAAGGCCAGCTGACGCGCTTGCTCGATTTGCAGCACGGCCTGGAGATTCATCGCACCGATATGCTCGTACCCGAAACTTCTGGAAAGTTCCGACTGGGATACCCGGCAAGGCGGTGAGCCGCAGGAGTGGGCGCCCAGAAGCGGCGCGCGAGGCGGCAAAGGCCATCGTCAGGAAGCAGCTGTTGGATCGACTTCGAACCCCAGCTCTCGAAACCGCTGCAATTTATAAATCAAGGCTCGGCGGCTGATGCCCAACGCCTTGGCCGTTTCCGTGCGGTTGAAGTCGTGTTTGCGCAGCGCCTGGAAAATAGCTTGCCGCTCGATCTCGCCCAACCGCTCCGCCTCGGCAGGTTCGGCGGCCGGCCCCGCCCCGGAGTTCGCGCGTACCCGGGCCGGCAGGTGTTCCGGCAGGATCAGCTCGCCCAGCGAGAGCAGGGCGGCTCGCTCCATCGCGTTGCGGAGTTCGCGGACGTTGCCGGGCCAGAGGTAGCGCGCCAGGCACTCCGGCACCGATGAAGCGAACCGCGCTTTGCCTTTGGTAAACTCCGCGATGAACGCCGCCGCCAGCGGCAGAATGTCCTCCGGGCGCTCGCGCAAGGGCGGCAGGTTCAGCTCCACGACATTCAGCCGGTAAAACAGGTCCTCGCGGAACCGGCCGGCTTTGACCTCTTCCTCGAGGTTGCGGTTGGTCGCCGCCAGGATGCGCGCGTTGGTTTGCAGCTCCTTGTTCGAACCGACGCGCGTGAACAACCCATCCTGCGTCACCCGCAGCAGTTTCGCCTGCAGCGGCGGCGACATGTCGGCAATTTCATCGAGGAAAATCGTGCCGCCGTCCGCCTGTTCGAACCGGCCGATCCGCTGCGCGACGGCGCCGGTAAATGCCCCTTTCTCGTGGCCGAAGAGCTCGCTTTCCAGCAAGGTTTCAGGAATGGCGGCGCAGTTCACTTTCACCAACGGCCCGGCCGCGCGCGCGCTCCAGGCGTGGAGCACATCCGCCAGCACCTCTTTGCCGACGCCGCTTTCCCCTGTGATCAAGACTCGGCTTTCCGAGGGCGCGATCAGGGAAGCGTCGTGAAACACCGCCTGCATCAACGGACTCCGGGCAACCACTTGCGGCGGCAATCGCTTGTCGGCGCTGAACTTTACCGGCGCGGTCTTGGCCAATCCGGTCACCTGCCGGACCATGGCCAGCAGTTCGTCGAGGTCGATGGGCTTCGCGAGATAATTCAGGGCGCCATCCCGCATCGCGCCGACCGCTTCACGAATGTCGGCGTAAGCGGTGACCAGCAGAACGGGCAGGACGGCGTTCTCCTGGCGGGCCCGCCGCAGGGTTTCCAACCCGGAAAGCCCCGGCATGCGTACATCGGAGATCATCATCGCAAAAGGTTCGCCCCGCAGCAGTTCTAGCGCGCGCTCGCCCGAATCCGCTACCATGATTTCAAAACCCTGGCTGCGCAGGAAGGAATCCAGCAGGCTGCGCTGGCCGGGATCATCATCCACGATCAGGATGCGCGGCGGTTTAACACCGTTCTTGCGAATCTCGGACGGCATGCGCTCAGTCTGGGTGCATGATGCAATCTATGCCCGACCACAGATGGAGCGCCGCATCCGGGCACGCTGTCTGCGACTCCCGTAACCCGCCTGCCCTAAAGCGGCGCAAAGACTTTTGACGTTTCGTAAAGCTCCGGCCCAACCGGATTCAGAAGCAGAATAGCGCCGCACCAGGACGCAATAAAAGCCAAATCCCGCCTGGTTGCCTAAGCCGCAGTTCTGGGGTTTTCCGAACCGCGCCCGGCGTTCCGTTCCGGACGAACCTTGCTGCCGGAGTCCAGAGGGGTGGCGACGGTGGTACGGGTGCCTCCAGAGCCAGCCGGCAGATTCGTGGACACGACGGACCCAACAGAATCGTCCATGCCGTCCGTAAGACTGGAACAAGAGGCGCAAAGATTGGGGTTCCGGGAGAGAGCGTTGCCCAGGTGCACTATCGACTCGCCACAACAAATGCAAATGCGCGGGTTCATCAGGACGGGCCCGGAGGTTTTCGGTTGCGTGCGGCGAAGCCCGGCTTATGTCTCAGCACAAAACCGCGACAGGTGCCATGGGCGACATCTGCCGAAGCAACAGCCAAGACTTCCGACCGCGTGTTCAATTTGAATCCAACTCCTGTCCCAACGCAATAAAGCACTGGGTGTGTTGGAAGTCAAGTGAGCGAAAGCCGGAATTCGGCCAGCTGCAGGAACGTCGGGTCGTTGCTGCGGGCTTGGACCAGCCTACACGTCGCGAGTTCGGGACAACCAGCCGTCATAGCCGGAAACATCGATTTCCCAACCTTGAGAATCTCGACCGCCGGCTTTGGACCCGGCAAGCGATTCACGCCATCGGAAAATGGTCCGGGGTGAACTATCGACTGTGGTGTGCTCGAGGATGTAATCGAGCCGCCGCAGCAGGGCCCGCGCGCTGGAGGGAGGATTCCGCCACAGGGCCTGGGCGCGCAGATGCATGCTCATGGTTCCCTCCAGGTTAAGCGGCGGACAAAGGAACGCAGCAACCTCGCCTCGGCGCCGCAGCCCTTGCAGGCTCCCCGCCACCCGCTCGAGAAAAGCCGTATCGGCCCGCCGTTCCCAGAGTTGTTCCACTTCGCCGAAAGCGTCGCCGTAAATCAGGTTGGTTGAGACATAGGATTCCTTGTGCGCCGGGCCTGGCCAATGCAGGGAATGGCGATTGAGAACGACAATGCGCGCGCAGGTGACCTCCCGCCGGCTGTGCAGGCGGCCGTGTTCGCGCCAAAGGTAGCGGTGCAAGCTCTCGTCCGGATTATCGTTGCCGGCGCGCAGCATCCCGGTGCCATAGGCCAGCAGCTCTGCGGCCAGCATCCCCGGGCCATTCCGCGTAAGCTTGAGCCGCAAATCCCGGCAGCAGCGCCGGTCCAGCCGAACCGCGTCAAAATACGCGGCCCGTTCGGCAATGATACTTCGGGCGTCGGCGGGCAGGCGGCAGCGGCGCGCAAGCGCCGATCGGATGGGCCAGCCCTCCAGGGCGTGGTAGAACGCCAGCGAGTGGTACGCCGGAGGCAAATCTTCAACTCTGACTCGGTATTGGACAGCCGGCCCCCCGTCCCGGGCGACGCCAGGACACAGCGGCACCTGCCGGGTAAGCGTCCTCAGCAGGCCGTGAACGGTATCATTCAGTGCAACGAACGTCCTGGCCATAGCCTCCGAGCGAGCTAAAACCGTGCCATGCCGTCGGGTGAGAACGCCCTCCGCGCGCGGCGCGTCCGCCCACGCGCGGCGGAGCATGCGCCGTGCTCCGGCTCGGCGCCCGCGGGGCAGTATCATTAGACAGTCTGTATTCCTAATGAAAAATCATCATGATAAACCTTATGCACTTGGCGGCGCATTTTTATGAAGAACGGTTGTTGACTTGGCCTCCAATTTTCTATTCAATCCGCTTATGCAAATCGAAAGCTTAAAGGTATTTTGCGACCTGACGGAGACCGAGAGTTTCACCAAGGCCGCGCAGATCAACGGAGTTACGCAGTCGGCGGTGAGCCAGACCATCAGCTCTCTGGAGCGGCAATTCAAGTCGATGCTCATCGAGCGCAGCAAGAAGAACTTCCGGCTGACGGCCGAAGGCGAAGTGCTCTATGACTACAGCAAGCAAATTCTGCAGACTTACGACGCTTTGCACAGCAAGCTGCAGGAGATCAAGGAAATCATTTCCGGCAACATTCGGGTCGCGACAATTTACAGCATCGGGCTCCACGTGCTGCCGCCTTACGTGAAGAAGTTCCTCAAGGGCTACCCGACGGTGAACGTTCATGTCGAGTATCGCCGGCCCAACGAGGTCTATGAGGACGTGCTCGGCAACGTGGTGGACCTGGGGCTGGTGGCCTATCCGGCGCGCGACCCGAAGCTGGAAATCGTCCCCCTGCGCAAAGACCTGTTGGTGCTCATCTGCCATCCGCAGCATCCGTTCGCCAAGCTCAAATCGGTCAAACTCAAGGCGTTGAACGGCCAGAAGTTTGTCGGGTTTGAACGCGACATTCCGACGCGCCGTGCGCTGGACAAATTGCTGAAGGAACATGGCGTTTCGGTCGACCACGTAATGGAATTCGACAACATCGAAACTGTGAAACGCGCGGTGGAAATCGACTCCGGGATCGCGATTGTGCCGCAGGAGACCATCCGCCAGGAAGTCGCCAACCAGACGCTGGCGGCGGTGCGCCTCGAAGACGGCGAGCACTACCGTCCCTTGGGCGTCCTCCATAAGAAAAACAAAGTGCTCTCCCCGGCCATCAAGCAGTTCATCGGCCTGCTGAAGGAACCGGCTTAGCACCAATATTTCCCTGCCAGGGTGGAGTGCCGGCCTGTCGCCGGCTTATACGGTCCGAACAGTTAAAGCCGGCAACAGGCCGGCGCTCCGCCTTTGGAGGTATGAAATAGCCCGGTTAGGCGCCGGCGACTTTGAGGTGAGTGATACGGAACACCGCCCCTGTCGGCTGGTTCGGCAGGCATTCGATTTCCCAACCATGGGCAAGAACGATTTGCTGCACGACGGCCAGGCCCAGCCCGGTGCCGGTTTTCTGCGTCGTAAAATAGGGTTTGAAGATTTCGCTGCGGCGCTCCGGCGGCACGCCGGGGCCGTTGTCGCGCACCTCCAGTGAGGCTTCGGCGGCATTCCGCCGCTCCGCCACCACCTGGATTTCGCCGTTGCCATTCACCGCCTGCACGGCGTTGAGCAGCAGGTTGAATAGCGCCTGACGCAGCAGTTGGTCGTCCGCCTCGATGTGGAGCAACTCACCCTGGACCTGCAACGCGATCTTCTTTTCTTCGAGATCGTAGCTCAACGCCCGCACCACTTCGTTGACCACTGAGCCCAGCGCGAGGATCGAGCGGCGTACTTCCCGCGGTCGGGAGTAGTTGATGAACTCGTTCAACTGCGCCGCGACCTTGTCGGCTTCGTCGATGATTTCGAGCGATTTTTGCCGGATCTCGGGCGCCGTTTCCGGTTGCTTGGAGATCATTTGCGCCCGGCCGCGGATGATGTTGAGCGGGTTGCGCGTTTCGTGCGCGAGGCCGGCGGCGGCAAGGTTCATTTCCTTGAGGTGCGTGTTGAGTTCGCTGGCGCGAACCAGGCGAATTTGCAGGTCGGAAGATTTGACGAGCGTGCGCCACGCCACCCCGGAGCCCAGCGCTGAAACGGTCGCCAGGACGATGATGATGGCCCGCAGGTATAGATCGCGCGTCGAAGCCGCGAGGAACGACTCAGTGGACATCGCAACCACCAACCCGTGCAAAGCCCGGCTTTCCATCAGGGTCTGATATTCCTGTTCAGTCATGCCGCGCAACCAGGGTGGACGCCGCGGCCGGAAGTCTCCTCCGCGCGGGCGACTGTCCCGCTCGGGAAGGACCGCCGGGCCGGTGCCCGGGGGCGCGGCCGCATTGGTGCCAGGCTCACCCGAAGGGTTTGACGTTCCCTGATCGGCCGGCGGGAGCTCGCGCCGCGGAAAGGGCCGGCCGGGTTCATTGATGCTGTTGGTCAGTTCGTGCATGGGCGGGAGCACGCTGGCGCCCAAATCCACCGGGATAACGAACGTCACGCTCCTCTGGCCCCAGCGCTCGCCCTCCTGCAGAATGTCCCGTTGCGAGTAGTCGATCGGTCGGCCAGCCGAAGCCAACTGCTCGCCGGCTGCATTGAGCAAGGCGAGCGAGGTCAATTCGCTGGACTGAACGAGCTCATTGGTACGTCCGTTGACCAATTCGTTGAGCACCGGCTCGATCCGTTCCTGGAGCACCGCGCCGCGGAATCGCATGCCGCGAATGCAGGCGCTCACGGTATTGGCGATGTCCTTCGCCCGGTTGCTAAGGTCCGCTCGCGCTGCAGCTTTAACGCGGAAATGCTCCTCGGCTTGCCAGGCCAGCACCAGCGCCCACACGCCGGCCAGCAGGGCATAAACGAGCACGTTGCGGCGGGTCAATTCCATAAAGAAAGGCAAGCGACGGGGCACGAGGGAGGCACGGCGGCACATACGGTCCCCTGCTCCCTCTGACCGTGGTCCCCGCAGTCGCAATCGCGTCGCATTCGGAACTTCATCCTTACTGGGGCCAGTGCGGCGAGGTGGACCTGGCCGGGGCATTTGTCATCGCCGGTGGCTCCTTCGTCGGCAAAGCGTCGAGGAATTTATTGAGTTCCTCTTCCTTAAAGGCCTTCGGGGCGTCCGATTTGGCCCGCTCCCGCGCCGACAAAGCCGCCAGTTCGGTCGGGTTCATGACAATGTGCGGCGTGAGGAAAATGAGCAGCTCGGTTTTGGTGCTGCTTTTCTGTTTCCGCTTGAACAGGTTGCCGATGACCGGGATATCGCCAAGGAAGGGGATTTTCGTTACCGTGTCGGCTTTGTCGGCTTCCATGAGCCCGCCAATGATGACGGTTTGGCCATCGGCGGTCACCGCGACCGTATCCGCCGAGCGCTCGTCAAACACCGGCGCGAAGACGCCAGCCGAAACGGGAATCTGAACGGTCTGGTCAATAGACGAGATTTGCGGCGAAATCATCATTTCGACCAATCCATCCGCGGTAATGAACGGTGTAACTTTTAGAATCACTCCGACATCGCGATAGGTGTAGGCGCTAATGGGGGTTCCATTGAGCGCGTTATAGGAAACGCTGGTTACCACCGGAACCGACTGACCGACGAACATGGTGGCCGGCTGATTGTTGCGCGCCAGGATCGAGGGGCGGGACAATACTTTAGCGTTGCCAGCCTGGGCGATAGCGCGAACCGTGACCTGGTAATCCTGGCCCAGGATTTGATATAACCCGGCACCCTGCTGGGTCATGGGAGAAACCGCCGAAAAGCTAGAGATGGGTTGGCCGAACTGGTTGACATTCGTGCCGACCAGCGAACTGAGACCCGACAGCCCAAAGCCGTTGACGGCGCTGGCGTTCTGGATGGTCCCTTGCATGCCCTGTTTGCCGAAGCCTCCCTCGATGCCGATGTCGGAAGCGTTGTTGTAGGTCACTTCCACAAACACCACTTTGATGAGCACCTGCGGTTTGGGGCGGTCCAGGTTCGTCAGCACCTGCGCGATATAACGCGCAGTCGCCTCGTCGGCGATGTAGACCACGCGGCGGGTTTCCGGGTCGATGGAGAAGTAGGCGTCGCCGATCGTGCCGTTATTGGGATAGGTCCGAGCGGTGGTGTTGGCGCTACCGGACGTGCCGCTACGACCGCCAGTACCGCCGCCGAGACCGCCGCCGCCGAGACCGCCCCCCCCCCGCTGCTGCCCCAAAGCTGGGAGCCCTAAGCACAAGCTGATACCCAGAATGGCTCTGAGATATTTTTGCCACAGTGAAAATTGATTGTTCATGTTCATCTCGCTGTTTAGCCGGGTTGTCGTTGGTAATCGTCGCCGCTTATGGGCCCGTTCGCGCGCCCGAGTTGCCCGACGACGTGCCGAAGGTGGTCGTGCCGCCGGAAGTCGCTTGTGAGTTTTGTGTCTCGCGTGTCGTCAGCGGGTTGTTCCGGCCCAGGAAAGTGTTTTGGTTGTTGTTCTGCATGCGCACAGTGCTGCGGTTGAACAGGTCCTGCAGGTTCTGATAGACGTCCTGCGGATCGGCGTTTTGCAGCTCGAAGTAGCTCACGACTTCCCGCTTGCCCCGGTCCGAATCCAGCTCGCTGATCATCTCGGCGATCTGCGGCATCAGCGTCTTTGAAGCTGTCACGATAAGCGAAGAGGTGCGCGGGTCCGGCACAGCGAGAACCTTGCCCATTTTCTTGGTGCGGTCGCTGGGAGTGGACGCAGTCGCACCGCGGCCACCAAACCCGCCACGCATGAAGAACGGCACGTTGTTCTGGTTGTTGCCGGTCGTGCTCGTGTCGTCGGGAAACAATGCCGCAAGCTGGTCGGCCGTTTCCGAAGGGTCGGCGTTGGTCAGCCGGAACACGCGCAGTTCCATCACGTCGGAAACCTCCAGGTCGATTTTATCGAGCATGTCCTCGATCGTTGCCAGCAAGTCCGAGGGTGCGCTGATGACTACGGAATTCGAGCGATCATCCGCTACGGCGACCACCTTGGCTCCGGTTGCGTTTCCGCCTCCGCCGCGATTGCCCCCTGCGCCCGCCTGGGCCAGCAGCCCGCGAAAACCCCCGCCTCCGCCTCCGCCTCCGCCTCCGAAACCACCTCCGAAACCGCCTCCCGGACCGCCGAAGTTAAAGAGGTTGCCCCGGTTCCCGCCCTGGTTTGAGCTTTGGGGATTGAATAGAGACGTAATCAGAGTAGCAGTATCCTTCGCGTCCGCGAAACGCAAGCGCCGGACTTTGATGGTGGAGATGCTGGCGATCGAGGTATCGAGCGCGGTGATGATTTTCAGCATGCGCTTGATGTCACTTCTGGTCGCCACCAGGATGAGCGAGTTGGCGCTTTCATTGGCCGTGAGCGAGGCGGTCGTGGGCAGCAGCATTTCCAGGTTGGGCACCAGTTGCGTCGCCGTGGCATAGCGCACGGGGATGATCCGGGTTTGAATTTCGTCACCCTTTTCAACATCGTTCGGGTCGCTCCCGCTGACCACTTCGAGTTCTGACGAAGTTTTCGCCGTATCGAGCGCAATGATCGTCAGGATGCGGCCGTTGCGGGTGACGGCGTAGCCTTTATTCTTCAGGACCGAGCTGAGCAACTCGACCGCTTCATCTTTTGTCACCGGTTGCTTACTCCAAATCTCGACGCTGCCTCGGACATCGGTGGTCTTGTTGATGATAAATCCCGCGGCGTCGCTGAGATAATCCAGCACCAGGTTCAGCGGGGCCCCACGAAAGTTAACCCGGAGGCCATTGGTGCCGTATTCGGCGCTGATGGCTGGCTCGGCCGCGTTCGTGACCGCCGTCGGCGCAACAGCAGACGCGGCGGCAGCGGGTGGGGCTGGAATATCCCCGCCAGCATGGTTGGTGGTAGCGGCCGGGACCGAGGGTGGAGTGGGTGCCGTTTGCGCGCTGGCCAGCGTGACGAGACCGGCAGTCAGGCCGCCTAACAGTGCGAACAGGTTGATATGTTTCATGGGAAATTACTCCTTTTCACGTCGCTGCATCATGCGTTTGATTATGTCACTCTCCGCGCCGCTCGCGGCCGTCTCCGGCTGGGCGGTGCTGTTGGAACCGGCCGGGCTGGCATCGTAAGCCGCGGCGCCCGCCTCCTGCACCCAGGTGCCGTCATCCTGGCGGCGCAGTTGAGCGCCAACCGCCAAAACCAGTTCGTTGGTCGCTCGGGCCAGCGTCACCGAGTCCGGCAAAACGGCTAGCACCTTGTACCCGGCGATGGTGCCGGACGCCTTTAGAACTTTTTTGTAATCGGAACTCGGCCCGTCAAAAAAGGCAAAATCTCCCTTTTCGTAGCTCATGGTCCCAACCAGGCTGAAGGATTCGATGGTTTTGCGTTGCGGCCGGTCCACGATATTATGCGGAGCGCGATTCGGATCGAAGATGTTCCGCTCCGCCACCATCCGGAATGCCGAGTAATCAAGGGAGGCTGGACCGTTATTTGTTGCCGAAGCCCCGCTCTGGAGGCTTCCATTCGTTTGGCCATAACCGCGGGAGCGATTCTGCCGTTGCCGCCGCAGGCGGCGAGAACGAGCGTCCTCACCGGGGCCGGTGGCCTGATTGTTGGTCTCGGCGACATTGTTGGTATCGACCATTTCATCGCCTGGACTCAGGCCCTCAGTCTGGCCGTTGTCATTGGCGGGAACCATCTCTTCAGCCTGAGCCACATCATTGGTTGCCGGCGGAGCGTTCGTATCCTGCGCCGGCGCCAGGAAGCCGCCGCCCAGAGCCAATGCCAGGATGATGACGTACGCCGCTCGGTTGGTGGCAAGCCATACCGGGCCGTTCGCCCCTTTCCGGCTCAAGCCATAGGTGTCTCGGGTCGCGTTCATCTTGCTTGGGGATTGAGCACCAGGCCGCTGAGCTGCAGGCCTAACGAAAGCTGCTGGCCTTCTTTGTCGCGCGCGCTGAGTTCCACCGCCTCCAGTTTGAAAGCCAGAGGTTCGCGCTCGACGCGATAAATGAACCGGCTGAGGCGGTTGATGTCGCCCGCAGCATCGATGCGGCATTGGTAGGTCGTATAATCATCGGAGTCGCGTTTCCATTGCGGGGTGATGGCGTTGATGATCACGCCGGTATCCTGGGCCCAGGAATCGATGGCGCGAAAGACCTGGTGCTCGGCCGCCGAAGGGTTGTTGGTGAGCGCCTTGCGCTGCATATCATCCCAATGATTGCGAATGCCCAGCTCGCGTTGCGCCAGCATCTTGCCGCGGGCCACCTGGTTGCGCAGCACCTTGATCCTCGCTGCGCGCGCGTCCCAGGCGCGAACCAGCGGTGTCAACACCAGCTTGTCCCCGGCGAACAAGACGACACCGATGATAGCCACTATGATGAGGAGTTGCCGGCGATCCTTAATTTGCATTTTTCCCTCCCTCGTTCCAGGCGAAGCTGAAGCTGAATTGCAGCGCCGGCGATTGCCCGCGGGCGGGGCCAAGGTTGGCGTCGCGGACCTGCGGGTTGGCTCGCAATCTTTGGACGGTTTGCAGCAGGACCTGGTAGTTTCGTGCCGTACCGGTGCAGGTGACGATGTTCAGATCGCGGATCTCGACCGTTTTGGCCGTCACGCTGCCGTCTTCAGGGAAAGCTTGGGTAAGGCAACGCAGGAGCGTCAGCCCTTTCACCGTTTCGTCATACCATGGGCGATATTGATTGATCTGTTTATTAATAGCTTCGAGCTGCGTTACGGCGGGCGCCATCTTGCGCCACTGTGCCTCTACGCTCCAGAGCTGGCACTGCTGAAAGAAAAACACACCACCGACAACCAGCGCCACCGCTCCGGCCGCCGTCAGCGTCGTGCGGAGCTTGCCCGAAGAGTAGCGCGCCGCCATTTGCTGCCACGGCGTGACTCGCGGCGGCAAAAGCTCGAAAGTGGCCGGGTGGCCGGCCAGGCGCCCGGCCGCGAGACTAAAAGCAGGCCCAACGGCCGCATCTGCCGGGAGGTGGACCCCAAATTCGGTGGTGGCGTAGCGGGTCACTGGCTCGGCCTTCAGTCCCATCGGTTCCAGGCGCAGCTCCACTTCATCCGCCAATCGCTGTGCCAGGTCGCGCGGGCCAAAGACGCGAATGCCGCGGACGGCTTCGCGCAGTTCCGCCGGCAACTGGCCGAGTGTGATACGGGCTTCGCGCGCGACCAGGTCGGCGTGGAGAACACGGCGACCGCCTTCCAATTCGAGCGCACCTTCAAGCGCGCGCAGCGAGGCCACTCCGCCACCGCTCGTGATTTGCAGCCCGACATGACTTTCGCCGAGCGCCAGCGCCAGCACGCCGGCGGCTGACCCGGCGCCGGCCGGCTGCAACGCAGCGATGCTCAACGAAAAACTGACCGGCTTTAATTTGGCCGCCCGCAGAACCTTGTCGAGTAATGCCAGGTGGTTTTTGGGGACGCCGACCAACAAGGCGTGCTGTTTCCCGGAGGGCGTCCGGCACAGCGAAGTCGCCACATGCAAGGTAGTGACATCGCAAGGAAACCCGCGTTCGGCTTCGATCTGAAGGAAGCTGGCTACGTCGGCCTCCGGCAGGTCGGGCAGTTCGACGTGGGTAGTTAGCGCCCATTTTAACGGCAAGCCCACCACGCAATTACGCTCTCGAACGCCGGCGGCGTCCAGTTGGTTCCGTATTTCGCGCCCTACCAGCTCAGGATCGTTCGTCAGCGGATCGAGCGAGAGCGAAACGGAAAAAGGCTGCGCCATTTGCAGAGCGCCATTGGTCCGCCGGAGCACCAGGCCATCGAGCCGGCTGCCGTCCAGCGCCAGCCCCAGGACGGAGGTCAGTCGCGAGCGTTTCACTAACTTCAATTTGGCGAGATCAATCATCAGGTTCCCTTCGCTAACAGCCATTTCTCGCGTGCCTCTTTACCCAGCGCCCAGCCGAGATGGGTCAGATCCTGGCGGTACACGATCTGCGGCGTGCCGCCGCTCGTGTCGAAAACGAATTTCACCCGGCGATAACCGCGGCCATGAGGGCCCAGTGCAGCGATGTCCGCAGTAAACTGGTAACTTTGAGTCGTAATGTAATCTCCGGCTTCGAGCATCTGGAGGTCGTTCGGGAAGTTCTGGCCCAGGGCATCGAGGACCCAGCCGATGGACGTCAGGTTGTTCGGGTTCGCGAGGCGGTAACTAACCAGGGTCTGGGCGGCGGAGGCATCCCCCTCGAGCAAGCAGGTCAGCACGGTCGCGCTGGCAGTGTTTACATTCACCCGGCCTTCAATGAAAGCGCCGCTAGCGGTCGTTAGATTGGTGGCGATCTGGGAAAACTCAGTCGAGGTCAAACCGCTCCGAAGGAAAAACCGCAACGGACTGGCGAAGTTTATCGGGATGGCCGGACGGTTGTTCGTACCACGGCCCGGCCCGCCTGCACTGACCACTCCCAGGCTCGTCAGGACCTGCTGGAATTTGGAAGGGAAATTGGTCTGCAGCAATGCTCTAAGGGCGTTTACGTTGACGGGGTTGATCAACACTTTCTGCGACCCGTCGCTGTTGGTGTTGGGCTCGCGGCTATAGACCGTAAAATATTCGACCAGCCCCGGGTCCACCATGTTGTTTTGATTTTCATCCGTTTCAGTCGGGTCGAGGACCCCATTGCGATTGGCATCTTCGCCCACCAGGATGTCCATCGTGGACCCGTAGAGCAGGCGCAGCTCATCGACGGTTTCGAACGGATCGCTCTTGCACTGGTAGGAAGGCTGCTGCATCGCGTAGTAAGTGACGGTCGGCCCGTTGGCATTGGTGTCACGCCAGTCGAGAATTGCCTGGGTCAAATCGACCGTCATGCGCGGCAGCCAAGTAATGGCGTTGCTCGGGGCGATATTCAGGTTGAGCTTCGAAGCCTCATCCACCAGGCCGAACGACAGGGTCCCCGGCCCGATTGGGTTGTTCGTATCGCGGCCAATCAGCCAGAAGTGTGCGTCTCCCACGGGCACCGCCTCGCATTGATAACCCGCCAGGGTGGGCAGATAGCCGTTCGATCCATTCTGTATCTGTGTGCTCAAAAGGTAATTCACGTACCGGGCTGCCCCTTCGATGGCCTGGTCCGCGGCCTGGGCCGACACTCGGTTGTCGGAAGCCCGTAACTCAAAGTTCATCGCATTGGCAAAATACAACGCCAACGCGACCAGTCCGAACGCGATCCAGAGCACGATAATCAGGACCGAACCGCGCCGCGACCGCTCGGGCAACGGGTGCATCGCCTGGCACGCCCGGCGTTTCCGGTTCTTATTTGATTCCAGCGCTCTCATCGGTTCGTCCGGGTAACGGTCTCGAGCGGGACCAACAGTTCAATCGGTGCTTGCTTGGAGAGGTCTTCGCCGTTCTTGGCCACCAGTTGAATGCGGACGCGGACTGCCGTCGGCAAATTAGTGTCGCCCGCGCTGGTATCCCAGGTCGTGCGCCATTGGGTGCCGTCGTAGCAATCAAACTGCACGGTTTCGACGTGGCTGAGCAGCGGTTGTATGTCCGGCGTAGGGGTCGTGGTGGCCAGCAGGTTGCGGTTGACGCAGCGCACGAGGTCCATGCCTGCCTGGTCGCGGTCCGTCGGTGCTTTCAGCTCGTAAAGCACCTCCTGCAGGTCTCCCCAGGGCGTGTTGTCTCCCATGCGGCCCGTCGAGGTGAAGAAGTCCAGCCCGGCGCCGCCGGCCTCGCCGCTCAAGCCCATGGTCGAGCCCATTGCTTGCGCGCCGCATTTGAAATCCCCCGCCAAAAAGCCGCGCGGCCCGACCGTGCCCTTGAGATCACGCCGCAAACGATCAAGGGTTCGCTCGACCGGCAACGCCTCATCCACCGCGCTCGAAGTCCTGTCACGCAAACGCACTGCGGTCGCAAAAACAGCGTTAATAGCGACCAGCACGATCGCGCAGATGGCCATGGCGAGCAGGACTTCAATTAGTGTAAAAGCCTTCGGAGACGCAGGGCGGTGTCCAGGGTAGGGCTGGTTGTCCTCAACCAGCCGGGAAGCTCCGCGGGACAACGCCGAGTCAATCCGTTTTTCGAAGACCAACCCGGAGCGCGGCGCGTTGGGGACAACGCGCCCTACCTTCACTCCGAAATCCGATGGCTCGAAGGGTACAAACCTTCGCACGTTCGGCCGTTTCGGATTTCGGATGTTCGTCATTTGAAATTGTTTCGGATTTCGAATTCCGGATTTGCGTTATTTCGTCGTGCTGGCCGTGCCGTACATCAGGGAGCTGTCCACCAGGGTGCTCATCCGTACCGTGTATTCGCGGTTCTGGGCAGTGAAGGTTACGTCCACTGAGAGCTGCCGCAGCACGTTTTGCGCGGGGTCCTGTGTCCAGGGATCGCCGTGCAAGGTCCAGCGGAACTCCCGCTGGCCTTCGGTGGTGCTGCCGCTCTGGACGGACTGGTTCCAATTGGTGCTCACAAGGTTCTCGGTGAGGACCCGTTGGGCGATGCGCGCCGCCTCGCCCTTGCGCTGAGCCACCGCCCCGGCGCGGCTGGCAATGTGCAACCCCTCCATCGCCACCGGCACCACGATCGCCATGAACAGCAGCGCGGCCAGCACCTCGGCAAGCGTGAAGCCCCCGAAGCTATTTGTCCGTCGTCCGAATTTCATAATTCAACTTGTCACGGGTTTGAGCCAGCCAAAGCGAGCTGCCATCACGCCCGCTCAGCCGCAGCGATTGCGGGCTGGTCTCGCTCACGGTCCCGTCGGGCAGAAACCGAATCGTCGGCAAGCCCGGATGCGTCAGGTTGACCCGAGGTACGCTCGCGATGCTGGGCGCCTGCAGCCGGTTCAACGTCATCGAGGTCAGCGCGTCTCCCGTCCGTTCGGTCTGTTTCGCAGCCTCGATGTGCAGGCCGCTGTCCATCGTGAATTCCACCGCCTTCGGGTCGCTGGGCTCATAGCTCGGCTCCGCTTCCAGGCCAAATTTGCCTTGGTCAGGATCCACCCAAAGATCCATCGGCACGCCCTCCGACACCGCTCGGTTTTGGCCGCTGTGGGTCATCGCCAGCAACCGGCGCGCCTCGGAATCCAGCGTCCGGCCCCGGAAGAAATTCGAAAGCGCCGGCGCCGTAACGGACACGGCCATCGTGAGGATGGCCATGACCAGGATGAGCTCGATTAACGTGAACGCCAGGGTGGAATGCGTGAAACGTGAAACGTGATGCGCGATGCGTGAATCGGATGGCGCGTGTCGTCCCTTCAAGGTTGCCGGCCGGAGAGCAGGTGTAAACTTGCAACCTGCAACCTGCAACCTGCAACTACTGGAACGGGAGCGTTGTCCACGCCGAAATTTCATGGGTCAGCGTGTTTGCGCCTGCCAGTTGCCGATGGGCGTTTGCAGGTTCGGCGGGCCGGGCGAACTAATATCGTAGGAACTGGGGTTGTGTTTGCCGGGGCACTCGTAAGTGTAATCATTGCCCCAGGGATCCTTTGGGATACTTTCGAGGTACGGCCCGTGCCAGCCCACGACATCACGGGGCTGCTGGAGCAGGTCGGCCAGACCATTGCGGCCTTTGGGATAATATCCCGTATCGACCTCGAACGCATCGAGCGCCGTCTTAAAGTTGGCGATCTGCGTCTGCGCTGCGGTCACGCGCGCCTGCTCGCTGCGCCCCATCACCTTGGGATAAACAATCGCCGCCAGTGTCGCCAGGATCACCAGCACCAGCAACATTTCCACCAGCGTAAACCCGCGCTGGCGCGTGGTGGTTACCGCCCGCTTTCGAGTGTTCGTATTCATATTCATAAGGTGTGGTTCCGACTCTTGGAGGAGGTTATCCCTAATGCATTATCTTATGGCAGCACAGATGTAGTTTCTCTCATTAATACCGCGCTTCAGCGGGGTGGGAGTTGCAGTGGCGAGGCCGCAAACCGTTTCAACGGTTTCTAGCACCTTGTTGAAACCGTTGAAGCGGCTGAGGACGACTTCGGCCGCCCCGACACCCCGCTGAAGCAGGGTGTTAATGAGACGCGCTCGGCAGCGTTGCTCACCTCTATGAGTCATCCGGTATATGTCGTTCACAGTTTCAAAGATTTTCACCGTTTTCACGTCACTTGATATACTCCTGCATCGTAAAGATTGGCAGCACCATGCTGATGAAAATCGTGCCGATAAACGCCGCGATAAAGAACAGCAGCAACGGCTCGGCAAATGCAACGGCGGTTTTCAACTGCCGGTCCAGGTCCCCTTCGGTGACATTCGCGATGCGAACCAGTTCCTGGTCGAGCTTTCCGCTTTCCTCAGCCACAGCGATCATCTCCACCACGGAACCCGGGAACAAACCTTTGCACTCGGCCAAACTGGCCCCAAGCTGACCGCCTTGCTGCACCCGCTCGATCGACTGCGCCACCGCGTCGACCAGGATTTGATTTCCGATGGATTTGCGCGCGACGTTCAGCCCCTGAACCAGCGGAACGCCGGCGCCGAGCAGTGTGCCGAGCATGCGGCAAAACCGTGCCATCGCAAACTCCGCCACGAGCGGTCCGATAATCGGCACGCGCAGGGTCAACCCCTCCCAAACGCGCCGGCCCTGTTCCGAGGCGAACCAATTGCGCACGAGCATGACGAGGACGATCCCGCCCACAAGCACGAAAAAGCCGTAACTGCGGATGATATGGCTGGCCGCCAGAACGATTTGTGTCGGCAACGGCAGAGCCGCACCCAGCCCGCTGAAGATCACCTGGAACTTGGGGATGAAAAACGTCAGCAAAAACACCAGCACGGCCAGCGCCAGAAACAGCAGCACGCACGGGTAGAGCATCGCGGCGGTGACCTTGGAACGCAGGTCCTTCTCGCGCGCCTGGAAATCTGCGATTTGCGCCAGCACCAGGTCGAGAAAGCCGCCGGTTTCCCCCGCCTGCACCATCGCCGTATAAACCCGCGGAAAAGTCTCCGGCGATTTGCCCATCGCATCGGCCAGCGACATGCCGTCGATGACCTTGTCATGGATCTCTTTCCACTTGGTTTGGGCTGTCGGGTTGGAAGCCTCTTTGTGGAGGATCACCAGCGCGCGGCTAAGCGGGACGCCTGCCGCCAGCAGGCTCGAGAGCAGCCGGGTGAAATTCTCCAGCGCTCGCGCGGATACCTTGTGCGCCTTCTTGAAAAACGAAAACGAGGCTAGCGAGTCCGGCACCGCCAATCCCTGTTTGGCCTGGGCGCCCGCTTTCTCCAACAGGCTGACCGGGCGCAGGCCAAGTCCCGCCATTTGCGAAAAGGCCTCCTGCCGGCCGGCGGCTTCGAGCTGCCCTTCGGCCACGCCCCCGTCGGCCTGCAAACCTTTATATTGGAACAGGGGCATAGGTGGGCCTTAACTACTTCCGGCCAAGAGCAACCGCTGCCGGCGAATGTTCCTTGGCATGTCCATCCGCCGGGGCCGTCTTGGTAGTCGCCGCCACTTCTTTGGCGGTGGTCACGCTCAAAACCTCCTCGACGGTAGTAATGCCCAGGCGCACCAGCCGCCAGCCGTCATCGGCCAGGGCGTGCATCCCGCTGTGACGGGCGGCATCGCGGATCAAATCGCTCGACGCATTCTTGAGGATCAACTGCCGGATCTCGTTGTTGCTATCCATCCACTCGAAAATGGCGTGCCGGCCAAAAAAGCCGGTTTGACGGCATTCGCGGCAGCCCACGGAACGATAGATAATCGTGTCAGCCGCGATGCCGACCTGCGCCTTGAAGGCCAGCGCCGCCGGCGAATGGTCTTCCTGCTTGCAATGAACGCACAGCACGCGGACCAGCCGTTGCGCCAGCACGGCTTCGAGCGATGACGCCACCAGGTACGGCTCGACCCCCATATCCACCAACCGGGTCAGCGCCCCGGGCGCATCATTGGTGTGGAGCGTCGAAAAAACCAGGTGGCCGGTTAGCGAAGCCTGCACGGCGATTTGCGCCGTCTCCTGGTCGCGGATTTCGCCGATCAGAATCACATCCGGGTCGTGGCGCAAAATCGAACGCAGCCCGCGGGCGAACGTCAACCCCGCCTTTTCGGAAACCTGGATTTGGTTGACGCCTTTAAGTTGGTATTCGACCGGGTCCTCGATGGTGATGATCTTGCGGTCGGCATCATTGATCTCATTGAGCGCCGTGTAGAGCGTCGAGGTTTTACCGCTGCCGGTCGGGCCCGTCACCAGGATGATCCCGTGCGGGAGCTGCAGCACGCGCCGGAACCCTTCGAGTTCGCGGGTGTCCATGCCCAGTTGCCCCATGCCGCGCAGAGTCGAGTTCTGCCGCAAGAGCCGCATCACCACCGCTTCCCCGTGCAGCATCGGGATGACCGAAACCCGGATGTCCACCTCGGCGTCCTCAATACGAATTTTAATGCGGCCGTCCTGCGGCAGGCGCTTCTCGGCGATGTTCAGGTGGCTGAGGATCTTCACGCGGGACACGATCGCCGGCTGGAACCGCTTGATCTGTGCCGGCACCGGCACGTCCTGCAGGACGCCGTCGATGCGGTATCGGATGCGCATTTCATCCTCGAATGGTTCCAGGTGAATGTCCGAAGCCCGCAACTCGATGGCATCCCGCAGGACCTGGTTGACGAACCGGATGATCGACGCGTCTTCGGCCGCGCTGTCCAGGTCGGTGTCTTCCTCCGGGTGGTCGTCCACCACCAGGAACGTGCCGTCTTCGCCGAGCGTGTCGATGGTATCCGCGCCCACCCCCAGGCGCTTCTTCATCTCCCGCTGGATGCTTTCGCTGGTAGCCAGTACCGGCTTGAGCGTCAGCCCGGTCATGGTTTTCAGGGCGTCTAAACCCTGGGTGGCGAACAGCCGGCTCGTGGCCACCTCCACAGTGCCGTTGGTGCGGCGCAGTGGCAGCAATTCCTCTTTCAACAGGATACGCGCGGGGAAGAGCGACAAAAGCTGCCGGTCCAGTTCGACCTCGTCCAGCGTCGTGTAGCCCAGCTCGTACTCCTTCGCCAACCATTGCAGCACTTCGGGCTCAGTCGGCAGAGACTGGCGCGCCCCGGCCTGGTGTTGGCGCGCCAAAGTCTCCGCGTCGGCTGCGGACAGTTGCCTTGCCGCAACCATCTTGTCCAGCAACTGCTTCAACGTGGGCTCAGGTGTCGGAATATCGCTCATGGCCGGATGTCGGGAGTCGAATGTCAGGTGTCACGTGCCACGTTTCACGCCTACAGCAACCCATTCAGCGTGGCGATCGCTTCCTGCCGCGAGGTCAGCACTTTGCGCAAATCCGCCTGGGCCTTTTCAAGCTCCGCCTGCTTCACCTTACGCGTCGCGACATATTTATCCAGCGCTGCCTTGACTTCGGCCTTCGACGCCTTCGCGTCGATTGCTTTCTGCAACGCCTCGGCTTCGGGACTGGGCTGGCCAAACGGCCCGCGCCGCTGCGGTTGTTGGTCGCCGTTGTTGGTGTCGCCGCCCCGCCGGCGTCCGAACATCCCCCGGCCCATGCCGTTCATGGACGCTGCCCGCGCATCCCAGACCTTGCCCACCATGGGCTCAATGGCGTTCCATTCGGAATCGTCCGTGATCTCGAGTTGTTCTCGAAAATTCGCCATCATCCGCTCGCGCATTTGCGCTGGGTCGAAGTTGCCCCTTCCTTGCCGTCCACCCTGGTTGCCCTGGTTGTTATTTTGCTGCGCCAGACCCTGGTTGACGCCTAAGCTTAAGATGGCGGCCATGCCCGCCGTTAGTAACCATCGATTGATTCTCATATTAATTTGACTTGCTGCGGTTTACGTTGCTCGAAACCTCAGTGTCCTGAAGTGACACCGGGTGCTTCAGAGCCAACGCCTTGCAGATGACGTGCCAACACCGAAAACCAGCCAAAACCGCTCTTTAGAGATGGCCGGTGCGCAGGAATTGCTCAACGCGCCGCCTCCGGCTGCGCAGCTTTTGCGCGCCACTCGCGACAATCACTCGTCTGAATCTATGGTTTTCGGACGTCCCATACGCTTAATAGGCTAAGGGTCGATGCTCCGCCCAACCCGTCTGCTGCTGCGCAGGAAAACCATGCTGACCCACTTAAACCGGGCCATTGGGGCAGAGTCAACCCCCCGATTATTTTCGCCGTTTTCCCTTTACCTCCGCTGTCAAGAGGCGTAAGTTCTATAAGCAAACACCGGTTGCGTAACGGGCGTAGAAACCTGAACGTGTTAGTCGCATAGATATGAAAAGAACCAATCCCGCTCCGGGGAATGCTCCCCGCTTCTGCTCAAGCCACAGTCACCGCGGTGGCTTTACCCTCATCGAACTCCTGGTCGTGATCGCCATCATCGCGATTTTAGCCGCAATGTTGCTGCCGGCGCTGGCTCGGGCAAAGCAAAAAGCCCAGGGCGTCACCTGCCTCAACAACAGCAAACAAATGTCGCTGGCCATGAATATGTATTCCATGGATTTTACGGAATTGTACTCGCCGAATCCCGATGATCCGGGGAACAACGTTCAGGGCCACCATTGGGTCCCCAACGGCGGCGGGGTGAACGAGTCCGATGAGTTCAATCAGGACATTATGCGTGATGCGAAATACACCCTGGTCTCCCCTTACGTTAACGGGAACGTCGGGGTCTTCAAATGCCCGGCGGATCACCGCACGGGGCGCTACCCAAACACGAACGGCGGCCAGACGTATGATATCGACCCGAACAAGGTAGGCGTGACCGTGCCAGCTGCTCGCAGCGTCTCAATGAACGGCGCGGTAGGCTCCGTTTGCGCCGCTTTCAAGCAAGGCAACGGGCATTCCGGCAGGCCCCTTCTGCCTGCCCCCGGCGCGTGGACCACCGGCGGCCACGACGAGAATCAGAGCACCTATGCTACCTTCGGCAAACCTTCTGACTTCCGCACCATCAGCTCATCCATGGTCTTTATGACTGTGGACGAGGATCCGGCCAGCATTAACGATGGCGCGCTGGGTACCGTCGCCAACTTGGCAAATCCTGCGTTCATCGATTTTCCAGCTCATTTCCACGCCGGTTCTTGCGGTTTCTCATTTTGCGACGGCCATTCTGAACTTCATGCGTGGAAGGGTGGAATCATTCAGAATTTCCAGGGCGCCAACAGGGCTGTGCCGACGACGCCGCCGAATAACGCCGACTACCAGGATTTCGCTTGGCTTGCGCTGCACACTTCGGCTCATAATTGAGAAATTTAGCTTGCGCGCTCGAAAGCGGTATGGTTAGGTCACGGCCATGAAGAATACGTCCTGGTTAGTCCTCCTACTGGCGCTTGGCTTGGCGGGGTTTTGTGGCTGCAGCAAAAGCGAGAAGCCTCCCACCACTCAGCAGGTCAACGGAGTGGGCGTTGACCTTCCCAAGCTGTCGCAGGCCTTCGCAAGTTCTAGCCCGGAGGTCCTGAGCGACGTGTCCCAGGTCTCCTTCGGACTCCGGTACGGCGACTACATGAAGTCGCTCGCTGCGCTCGACAAACTCGCCAACAATCCGGCAGTCACCGAGGCGCAGAAAAAAGTCGTCAACGACGTAATCGAGCAGGTGAAAAAGGTGATGGCCCAAGCCCCCGCTCCGCCTGCACAGTAAGCTGTTGGTCAGGTTCAGGTTTCCACGACCGCACTCCAAACCGCAAGCGACTGCTGTCGCGCTTTCCCACGCCCGCCAGGTTTTGGAGTGCGGCAGCCCTCTGCCGCTTTGGGAAGTCCCCCCGCCGCGCCTTTTCGATTTACATGATTTCTCCCGCGCAGGCATACTCCCGCGAATTGCTAAAGCTCCCTCCCCCTCGTAAATCGCCAATCAAAAATCGTAAATCCCTCGATGCCTCCCGACTACCACATGCACACCCCGCTCTGCCGCCATGCCACCGGCGAGCCGGTGGACCTGGCCGCCCAGGCGCTCAAGCTCGGGCTGTCCGAAATCGGGTTCTCCGACCACAACCCCATGCCCCGGGATGACTTCGACGACTGGCGCATGCGCGCCGCAGACCTCGACCTTTACGTGGAGAAAGTCCAGCAGGCGCGCCATGAATACCCGCAACTCGCCATCAAACTGGCCCTTGAAGTCGATTATATCCCCGGCTATGAAGGTTGGGTCCGGGATCTGGCGGCGCGGCATCCGTGGGATTACCTCATCGGTTCGGTCCATTATGTCTCGCCCTCCTGGGCGATCGATAGTCCACACCAATTATCCGAGTGGAAAAATCACGAACCACTGGAAGTGTGGACCGCGTATTTCGAACGGCTGACGATGGCGGCGGAGTCGGGCCTGTTCGACATTCTCGGCCACGCCGATTTGTGCAAGAAATTCTGCTTTGTCCCGCGCGAAGATTGCGCGCACCTCTTCCGGCGGTTCCTCGAAGCCGCCCGGCGCCACGACGTCGCCATGGAGCTCAACACGGCCGGTTTGCGCAAGGATTGCAAAGAGATTTACCCCAGCCCGCAAATTGTCCGGATGGCCGCCCAAACGGGCGTGGCGATTACCTTCGGCTCCGACGCCCACGCTCCGGCCGAAGTCGGCCTCAACTGGGCCGAAGCCCTCGACCTGGCCCGCAGCGCCGGCTATACGCAGAGCTGCCGCTTCACGAAACGACGCCGGGAAATGGTGGATTTGACGCAGTAACGAGGTGGGAGCAGACACCCACTTGTCGAACCCCCTGCCGGTCAGGCCAATACTCCATTCCTTCAATTCCACCACCCCTCTACCCCATCACTCCTTCACTCCAATACTCCATCACTCCAATTCCCGACGACCCATTTTTCCCCAAAACCAGGCTTGCCTTCGCCCCTGCTTCAGCTAGGTTGGACGGCCCTCATCCGGAAGAACCGGCGGGGTATTGTGTCCCTTTGAGAGTCTTAGATTGATATGGCAACAGCAAACGATCTTCGCCGCGGCATGGCGATTAGTTATAATGGCGACATCTGCGTCGTCCAGGACAGCCAGCACCGCACGCCCGGCAACTTGCGCGCCTTTGTGCAGGCCACCCTCCGCAGCATCCGCAGCGGCCGCTCCTCCGACGTCCGGTTCAGCTCCACCGAGAAGATCGACGTCGTGCCGATGATGACCCGCAAAATGGAGTTCAGCTACAAAGACGGCCAGGATTTCGTCTTCTCTGACCCGGAAACCTACGAAACGGTGACCCTGTCGCCCGAGATTGTCGGCGACGCGAAGAATTACCTGGTCGAGAACGGAGTTGTGACGGTGACTTTCGTCGAAGACAAAGCGGTTTCCATCGAGATGCCCTCCAGCGTGGTGCTGACGGTCTCGGATGCGCCGGAAGGCGTCCGCGGCGACTCCGCCAACAATGTCCAGAAAACCGTCCTCATGGAGACGGGCATCAGCGTCCAGGCGCCTTTGTTCATCAAAACTGGCGAGAAGCTCAAGATCGATACGCGCACCGGCAAGTATATGGAACGGGCGTAATTAGTCCCACGTCTCAAGTCCTAAGCGCTTGTTCGGAAATCCGTTTTCTCTGTAGGAGACGACGTAAGGAGTCTCTGATCCCTCCCTAGCATCGGGGCGGGGACGGCCACGTCCCCGACAGGTCTTTAACTGGGTGTACAACCTCCAAAGCCAGACTTCAACTGCGCCCCCTCAATAGTCTCGACGGCTCTCATTAACCCATTTGCCCCACACGCGCCACCCACCAGTCAACTTCCTGCTGAGGTGAATTTCTCCGGGCGTTGTGATAACATTTCGTGTGTGAGATTTACGGGCCGCAAATTCGCTTGGATCGCAGTATTTACGGTCGTGGCGGCATTTTTGGCGGTCTGGCTTGGGAACTGGCGAGAGGAGGTCCGGGAAGCGCACGGGGATTTTAAATGGTTCAGCACGCTCGGATTTCCGGATGCGAAAGGGCTCGCGTGGGCGAGGGTGGCGACCGGCCGATGGTCCCAGAGTCAAGGTCAGCCGCCGAAGAACCATTACGTCAAAGGATTCCTCCTGGCCACCAATGACGCGAACTTCACCGTGTTCACGGTGGAGCTTTTAACCCAAACCATGACCAATAGCCGCCCAGGCGCACCCGAACATGAGCGCGTTGGCTTCGAGGTGCTCGACTTGAGGCGTGACGTTGCAGACCGGCTCCAGCAACTGCGGCACGCGCCGGGCGGGGATAACCTTTGGCCACTTTTCGCCCGGAGGCTGCCCGAGCAAGCCGAGGTGTTCGCGCTCGTCTGGGCCTGCTGGCGGCAGGGGTTGGATTCCGAAGCCCGCAGTCTCTATCAGGAAGCGAAGCTGCTGTTCAAAGACGTAGTCTTGCAGACGCTTGAGGTACACCGCGGTTAACGCGCGGAAGCTGCGTGCTCCACGAAAAAGGATCGACATCCAGAAGCTCCAGGCTTATGAATTCTCTCAGGCCAAACACTGAGCAACCATATGGAACCGCCGTCTCGAAGCGTTTCTGGCCTGATTGTGTGGCTTTTCCTGTGCGGAATGCTCCGCCCGCCCACTCCAGCTTTGAGTGCGCCAGCGCCGGTGAAGGCACGGACAGACTTGGCCGTGGCCCACCACCGTGGGCTGACTTTGGAGCAAGTGCGGGCGCTCCAACACCGTTGTGGCTTCTCCAACGACGACATCCTCCGGTTGACTCAAGCCCAGCTGGTGCAGCTCTGGTGGGAAGCGGAACATCCCAACGCCGATCTCCACGCCGAGGAACTTCGCTTCCGGTTGCTTCACCTTCGGGACGAACGTGGCCAAATTCCACCCGACGCCTGGATGCGGGCGGCCCGACAGGCCCGGCAAATGCCCTTCGACCCAAGGGCTTGGCCCGCCATCGCCGAACCAGCCCGCCAGAATAATCCTGGCGCTCTCAAACCCAGAATCGCGGGCATCCGTCCCTCCGGTTGGACCTGGCTCGGTCCCGGCAACATCGGCGGCCGGGTCCGGTCCATTCTGGTTAGTCCCGCGAATCCCAGTGTGATGTGGGTCGGGGGGGTGGACGGCGGGGTCTGGAAGACAACCGATGGAGGCGCTAGTTGGTCTGCGCTGGACGATTTCATGGCCGACCTGGCCATTGGCTGCATGACGATGGACGCAGCCAACCCAAATGTCATCTACGCCGGCACCGGCGAAGGCTTCTTTAACATCGACTCAGTCCGCGGGGCCGGCATTTTCAAATCCGCGGACGGCGGCTCGACCTGGCTGCAACTGAGTGCGACGACCAACTCGGGGTTTTATTACGTCAACCGCCTCGCTGTGCAACCCACCAACAGCCTGATCCTGCTGGCGGCGACCGGCAGTGGAATTTATCGCAGCACGGACGGCGGCAGCACCTGGAGCCAAAATTACAACACCCGCACGCTGGACCTTGCCTTCAATCCGGCTGACGGCACTCACTGCGTGGCGTCGGGCAGCGGCATCGTCCTCTATTCCATTGACGCAGGCTTGAGTTGGACTTTGGGCAGCGGCATCAGCGGCGCCGGGCGTATCGAAGTGGCTTACGCGCCCAGCAGTCCCTCGACCGTCTATGCGTCGGCCGATATGAGCTCCGGTCAACTCTACGTCTCGACCGATGGCGGCCAGACTTACACCTTGAAAAACACAGGCACCAACTACCTGGGCGGCCAGGGCTGGTATGACAACTGCCTCTGGGTCGATCCTGTGGATCCCAACACCCTCATCGTCGGGGGGCTGGACTTGTGGCTCAGCACCGACGGCGGCGCCACCTTGACCGATATTGGGGGTTATACGGGCGGCCTCCATCCCGACCAACACGTTATTGTCAACGTTCCCCAGTTCGACGGCACCAATAATCGCACGGTACTGTTCGGTAATGATGGTGGCGTTTTTCGCGCCGCCGATATCGCCACCGTTACCCCGGGCAATGGTTGGGCGACTCTCAACCATAACCTGGGCATCACCCAGTTCTACGGCGCGGCCGGCAATCCGGCGTCGGGCACCATCGTCGGCGGCACCCAGGATAACGGCACGCTCCGCTACACACCGGTTGGCGGACCTCAGGGCTGGACCTCTATGTTCGGGGGAGACGGCGGCTTTTGCGCCGCCGATCAGGGCGACACAAACTACTTTTACGGTGAGTACGTTGATCTGGCTATCCACCGCAGTTCAAATGGCGGGGCAACGTCGCGTTTCATTTACAACGGCTTGGGCGATGCGGGCAAGAGTGCCAATTTCATCGCCCCGTTCATTCTGGATCCAAACAATCAAAGCACCCTGCTGGCAGGGGGGGCCAGCCTGTGGCGCAGCCTCAACGTCAAAGCCTCCACGCCGGTGTGGGCCGCTATCAAGCCTGCGGACGGCTCGGGCAACCACATTAGCGCCATTGCTGTGGCCCCGGGCAATTCCGACCTCATCTGGGTTGGCCATAACAATGGGGACGTGTTTTTCACCACCAACGGGACCGCCACTACCCCCGACTGGACCCGCGCCGACCAGGGGACACCCCCCTTGCCCAACCGCTACTGCACCCGCATCACAGTGGACCCGAGCAATTCGAGCCAGGTGTACGTAACCTTTGGCGGTTTTAGCGCGGGCAACGTGTGGCGCACGCTCGATAACGGCGCCACTTGGGTCAATGTTTCCGGCAATCTCCCGGATGCTCCTGTCAATTCGCTCGTGGTCCACCCGCTCAACAGCGGCTCACTCTATGTCGGCACCGAGGTCGGGGTCTTTGCCAGCGCCGACGGCGGGGCAAGCTGGTCCCCCGGTAACGATGGTCCAGCCAACGTCGCAGTGGATGAACTGTTCTGGCTGGGAACCAATACGCTGGTTGCCGCCACTCATGGCCGGGGCCTCTTCTCGATTTCGGTGCCCGTGGCCCCCAGCATCACTTCCCAACCTCAGCCGGCCAACCTAACCGTCCTGGTGGGCCAACCCGCCAGTTTCAGCGTCGCCGGCTCCGGCAGTCTGCCACTGGCCTACCTGTGGCTCTTTAACGGCGTCGCCATCCCCGGGGCCACCGCCAGCGTCTATTCTCTGGCGGCTTCCCAAGTGACGAACACCGGCGCCTACTCGGTAGTGGTGACGAACCTGGGGGGGGCCGTCGCGAGCAGCAACGCCTACCTCACCGTCATCCCGACCGTCCCATTGCCCTTCGCCCTCAATAACTCAAACCTGACCTGGACCACCGGCTCCGGCTCGCCCTGGTACGGCCAGACGACCGTTTCATATGACGGCGTGGCCAGCGGTCGCAGCTACTTTATCAGCGCCGCACAACAAAGCATCCTGACTACTACCGTGACTGGCCCTGCTACGCTGGGCTTTTGGTGGAAGGTCTCGTCGCAAACGAACGCGGACATTTTCAGTTTTGTGGACTCGGCCAATAACTTCACCAACGGCGCCCAGATCTCCGGGGAGGTGGATTGGAATTATCAAGGCTATTTCCTGCCGGCGGGACCGCAGACGCTACAATGGGCTTACACCAAGGACAACGCGGGCAGTGCTGGGCTGGATGCCGCATTCCTGGATCAGGTCACTCTGGTCTCGACCGGCACACCGCCGCAGATTCTCTCGCAGCCTGTCGGTCAGGGATTTCTCGCCAGCACGCCAGTGACATTCACCGTCGGGGCGTTCGGTACCCCCATTCTCGCTTACCAATGGCTTTTCAACGGAAGTCCCATTCCGGGAGCGACCGCCAGCTCTCTGAATTTGGCGGCCGCGGGGCCGTTCAATGGCGGCTTCTACTCGGTGCAGGTCACGAATGCTTACGGCTCGGCCCTCAGCGCTAAAGCCTATCTGGCGATCGTCCCGCTGGTCGCCCGGGGAGACGATTCCCTGGGCCAAATTAATGTCCCATCCGTGGCCACAAACACGATCGCCATCGCTGCTGGCGCCTGGCACAGCCTGGTCCTGCGCGCCGATGGGACCCTGCTGGCCTGGGGCAATAATTATGACGGCCAGTGCAACGTCTCCAACCTGCGCAACATTATGGTCATCGCCGCCGGCGGCTATCACAGCCTCGCCATTCAACTCGATGGAACGGTGGTTGGCTGGGGCGCCAATTCCAGCGGCCAGGCCACCCCACCCGCCGGCTTGTCCAACGTAACCGCCCTGGCTGCCGGCACCTGGCACAGTCTGGCCTTGCGCGCCGACGGCACAGTCGTCGCCTGGGGCGATAATAGCCTGGGCCAAAGCAGTGTGCCGCCCGACCTGACCAACGCCGTCGCCATCGCCTCAAACGGCAACCACAGTCTCGCGTTGCGCGCGGACGGCACCGTGGTGGCGTGGGGCGACAACACCGATGCCTCGGGCAGTTTCGCCGGAGAATCCATTGTACCGTCGGGATTGGCGCATGTCGCAGCTATCGGCGCTGGCGATTATAATAGTCTGGCGGCGGCTTATGACGGGACCTTGACCGCCTGGGGTGATAATTCCCAAGGCCAATCCCAGCCGCCGGAAAGCATCGCCGGCGTCATCGGCGTCACTGGCGGCGGCAGCCACGCTATCGCCCTCAAGAGCGACAGCACCGTTGTTGCCTGGGGCAACGATTGGAATGGTCAGTGTGACTTCTCTCCCGCGATCTCCAACGTGGTCGCCATTGCCGCGGGTAACGCCCACAGCTTGCTTCTCGAGGCAAACCCCCTGGCCCCACCGCAATTGCTTGCCCCGCGGCGCCAGGGCAGCCAATTCAACGTCTGGGTGCAAACCTTTTACGGCAAGAGCTACGCCTTGGAGTACAATACCTCTCCGTCGGCTGCCGGTTGGACCACGCTCGCGGTCGTTCGCGGCAACGGCGCCCGCCAGTTTCTGGTTGATCCCTCCGCCACCAGCCCCCAGCGCTTCTACCGCGTCCGCCAGTTTTAGTTGCTGAGTAGTTCTCCGCCCCGCTAGCCTGCGCCACGCCGGCGCCCCTGCGGCGGAGGGGCCGACAGGGGCGCCGGGTCTGGGTCCGCGGAGGCGGAGCGTTCCGGTTGAGCTCTATCCGATTAAGATGTCAAAGAACCCACGCGATTTGGCCGCCGGTTTCAACCGCCGGAGGCCAGTAGCCTTTCAAAAACCACTGCAAAGTGGTGCAATCTGGTGCAAAGGACGGACTACAAGACCACGGACCTCGGGACCACAAGACCGCAGGACCACGGACCGCAGGACCACGGGATGACGGGACTACTTCACAGGACCGCAGGAACCGGGACGGGAAGCCCTGCTGACGTGCGAATCGAGCCGAAAAGCGGCAGAGGACGGGCGCACTCCAAAACGCAAGCGCGCACGGAGGTAACACCGTCCGTCCGGCAGGTTTTGGAGTGCGCCTGTCCTCTGGCGCTTTGGCCCGAGAGCCTACAGAACGTCCGGCAATTTCAACGGACCCCGGCGCGCGAGGCGATTTGTGATCAAATTTGATCATGGGAAAACTTTAGCGCGACGACGAGGAGAGGTCTTCTTAGTGGAAGAGGGTTTGTATTAATAAAGCCCAAGCCAAGTGGCAAGGGCCGAAGGCCCGCAATGTGGTAGCCCGGGCTGGAGCGCAGCGAAGGCCCGGGAAAACGTGCCCAAACAATTCTCCTCCGCCCTGTAAGGGCGCCACGGCGCCCGACTCGGCCCCTGGCTACTCATGCCCACACTGAAAGGAGGTGCACTGTCGGCGCCGCCGTCCTTATGGAGGACGGCACCATCTTGAACAGCGACGACCCCGTAAGGTCCGAACCGCTCTCGGAAGAGGCCAGAGTGCGTCGCATGCTTCTGAGCGATGACCTGCGCATCTGGAAAACTGTGCGCAGGTGCTAGAACCCATCGGGGCGGGGACGGCCACGTCCCCGTTCGAGCTAAATCCATCAGCGGTTTACGGAGACGTGGCCGTCCCCGCCCCTGCTCGTTTCACAGCTCCGGTTGCAGTTTCGGGCCGAAGCCAAATTTGCGCGCCAGGGCCAGGGAGCTGTTGAGCGATTTGACGCCCGCCGTGCACGTCGGGTCGGAGAGCGAGGCGGCGGCGATGCAGACTCCGGTCAGCAGGCAGCGCGGGAGCTCCCAATCTTCATGCAGCCCCAGCAGGACACCTGCGCAAAAGGCGTCCCCCGCGCCCGCCGTGCCGCCGATGTAATCTTTCGGCAGCTTGAGGGCCGATTGCCAGAAGTCATCACCTTTGCGGGTGCGGGCGAAGGCGCCTTCCGGAAAGTGGATGACCACCAGTTCGCGAACGCCTTGCTGGAGCATGGCCCCGGCGGCATGGCGCAGCGCCACCAGGTCCAGCCGTCCATCGGACGGCCGGATGTTGAACCCGGTGGTTTTGCCGGCCTCGATCTCGTTGAGGATGCAATAGTCCACATGTTTGAGCGCGGGATTGACGAGCCTGGCAAAGCGGTCGCTGTCCTCGCTCACGACATCGACGCTGGTCATGATGCCGGCCGCCTGCGCGGCCGCCAGCAGGCGGGCAGCCTTCGTGCCGTATCTCGCGTCGGGCTCGTCCAGGGCGTCGAGCAGCAGCAGGTACCCGAGGTGGAAAATGCGGGCCCGGGTCCGGTCGAAATCCAGATCGGCGCCGCGCCAGAGTGCGTTGGCGCCGCGGGCATGGAAAAACGTGCGCCGGCCGTGGCCCCGCTCGGTCATGACATCCGTGTAGGAAGTGGGGGCTTTCGGGGTCGGTACCAAATGCGCGGTGTCGATGCCGTGCCGTCGGCAATCGTCCAGGATACGCTGGCCGAGCGCGTCCTTTCCCACCAGTCCGGCGGCAAACAGCGGGAACGGTGCGCCCGTGTTGGCCAGGTCAACCAGCACATTGTAGGCGGCGCCGCCGGTCCCCTCGGACTGGCTGCGGATATTGGCGAGCTGCTCGGGCTGGGGATAAACGTCGATAAGCTTGACCTGGTCGATGATCCAGTTGCCCCCGGCCAGAAGGCCGCCGCGGGTGGTGGCGCGATTGTTTTTCATTCCGGTTGGAGCACAATGCAGGTGATTAGTGAACAGACAATAAGACCGACGGCCAGCGAATTTCAAGAGCTTCCTCTGCGTGAATCGGGGCGGGGACGGCCACGTCCCCGTAGGTCGCGCTTTGAACCAGGGTCGCACGGGGACGTGGCTGTCCCCGCCCCGGCGAAGGACGATTGGAAACCAAGTTCTTGGGGACGTGACCGTCCCCGCCCCCGTGACTACGCTTTCCAAGAACTGCTTTGCAAGTTGGCCGGCTTAAGTTAAAGATGGCTCATGCCAGAGGCGTTGCCTAAGGGAGAAAAGACTTTCCGGGGCATCCCGGTCAGCGCCGGGGTGTGCCGGGGCAAAATCCTGGTGCTGCACCGCAACCGACCCAGCATTGCGCGACGGCTTGTCGCCGAACCCCAGCTTCCGGAGGAAGTCAGCCGGCTCGAACGGGCCCTGGTCGAGACCCGCCACCAGATTCTGGACGTGCAGCGGCGAGTCAGCGAAGCGATGGGGGCCGAGGAAGGGAGCATCTTCGACGCGCATCTGCTGGTGCTCGAAGACCGGACACTGATGGACGAAGTCGTGCGGCTGATTCAAAAGGAGAAGGTCAACGCCGAATACGCGTTCCACTCGGTGGCGGAGCGCTACGCGGCGACGCTGGGCGCGATTGAGGACGATTATTTGCGTGAACGGGCGACCGACATGCGAGACGTGACGGCACGCGTGCTGAACAACCTGCTCGGTCTGGACGCAGACGTGGACCTGCGGCATTTGAAGGAGCCCTGCATCATCATCAGCCACGATTTGACGCCCTCGAACACCGCGCAACTGGACAAGCGCAACGTGCTGGGCTTTGCGACGGATGTGGGGAGCAAGACCTCGCATACGGCGATCATGGCGCGTTCGCTCCGGATTCCGGCGATCGTCGGTTTGAAAGACGCCAGCGCTCAACTCCAAACCGGTGAATACGCCCTGCTCGACGGGTTCACCGGCGTCATCATCGCCAACCCGACGGACCAGACCCTCTTTGAGTACGGCCAGATTATCCGCAAGCAGGTCACCTTGCAGGAGAAGCTGCGCGACGTGGTGCTCAAGCCGGCGGTTACGCTCGATGGCCATCGTGTCTTCCTCTCGGCCAACATCGAGAGCCCGTCCGACGCGGAGGCGGTCAAGGCGAATGGCGCGGAAGGGGTCGGCCTGTTTCGAACCGAGTACCTGTTCATCAACCGGGAATTGCCCCCAGGCGAGGAGCAACAGTACCAGGCTTACCGCGAGGCGGCGCGGGCGCTCAAGCCGCTGCCGGTCGTCATCCGCACGATGGATTTGGGGGGCGACAAGCTCCTGGCGCACATGCCGGTGCCGGTGCCTCGCGAGATGAACCCGTTTCTCGGCTGGAGGGCCATCCGGTTCTGCCTGCAGGAGCGCGATATTTTCCGCGAGCAGCTCCGCGCCATCCTGCGCGCGAGCGCCGAAGGCAACATCAAGATCATGTTCCCCATGATCTCCGGCCTGGAAGAGCTCAAAGAGGCCATCGCACTGGTCGAGGAGTTCAAGGCGGAGCTCAGGCAGGAGAACATCGCCTTCGACGAACACCTCGAGATCGGCGCCATGATCGAGACGCCTTCGGCAGTGATGGTCGCGGATGCGCTGGCCAAACGGCTCAAGTTTTTCAGCATCGGCACGAACGACCTCATCCAATACTCGCTGGCGGTGGACCGGATGAACGAAAAAATTGCCCACCTGTACGAACCCACTCATCCGGCCATCGTGCGGTTGATCAAAGCGACCGTCGATGCGGCGCATAATCAGAAAGTCTGGGTCAGCGTTTGCGGCGAGATGGCCAGCGACCCGGTGCTGGCGCCTTTGCTGCTGGGCCTGGGCGTGGACGAGTTGAGTGTCGCCCCGCCGCTGGTGTCACCGGTGAAGTTCCTGGTCCGGCGCCTCAAGATGAGCGAGGCCAAGGAAGTCGCCGACTTCGCGCTTCAATGCGAATCCACATCCGAGATTCTTTCCCGGTCCCAGGACCTGGCGCGCCAAATTGCGCCCAGCTTGTTCGAGGATAAATAGGCCGGGATTGGCCTTTCTGCGCCCCCAATAGTCCAATCTTCCGTGAGCTAATCCCAAGCTTGACTTCAAGAGCCGGCTCGCCAGATTACGCCTAACTATGAACTTGATAACCAGCCTATCGCCTGCCCTACTGCGTAAAGCGGCGGACATGCAGGAACGAATTCAGTCCCTGCAATCAGACCTTACTCGGCTCCTCGGAGCGACGGCTCCGGCCACCACGCCCAAAGCGCGAAAGAAGCACAGAATGAGTGCCGCCGGCAGGGCGCGGATCGCCGCTGCCGCGCGCGCGCGCTGGGCCAAAATCAAAGGAACCCGGGCCGGCGCCAAACCGGCCTCGAAACGGAAACGGAAGATGTCAGCCGCGGGCCGTGCGCGCCTGTCCGCTCTCGCCAGGGCCCGTTGGCAAAAGGTCAAAGCGTCCGGCAAGAAGCGATTGTAACCTGCGGCCTGCGGCGGTTTATTGGATGACTCCGCGTTTGCGCAGCAAGACATCCATTGCCCGGTCCATGAGCAGTTCGGCCAGCGGCTTGGTCGCTTCGTCGAGCGCGGCGCAGGCGGACTGAAGGGCCAGGGTGTCGCCCGTGCCTTCCTGGGCATCTTCGGCCGCAAGCACCCGCTGCACCTGAGCCAACGCTGCTTCCACTGGCGCGCGACCGTCGGGACCGAGTTCGACGCCGGCATCGGCCAGTCCGTTGCGCGTAGCCGCGATAAGCGCCTCAGCCTTTAGCTTCGCTTCGACCCAGCGCCGCGCCGCCAGGTCGGTGAAGGCATGCTCAACCGATTCTTCGACCATCTGCTGCACAGCCGCGTCATCGACGTCCACCGCCGACTTCATCTCCACGATTTTCTCTTCGCCGGTTTTGAGGTTGCGGGCGAGCACCCGCAAAATGCCGTTGGCGTCGATCTCGAATTGCACCCCCACCCGAGGAACGCCTCGGGGGGCCGGTTCGAAATCGAGCGTGAACCGGCCCAGGCTCCAGTTGTCACGTGCGCGTTCCCGCTCGCCCTGCAAAACGTGAATCAGCATATTCCGCTGGCTGTCAACGGCCGTGGTGAACTGTTCGCCGGCTTTGATGGGAATCGTTGAGTTCCGGGGAATGATAACATTCATCAACCCTCCGAAAGTCTCGATGCCCAGCGAAAGCGGCGTGATGTCCAGCAGAAGGAGGTTCTTGAAGCCGCCCGAGAGGATTTCGGCCTGGATCGCGGCCCCGAGCGCGACCGCCTCGTCGGGATTCTGGGAGGTGTTAAGTTGCGGTCCTTTCGGGCGATGGTAATCCGCCCCCAGCCGGAGGCTGCCGCGGGTCTCTTCGAAGTCCGCACAACCAAACAGTTCGCTCACGAACCGACGCACCAGCGGCATGCGCGTCTGTCCGCCGACCAGGATGACCTGGTCGAGGGCCGCCGGCTCCATTTTGGCATCGGCGAGCGACCGCAGACAATGCGCCCGGGTGCGGGCGATGATGTCCCGCGTGAGCTCCTCCAGCTCGGCGCGTGTGAGCTTGCAACTGAAACTGAACTCCGGCTTAAGAAATGGCAGGGCAATCTCGGTTTCAAACTCCGTGGATAGCCTGATTTTGGCTTGTTCGGCCGCCTCGCGAACGCGCGCCAGCAGGACGAGGGAGGAGTGATCCGTGATGCGCGATGCATGAGTGATGCCTGGCGATTGGGGGTTTGCGCTCACTTCGCCAGTCTCTGACTTCAGATCTCTTTGCTGTGACCCGTCCTCTGCGATTGCCGGTCCGCCAGCCTCGTGGATTTTCCTGAGCAAAAAGTCCACGATGCGTTTGTCCAGGTCATCGCCACCGAGACGGGTGTTGCCATTGGTCGCGAGCACTTGAAAGACGCCGCCGTTCAGTTCGAGAATCGAAAGGTCGAACGTGCCGCCGCCCAGGTCATAAACCGCGATTTTCGCGCGCTCTTGAAGCTTATCCAGGCCGTAAGCCAGTGCGGCTGCGGTCGGCTCGTTGACGATGCGTTCGACGGTGAACCCGGCGAGTTCGCCGGCCCGTTTGGTGGCATTGCGCTGGGCATCATTGAAATACGCGGGGACGCTGATGACGGCACGCGTTACCGGCTCGCCAAAAAATGCCTCAGCATCGCCCTTGAGTTTTTTGAGAATGTGCGCCGAGATTTCTTCAGGCGTAAGGGCGCGTCCATGGATATCCACGGTGACCGGTCCAGCCCCTGCGCCCTTCACCGGGTAAGTGACCAGCATCTCTTCCTGAGACACCTCAAGGCCACGGCGCCCCATGAAACGTTTCACCGAATAAACCGTCTCGGCGGGTTTGACCACGCGCACCCGGGCGGCCGCGTGACCTACCAGCGGTTCGGCCCCGGCGGAGGGAAAGTGAACGACTGATGGAGTAAGCCGCCGGCCATCGGCATCCGCAATTACCAGCGGGATGCCCGAATCCACCGTGGCCACCAGTGAATTGGTGGTGCCCAGATCAATGCCGACGATTTTGGCCATGGAACGAAAGCGGAGTCATGGAGTAACTTGTCGAAGGGGTGCCAGAGGGTTCAGGCGGGGCTGCGGTCACTCGCGATTGCGCCCCGACATTCCCGAACTTCCACACCCCGGTGTTTCAACCCTATTTACCACATTTGCCCCGTTTAACAACCCAAACACCGGGTGCTGCGATTTGCGCTTGGCCCGGCCTTATCTTATCCTCGCCGCGTGCACTGCATCGTTACGGCCGGGCCGACGTTCGAGCCGCTGGACGACGTCCGGCGGCTGACGAATTTCTCCACCGGCCGATTGGGTTCGGAGCTGGCCAACTTCCTGGCGGCGCGCGGTCACGCGGTCACGCTGCTCATTGGCGAGCAGGCCACCTGGCAGGGAGAGCGGCGCGCGGACCGCATCGAAACCTTCACGACGACCACCGACCTGCGCGAGCGTTTGCGCGCACTCGCCCGCCTGCCGGTGGAGGCGGTGTTCCACGCCGCTGCCGTGAGCGATTTCACATTTGGCAAGGTGTGGCTGCGTTCGGGCAGCGGCGAATTGACGGAAGCGAAAGCCGGAAAGATTTCCACACGGGAGGGGACGCTCCTGGCGGAACTGGTCCCGACGGCGAAAATCATCGCCGGTCTGCGCGACTGGTTTCCCGCATCGCTGCTGGTGGGGTGGAAGTACGAAGTGGACGGCAACCGTGCAAGTGTGGTTGCCGCCGCCCGAAAACAAATAGCGGACTGCCGCAGCGACGCCTGCGTCGCTAACGGCCCTGCCTATGGCGCCGGGTTCGGTTTAGTGAACACAGGCGGAGAGCCGGCGCATTGCTCGGACCCGGGCACACTCTTTGAGGCTTTGGAGAGCCTGATTCAGGCGAGGCCCGGGAGGCGTAGTGAGGGGGGCAAAGTTCACAAGAGCGCCTGAGTCGCGAAAGGGCGGTTTTGGTGCGAGCTTGGTGCCCTCTTGCCGCTGAACCGAATTCCTTACTCCTCCGCACCGTTCTCAGGTCGCCGCTCCCAGCGGCGGGGCGCGCGTTCCGGCAGGCTGGCGTCCACCTTCGCATAATACGTTTCCTCTCCCAGGAGGTCGTCGGCGGCCTGCTGCAGTTCGCGGGAAGGGGCGACGAAGAATCTCTCGTGGGTTTCGACGAACACTACTTCGCCCGCAGGCCGGAGGAAGCAGAGGAACAGCGGACATTTGCCCGTGTGCGTGCTGACGAGGTCGCGGATCGACTCGAGGTTTTCGGGACGCAGGTGAGCGGTGTGGAGGCGCAAGTGGACCTGTTTGGTAAAGCGCCGGGGTGCGTCCTCCAGCAGCATGATTTCCTGGGGAAACAGCTTAGGCCGTTCGTCGCCGGTATTCACCTCACCGATCACAAAGATCGCTTTGCCCTCCACGAGCAAGTGGCGGTGCTTGTCATAGTTCTCGTTCATGCAAAGCACTTGCACGGTGCCTTCCAGGTCCTCAAGCGTGACCATGGCATAAGGTTTGCCGCTTTTCTTGGAGACGCCATGTTGCACCGCCGCAATCATGCCTCCCAGGCGCGTGAGGGTCCGGCTCGGCAACTGGGCAAGGGTCTTGGTGTTGGCCAGCGAATACTTCTCCAGGATGGGCGCATAAGGCGTCAGCGGATGACCGGTGACGTAGAAGCCGAGCAACTCTTTCTCGTACGCCAGCAACTCATGATCCGGCCACTCGGAAAGTCCATTGTCGGATTCGGGCTGGGAGGCGGCCCGGTCCTCCAAGGCGCCAAACAACGAGCTTTGCCCGCGCTGCCGGTCGGCGAGGACGCTGGCGGCGCGAGCGAGTGTGCGTTCGATTCGAGCGAACAGGCTGGCGCGGGTCTGACCGAAACTATCGCAGGCGCCGCACTTCACGAGCGCTTCGAGCCCCTTGCGGTTCACGGAACGCCCATCGACGCGCTCGCACAAATCGGCGAGCGAACTGAACTTTCCGCCCTCGTTCCTGGCCTTAAGGATGGATTCAACCGCCACTTCGCCGACATTTTTGACGGCGGCCAGGCCGAAACGGATCGCGGCTTGCGAAGCTCCATTCCCGCCGCTCCGCCCGGCCGCGGGCGCGAAGTGCACCAGGCTTTCGTTCACGTCCGGGGGCAGCACCTCGATGCCCATCGCGCGCGCCTCGGCGATGTACTGACTGAGCTTGTCCGTGTCCGCCATGTCGTTGGTCATCATGGCGCAGGAGAACTCAACCGGGTAATTCGCCTTCAGGTATGCGGTTTGATAAGCGACGATCGCGTAAGCGGCGGCATGCGACTTGTTGAAACCATACCCGGCGAATTTTTCGAGCAGGTCGAAAATCTGGTTGGCCTTGGCGGCCGGGATGTGGTTCACCCGGGCCGCGCCTTTGACGAAGGTGTCGCGTTGCTTGGCCATTTCTTCGGGTTTCTTCTTGCCCATGGCGCGCCGCAAGAGGTCCGCTCCGCCAAGCGTGAAGCCCGCCAGCGCCTGGGCTGCCTGCATGACCTGCTCCTGGTACACCATGATGCCGTAGGTTTCGCGGCAAATCGGCTCCAGCAACGGATGCTCGTAGTCGATGGTTACTTGACCATGGCGCCGGCTGATGAATTCCGGAATCAGTTCCATCGGCCCCGGCCGGTACAGCGCAATCAACGCCGTGATGTGCTCCACCGAGCTGATTTGAAACCTGCGGCACAAGTCCCGCATCCCGCCGGATTCAAGTTGGAACACCCCGAGCGTGTTCGCCTTGTTCAAGAGGTCGTAGGTTTTCGCGTCGTCGAGCGGCAAATGGTCGATTGGCACATCGAACCCTCGCGTCCGCTTCACCATCTCGCACGTGTTCCGGATGACTGTCAGCGTCTTAAGGCCCAGGAAATCCATTTTTAACAAGCCGAGCTCGCCGACTGGCCCCATGGCGTATTGCGTGACGATGCCGCCGTCCTCGTCCTGCTTGAGCGGGAGGAGATTAACCAGCGGCTGATCGCCGATGACGACGCCGGCCGCGTGCACGCTCGCGTTGCGGGCCAGGTCTTCGAGGACCAGGGCGGTGTCGAACAATTCCCGCGTAGCCTCCTCGCTATCGTAGGCCTGTTTGAGCTCGGGCGATTGCTTCAGCGCCTTTTCAAGCGTCATTTTCAGGTCAAACGGGATCATTTTGGCGAGGCGATCGCACTCCCCGTAGCTGAGGCCCATTACACGCCCGACGTCGCGCACGACTGATTTGGCGCCCATCGTGCCGAAGGTGATGATCTGGGCGACAGCGTCCCGCCCGTATTTCTGCCGGACGTATTCGATCACATCAGCCCGGCGGTCGTCGGCGAAATCGATGTCGATGTCGGGAGGATTGACGCGTTCGGGATTCAGAAAGCGCTCGAACAAGAGGCCATAGCGGATGGGATCAATGTTCGAAATCCCGAGCAGATAGGTCACAATCGAACCAGCCGCTGAACCGCGGGCGACACATGCAACGCCCATCTCATGCCCGCGCCGGATGAAATCCCCGACGATTAGAAAGTAACTGACGAACCCGGTCTTTTCGATGACCTGAAGCTCATGCTGAAGCCGGGCGAGGAGGGCGTTGACGGCGGCGGAAACGGCGGGCTCGGATAGGTTCACCTCGGGTTGATTTGTGATGCGTGATGCGTGACCTTCCGCCTCTTCCCCAACCAATTTTGCGTCACTGCTGCCCGAGTTTTGACTTTGGGGTTTGTCAAACGTTGGCAGCCGTGCCGGATCTTCCAGTCGTTCGACGATAAATTCATGCCCTTCGGCGCGCACGTGGAGCCCGTAGCGCTCACGCAGCCCTTCCGCGACCAGGTGGCGCAAATAACCATCGCGTGTGAAATGTTCCGGAGGATGGAAAACGGGATAATGCAGCTTCCCGAAATGAATTTCCAGGTTGCATTTTTCCGCGACTTCGAGCGTGTTCTGGACTGCTTCGGGGACCTCGGCGAAACGCGCCTTCATCTCTTCGGCCGAGCGCAGATAAAACTGCTGCTCGGCATACTTCATGCGCTTGGTGTCGCTTAGGAGTGTTTGGGTGCCGATGCAGATCAGGCAGTCGTGGGCATGCGAGTGGGCTTTTTCGATGTAATGGACGTCGTTGGTGGCGACGAGCTTGAGGCCGAACTCTTTCGCCCAGGGAATGAGATGACGGTTGACCTTTGCCTGCTCGGGGATGCCGTGGTTCTGCAGCTCGAGATAAAAATTATCGGCGCCGAGGGTTTGCTTGAACCAGTCAATCGTGTCACGGGCCCTGGCCAACTGGTCCTGCTGAATGGCCTCAGGGATCTCGCTGGCGAGACAGCCGGAGAGGGCGAGCAGGCCCTCCTTGTGCGCCGCTAACAGCTCCTTGTCGATGCGCGGCTTGTAGTAATAACCTTCCAGGTGGGCCGCGGTAGCGAGTTGGATCAGGTTCTTGTAACCTGCCTCGTCCCTGGCCAGCAACACAAGGTGGTGGTAAACGTCACGTCCGCCGGCGGTGGTCTTCTTGTCCAGCCGGCTCCCCGGCGCGACGTACACCTCGCAGCCGATAATCGGTTTGATGCCCTTTTCCTGGGCGGCCTGGTAAAAGTCGATCGCCCCGTAGAGGACGCCGTGGTCGGTCACGGCCAGCGCGCCGAACTTGAGCTCGTGAGCTTTGTCCATCAGCCGGTCCAAACGGCAGGCGCCATCGAGCAGCGAGTACTCGGTGTGGAGGTGCAGGTGAACAAAGTCGGCGTGCGACATATCGATCAGGATACGGTCGGCCGTTCCGGCGCGGCAAGCAAGAGATGTTCACCGGCGAGAAGAGCCGGATCTGGCAGGAAGATTTACGGGAGAAAAATTCTACGTTTTCCGAAAAAACTCCTTAATCACACCGGCCACGCGCTGGACCTGGGCATCGGTGAGTTCGGGATAAATCGGCAGGCTGAGGCACTCGCGGGCGGCCTTCTCAGCAATCGGGAAGTCACCCGGCTTGTGCCCAAGGTGGGCGTAGGCTTTTTGCAGGTGCAACGAGAGAGGGTAATGCAACGCGCAGCCGACGTGGTTGGCTTCGAGGTGTTTCTTCAACTCATCGCGGCGCGGGTGGCGAACAACGTACAGGTGCCACGCGCTTTGGGCGTACTCGGCCTCGCGCGGGAGCTGAAGGGGAGTGCCGGCCAGCAGCTCGTGATAACGATGCGCGACGCGCCGGCGCTCGCGGGTCCACGTGTCGAGGTGTTTGAGCTTCACCCCGAGCACCGCGCCCTGAATGCCCTCCATCCGATAGTTGAAGCCGATTTCGTCATGGTAATAGCGCTGGCTGGAGCCGTGTTCGCGCAAGGAGCGCGCCCGCGCCGCCATGTTCGCGTCGTTGGTCACCAAAGCGCCGCCCTCCCCGTAAGCGCCCAGGTTCTTGCCCGGGTAAAAACTGAAGCAGGAGACCACGCCAAAAGTGCCGACGACTTTGCCCTTATACTTCGCGGCATGCGCCTGGGCGGCGTCTTCGACCAGGGGCAGGTTGTGTTTGCGGCAGACCTCCAGCAGCGGATCGAGGTCGGCGGGATGACCGTACAGATGGACCGGCAGGACGGCCTTGGTGCGAGGGGTGATGGCCCGTTCCACCCGCTTAGGATCCAGGTTGAATGTGGCGTCCTCGATATCAACATAAACGGGCCGGGCGCCGACATAAGAGATCGCCCAACTCGTCGCGACGAAGGTGCAAGGGGTAGTGATGACCTCATCTCCGGCGCCGACGTTCAGCAGCAGCAAGGCGACGTGCAGGGCAGAGGTTCCGCTATTGAACGCCACGCTATGCTCCGCTCCGCAAAACCGGGCGAAATCTTTTTCGAACTGTGCCACGTCCGGCCCCAGGCAAAACGAGCAATTGTCGAGCGTGCGAGCGATGGCCGCGTCGATCTCTTTGCGCAGCCCGCGCATTTGAGCCGGCAGATCCAGGTAAGGAACAGCGCCATTCTTCTCGGCTGGTGTTGTCATCAGTCGCAAGAATAAGCAGGAGGCGTGCCGCGGGGCAATGCGAAAAGGGGGTGGCGGCTGGTGCTCAGTAACCAGTTATCAGCCTTCACGAGTCCCCATTTTCTCCAAACTGCAGTTCGTACAGCTTGCTGTACAGACCGCGAGCTTGAAGCAATTCGTTGTGGGTACCGGTTTCGACGATGCGGCCGCCGTCAAGCACCACAATGAGGTCGGCTTTCTGGATGGTCGAGAGCCGGTGGGCGATGCAGATGGTGGTGCGCCCCTGCATCAGCTCTTCAAGCGCCGTCTGCACAATCCGCTCGGATTCGCTGTCGAGCGCACTCGTCGCTTCATCAAGAACGAGAATCGGCGCATTCCGGAGCAACGCGCGGGCGATCGCAATTCGCTGTCGCTGGCCACCGGAGACATTCACGCCTTTTTCGCCGACCATCGTTTCGTAGCCGTGAGGCTTCTCCATAATGAACCCGTGCGCGTGGGCGTGCTTGGCCGCCTCTTCGATTTCCTCGTTGCTCGCGCCGGCACGGCCCAAGGCGATATTCCGGCGGATGGTGTCATTGAACAAAATGGTTTCCTGGGCAACGACGGCGATATTGGCCCGGAGTTCGCGGGAAGAAACCGCGCGAATGTCGGTGTCGCCAATGAGGACGGCGCCGGTTTGCGGATCATAGAACCGGAGGAGCAGATTGGCGAGCGAGGTTTTGCCCGAGCCGGTGCGACCCACCAGGGCGACCAGCTGGCCAGGCTGGATCGTCAGGTTGACCTTTTGCAGCACGGGCTTTTCGCCGTACGAAAAACTCACGTTTTCGAAGCGAATCGGAGCGCCGTGGGCCTTCACGGGCTTCGGTTGGTCCGGTTCGGGCAAAGTCGTCTCCGTCGCCAGCAACTGATACGCCGGTTCGACCGTGGCCCGAGCCAGGCTCAATTGATGATGCAACCGACTCAGGTTCTTAACTGGCGCATACAACCCGAAGACCGCGATGAAGAACGTCAGCAGGTCGCCGGATGAGGAAGCCGCGCGGCCAGTGGAAACAAAGGCGTAATAGCAAAAAACCAGGGCGACGCCGATGCTGCCAATGAACTCGATCAACGGCCCCGGCAGTTCCCCCGCGCGAATCGAGCGCATGAAAAAGCTCGTCACGCCATCGATGGCCTGGCGAAATTCCCTTACCACCAGCGATTCCAGATTATATCCCTTTATCACTCGGATCCCGGTGAAAGACTCATGCATCACCCTGGAAAGGTTGGCGTACGTGGTGTGAACGCCGTGATCGGATTTGCGGGATTTGCGTCCAAAAATCACGATGGGGAGCAGGCAGATTGGGAACACCAGGAGTGTGATTAACGTCAGCAACGGCTCCTGAGCTATCAGGTAGCCGATCAATACCATAATGGAAACGGGCTCACGGATCAGGGTTCCGACCGCGCCGGTGATGGTGGTGTTTACGGCCATCGCGCCTTCGATGCGTGTCATTAAGTCGCCGGTGTTGCTCGAATTGAAGAAGCCCAACGGCATCTCGACCAGCTTCTTGAAAAGCCGCACCCGCAAGTCATTGGCCGCTCGAATCCCCACCCAGTGCAAGAGATAAGTATTCAAATAAGCCAGCAGGCTCCGCAGGAACATCGCCGCCGGGATCAGCGCGATCACCAGCAGAAGTCGGACATTGGAAGGGTGATCGGGTGGGTGGAACCAATTCACCAGATTATCGAGCGTCCTTTTGAGCGGGGCTGGCAACTGGATGGGAAGGGGCTTCCTGGCCGGCTTGCCCGGCGTCTCCGTAGCCGCCCGGGTCTTCACAATGGCTTGGCCGGTTTCAATGCCCGAGGCGCTTTTCTGAGAGGTGATGACTGTCTCCGCAGGAAACACTGTGTCCACGGCGAGCTTTATCGAGACCGGCAAGGTAAACGCCAGTGCACCGGATAGAAAACCACAGACTAAGCCGAGCACGAAACGCCCTCGGTACGGCTTGGTTAGCTCCAGCACCTTTCTTAAATAGTCACGCATGCGACGAGTGGATTATTCGTAAAGAGCCCGCCTCAGGCGAGAAGTTAATGGTGAGCGCTGCGGCCCGGTGCGGGTCGGGAGCGTCACGCGGGCAGCGCCGGCGGCGACACGTGGAGGAGCCGCTCGGCCGCTTCGATAGCGGCGGGCAGGGATTCAAGGCTCGGTGCTTCGAGGCATTGCGTCCAGTGGTGATGGTGATAGTGCTCAGGATTGGGAGATTTGAAAAGAGCGAGCGTTGGAACGCGCAACGCCACGGACATGTGATAGGGCCCGGAATCGCTCGACACAAACAGGCTGCAGGCCTTGATTACACCCGTCAGTTCCAGCAAGCTGGTGCGGCCGGCCAAATCCACGACCGGCCCTCGCGCCTGAAAGCGGGATAGAAACTGGCTGTTGACATCCTGCTCAAAAGCAGCGCCCGTAAGCACGAGCGCAAATTTGTGGCGCTGTTGCAGTTCCCCAACAAGCGCCGAAAGCAAGTCAAGCGGTGGTCTTTTGCCCAAGGCATCAGGCGTCCCGCAGCCAATGTTCAACCCCAGCAACTGTCGCCCGGCCAAATCCACGCTCAGTCGCTGTCTGAACGAGCGCCCTTCCTCGGTTTCCCGCAGTTCGATGGCCGTGCCGCAGCGCTCGATGCCCAAAGCCGCGAGTGCCACGAAATCCCGCTCCGCGTACTCCAACGGCACCGAGAGCCCGCGCCGACGCGCATATCCCTTGGTGGAGGGCGCGCTGCGATTGTAAAACCATCCGCGCAGCGGCGCCTGGGCAATGCCCACTGTCGGCGCGCGGCGCCAAAATCCGATCCACCGCGCTAGCAGGGAAGTGCGCAGACCGTTCGGCTCGAAATCCACGATCAGGTCTGGGCGGGTCTGCCGAGCCACCTGGCGAGCTTCACGGAAGAGCTGCCTCCAGGTCACAGCCGCGCCGGTCCGTTTGTCAGAGACCCGAAAACCGGCGAGCAAATGGTGGCGCCCGATCAGTTGTTCCGAGCTCGCGCCGGGATCGCGGGTCAGGAACCAGAGGTGCAATTGAGCCGCGGGGAAATGGTCGTGGAGCGCACGCCACGCCGCCGAACTGCGCAACAGATCGCCGATGCCGGCGCTATGCCCTTTGAGCAGCAGAATGCTGCGGGGAGGAGTCTTTGGAAAACGGATGGCACTCTTCGTCATGGTTGTTTCCCAGCCTGCTTGCGCTGAGCGTTGGCGGGCGACGATAACACGATCCGCCGGTTGGGAGCGACGGCAAAGTCGCCGAGAGGTAGGGCCGCTGTTATTTCCACGTCAACAATTGTTCCCCGACCAGAGCCGCAACCCGAGCCGGTTCAATCCTGGCAAAGCACTCCGCTCGGCCTAACCGCTCGCACGGCGCGTCGCGGCCATCCACGCAAGTGCACGGCATACTGATTACTTTATGTTTGGGCCCCACCGGCATGAACGCGTGGTAATTGGTTTGTTCGCGGAAAAAGGAGAGCGTCGGCACGTCTAACGCCACCGCCAAGTGCAGCACGCCCGAGTCAGGCCCGAGGTGCAGTCGGCACCGGGCGAGGACCGCCGCCAACTGCGGGATTGAGACGTTTTCGGGCAGGATCTGGAGCCGCTCATCCTTAACGGCGGCGGACAGCGCTTGCAGCCGCGTCCGCTCCGCCTCTTTGGAGCTTCCGGAAGCCAGCACCCGGAGTGCCGGGTGGTCGGTCCAGATGGCGCGGAGCAGCACCGGATAATGTTCCAGGGGCCACTGCTTGGTCGGTTTTGAGGCGTTAACCGAGATGTGTATCGCGAAGCCCGGCACGCGTAACGCAGCCCATTGAAAAGAGGATTCATCTATTTTGAGATCGAACCGCACCGGCCCCAAAGACAAACCGCAATCCGCGAGCATTTGCCGGCGCTGTTCATATACCGTCCGATCCGGGTCATGTCGGGGCGCCCAATCCGGCACCAGCCACGGATAGTAAAAATGCCAACGGCCCCAGGGCTGCGCCACCCGCGACCTCGCCCCGGTCAGGGCCGTCATAAAGACATTCCGATCCGAGCCGCTGAAGGTGAACGCCACGTCAAACCGCTCACGGCGCAGCGCTCGGAGCACTTCCCACTGCTGGCGCAGTGTGCGTTTTTCGGGATACATCTCCAGCCCCCAGGCGCGCTCGACGCAGGGCGCCAACCGCAAAACCTCCGCCCCTACCGTCGAAGTCAACACGTGCAGCGCCGCCTGAGGATAACTGGTCTTGAGCTCCCACAACGCCGGGATGAGGTGCACGGTGTCGCCCAGAAAACCAAGGTCCACAACCAGCACTTTGCGAGCCGCTCGCGTTTTGCCATAGAAGTTAGCTGGATTTGGGGGCATGAACCAGCAGGACACTTAGTGCAACGACGACACGCTGGCGACAAAAAACAGCGTCCCAGCTTGCCTCGGGGCGGGTTTCGCCGCATGCTGGCCCCATGCTGCCGGATGAGCAACGTGCTTCCAACCTGAGCGACGTCTGGTCTCAAGCCGAGGCGGTCGCTTGAGATCGCAGCGATGTCAGAACGACTTCCAATCTCCGTCTGCGTAATTTCCGGAGCGGAGGCACAACGCATCGACCGCGCGCTGCAGAGCGTTTCCGACTGGGCAGGCGAGCTGGTCGTCGTGTTGAACCAGGACGTGAAGGACGGTACGGAGGAAATCGCCCACCAGCATGGCGCCGCTGTCTTCCGCGAACCGTGGAAGGGGCATATTGCGCAGAAAAACTCAGCCGCGTCGAAAGCAAACAAGGAGTGGATTTTGGGCCTCGACGCCGATGAGGAGGTTTCGCAGGCATTGTGCGAGGAGATCCAAAGGACGCTGGCCGATCCTCAGAAGGCGGGGCCGTTCGCCGCCTTTAGCTTTCCGCGGCTGTCGTGGTATTGCGGGCGCTGGATTCGGCACGGCGACTGGTATCCGGACCGAAAAACCCGGCTCTGGAGACGTGGACGCGCCCGCTGGGGCGGAATGGATCCTCACGATAAGCTCGAGGTGGAAGGCCGGGTCGGGAAACTGAAAGCGGAACTGCGCCATTACAGCAATGACAGCATTGCGGGCCATATTTCCAAGATCGCCCCCTACCAGGCCGCGTTTGTCCAGGCCCAAGCTACGGCTGGGAATCGGCCGGGCTTTTTCGAGCTGGGTTTCCGCCCATGGTGGCGTTTCACGCGCGCGTACCTATTCCGTTTGGGCTTCCTCGACGGCTGGCAGGGCTTCTACATCGCGAAGCTCAGCGCGTTTTCCACCCTCACACGCCACGCAATGGTACGAGAGGCTGAGGAGCTCAGCCGTCCCCCAACATGACTAAGCTCCCCCGCCTCAGCCTCGTCATTAGCACCTTCAATCAGCCGGCGCCGCTCGCAAAAGTCCTGGCCGGATTCCAGTTACAGGTCCACTGGCCCGATGAAATCCTCATCGCCGATGATGGCTCTGAGGATCCGACGCGCGACCTGCTAGCAGGATTTGCCGCCCGTTCACCGGTGCCAGTGCAACACGTTTGGCACGAACACAAAGGCTTCCGTAAGACCGTCGTTCTAAACCAAAGCGTCCTGGCGGCGACTGGCGACTACCTTGTCTTCACGGACGGTGATTGTGTGCCGCACCCCAAATTTATCGCCGACCATGCGGAGCTCGCTGAACGCGGGTTTTGGATCCAAGGCCGCCGCTGCTTCGTTCGTGAGGAATTTGTTCGCCAATTTGAACCGGGTCGAACTCCTGGTTGGCTATGGATGCTGACCGGAAGAATCACCGGCTCGGCCAAAGGAGTTCGCTGGCCACTCCCGATCATCCGACGGGACGTCAAGCAGCGTGGCATTATCGGCTGCAACATGGCATTTTGGCGTGAAGACCTTCTGGCCGTGAACGGGTTCGACGAGGATTACTCGGGCTGGGGCGTTGGCGAGGATTCAGATATCGGCACGCGGCTTTATCACCTCGGCCGCCGCCGCAAATTTGTTTATGGGCGCGCCATCACCTTTCACCTGAATCACCCCCAGCTGCCGCGCAATCACCACGCGGCCAGTTTGGCCCGCCTGGCGGAAACCATCAGCTCGCGCAAGGTACGCTGCCAGCGAGGATTGAACCAGCATCCCACCACATGAACGCCGTGGCGGCCACCTCAACCGTGCCGCCGCTGCGCGTGCTGCACGTGAATTCCCTGCTGCGTGGCGGCGGCACCGACGACCAGTGCGTCAAGCTCGCGTTTGGCCTCTTCCGACTTGGCCAGCGGATCCTGATTGCCGCGCCGGAAGGGCGTGAGTTTTCAAGAATCATCCACAACCTCGGGGTGCCGTTTCACCCCACACCGCCCGAAGGTCCAATGAAACTGCGGTTCATTCTCACCGCTGCGCAACTGGTCCGGCGGGAGCGCATCCAGATTATTCATGGTCATCACGGACGCGACCTCTGGCCGACCGTCCTCGCAGCGCGGCTGTCGGGCGCCCGGCCCAAAGTCGTTTTAACGCGACACCTAGCCAAAAGCCCGAGTTCGTGGGCCAGCCGCCGGTTCCTCCTGGGCCAGTGTGACGCCCTGGTCGCGGTATCGCAGTTTGTGGCCCGGGTGCTCAGCGAAGGCGTCTACGAGCCACAGTCGCCGGAGCCGGAGCGCCGGAGGCGACTGCCGCTGCGAGGGGATTATTCGAAGATTCAGGTCATTCATGGCGGAATCGATACAGACCGCTTTAGGCCCTTCGACGATGGCGGCCAGCGCGCAGCCTGGGGCTTGGTGCCCGAGCATTTCGCCTTTGGCGTCGTCGGCGGCTACGACCTGCCCAGAGGCAAAGGGCAGCGGGAGTTTTTGCTGGCGGTCGCGCGCGTGCATCAGCGAATCCCCCGCGCGCGATTTCTCATCGTAGGGAGAGGCAACCTCAAAGAAGCTCTCGAAGGCGACATCCAACGCCTCGGCCTGCGGGAGAAAGCCTGGCTGACCCCGTATTGCAACGACATGCCCGCCGCGATGAATGCGCTCGATTGCCTGGTCCACCCCCAGGTAGGCACGGAAGCGTTCCCGGGAGTGGTGCTGGAAGCCTTTGCTTGCGGCAAGCCGGTGGTTGCCTCACGGCTTGACGGCATCCCGGAGGCTTTCGCAACCGGCAACGTTGGCCGGTTGGTCGAGCCGGAATCCATTAGCGAGTTGGCACAGGCGCTGGAAGAGCAGGCGCGTCAACCCGCCATGGACCAGGCCCAACGCACAAAGCTGCATGAGAAAATTAGTTCCGGATTCTCGCTCGCGGTCATGGCCCGCAAGACCCTGGCGCTGTATCGCCGGCTCAGTCAGGTTGACGGGTGTGAGCCGGCCATTGCATCGCAAACCTCTGGAACGTGATGCTCCCGTCAAAAACCCCTGAAACCGGCCAGCCAGGAACCTCGTCATCGGCCACACTTCCACGACTGCTCTATCTCGGCAGCGCACTGCCACCTGGCGTTTCCGGTCTATTTCCAGAATGCCAACCGGCTGGTCACCTGGTGGAAACGTCACTGGTCCAGTCGGTCAAACCGTGGTTCGAGATCCGTTCGGTCGGCTGCTCCAGCCTGGATTTGGCCCGGCTCCCCCAGCGGTTGGACGACTCGCTTGGGCTTCCCAACGCGTTGAACCTCACCGACAAACCGCCTGAGATATTCTACCGCTGGCGTTCCCTGGTGCGCTTGCAGCGGGAATACCAGCGCTGGCTGGCGGACGGATGGCGTCCCGGTGTTATCCTCGTGTGCAATTTGTCTCCGATTTATGACGGGTTTATTCGCTGGCTGAAACGCCGGCCATTACCACCGCTGCTGGCGCTGTACCTGGCTGACAGCGGCACGCTCGGCGCCCAGGTCTCGTGGTCTAAGCGCCTTCGGTATCGGTTCAAGCCATTGGTTTATCCCGAGACCGAAATGGTCAGGTATTTCGATGGCTGCGTGGCAGTCAGCCTGAGCACGGAAAAGTTTTTTTCGACAAGAGGTGTTCCCTGGCTCTGGGTGCCGAATGGCTGCGAGCCCAAACGCGCCCTGCGCCCGGAGGAGATCACCGTTGAGGGACCCCTCCGGTTCGGTTATGTTGGTTCTCTAGGCGCCCATGCGGGACTGCCCGACCTGCTCCGGATTTTCACCGCCAAAGAGCGGAACAGCGTCCTGCACATTTGCGGTTTCGGCAAAGCCCGGCCCGGCATTGCCGAGGCGTGCGCAAAACATCCCAGGCTGCAATTCCACGACCCACGCACGCCAGACGCATGCGTGCAACTGGGCCGGGGTTGGGACGTGCTGATTAATCCCCGGCCCATCCGCCCCGGTAACCAGAACAACTTCCCTTCCAAAATTTTCGAATATGCTCTCAGCGGCCGCGCCATCTTGAGCTCACGTGTTTCCGGCGCGAACCTCGTCCTCGGTCCTGAGGCGTACTACTTCGACGAGCACAATTTCGATTCCAGCCTGGACCAGAGCCTCGAGCAGTTGGCCAGCACGCCGCGCCAGGAATTGAACCGGCGCGGCGCCGCCCTCCAGCGACGATTGCTTTGCCAGTATTCCTGGGCGCAACAAGGTGAGCGGCTGGCCGGCTTTCTCAAGAAACTGCTGGCGGTTTGAATCACGGCCGGTCAGCTTTCTGAGCCTCCACGGCGCGTGTGATTTTTGCACCGCCTAACCAGCCATAGTGCCGGCTATATTGCCATCGCCTGGCCAACCGACGTAGTAAGTCCACTTTGGGCCGAGGTAAGTTCATCTCCGCGGGAAGGAGATCGGGGCGCACCTGCGAGCGGGTGCGAACCGTTTCGGCGGCCAGTTGCGCATACGCCTCAACCATTCTGGACAGGTTAAAGTGTTCCTGCGCCCGAGCCCGCAAACGCGGCCGGAGTGCTCGCACCCGGTCGAGTCGAAAACTGATCTCGAGGAGCGCCGCGGCAAAACCACCGAGGTCGCCGATGTCACACAGACGCCCTTCTCCGAGACAATCCAGGATTTCCGGGTGACCGGACCGGGTCCTCGAAACGACCGGGTAAAGCCCAGCCATTGCTGCTTCGAGAACCACTAAAGGAAGGCCTTCGTAGGCCGAAACGCTGAGCAGGATATCATGGGCGGCATATATTTGAGGCATCCGCTCCAAAGGCACTGCCCCGGTCAATGTGACCCGTCCGCACCGAATATCTTCGGCGAAGGCCGCGCGCAACCGAGCTGTTTCTTCGCCAGGCCCGCAAATGGTGAGTGTGCCGTTGCCTCCTTTGGCAAGGTATTGGCGCCAGATAAGGGGTAAATCCAGAACCCGTTTCTGGCGCTGAACGAGCCGGGAAACCGTCAGGATCCGCGCCGGACCTGGCGCGACCTCGGCAGGAATGGCCGCGGGCGGAACGCCGTACGGGATTTGTCGCACAGCCGGTCGCAGGAGCGCTCTCCGCAAGGATTGGAGTGTCGCCGTAATTGCGGAGGACACGCCTACATAAGCCGCGCAATAAGGCTCGGCGGCGCGGAATTCCCCATAGCTGTCTTCGTCGTCCGTATGGGCGATGCCGATAAGAGCCGCAGAGTGCCGCAGAAACGGCAAAGACCCCACCACGGCTTGGTGCGCACTGAAAAGAATCGCCTCGCACTCCAAGGTGGCGATTTGGTCGGCGGCTCGCCAGCCGCGCTCTTTCGGGTGAAAGGCATTGAGGTGCAGGCAAACCACAGGAAACGGCGCGGTTTGCACCAGGCCCTCATAAGCGAGACGTCCGGCTTCGTCGCGTTTGCCATAGGGAGTCGCCAAAACGAGCGCAGGCGAGTGGCGCAGCTCGTAAAGCCCGCGAGCCAAGCGTTCACAAAACGCCGCCACTCCGCCGACGTGCCAAGTCTGCACATAAATGCCGATCTTCATCGCCAGTTGCCCGAACCATAGAGCCGGACACACTAAAGAGCAGGGGGTGGCGCATTGGCAAGTATTCTCCGGGAGTTTGACCTTGAATCGGCAGACGGCGTGTTTCAGATTGGCTATCGAACCGTTCCGTTGTTCCAGGCCGACGAGGCTGTTGTTCGAACGGAGGCGTTTGAGGAGTCGATGGCCGACACGCGAGTCTGTATTATCAGTCCGGAAATCGTCGGACCACACGCCAACGGCGGGGTGGGGACGCATTGCTATTACCTCGCGGCGTTTCTGAGCCGTCAGCTCCATCAGGAGGTCACGTTCGTTTATACCGGCAAGATCGAGCGGCACACCGAGGCTTATTGGCGAGACTGGTTTCGCCAAAACCTGGGCGCGGAATTTGTGTTCCTTCAGCCGCCACGGGAGGTCAAAGCTCTGCCGGCGCCATTGCGCAGCGTTTTTGTCGCGACCGCGCGCAACGTCTATGCGTGGCTGCGTCAACGAGCGTTTGACGTTTGTTACTTTCAGGACCTTATGGGTAACGGTTTCCGGTGCTTTCAGGCCAAACGGCTCGGACTGGCCTTCCAGGACACGGTTTTGACCTGCACCGTGCATAGTTCCTGGGAATGGATTTGCCAGGCGATGCAGGCGCTTCCTCAAGGCGAAATGGAGGAGGTCCAGACTAAATTCATGGAGCGGTATTGCGTCGAACACTGCGACCAACTCATTAGCCCAAGTGAGTACATGCTCCGCTGGCTGCAAGAAAACCTGGTGAAAACAGCACCGCAGAGACGAGTCCTGCCGTACCTGTTTGATCCCGAGCTTGCCACGGTCGGGTACCGCTCCGGTACAGGTAAGATCATCTTTTTCGGCAGGCTTGAAGTGCGCAAGGGCCTGTTGTTGTTTCTGGAAGCGCTCCGGTTGCTCGACGGCGAGGGCGTGTTTGCGCGGCGGCCGATCGAGGTGACCTTTTTGGGAAGATCCGGCTATACGCCGGACGGCGGAGGCTCGGCAAGCATTGAGAAACACCGCTGCGGATTCTCTCCAGCCGTGCGCCTGACGCAGGTGACCCATTTAGATCATCGCCAGGCGCTGGAATTCCTTTCCGCGCACAATGACGCGCTGGTGGTATGCCCTTCACTCGTCGATAACTCTCCGTATGCGGTCATCGAGTCGCTTCAGCTCGGCCTCAATGTGATCGCCACGAACTCCGGAGGGATTCCCGAGCTTTTCGCGGGAACCGAGCGGCTTTTCGAGCCGGAACCTGCGGCTCTGGCTGCCCGGATCAGAGCTGGACTCAGCGATCAACTCCCGCCGCCAGCTAAGCGCTACGATTTAGCCCGAGCCCAACAACTATGGCACGAGTTCTCGGAACAGGCCAAAGCGCGCAGCCGCGATTCCGCTGAGAGCCGGCCCAATTCCACGCCACCGGCAGTCCGAGTGTTTGTCGCTGCCGGTTCGGTTGAGCTATCGAAGGACCGCGCGCTGGAGTCGCTGGAGAACCAAACATTCCGGACGTCGCGGGTCACGGTGATTTCTGACGCTTGCGGCCCTGAGCAACGGCACCTCCCACCTGGGCTTGCTGAATACTGCCAGGAACGCGGCTGGAGCATCCAGCGAAATGCCTCCGCATGGAACGCACGCGCGACCACTCCTCCCCTCACCGGGAACACATACATCGCGTACTGGACACGGAGCTGCTACGCAGAGCGCGAGATGCTGGCGTGTCTGGTTGCGGCGATGGAGCATTCAGGGCTGGAGGCACTCACCTGTTGCGGCAAGGTGGGGAACGAGAACGGCGCTGATTCTTGTTACCTCTATGAGCCGCTGGGACCTTGCCTTGAGGGCGGGATCTTCAACAACCTGTTCGGCGCCGGCTGCCTCATTCTAAAGTTGGACTCAGCCCGAGATGAGCCGCGGCCAGAAAGGTTGGTTAGGCCGGAAGGCATGTGGGCGTATCTGGCCGAGATCTCGATCGCCGGCCGAGCCTGGGATGTTTGCCCCGACACGCTCATGGAACTTGCCGGCACTGACATCAGCGTATGCCCGGGTGCGTTGGATTATTCGAAGCAAATGGAAGTGCTCGAACGCTATTCCCGCGATGCCCCCATGTGGTTGCGGTACCTGCTGGTAAACGCGGTGGCCGCCGAGCGCAATCTCCGCAGCGCCAGGCCGAAACCTGTCCTTTTCAAGGTCCAACGGGAGATCGGCCGTCTCCTCAAGCAGTGCCGGTCGCTTTTCAGGCGAACATAGCCGAAATTCAGGCCCGTGTAGCCTCCATGAACAGCGAGTCCGGCTTCCGAACCGAGCCGTCGGATAGAACATCGAGCTTGTATGTTTGGAAGTCGGGTATTCGAGAGGTCTGGGCTTGCATCACCTGAACCTGCTGGAATCCGGCAACTTCGAGCAATTGCCCGAGCGAGTAACGATCGTACATCCAGAGATGCGCTTCCCCCGAAGTGCGAAACCGGCCGACCTCTTCCGGGCCGAACGTGGCCCGCTGCTGTTCGATTTTTTCCGGCGTCAGCCCGCCTTTGACATAGGCGCGTATTTGCTCCAGCTTGCTGGTCACCTCGTAACCCAGTCTCTGCGTCACGAAATCCAGTGACGGAATAGGGTCACGACAAAGATACTTAAACATCTCTCCGCCATCGGCGTGCTGGCGCGCCAACTGGTCGAGCAGTTCGATGGTTGCCCACTCGTAATGCTCGCGGCATTTTTGGTCTCCGGCCAGCGCCCCGCGCAACATTTCCAGGTAAAGCGCGGCCAGCGTTTCCAGGTCAGGCACCGCTACCCGCAAAATCCCCGCCGGAATCAAAACGCGGCGACATTCCTTCAGAAACGGAAGCGCTCGTTCCCGCGGCAAGTGCTCCAACACATGCGAATGGTAGACTGCAGCGAAGGTTTCATTCGCAAACGGCAAGGGTTTGCACAGGTCGTGCTTGAGCACGGTGCCGTCGGTGGGCGCGGCATCCACGTTCAGCCACGCCGGATGGAAACGGTTTCCACAGCCCAGGTTCAGCAGGCGCCCTTTGGAGGCGCCCGATGCCCCCAAGGCGCTGACCCGGGCGTTCCCCCTCGCCGCAGCGAAGCGTTCTGAAACCTCGGATGACGGGTTCATCGGCGTGAGTTTTGAACAGGAAACCATGGAGGGCAATGCTTAACTTGGAAAACAGTTGAATCACCACGGCACACGGCCCATGCTGGTGGCCGAAATCAGCAGCGGTACCGGATTTTGTGAATTCCTATGGCCACAAGTGACGACTCGCGGCCGAAAGGCAGGCGGATTTGGGAGCGCCTGGCCCCGCGCCTCTCGGTGCCTGAGATTTTTCCATCGATCGAGGCCGAGTTCGGCCCCCACCAGCATTATTTTAAAGGGAAGGTGCTAAACGCCGGGGCGGGCAATCGCGATATCCGTCGCCTCGTTGACGGCCAACTGTTCAACCAGGACATCCCGACGGGCTTGCACAATGCCAACATCAACATCTTCTCTCCGTTGCACCAGATTCCGGTCGAGGACGGCTTCTTCGATGTCATCATCTGCAATGCGGTGCTGGAGCACGTGGCCAACCCCGATGATGTGTTGAGAGAGTTCCATCGGGTCTGCAAACCGAAAGGGATTCTGTACCTGTGCGTGCCCTTCATGCAACCCGAGCACCTGGACCCGACAGATTTCCAACGCTACACGCTCGACGGCCTGAAACGCTTGGTTCAACAGCATGGCTTCGAGGTCATCCAAAGCGAAGGCGTGCATTCGGTTTATGCTACGCTGGCCTGGGTCTTCATCGAATGGCTCAATGCAGCGAATACCTTCGAACACTTCCTCCTGAAGTGGTTCTTCTTTCCTTACCTGCGACGAAAATGCCGACGCAGTCGGTTTCACGTCCACTCGCTCGCCTCCGCTTACCGCGTCATTGCCCGAAAGCGACGTCTGACCGCTGAAACGCCAGCAGTCCACGCGAGCGTGGTTGCAGAGCGAAAGCCGGAACAGTGAGCGGGCGTCCCCATTGAGACGCGCAGGATGGTAGGGCGCGTTGTCCCCAACGCGCCGTCGCAGCGTGCAGAATTCCCGGACGCGGCTACGGTTACTCACGGCTGTTTGAGGACAAACAACCCTACCTCTCGAAGCGTACTGTCATTCTGATGGTTTCAATGCATGCCCGTGCGGCTTGCGCAGCCAGACGCCGGTCGTATCAATCCGGTTGAGTTCAAATCGCTGGCCATGGTCTCTCTGAAAGTCGGCCACGGCCCGACCGCAGCCCTCCCAATAGCCGTAGTCATCGATCTGGATAAGCCCGCCCGGTACCACCTGCGCGTACAAATTCTCCAGCGCCACGCGCGTGGACTCATACCAATCGCCGTCCAGATGTAAGAACACTACCTCACCGATCCGCTCGCGTGCGGTCGGCAGAGTCTCGACGAAGAACCCGCACACTGGTTCGACGATCTGGCTGACACCGAGCCTGGCGCTAACCTCGAGCAACGAATCGACCGGGGAGGCGCAAGTTCCGGCGGTCCAGCCAAGAGCCGCGGCCGGTTGGCTTTCGTGCCGGTCCAAGGGCCCAGGCGCCGGCAGCCCGGCAAACGAATCGCAGGCAAACAGCTTGCGCGGGCGGCGGCTGTGGCGGGCGACGACCGCCGCCAGCAGGGCCGATGAGCCGCCCGCGGCCACACCGCACTCGACGAAATTCCCAGGCAGGTCGCGCAGACAGACCTCCTTTGCCAATCGGAACAGCGAGAACAATCGCTCCGGGCCGAGCATCGTATAGGGCTGAACCACTGCGAGCAATTCGCGGAACTCCTCATCTTCGGCGGAGTCCGAGGCTGTCACCTTCTTGAGAAATCCGTTCGTGCACCACGTGACATTGTGGCCAAAGTAGTCGCAATAGCCGGAATCGATGTCGTAATCGCGCCGATGCCGCGCGAGGAATTCCTTCAGCGCGCGGTGCGGGCCGCAATTGCATTGGGGGTCTTCGAGCAAGTCCGAAAGGATTCCGTCCTCGACGACGATGTATTCGCCAGGCCGGAGCCAGGGGTGGAAGAAACTGAGGACCGCGCTCGAAGTTTCATATTCGTGGTCGGCATCTTCGACGACCAACCAGGGCCGCGGCAAGGACTCAAGGAACTCCCGGCGCAGTGTGTCGCCCAAGGCGCGGCCATCCCCCTCCAAAAAAGTGACCCTTGGATGAGACACCGCTTCGACTTTCACGATATCCACCGAATAGATATGTCCTTCGATGCCGAAATTGTTCAGCAAATCGGCCATCCAGAGCGCGCTGCCGCCGTGCTTCGAACCGACTTCAATGATAGTAAGCGGTTTGAGTTCCCAAAGGAGGCGTTGATACAATGCCAGGTCAAATGGGTTCTTGATCAATGGCACATCGCGATAGCGGTAGTGGAGATGCGCTCGCTGAACGGTTAGCAGCAAAGTGCGTGGCAGGCTACTGCGCCAATTTCGCTCGTCCGGCGGAACCTTGCTTACTGTCGGCCGAACCAAAGACGCCTCCAACTGTTCGCACCGGGCTCGCGCCGCCTGTTGGTTCGGGTTCAGCGACAGTTCGGCGCGGTAGGACTCCAGAGCTTCCTCGTAACGTCCGATCCGATCCAGGCAGGTCGCCAGCAGAAAGTGCGCGCCCGGACGCCGGCTGTCTCGGCCAACAAGTCGCCGTGCAAGTTTAAGCGCTTCGGCTCGTCGGCCTGCTTCCAGGCAACGCCGGATTTGTGCTTCCTCCGCAGCGGCCGCCGGCTCGAAAACCGGTCTCTTTTGGTCAGCCGCCGCCCGTTGCGGTGGCTGAGGCGAGCCCGGTTCCACGCCCGGAACCTGGCCCAGGCCGAGCAGCGTTCCGATTTTGGGTGGCAACCATTTCATTCGGCGTCATTTGGCTCAAGTAATGTTCAACTCGCGCTGAATGCCGAACTTTTCCACTCGTTTTCGCAGGGTCGCCCGCGTGATGCCCAGAAGCTTGGCGGCGTGGACCTGATTGCCACTGGTTTCCTTCAAGGCCTGGATCACCAACTCGCGCTCGACCGCCGGCAGTACCTTCAACTTGGGATCGCGGCGCGCCCATTGGAAAAACTGACGCGCGAGCATCGCTACGTCTTCGACTGCGCCCTCGCTCGCAACGGCCAGGCCGGGAGGCGCGGTGGAAGAGGAACTCTCTCCGGCAATCTCGGGAGGCAAGTCCTCCAGCAGCACCACATCCCCCTGGGAAACCACCAGCACGCGACGCAAAGCGTTCTCCAGTTCCCGCACGTTCCCCGGCCAGTGGTACTTTTCCAGCGCTTTCACGGCGTTGGAAGCAATGGATTTGGGCTCGCGCCCCTGCTCGCGGGCGAACTTGTTGAGAAAATAGTTTAACAGCACGGGGATATCTTCGCGGCGCTCGCGCAGCGGGGGCATGTGAATGCGGACCACGTGCAGCCGGTAGAAGAGGTCCTCGCGAAACTGCCGCGCGGCCACCGCTTGCTCAAGGGGCTTGTTGGTCGCCGCGATGACACGCACATCGACCGTAAGGGTCGCATTGCCGCCAACCCGCTCAAACTGTCCCGATTGCAACACGCGCAGGACCTTGGTCTGGGTCATTGGCGTCATATCGCCGATCTCATCAAGAAAGATCACGCCGCCGTTGCATTGTTCGAACTTGCCGATCCGCTGAGCCGCCGCCCCGGTGAACGCGCCACGCTCGTGCCCGAACAACTCACTTTCGAGCAACTGCTCGGGAATGGCCGCGCAGTTCACGGCCAGGAATGGTTTCTGACTGCGATCGCTGTGGTGATAAATGGCGCGCGCCACGAGCTCCTTACCCGTGCCGCTTTCGCCCGTGATCAAGACGGTGGTGTCCGTCGCGGCGAACTGGCCGATCTGTTTGAATACCTCGTGGATGGGCTCGCTCTTGCCGACAATCTCCGATTGCAGGTCTTCCGGCTGGAGTTTGCGGCGCTCTTTAGCCTCGAAATCATAGCGCGGCCCGCCGCGAATGTCGTGGGCCGCCTTGAGCGCCCGGGCCACGATCTCCTTGAGCTTCGGCAGGTCGAACGGTTTCAACAGATAATCGTACGCCCCCAGCTTCATCGCTTCGATGGCCGTTTGAGTTGTCCCGTAGGCGGTCATCAGGATGACCAGCAGCTTGGAATCCATCTGCCGGATCCGACGCAATGTTTCCAAGCCGCTCATCCCGCCCATCCGCACGTCCATGATCACCAGGTCGGGTTTCAGCTTGGGAATCAGCCGCAAACCCTCCTCCCCGCTCGAAGCAGTCGTCAACTCGACTTCCGGCGAATCAAAAATCCGCTGGAACGAGTATTGCACATCCGCTTCATCGTCGATTAACAGCAATTTGCTCACAATTCACCCATTTCTTCTGTGGGTTCTCAGCCTCCATAATAATCGATCAGCGTGATTAGGATAGTGAATTTTTGTCGTGCCACGCGCGTGCTGAAAAGGGCATCTGGCTCAGGTCGTACGCCTGACCGCAAAAACCATCCGCACGATTGGAATCGTGTGCCCCAGCCCCGCCTTCACTGAGGCTCTTTGTCAGCGCGGCTGCGATACACCACATCCACGACGTTGCGCAGATACTGTTCGTCCGTGATGCCGTCGGTCGCTTCGGCCGGGAATTCGACCAGGTCATGAAAATGCGCAGCCAGCTCGGCAAACAATTCCACCCGGGCGACGGGTACAAATTCGTCACGCCGAAGCAATGCCTGCAGGGCGACCGCGGCCTCCGCCGGCGAGACGCGCTGCCGCAGGCGGGCCGCCAGGTGAGGATGCTGGCGGAGCGAGTTGTATTTGCCTGCCAGCAGTTGGCTCAGGTCCGGCTGGGCCAGGCGCGGATGCCGGATGACAATGGTATTGGCGGCAATGTCGCCCAAACGCTGGCATTTGGGACTGACCCAGCAGACCAAGCCGCCAACGAAGTAAAACAGCGGCAATGAATCCACGAACCGCAGCAGGTTGCGCGTGACGATTTGATTGAATTGGAGCCGCAGCCCTTCGGCATCGACGACCCTCAAGCGGAACAGTTTTTTGCCGATGGTTTGCCCTCGCCACCACCACTCGCAAACGACGGCGTAGCCGATGCTGACGCAGAAGTAGCCCAGGGTCGCCGCGGCCGCGCCAAGATTGGGGCTGACGAGCTGCAACGGCAGGAGCAGGTAACCCATGATCGTTAGGAGCGCCATGGTACAAAGCAGATCCACAACCCAGGCCTGCGCCCGCGTCACCGGCCCGGCCAGCAACTGGGAAAATACAATCCCCTCCGGAGTCCGGATCTCAAGCGCGCTCGTTTTCATTTTGAGCTCCAGGGCCGCCCTTTATCGAAAAGGTGCAAGGAGGCAAGGCAGAGAGGGGAGGCGGGAAGCCGGTGTGGTTTATGCGCAAAGTACATCCTCGGCGCGCTTCCCTTTCGCCCAGCGCCTTCATTTCTTTGCGTCATTGTGTTAAGACTGCGCATCATCGCCCGCCTGTGGGGTCGTTCCTGATTTCGCCAGGAATAAAGACAGCAGGACCAACTCCACGAGGCCAAAGGCAATCTTGACAGAATAGGGCATCACGGGTTCGTGATATTGCGATAGAAAAGCCTCGACGAACCCGGCCCAGACCAGCAGCAGCCCTACGCCGAAGATTAGGGTGACCAGGTCTCGCGAGATTTCTCGCAGGCGCGCCTGAAGGGGGATGCGCCTGCCCCAGCCGATCAACGCCAGCGCCAGCATCAGCCCGGCCTGGCCGGCGATAAGGATAGCTGGAATCTCGATCACACCGTGCGGCAGAAGCCATCCCATCAAAAACGTCGCCTGACCGGCGCGCACGTAGTCTACTGCCACGGCGCCCAACATGATGCCGTTGTAAAAAAGCATGACAATCGTTCCAACACCCCAGGTCATCCCCAACGCCAGGGTGAAGATCGACACGCGGGTATTGTGCGTCATGAGGAAAGCCGAAAACGAACTCTTCTGGCCGGCCAACCGGTCAGTCGTTGCCTTTTCTTCCTCGGCGACCCGGCGGGCGGGATCCTGCAGCAGGTGTGGGAACGGCATCAGCACCGACTTGGAGGCGGGGTCCAGCGCGAGTGCCAACCCGCCAAACGCGCATCCAGCCAGTGTGATGGCCACCGATAGGTAGAAGGCGCGCACGTGCCGCCGGAACGTCCGCGGCAGGGTGTGGAAAAACCACCGTAACGGGTGCAGTCGCCCCCGGCGTTCGCGGGTCTCGTGAATCTCGCCGTAGGCGCGCGCGACGAGGCTCTCCAGGTAATTCCGGGTCTCCGGCTCGGACGAAAACGTGGTGATCCGGGCCAGGTCCGCCGCCGTGCGCTCATAGAGCAAGTGAAACCGGCGGAGCTGTTCGAGCGTCATCCGGAGGTTCGGCTCGGCCTCGAGCTTCTCGAGCTGCCGCTCCAGTTCGGCCCAGAAGGACTGCTCCGTGGACACGAACTTTTGCAGGTCGATGATCACAACGCCTGCCTCCTCTTCACGTTCAGGTATTGTGACACCAAGTCGGCGCTGAGCCGCTCGTTCTTCAATAAAGAAAAACGCACGCCGCGCCGTTGCAGCACCTTCTCCAATTCCCGCAAATTCTGCCACCGCAAATGGCCCCCCAGACGTTCATAAAGGTCGTCCACCGTCGCAACATCCGGGTTCGAAAAGGCCGGCGCCACGCCCGGCGGCTCCAGCATGTTGACCACCACCAGGTGCTGACGCTGGATTAAGTCCAGGTTCCGCACAAAGCTCTCTGCCACCACCGGATCATCGAGCGACGTCAGAAAAACCAGCAACCCGCGCCGTCGCAGCCGGAGGCGGATGAAGGTGCAAACCTCATCAAAATCAGGCGTCACCACCTGGGGCTGGAGGAGATAGAGCGCGTCGCGGCAGGAGCTATAATGGGCCTTGCCGTTCCGGGCGCGCACGAAATTCACAACTCTGTTGGTAAAGGTCAGCAGCCCGAACAAGTCACCCTGCTGCTCCGCCGCGAGGCCAAGCACCAGCGCCGCTGTGATAAAGCGTTCGAGCGTGGAAGTGGAGTGTGGAGGGTCGGGGGTCGAGGGTCGGGGGGAACGTTTGGCCGGCACTTGGCGTTCGACTTCGCGCCCGGACAGCCGTGAGGCATCAATGACCACATACACCTCCTGCGTCCGCTCGAGCTGGAAGATTTTCGTGATTGGCCGGCCGCGCTTCGCGGTCGCCTTCCAATGAATCTCCTCGAAGCCGTCGCCGGGCATGTACTCGCGTAGTTTTTCAAACTCACGGCCTTTGCCGATCTGTCTCTGGGCGTGCAAACCGGCCGCGCTACGATGAAGGAATAATGCCGCCAGGTTCCGTCGCTCGCTCGACAGGTTCGGATAAACGCGCAGCTCGGACGGCGCCGGCAGCGTTTTGCGGGCGTCCCAAAAACCGAGCGGCGAACTGGTTTCAAGCCGGGCGGTTTCAAGCCGGTAGTTGCCGCGCCGGCGCGGCAGGCAGGTCCAGGCAAACCGCGACCACTCGCTGTCAGCCGGCAACGCGACACGCGCATCCTCTTGTTCCGACTCGATCTCGCGGGGCAGGCCCAGCGCCAACCGTACGGTCTTCGGCTTTTGACGTTCGTTGCGAATCCGCACCTCCAGCTTTCCTGCGCGGTCCTGAGACATCCGCGCCACCGCAGGCAATTCGACGCTGACGCCATCCAACCCACTGCGTGCCCCTGCGGCATCGACCATCGCCAGCGCAACCAAACCGCCGATAGCGACCAGCGCGACCGTGCTCGCCGCGGGTTCGGCGGTTGCCAGCAGCGAGAAGGGCAGCACCACCACCGCAACCCAAAACAGCAGCCTGGAGCGAGGCACGATCATAGCGGCACCGCAATCTGTTGGAGGATCTGTTGAATCACGTCCGCGACCGTCAGCCCTTCGATCTCAAACTCCGGCCGCAGAATTAGGCGATGTTCGAGCACGGGCACCGCCATGATTTTAATGTCATCGGGCGTCACAAAGTCGCGTCCGCCAATCGCCGCGTAAGCGCGCGAGGCCATCAGCAATGACTGCGTCGCGCGCGGGCCTGCCCCGACCAGCACACTCTCGTGCTGCCGCGTCGCCCGGACGATATCGACCAGGTAGCCGGCCAGTTCCTCGCGCAGGAGAATCGCGCCCAATTGCTCGCGCATTTGCTGCAAATCCTGTCCCCTGATCACGGCCTGCACGACGCCGCTCGCCAGCAAGGCTTCCGGTGCCTCCTTGGTCATCGTTCGTTGCGCCAGGGTGAGTTCCTCGGCACGGTCCGGAGCCTTCATGGTAATTTTGAGCATGAAGCGGTCCTTCTGCGCTTCGGGCAGCGGGTAAGTGCCCTCGTATTCAATTGGGTTTTGCGTCGCGAACACAGTGAAATTCGGCGGCAGCACGTGTGTCTCCCGGTCGATGGTCACCAGGCGTTCCTGCATCGCTTGAAGCAGGGCCGACTGGGTCTTGGCCGGAGCGCGGTTGATCTCATCCGCCAGCAAGAACGAAGTGAAAACCGGGCCCTTGATGAGCGAGAACTCGTTGCGTTGCAGGTTGAAGACGTTGGTGCCTGTAATATCGGCAGGCATCAGGTCCGGGGTGAATTGAATGCGGGCGAAGTCGCAACCCAAGACTTGCGCGAGCGTGCGCACCAGAAGCGTTTTGGCAACACCGGGCACGCCTTCGATAAGGGCATGGTTCCCCGTGAAGATGGCGATCAGCGCCTTCTCGATGACCTCCTGCTGGCCGATGATGACCTTGCCGGCCTCTTGCCGCGCCTGGTCGAGCACTTCCTTGAGTTTGTCTGGGTTCATGAGTTCTTGCTTCCTTTCAACACCCGGCAAATTTCCTGATAAGCGCGGACCGGGTCCCGCTCGACCCTCGCCTTCGCATTCTCGGCCTCGAGCACCGCCTGCGCCTGGTCCACGCGGGCTATGGAATACCCGCTGCGCCGTTGCAAGGTGCCGGTCCATTCCTCAAAACAGACGCGCAACACATCCCGCGCGGGAATGTTGCGCCGCAGCAGGTTTACGAATCCAGCCGCGGCTTCCTTGCCCGCCACCGGCCCTTTAACCAGCTCATCGGGATACGGTGGCGCAAAGCTCGTCGAGTTTTTCCAGATGAAGAGCCCGGCCAGGAGTAACAAGCCGGCGACCAGGCCATGCAGACGGTATTGACGCATCAGCATCGTGATGCCGGAGGTTTCGACGATGCCGAAATGGGCTTCGTCGAACACCACCTGGCGGCCCGGGCCAACCAGCCAGGCCAGCAAATCAGCGTGCCGTTCTTTGCTCAGCGCCTCGTTGCTGACAAAATAGGAGTCGGTCGCCATCACTACCGTGCCGGAGCCGACTTCGCGTTCGGCGACCACCGGATTGGTGCCCCGCGCATAGATCGTCCGCCAGGCACCATCCAGATTCGTAAGGATCATCGCGCTGTGCCAGTCCAGGCTGTCCGGCAGCGGTAAGTCGGTTCGGTTGATGACCCGGGCAGGTTCGTAAGTTTCGCCCCGGGCGGACGCCAACGCCCTGAATCCGAACTCTACGCCCCATTTTTTCTTGAGGGAGGTTCGCCGGAGCAAACGCTCTTCCTCAGACTTGGACCGCTTCCCGGACTTCTTCGGAAATCCCGTTGGAGCTGGGGTCGCCCGGAATGACCGGGTCTTTTCCGGAAAGAGGGTGATAACCAGTCGCCCTCCGCGCGCCAGGAAATCATCGACTTCCTGCACCAGGTCCTCCGGCATCGAGGCCCATTCTTCCGAAGAGCCCGCCAGGTGAAAGTAGGCCACCTCACGACCGGTTGGTAAGCGGTTGTCAGCGCTGAAATCGCGGCGGACCGAAATCCCCGGCATCCGGGCCAGGCTCTCGTAAAACGCCATCGTGCCAAGCGGGTCAGAACGCAGAGAGGAGTAGGGAGGGTACACATCTCCCGCCTCGTAGCGGAGCTTGAACAGCTCGAACAGGCCGAACGCGAAGGCCGCCGCACAGAACAGCAGAATGAGAAAAGGAAGCCGCCGGGTCATACCTCAAATATCTTTAGCGGCTAGCATGCTCCGCTCCTTATCCGCTCCACCTTCGCGGCGAATTGGGTTACCAGCTCACCGCTTACCTCGTGCATGCCATACCAGATACGCTCGAAGACCGAAACGTTTTCGCTGAAAACGGCCAACAGTTCAGGAAAGGAATGGCCCCGCCGGTGAAGCTCGCGTTCATAATCCCGGTTCGATTTGAATCGGGCCAGACTGATGAGATTGCGCTGCGACAAGTGGGCCAGGCTCGCCAGGTAGAACGCCCGCATCGCCAGGCGCAACTCGCCCTGTGCCAGGAGTTCGCGCGCAAGCTTGCTCCAGCCATCCTCGCGCAATTGCTCCGCGCCGACGTTCTCATCTGAGAGGTCGGGCGCTAGCTGAATCGGTTCGCCGGCGATTGCCGCCGCCGGCCGGCGCCGGCTGAGCCACAGGCGATACAGCAAAAATCCCAACGCTGCCGCAACCGCCGCGATGAGCAAATACGGCAGGAGCTGGAGCAGGAAAATCCACCCGTAGCCCGAACCGTCGTAGTTGGTTGATTTTCGCCCCTGGAACAACCTCCGCAGCAGACTGTCCAACCCGTCCCACATGGCCTTGAGCCCGCGTCGGAGCAACTCGCCTACTCGCTCGAAGAAACGGCCGATAATTCCTTTCTGTTCGGCCTCGGGCTTGACGATTTTTTCGCGCGGCATCCGCCAAGTGTATTTGCGCTGCTGAATGACCTCCTGGATTGTTCGGTCCAACTCCGGCGCGGAAAAAGCGGGAGCGGCATCCTGGCTGGACTTCTGCTTAAGTGTGCCCGGGTCGGCCCCGGGAGCCGGTGTAGCCGGACCATTTTCCAGCGCGTCCAGCTTGCCGGCGCTGTCGAAGGCCACCGGTCGGTCGGAAAGCGGCAGCAAGCTCCACGCCCGCCATACGCTTCGCGCGGTTTGGTTGCGATTCTCCACCGCTGCGCTCATCGCGTCTCTGCGGTGGGAAAGCGGTGCTCCTGCTTCGGCGGGATCCTCGAGGCCTTCCAGCAATTTGGCCAGGAGTGGTTCAGAGTGCTGGGACGAGGCGGTAACCCGGTGGGGAGCGGCGGCGCGCTGGGGACAGCGCGCCACACCCTCGGGTTCCGACCCCCAGGCAGCGCTGCTAAGCGCCAACAGCAGACAGAGCGCAACCTGTTGCGCGGCCCCGGACGGGGCGAACTGCCTCAGCTCCGCCTTCAAATCTTCTCCGGACACAAGGGATTCGCCGTAAAAGCAACGCAGGCAATAGGCAGCTTTCACCAGTGGATCCACGCACAGGTAGGTCAGTCCGAACATTGCCGCAAAAAAGGTCGTATTCAGCATGCTCATTCCGCTGCGGGTGAAAACGGATTCCACCCCGAACAGCATCTTTATCAGGCCGGGCAGCAGAAAGCAAAATGTCGCCCAGTTGAGGAACACGATTAGCCCGAAACCGAACATAACCACCACCAGCGCGGAGTTTTGCCGCGGCCAAAGCGAACTCTGCCGGGCGGCGCGCTTCGCCAGGGCACCGAACCCCGCTGACTCGCCGCTGGCCAGCACGGTCAGGTTCTGATAAAATGCAAACACGTACGGGAAGGGCAACACCGGGACCAAAGCCAGAGGCAAAAGGAACAAGCCCGTCGGCTGCATGGCCGCTTGCGTTACCACGATGCGCCAGACTGCGCCGGGGCTGAGCGGCGGCAAGCCGCCAGCTATCGAATCTCGCAGCGCCCGCACATACAGCACGTGCCAGCACTTCATCCACAGAAACAAGACTGCCAGGCCCAGGGCGGCGGCGTCCAGGTGCTGGTAGGCGAACGGGCTGCGGCTCATGTCCGCCCAAAACCAGAACGACCCCAACACGAACGGCAGCGCGCCAAGATAATAGCTCGCCAGGGCCGTGGTTGGGGCTGAGCGCAACAGGTGAAAGGCCTCTTCGAGGAGCTCGAGGCTGGCCTTGCCCCGCAAGCGGCGCGCGTTAGGTTTCATCAGAAGTTGGCCCAATTTGCGTGCCAGAGTGTTCCCTCATGAAAGGAGCTCGGCAGCGCCAGCAAGCTTTCGCCAACCAGGTAGAAGAAAAACCAGGCGAGCAACAGCCCTAACAAGCATTGGCCAAGCCGCACCACGCTCCCGAAACCGCGGCGCTGGAGCAATGGCACGTGAGTGAGTTTGCGCAGGCAGGCGGCGCAGATGACCCGATCATCGTGCTCGGTGACGCATTCCCGGCAAAAATAATGGCCGCAGGCCAGGCATCTCGCCACCGCTTCGCGCTCGGCATGGTTCAAACACCTTTGATGGGCCAGGTCGGGCATGGCTGCTCACCCCACACTCAGGGGACAGGCTGCGACGGGGAGTCCGGAGCACCCGCCGCATTCAGAGGTGCAGCGGCGGCGCTGACGGAGGTGCCGGCCTCAGCCGCCATCCATTCGCGAAAGCGTGCCGGGAGGTCCTCAGCCCCGAGCCAGCCCTGCGCCTGCGTCAATAGCGGTCGCAGACGGTTCAGAGTTTTCCGGGCACGCCGCACTCGAATGAGTGAAGGTAACTCCTCCGTTTGCACCGCTGTCCGCAGGTGGCAAGTGCAGCTCGGCCCAGCGGTGAGATCCAGGATCGCGCCCAGCAGAAAGAAACCCGCCAGACTGCCAAAAATCCAAGCGACGATGGGGCCACCGCCAAATACGGCAATCAGGGCGAAAACACCCGCGATTGCGCCCAAAATCGCGGCCAGGACCTTCCAGCTTTCAGTCTTCCGAATGATGACCGCCTGGATATCCCGATAGTGAAACCGCTTGTAGGTCTCCGTGTACCCGGTGGTGTCAATACACAGCAAGTGGTCCTTCGCCAGCCAAAGACTTGAACGCGAGGTCGATACGATCCCGAACACGGACCGGGATTTCGAGCGCGTCAGGCGAGTGTATTCTTTTTCAGCCATGCGAACGGGACCGGGTGGTCAGAAAAAAAATCGCAGCGGCCCAACCGGCAATCTGGAGGCCCGACAGGATGACCGCCAGCACCAGTCGAATCCTGGTGGGGTGGACGATGCTCCGGGGCGAATTCCAACGACGAAGGGCGACGAATAGAGCCATCGGCGCTGTGATGATGGTGAGATAAAAAATCAGCAGTGGATACAATGCCAGGCCCAGGGCAATATTGTCGTAAAGCGTGCGCTCGTTCTCCAGCCGTTTGATCTTGCCCTTCCGTTTGCCGGACTCGAGGCAGGCCGGGCAAAAATGCTCGCCATGCAATTCGCAATCGCAGAGCGCGCACATAAACCGGCCGCAGGCTTCACAGGGCCGCACGGCCTTTTTCTGAGGGTGATAAAAACAACTCGCTTCGTTTTCGACCACGAGGACCTCCCCCGCGCTGCCGGGAACGACCCGGCGAAACAGAGCAGGAAAGACTTCCGCTTGAAGCGGCACTCCGCACGACAAGCATGGGATTAGTTCCGGCTGGTTCAGGTGAACCTCCGTGAGCGTCGTCTGGCATTTGGGGCACTGCAGAGGCGAATTCATCCCGAACCACTACTTCAGGACCACGCGTGTGTTGCAGATCCTGTCGTGCAGCGCGCGTTTCTCGTCATCGAAAGCTGCGATGATGTACCCGACTGCACACAGGATGCCGCTGAGGAACTTGGCAAAGTAACGGCCGAGCGATCGCATGTAAGAAACCTTGGCGCCGTCGGGTGTGACCACTTTAATCTTGCACGCCATCTTGCCCAGCGTGGCGCCGTATTTGCCTATCATCACCGTCTCGTATGACAGGGCAATGGCAATCTCCAGGAAGAACACAAGCACAAAAATCGCGCTGAACCCGGCGGATGGATTCCGGTTGGTCTGGAAGGCGCCGAGTCCTGCGGCCAGGTTGATCGCAGTGTTCACCACCCACAGGATCAGCCCGTCCAGGAACACCGCTGCGAATCGCGTCCAAAAACCGGCGTAGTTCAGCGCCCCGGTGTTGAGCCGGGCACCTTCGGCCAGCTTTTGCATCAGGACCGGCTTGCACTTCGCGCACACATAAATGTTGCCGTGGCGAATCATGTCCTGGAGATTAAAGACCCCGTTGCACTCGGCACACACCCCCTCCGCGACCCCGGCGACGGGGGCCGCGGCAAGCGGGGGTGCGGCCGTTGCAGTCGCCGCTCCCGGTTTGACGTAATGGTAAGGTTGCCAGTCGGTCATGCCCTCACGCCACACGAGGGTATCAGTCTGGATCCGGCCGCTGCGTTCGAGTTCAGCCAGTTGTGCGTCGTCCACCGGGCCGGTTTGCTGGCCAGCCTCGACATAGTACCAGTTCATAGAGTTAGAGAATCGGAGTTAGTATCTTTGTTCGACATCTGCGTGCTCCCATGGATTTGACATGGGCATCTTTTGCCACAAAACGCCAGTCTATAGCAAAGAGAATCTGCGCAAGAATCGGCTTGTGCCCTACCTTGACATCGCCATGCCCATCGAGAACACTGCGCGTCCTATGGCTGAACCAAAAACCGGCGAATTGATGGAAAAAATCGTCTCGCTGTGCAAGCGGCGCGGCTTCATTTTTCAATCGTCCGAGGTCTATGGCGGCCTGAATGGGTTTTGGGACTACGGTCCGCTGGGCGCCGAACTCAAGCGCAACATCAAGGAATGCTGGTGGCGCTCGATGACCCAACTGCGCGACGACGTGGTCGGGCTGGAGGCGTCGATCATCATGCACCCCCGCATCTGGGAGGCCAGCGGCCACACGAGCACCTTCAGCGATTTGATGGTCGATTGTCTGCTGACGAAGAAACGGTTCCGCGCCGATCAGGTGGACCCGCAGAGCGGCACGGCCTATTTCTACACCGGAGCGACCGATGAAGCCGCCGGCAGGGAATCCAAGGACCCTTTCTCTGTCCTCGTGCCCCGGGGCAAACCCCCTGAAAGCGCCCGGAAGGCCGCCAAACAGTTTTATCAGCAGCGTGGAATCGAAAACCCGTCGCTGCTGGGCGAACGCGTCGAGCAGGTCGAGAACAGCACCCGGTACAATCCCGAGAACGGCAGCCTGCTCACCGAACCGCGCCCGTTCAACCTGATGCTCAAGACTTACGTCGGCCCGGTCGAAAGCCCGGACAATGTCGCTTATTTGCGTCCGGAAACCGCCCAAGCGATTTTCGTCCAGTTCAAAAACGTCCTCGAAGTGTCGCGCCAGCGGGTGCCCTTTGGCATCTGCCAGGCCGGCAAGGCTTTTCGCAACGAGATCAACCCGCGCAACTTCACGTTCCGGTCGCGCGAGTTCGAGCAGATGGAGCTGGAGTTTTTCATCCGCCCGGATGAAATCGTGCAAAAAATGGCGGGCTCAGTCGCCTCGCTTTCCGATCCTCAACTTTCAGCTCTCAACCCTCAACCCAACTGGGGCTGGGAAGTCTGGCACAAATATTGGGTCGGGCAGCGCATCCGATGGTACGAGAGCATCGGGCTGGGCCGCGACACCCTCGTCGAGTACTGGCAGAAAAAGGAGGAGCTGGCGCATTACGCCAAGGCGACGGTCGATATCCTTTACAAATTCCCATTCGGCACCCAGGAGCTCGAAGGCATTGCCGCGCGGGGCGATTTTGATCTCACCCAACACCAGAAGTTCAGCGGCAAATCGATGGAATACTTCGACGAAGAGGCCAAAGCCAAGTACGTCCCTCACGTCATCGAACCGTCCGCCGGCGTCGATCGACTGGCCCTGGCGCTCATTTGCAACGCCTATTGCGAAGACCAGGCCCCGGATGAAAAGGGCAAGATGGAAAGCCGCGTCGTCATGAGGTTTCATCCTCGCGTCGCGCCGATCAAAGTCGCCGTTTTCCCCCTGCTCAAGAACAAACCCGAGCTCGTAAAAAAGGCCAAGGAAGTCCGCGACCTGCTCCGGCCGCACCTGACGGTTTTTTACGACGAGGCGGGCGCCATCGGACGGCGTTATCGGCGCCAGGACGAAGCGGGCACCCCCTTCGGGGTGACCATCGATTTTGAAACACTCGGCGAACAGGGGCCCGAGTTGAAGGACACGGTCACCCTGCGCGACCGCGACAGCATGAAGCAGGAGCGTGTCAACCTCAACGAGCTCGTGCCGCGTCTGGTGGAGAAGATCCGTTGATGCCGGCAAACCCGACAACGGGGGACGCCAAAGCGGGGCAGACCAAGAAGCGCGCGCCAACGCTCTACGCGATCATTGCGATCAAGTTGGGCAAAGGCCTGCTGTTGCTGCTCCTGGCGGGAGGGGTCTATCGATTGCGCGACAACAACCTGCCGCAGGAGTTCCGGCAAACGCTGGAGTTTTTTCACCTAGACCCGGAGAAAGCGTTCTTCACGGAACTCGCCAACAAAATCGGCCAGATCACGCCCGCCAATGTGAAGGCCATTGCGCGGGGCACCGTGCTCTACAGCCTGTTTTCATTAGTGGAAGGCACGGGGCTGCTCTTTCGCGTGCCTTGGGCCGGCTGGCTCGCGATTGGCGAGTCGCTCTTTTTTATCCCCATCGAAATCCACGAGCTGATCCGGAGGCCCTCGCTCTCGGTGCTGGTCATCCTGGGCTTGAATGTGCTTATCGTCTGGTATCTGTTTAGAAATCACGGCCGCCTTTTCCACCACCACCAGCGAAATAAGCGAGTTAGTGAATCAGCAAATCAGTGAATGAACGCACGGTCTTTGGGCCGAAACTCTTCGCACGCTGGCCGATTCTTCGGTTCATTCCGCACTGACTCATTGATTCATTGACTCATTGATTCGCCAATTTACCTGTGGCATTTTGCCCGGCGTGACCACGACCGAAGCCATTCAACTGCTCGAAAGATTCCGCGCTGGACAGGTAGGCCGGGACAAGGTCTTGCAGGCGTTCCAGGCCGCGCCAGTCGCCAACCTCGGTTTTGCTCAAGTGGACACCCACCGCGCGTTGCGCCGAGGCTTTCCAGAAGTCATTTTCGGCGCAGGCAAAACACCGGAACAAGCCGCTAAGATCGCGGCCAAACTGCTCGACCACGACCAGCGAGTACTCGTGACGCGGGCTACGGCAGAACAGGCCCGGCTCTTCCGCCGTAAATTCAAAGACGCCGTCCATCACGAGACCGCCCGCTGCCTGACCATCGATCGCAAGGCCTTGGCCAAACGGCCCGGGACCATCGCGGTCGTGTGCGCCGGCACAAGCGATTTACCGGTCGCCGAAGAGGCGGCGGTAACTGCGGATATTATGGGCAACCGGGTTGAACGCGTTTCGGACGTCGGCGTATCCGGCGTGCACCGGTTGTTCGGTCAATTGGACCGGATTCAGAGTGCCAACGTGATCATCGTAGCTGCGGGGATGGAAGGCGCTCTGCCAAGCGTGGTAGCCGGGCTGGTCTCTAAACCGGTTATTGCCGTGCCGACCAGCATCGGGTATGGCGCCAGCTTCGGCGGACTGGCCGCGCTGCTCGGCATGCTCAATAGCTGCGCCAGCGGCATGACCGTTGTGAACATCGACAACGGCTTCGGCGCCGGTTACGCCGCCAGCCAGATCAACGCTCTGGCGGCGAAGGAATGAAATCTCTCTATCTCGATATATTCAGCGGCATCAGCGGCGATATGTTCATCGGCGCCCTGGTGGACCTCGGCGTCGAGCCCCGGGCGCTGGAGGCGGCCTTGGCGCGATTGCCGCTGGAGGGCTACCATCTCCACTTTACTCGCGCGCATAAGGGCAGTATCGAAGGCGTGAAATTCGATGTCCACATCTCCGGCGATCACGAACACGAACACGAGCATCTTCACGAGCATTCACACTCGCCTTCGCAACCGCACCCACACACGCACGGTCACAGCCACAGTCACGGCCACGAACACAGCCGGACGTTCACCGAAATCAAACAACTCATCACTCAAAGCCCGCTCTCCGATTGGGTAAAACAGAAATCAATCGCCGTGTTCCAGCGCATCGCGGTCGCGGAAGGAAAAATCCACGGCCTGCCGGCGGACCAGGTCCACTTCCACGAAGTCGGCGCGGTGGATTCCATCGTCGATATCGTCGGCGGCTGCATCGGGCTGGAACTGTTGGGCAAGCCGAAGGTGCTGGCCAGCTCGGTGGTCGAAGGCTGTGGCTGGGTCGATTGCGCCCACGGCCGTTTCCCGATCCCGGCGCCGGCGACGCTGGCCATTCTAGGCGCGCGCGGCATTCCCCTGTCCCAATGCAGTGAGCCGCACGAACTGGTGACCCCCACTGGCGCCGCGTTGCTCGCGGAGCTCGTCGAGACCTTCGGGCCGATGCAGGGAATCGTCGCCGAGAAGATTGGTTTTGGCCTCGGCAGCCGCGAGAACAAGACCCGCCCCAACGTGCTGCGGGCGATTCTGGGCGAAGCATCCTCCGCCAGCGCTGTGCATGACTGGGACACCGACACCATCGCCGTCCTTGAAACCAACCTTGACGATATCAGCGCAGAAATCCTCGGCCACTTCGTTGAACAAGCGCTTTCGGCCGGGGCACTCGATGTATTCCACACACCGATTCAGATGAAGAAAAACCGGCCGGGCGCCCTGCTCACTGTCTTGTGCGCGGAGGCTGACGCCGACAAGTTCGCTGAAATGATGTTGCGGGAAACCACCAGTTTCGGCATTCGCCGACACAACGTTGAGCGCCGCAAACTGCGCCGAGAATTCGCAACTGTCCAAACACCCTATGGGGATGTAACCGTCAAGCTCGGCCGTCTTGATGGCCGCGTCGTTCAAACCGCTCCGGAATTCGAGTCCTGCAAGAAGCTGGCGGCGCAAGCAAACGTTCCCCTGAAAACAGTATATGAGGCCGCCCTCAAAGCGGTGAAAGTTTGATGAACGAGCCTGAATTCTTGAGCCTGTTGTGCTGCCCGGAAACACGCCAGGACCTGCGCCTGGCGGAGGCCGCGCTTCTGGACGAGCTAAACCGCCGAATCGGCTCCGGTTCCCTGAAAAACCGCGCCGGCCAGGTGGTCTCCGAGAAACTTAGCGAGGGCCTTGTCCGCGCCGACGGCAAATTCCTTTATCCCATTCGGCAGAATATTCCAGTGATGTTGCTCAACGAGGCAATCCCGTTGGGGTAATCCTTAGAATGATGCAGACCGTGTCTCACGCTGTGATACCCCTCCCGCTAGCCGGGCCACTGGCACCACCCTTGAAATGGGCCGGGGGGAAGCGCTGGCTGGTCCCACGGCTCGCGTCGCTCTGGCGACCTTACTCGAAACGCCGCCTGGTCGAACCGTTCTGCGGAGCGCTGGCGGTTACCCTAAGTCTCGTGCCCGAACGGGCGCTGCTCAACGACAGCAATCCGCACCTGGTCCATTTTCTTTCGTGGCTGAAGCGCGGCCTTAAAACCACGCTGTGGATGGAGTACGACAAGGAGCTCTATTACGTGCATCGCAAGCGGTTTAATGAACTGCTCGCGAACGGCCAGGGAGAAACCGCGGAAGCGGCGGCGCTCTTTTATTATCTAAACCGGACCTGCTTCAACGGCCTGTGCCGGTTCAACCGTCGGGGAGAATTCAATGTGCCGTTCGGCCAATACAAGAACATCAATTACGTCCGCGACTTCACGCCCTACCAAAGAACGTTTGCAAATTGGGAACTCACGAGCGTCGATTTCGAGTCGGTCGCCCTCGACCCGCAGGATTTCGTTTATGCTGACCCGCCGTTCGACGTCGAATTTACCCAGTATGCGAAGGAAGGTTTTGCCTGGGAGGACCAGGTGCGGGCAGCGGAATGGCTCGCGCGGCACAAAGGTCCGGTGGTTCTGTCGAACCAGGCAACCGAGCGCATCGTCGAACTGTACCAGAAGCTCCGTTTCACACTGCGATTTCTCGATGCGCCGCGCCGGATAAGTTGCACGGGCGATCGGAAGCCGGCTCGCGAAGTGCTGGCTGTCAGGAATATCTGAACGCTGTCGAAATCGAGGCTTGTCTTTCCTGCAAGCCATGATTTCAGTTGGAACATGGCCAACCCGGCAAAGCATGGCGCCCGAGGCGAATCTCGCCGCGATTTTCTCAAAAGAACAGCGACCGTAACCGCGGGCCTCGCGACCGCCTCCGTCTCAGAGGACCTCTTTCCGGCTCACGGTCGAGAGTCGGCAACTGTTGTCATTGTGCCCGATCGCGAGGAACCGGCGGTTGGCCAGAAACCGGTGCAATGGGCCATCGGCCAGCTTCAGGCCGCGTTGGAGACGCACGGCCTTCGCGCCCGGGTTCAACCCGTTCTTGAAGCCGCGCCTGCAAACGCGTCCTGCGTGCTGGTCTCCGGCAGCAGGACGTCATTGAGCCGCGAAGTGGTCGGCGCCGCAGGAGCAAGAGTGGCTGAAGCTCCCGAAGGCCTGGCCCTCGTGTCCGGGAAAGCCGGCGGGAGGGCTGTCATGCTTGCTTGCGGCTCGGACACCCGAGGCCTTGTGTATGCCCTCCTCGAATTGGCGGATCGGGTCCGGTTCGCCACCGACCCGCTCGCCGAGCTGAAGAAAAAAGGCCCGACGAGCCAACAGCCGGCGAATCAGGTCCGCAGCATCGCCCGCCTGTTCGCCAGCGACTTCGAAGACAAGTCCTGGTTCAATGACCGGACCTTTTGGGAGCGGTATCTTACAGAGCTGGCAACACACCGGTTCAACCGGTCCAGCCTGATGCTGGGCCTCGGTTACGATTTCCCGACCGATATCCGCGACGCGTATTTTCATTTTGCGTATCCGTTCCTGGTTTCGCCGCACGGCTACGACGTTCGTGCAGTGCCATTACCAGAGGGAGAGCGAGAGCGGAACCTGGCGATGCTGCAGTACATCAGCGAAGAAACGGCGCGGCGTGGCCTCCATTTTCAACTCGGGCTTTGGACTCACGCCTACCAATGGGTCGATAGTCCCAAGGCGAATTATGTTATCCAGGGGTTGTCTGCCAAAACCCACGCGCCTTACTGCCGCGACGCCTTGGAAACCCTGCTGCGAGCCTGCCCGGCGATCAGTGGTGTGACGTTTCGTGTCCATGGCGAGAGCGGTGTTGCGGAAGGCAGCTACGATTTCTGGAAAACGGTCTTCGACGGCGTAGCACGGTGCGGGCGACAGGTTGAGATTGATATGCACGCCAAGGGCATCGACGACCGGATGATCGAACTGGCGCTGGCCACCGGCATGCCGGTGAAGGTCTCCCCGAAATTCTGGGCGGAACACATGGGGCTCGGCTACATGCAAGGCGCCATCCGCCCGCTCGAAATGCCACCGCGCGAACAGACCGACCGGGGATTCTTTGCAATGAGCTCCGGCTCGCGGCGCTTCCTCCGATACGGATACGGCGACCTGCTAAAGGAAAACCGCGCGTATGGAGTGCTGCACCGGATTTGGCCCGGGACCCAACGGCTGTTGCTATGGGCGGACCCGGAACTAGCGGCGGATTACGGCCGGGCTTCGAGTTTCTGCGGCAGCGCTGGAGTTGAATGGTGCGAACCCCTTTCGTTCAAAGGCCGCAAGGGTTCCGGCCTGCCGGGCGGCCGCAACGCCTACGCCGATGTTTCGCTGCGCCCCTCCGGCGGCGATTTTGAGAAATACCTCCTGAGCTACCGGGTGTGGGGCAGGCGAATTTACGACCCCAATTGCAACGCGGAGGAATGGCAGCGCTGCCTGCGCTCGCAGTTTGGCAAAGGCGCCGGGGCAATCGAGACGGCCGTGAGCCAGGCCGGCCGAATCCTGCCGCTGATCACCACCGCTCATTGTCCGTCCGCGGCGAACAACAATTACTGGCCGGAAATGTACACGAACATGGCCATCGTGGACGCCAAACGTCCCCATCCCTACGGCGATACCCTGAGTCCAAAACGCTTCGGCACGGTGAGCTCGTTGGACCCGGAATTCTTCTCGCGCGTCGATGACTTTGCTGAGGAATTGTTTAAGGGCGAAACCAACGCGAGACGTTCACCGGCCGAGGTCGCGGCCTGGCTGGAATCCTACGCGGCAGGCGCGGAGGCGGCGATGGTCCAGGCGAGAGCGCGAACCCGCAGGCCAGAAGCGCCCGAGTTCCGGCGCGCCGCCGCCGACGTGGCGCTCCAGAGCGGGCTGGGTCATTTTTTTGCGTGGAAATTTCGAGCGGCGGTGCTGTTCGCGCTGTACCAACGCAGCGAGTACCGACCCGCCCTGAAGGAGGCGCTTAAGGCGTATCGGCAGGCCCGAGGCGCCTGGGCCCAGGCAGTAACGGCGGCGAGAAACATTTATCGGGCCGACGTGACGTTCGGCCCCGGGGATTTTCAGCGGGGTCATTGGCTGGACCGTCTCCCGGCTATCGACGCCGATATCGCTGATATGGAAAGAATCCTGCAACGGGCGAACGCCGCGAAAACAGCCGCGGCGGCGCCCGCGCCTGCTATGGACCGCGCGATCAAAGCTGTTTTGAGGCAACCACTTGAGCGGCGGCGAATGGCAAAACTTGATCTTCATCGGCCGCCGACAACCTTCCGCCGCGGTGCACCTCTCCTGGTTGAAATCTCAGTCGCGCCGGACCGGGACGCGACACAAATGAAGAGCGTCTACTTGCGGTTTCGCCGCGTGAATCAGGCTGAACTTTGGCAGGCAGTCGAAATGCGCCAGGAGGGTACGAATTACAGCGCCTCGATACCGGCTGATTACACGGATTCACCGTTTCCGCTTCAATATCACTTTGAACTGCGGGAGCGCTCGGGCGTCGCCTGGTTTTTCCCCGGGCTATGGCCCGGCTGGGAGGGACAACCCTATTTCGTGGCACGCCAGGCGTAGGAAATACAGAATGCCGCTCCTCATCCAAACCCAATCTCCGCCGCCACGCCCTGCATCGCGGTGATGACGGTTTGGATGTGTTCGTCCAGGGGCAGGTTAAGCAGCTGCGCGCCCTTCTCGATGTCCTCGCGTTTAACTGCCGCAGCGAACGATTTCTGCTTCATCTTTTTGCGCACGCTGCTCGGAGCCATGCCGACCAATTTCTGGGGCCGAACGTAACCGACGGCGGTGACGAAGCCGCAAAGTTCATCGACCGCAAACAGCGTCTTGCGCAGCGGCCGGTCCAGCGGGTACTGGTCCCAGTTCCAGTCGGCGTGCGAAAGGATGGCACCGACAATTTCTTCGTCCACGCCGAGTTCGCGGAGGATGCGCGCGCCTTCACGCGTGTGGTCGGGCGGATTGGGCCACCGTTCATAGTCAAAATCGTGTATCAGGCCCGTGAGGCCCCAGAACTCGGCGCTTTCCCCGAAACGAGAAGCGTAGAGGCGCATCGCGGCCTCCACCGCCAGCGCGTGTTTAATGAGGGATTCCGACTGCGTGTATTCTTTCAGCAAGGCGAGGGCTTCGTCGCGTTTCATGTGCCACCTCTTATGCGTTCTTTGCGTTCTTTGCAGTAAGATCCTCGCTTCTTCCGGCCTGAGCCAAACCGAGATTCTGCAGAATACGGACCGTCGAATGCGCTTTGTTGAGGGTGTAGAAATGAATCCCTGGCGCCCCGTTGCGCAGTAGTTCCTGGCATTGGCGGGTTGCGTACTCGATGCCGAACTCAGTCACTCCGGCGTCATCGGCGCCCAATTCGTCCAGCTTTGCCCCAAGAGGCGCCGGGATGCGGGCGCCACAGAGTGCGGTGAACTTTTTGATCTGCGAGCCGTTGAGAATCGGGACGATCCCCGGCACCAATGGCACCTTAACGCCGTGCCGGCCGTTCAGCTCCTCCCGGAATTCGAAATAGTCCCGGTTGTCGAAAAACAATTGGGTGATGACGAAATCCGCGCCCGCATCAATCTTTTGTTTCAGGTGGCGCCAATCAACATGCTTGCCTTCCGTGCAAGCGACGTGGCCTTCGGGGAACCCCGCAACGCCGATGCAGAAACCGCCTTGCTCACGAATGAAGGCCACAAGCTCGTTGGAGTACTCGAAGCCGCCGGGCGTCGGCTGAAATTCGCCCCCGCCCGGAGGATCGCCGCGCAAAGCCAGGACATTCCGCACGCCCAGGGAACGAATTTGACCGAGCAGCTCGCGGATTTCTTCCTGGGTCGAACAGACACAGGTCAAATGCGCCACCGCCGTCAGCCCGTGCTGCCGCTGGATGCGGTCAACAATCCTCAGAGTCCTTTCTCGGGTGCTTCCGCCTGCGCCATACGTAACCGAGCAGTAATCCGGGCGCGTCTGCAGCAGTGCGGGAATGGTCTTCTCGAGCAGAGTTCGGTCGCCCTCGTCGGTCTTGGGCGGGAAGAACTCAAAAGAAACCACCGGCCTCCCGGTGGCGCTCTTGCCGGCGTAGATGTCGCGAATAAGCTGCATAAGTCGTGAAGATGCGCCAAGCCCGGGCAAAATCAAAGTCAGAACGTGGCGACCAAGGGTCAAAACGTTAGAACGTTAAAAGGTGCAAACGTGAAGCGCGATGCATGAAATGGTTAATCTGGCCAACGACCCCGCTCGCCGTTCTAACGTTTTAACGTTTCAACGCTTTAACGCTTTAACGTTCCACGCATCACGCCTCACGCATCACGTTTCACGCTCCAGTGCCTCACCCGTTCACCACATTCTGCGGTTTCCCTTCGAGAAACGCCCGGACGTTGGCAACAGCGGTTTGCATCAGACGCGAGCGAGCGGCCCGGGTGGCCCAGGCGAGGTGGGGCGTAATGAAACAATTTTTCGCACTGAGCAGCGGGTTATCCTCCGGCGGCGGTTCGACCGAAAGCACATCGAGGCCCGCACCGGCTAGCCGGCCAGAGTTCAAAGCGGCGGCTAGAGCGGGCTCATCAACCAGCTGGCCGCGGCTGGTGTTGAGCAGAAACGCAGTGGACTTCATCCAGGCGAGACGTTCCGTATTTACGAGGTTCCTGGTCTCGGGCGTGAGCGGGCAGTGCAAACTGACGACGTCGCTTTCACGAAAGAGCGTTTCGAGCCCCACCTGCCTTGCGAACGGTGGCAGGGACCGGGCGCCCGGGCGGCACACCAGCACTCGCATGCCAAGCGCGGCGGCCAGTTCGCCCACCGCGCCGCCGATCCGGCCAAAACCGACGATGCCCATCGTGAGCCCATCCAGTTCGATGAGTGGCCGGTCCCAGTAACAAAAATCGCGGCGGCGGGTCCACCGTCCCTCGCGAACCGTGTGGGAATGATGTCCCACGTTGTGGGTCAGTTCGAGGAGCAGCGCCAACGCGGTCTGGGCGACCGAGCGGGTGCTGTAGGTGGGGACATTCGTCACGGGTATCCCAAGTTCGCGCGCCGCGCCGAGATCGACGATATTCGTCCCCGTCGCAAGCACGCCGATGTATTTGAGCCGCGGAAGCTGCCGCAGATGCTCGCGCGTTAATTCCGTCTTATTCGTTAAGACGATCTCGCTCTTGCTCGCGAACCGCACGATTTCGCCGGGTTCGAGCCGGTCGTAGACTTCGCAGGTGCCCAGCGACTTCAGCTCGTCCCAGCTCAGGTCACCTGGGTTCAGGGTATAACCGTCCAGCACGATGATTTTCATCGGTTGTGCCATGAGATGCTCACTTTTGCGCCAGGCCCCAACGCCGGAGGATGCGTTTTTGGATTAATCCAAAAACAAACCGGTCGAGCAGCAAGCCAAAAAGGATGGTCAACACCATGATGCCAATTACCTGCGCCGAGTCGTTCAGCTCCCGCCCCATCTGCAGCAGGTAGCCAAGGCCAATGCTCGACTTGATCAGCTCCGCCGAAACGCACCCGTGCCACGCCAGCGTCCAGCCCAGCTTCATCCCGGTGACAATGCTGGGCAGCGACGCCGGCAGGATGACCCGCGTGGGCATCGCGTAGCCAGGGGTGCCGAGCGTGCGGGCCGCCCGCAGGTAAATGCTCGGAATGTGCAGAATGCCGTCCGAAGTCGCGATGGCGATTGCGGGTGTGGAACTCATAATAATCACAAAATGAATTCCGTGGTCGCTCAGGCCGAACAGCAGTAGCGATACCGGCACCCAACCCGCGGTCGGCAACGTTTGCAGGCCCAGGAACAGCGACCGCAGGCAACTGCTCACCACGCGGCTCACCCCCATCAACAGCCCGATCAGCAACCCGGCCGCCGCCGCGATTAGAAACCCGACCGCCATTCTCTCGAACGTGGCTTCGACACTCGGCCAGAGATAGCTCTCAGACGCCAGTTCCCATAAGCGACTCGCCACCTGTGCCGGTGAGGGAAACAAATAGTCCGGAAAGATTTGGGCCCGGAACAGCCCTTGCCACACCGCTATGACCAGCAGGTAAAAGGCCAGAACATAATACTTGATTCTACGCTCCTGGGCTTTCAAGGGCGGGTCCTTCCAATTCACGCAGGATGACGCGGGCATGCTCGCCCACGCGGGGATCATTGATGTCGCGGACCCGGAGCAGGTTCACGATGATCTCCGCTTTTATGCGGCCAGGCCGCCCGGAAAAAACAAATACCCGATCTCCCAGGCACGCGGCTTCCCGAGGGTCGTGGGTGACGAGGATGATCGTCTTTCGGGTGCGCAGGAATATCTCCTGGAGATCGCCGTAGAGTTTTGCCCGGGTTAAGGCATCCAGGGCGGGGAAGGGCTCGTCCACCAACAACACTTTCGGGTCCGGGGCCAAAGCGCGGGCCAGGGCAACGCGTTGCTTCATGCCTCCCGACAGTTCATGAATCGGCGCCTTCTCGAACTGATCGAGATGGACCATCTGCAGGAACTGGCGCGCTTTTTGGCGGCGCAGCTTTGGCCGAAACCGGAACTGGCGTTTCAGGCCGAAGAGGACGTTCTCGATGACGTTGAGCCAGGGGAACAGGCCGTGCTCCTGGAATAACATCAGCCGGTCGTGGTGCGGTCCCTCGACCGGAACCCCGTCCAGTGCAATTTCCCCGCTGGTGACCTCTTCGAAGCCGGCAATGATGTTGAGCAGGGTGGATTTCCCGCAACCGGACGGGCCGAAGAAAATCACGAATTCACCCTCGCGAACCTCGGCATTGATCCGATGCAAGGCTTCGATAGCCTGCTTCGCATTGGTGTAGGTTTTCGAGACCTCGGTGAGCTTCAACTTGACGGGACGCGGCCCCGTCGCGGCTGATTCCAAACTGGTGGTGGCGGCGCACATCACCGCGGAGGCGTTGGCCCTTCAATCGGGGACAGGTTCTTTTCCTTCAGCACTTCATCGAGGAGACTCAATGAGTAGATCCCCTCCAGCGCCGGCTTGCCCCGCAGAAAACCCGCGCGGTAGCTGGCCTCTGCCGACGATTTCAAGGACGCGCATACCGGATCCCACGTCAGTTCGACCCGGCTCAGGGCCCGTTCAATCACCAGTGCTTGAAGCGCGCGCCCTGTCTCTTTCTTGAGTTGGCGATTCAAAACTGTGATGGCATTGGTTCTGTCCGTGTTGAGCTGCTGGGTTGCTTCGACCAGGGCGGCCAGCAGGTTGCTCACAATCGTCCGGTTTCCAGCCAGATACGATTTGTTCATGACGAGGTGAGTCGTAATATATCTTCCGCCAGGCCAAAGTTCCTTCTCTTCCAGGAACATTTGGCCGCCGCCTTCGACCTCCAGACGGGAAAGCCAGGGTTCGACCGTCCACGCGCCGTCGATTTGCTTTTTCTTGAACATGTTGAGCTGGTCAGGATTGGAAAGCGCTACCAGGCTCACGTTTCCGCCGCGCTCGCGCAAGCGGTAGCCTTTCATGGCCAACCATGCGCGCGCCGCAATGTCCTGCGTATTCCCGAGTTGAGGCGTCGCGATGACTTTGTTCGCAAAATCTTTGTCGCTGGTGATGCCCGCATCGCGGCGCACCACCATCCCGGCCCCACCACTGGCGCTGCCAGCAATGATGACAAACTTTTCGCCCCGGGATTTGATATACGCATTGATCGTCGGGCTCGGGCCAACGAACGTCGCATCCACCGCGTCCGTGAGCAACGATTCCATCGCGCCCGGGCCCGCGTTGAACGCTATCCAGTTGATGCGCACTCCGGCTTTTTCAAAAGCTCCGGTGGCGCGCGCGTACAGCGCTTGGGCGTGAGTGATATTGGGAAAGTAGCCCAGACGAAGTTCTGGCCCCTGGCGGTCGGCCGCCCGGACCGGCCAGACCAGCGCCAAAGCCACCAGCAGCGGGAGCCGCTTTCGCCCCGCCTCCATCCATGAGGGTCGCCATCGCACCAGGAGTTCGTTAGTCTGCTACCAATGCCATATCCTCCGGCCTCGCGCAACCTGTAGCAGCGACCGACGAAAGTCAGCTCCGGGATCCCGGAGCGGGCCGCCAGCTAATGAAAGTAGTACCTCAGCCCCACACCGCCGTTCCACTCGACGCTGGTAGTCGGGGCAACGTCCAGAATCGGCGCCACCTCCGCAAAAAGTTCAAGATGTGAATTGGGGATGAAATACGACAGCCCCACCGGGCCGCGGATGCCGGCCCGGTTCTCCCCGTGCTCGACAAATTTGACCCGGCCGCCCACCCCGAAATAGAGCGGCAATTCACCCGTGCCGACATGAAACAGGTTGAATTTATGGAACAAGAAATCTCCGTGGAGCTGAAAGCCGTCCGGGTCCACAAACGACCACCCGGCTCCGGCGTCAACCGCCGTCGTTCCCGACAGCCACACTTTGGCGCTCACACCGCTCGGCTCGCCACCGAGGGCGCCCAACCCGAACGAGCCCGCCTGGTTGATGGGTGCGCTGTATTGGACGGCGTTGGCCAACATGCTCGGGGGCGGATTCGTCGCCGCGCCCGACGAATCGGCATCTTGCGCCGCGGCCGCGCCCGCAAGTGCTGACATCAATAAGGCAGCAATAAGTTGATCACGCATAAAACACCTTTTCATAGCTTTCGTTTGTGCGTTCATTTCCATGCCCGAGGGCGGGAGCATCACTTATACCGGACGTGCAAGGTGGGCTCGAAAACCTGTGAAATGGCCCTTCATGGCCGCGTTCGCAAGCTGACCTGCTTTCGTTTCCTCGCAATCTGCAATGCGTTTAGGCCCGACTCTTGCAGAATGCGAGATCCCTTAGGGTCGTCCAGGCCGATTTCAGCTCAACGGTACGGTTTTCTTGAGCTGGCCCTGTTTAAGCTAACAAGAAACACGGGTTATGAAAACACTGCGCTCAAAATCGGGATCGATGCTCTGTGGTTTCGGCTTGGTCGGCGCGCTAAGCTTGACAGCCTTCAGCGCCCGCGCGGACCTCGAAGTCTCCGCCTCGGTGGGAGTCCACGCCACCGCCGATTTTTACGCGCCGCTTTCCGCGGACGGCGCGTGGGTAGAAGTCGGCTCGTATGGCCGTTGTTGGCGGCCCGCCGGCATCACGGCCGAATGGCGTCCCTATTGCTCCGGCAACTGGGTGTGGACCGATTGCGGCTGGTATTGGGCCAGCGACGAGCCCTGGGCCTGGGCCTGCTACCATTATGGGTGGTGGTCGTGTGACCCCACCTACGGCTGGGTTTGGGTGCCCGGCGTTGAGTGGGCTCCCGCCTGGGTGACCTGGCGCGTGGGTGGAGGCTATATCGGCTGGGCTCCGTTGGCGCCGCATGGCGTGCGGATCAGCGGACCGCAATTCGTCTTCGTTCAGGAGGCTCGATTTAGCGAACCCTTGCGGCCAGGTCTGGTCGTTGCCAACAACACCACCATTTTCGGAAAAACCACCGTGGTGAACAATGTTAAGCGCGAAACCAGGAGTTTCGGGGGCGGCGCCGGCGGAAAGGTTGTCATCAATGAAGGTCCTGGACTGGGCGCGATTGAAAAGGCGTCCGGACGAAAGGTCCGGCAGGTCCCCATCCAGGAAGCCGCTCGCCAGGCCGCCGCACCCGCACGGATGTCACCAGGCGCGCGCGGGGTTGTTCCCAGCGAGTCGCCACGGGGAGAATCGTTTGCCCGACCGGCGCCGACCGGAAAACCTTCAGAACCTTCGGAAGGCAAGGGCCACAACCACGAACATGAAAGGGAACACAATGACCATGGAAAAGATCATTCTTGAGGTATGTCGGGTTGATGAACTGGACGACAGCCGTGGCAGGTTCAGCCGCCCCGCACGGGCGTGGGACCCCATGCCACTATTTGAATCTACAGAAATCCGCACGCCCACACGAACCAGGCTGCGGCTCACGGAATGGTTCGAGGGCGCTCCGTTCTTTCCGGCCATACGGCGGCGTTCAGAACCTGAGTTATTACCAACCCAGGAAATTAGCCGGAGCTAAACCAAACAAACCAAATGAAACTGAAACATCAATTGGCGGCGTTTGCCGCCTTCGCGCTTCTCGCCGGCTGTAGCGAGAATGATGAGATGGGGACACAGAAGCAATCGGCGGTGCCCGCCGTCACCAATGAAGCAAAACCAGCGGACACCGCGGCCGTTCCCGCCCCGCGGCCGGACCCCAGCCTCCCCCCAACCCCCGCCCCGACTCCGCCGGTGGCTTACGTTCCGCCTCCGCCGGCGACCCCGGTTCCCCCGCCCCCGCCGGCTGATAGCCAGGCAGGCACGGTGACGCCTCCGCCAGCGGCCGCGGACCCGGCGGCGACCAACGCTACAGCGGCCACGAACAGCGACGCTGGCGATAAGAAGTAAATCCACATTGGCGGATGCGCACCGCCGATGACCGGTCTGAATCTGCAAACGCCCCCTGTTTCGCGTGTTGCGCAACGCCAAAGTGGGGGGGGTGGACGACTTCCACTGGCCCTTGCCCGCTGGGCCGGCGGAAAGGGAGGGAGGGTTGCACCGGGAGTGCAAACCCTCCCTCCCCAGTTCTTTTTTTCCGATGATCTGTTATCTTGGCTGCTATGCAGCCGAAGAGACCGAATGGCTCGATGCGCGTGCTTATCATCGATGATGAGGAAAACATCCGTCGAACGACCGCGATGGCCCTCGAAGGGACGGGCTACGAACCCACCGGGGTGGGGAACAGCGCCGCGGCGCTGAAACAGCTCGAAAACGGCGATTTCGATGTCGCTTTCCTCGACCTCAAACTGAATGGTGAAAGCGGCATCGACCTGCTCCCCGAGTTATTGAAGCTCGACCCCCGGCTGGAAGTAGTGGTTTTTACCGCTTATGCCTCCGTCGAGACGGCGGTTGAGGCCATGCGCCGCGGAGCGGCGGATTACATTCCCAAGCCCTTCACACCCGAACAGATACGGCGTGTCCTCGCCAAGATCACGGAGGCCCGCAAACTCCGCCTCCGCGTCGCCGAACTGGAATCCCGCCTCTCCGCCGATGCCCCGGCCACTGACCTGGCTTCCTCCGAGCCGGCCATGCAGAAGGTCTTCGAGCTGGCCTCCAAGGCAGCCGCCACTCCGGCCAGCATCCTCTTGCTGGGCGAAAGCGGCACCGGCAAAACCGTGCTCGCCCGCATGATGCACGCCAACAGTTCGCAACGGGACAATGCCTTCGTAACGTTGAACTGTCCGAGCCTCTCCCGCGAACTGCTCGAAAGCGAGCTTTTCGGCCATGTCAAAGGCGCTTTCACAGGCGCCACCGCCGACACCTTCGGCAAGGTGGCCCTGGCCGAGGGCGGCACCCTGTTCCTGGACGAACTCGGTGAAATGCCCCTCGAAATCCAGCCCAAACTCCTCCGCCTGTTGCAGGAAAAGGAATACGAACGCGTCGGCGAGGCCAAAACACGCCAGGCCAATGTCCGCGTGATCGCCGCCACGAATCGAAACCTCGAGCAAGCGGTCGCCGAAGGCCGTTTCCGCGAAGACCTCTTTTACCGGTTGAATGTCATTTCCATCCAGATGCCGCCCCTCCGCGAGCGGCCGGCTGACTTGCTTCCGATCGCGACGAGTTACCTGCGGTTCTTTGCCGCGCAATGCGGCAAACGGCTGAGCGGGTTTTCTCCCGAGGCACAACAGGCATTGCGTCAATACACCTGGCCGGGAAACCTGCGCGAACTCCGAAACGCCGTCGAGCGCTCGGTCATTTTGGCGGGTGGCGAGGAAGTCGTTGTGCCCGATTTGCCCGAGAAGATCTGCCAGAACCCGCCGGTCGCCGGTACGCCCCGAGCGCTGGTGGGCGCGAAGGTTTCGTTGGAGGAACTGGAAAACGAGCACATCGCGCGGGTCATCGAACAAACCTCGACCATGGAAGAAGCGGCCCGGATCCTCGGCATCGACCCCGCCACGCTTTATCGCAAGCGAAAGAGAATTTCCACATGAGCATTCCGGTCCATCAGGCGCATCTCGGGGGCCTGTTGCCCAAACCCTGCAGGACCTCACAGGTAGGGCGCGTTGTCCTCAACGCGCCGCCACAATTGCCGCAAGAAGGCTCAATTTCAGTCCTTTCGCACGGATCCGGCGCCCTGGATGACTCTATCCGAAAATGTCGTTTTTTTGCGCGGACTTTTGCGGTTCAGAGTTGCCAATTAACGGTTCCAAGTGGATTGCGCTGGCGGCCGTCAACTTGCAACTTTCAACCTTCAACCTGCAACCGTTCCCACAACGAGTTTAGCTGCGGCTCCGCCGGCCTGGGAACAGCGCTCCCTCTGCCCGCTCCTCAGCATCACAGGTTTTATGCTGCGTAAGCGCCTCTTGCTAAGCCTGCTCCCGTTCCTGGTCATCCTCCTGGCCACCGGCTGCTATGCCCTGGTGCTCTTCTCGCGGGTGACGGCCAGCTTTAATCGGGCCGTCGCCGACAACTACAAGAGCGCCGTCGCCTCCCAGCAAATGCTCCTGGCTTTAGCCGAACTCGATCGGGATGCCTGGGCTTCAGCCGGCTCGGGCGACAGCCTTAGTCCGACGTTTGCCCAACAGCAGAAACAGTTCGAAGCCGACCTGGCCCTGCAACTCGGCAATTCTTCGTTGCCGGGCGAAAAGGACTTGAACGAGCAGTTGGCGGCCAATTACCGCGCCTTCACCACTGCCTTGGCCAGCCTTAGATCGCTGCACAGTCTCGAAAGCAAGCAGCGCGTGTACGAGCACGACGTCACCCCGCGTGTGCTCAAAATGAAAGTGTCGCTGGACAAAATCCTCGACCTCAACCAGCGCGCCATCCTGGCCACCAATCAGAGAATTCGGAACATCAACCGCGACGTAAGGCGTCTGATGATCACCGGCATGGCGATCGCGCTGGCCCTTTCCGCGTACGCCTCCTATCAACTCGGCCGTTCGGTTCTGCGGCCCATCCAATTGGTCACCAAAGCGACCCGGGAGCTCGGCGAAGGCAATTTGAACCAGACCGTGCCGGTCGTTTCCCATGACGAACTCGGCGAATTGGCGCTGGCCTTCAACCGGATGGCCGCCCAGTTGCGCGAGTACCGCCAAAGCACCACCGACGAAATCGTCCGCCTGCATCGCACGATGGAAACAACCTTGGCCTCGTTTCCCGATCCTATCTTTGTCCTCAACAACGAAGGCCACATCGAACTGACCAACCCCGCCGCCGCCGAGTTTACCTCGGCCCTCGGCCTGAACGGCCAATTGCCCGATCGTTTGCAAGCTATCGCCAAAAGTACGCTCGCCAGTGGCGAACATTTCCTTCCGCACAGCTTCGATGGTGTCGTCTCCTATCGCGTCAACGGCGCCGAAAAATACTTCCTGCCCCGCGTGCTCACCATGCGCGACAAACAGGACGCCTTGTTCGGGGTCGCGGTGGTGCTGTATGACGTCACCCGCTTCCGGCTCCTCGATGCCGCCAAGACCGACCTCGTCGCCACCGTCAGCCACGAGTTAAAAAGCCCGCTGACCAGCGTGCGGATGGCCCTGCACATCCTGCTCGAACGCACTGTCGGAGCCCTCACGCCCAAGCAGGACGAGCTGGTCCAAACCGCCCGCAACGACACCGAACGCCTGCTGCGCATCCTCAACGACCTGCTCGACCTCGCCCGCCTGGAGGGCGGAAACGCCGAGCTGCACCGCGAGAACATTCGGCCCGCCGAACTCTTGGAGGCGACCGTGGCCGAAACCGCCGACCATGCTGCGGCGAAGGGCCTCAAATTAATCAGCGTGGTTGACCCGGACCTGCCCGCCATCTCCGTGGACCGGCAGCGCATCAGCCATGTCTTCTCCAACCTGATTTCCAATGCCATCAAACACTCCCCCGCCGGCAGCGAAATCCTTCTGAGCGCGGCGCGGGCCGAGGACAACGCCGTCCAGTTCAGCGTCATCGACCACGGCCCGGGCATCCCCGAGGAATATCAAACCCGGATTTTTGACCGGTTCTTCCGCGTGCCCAGCCAGAAAAAGAAAGGCGCCGGCCTCGGCCTGTCCATCGCCCGCGAAATCACTCTCGCTCATGGCGGCCGGATCGGCGTCAAGTGCGCGCCCGGCCAGGGCGCCGAGTTCTTCGTCGTGCTCGAGCCCGCCAACGGAACAACCTGAGCCCTTTCTAATTCGGCGTATTCTGCGCATTCCGCGGTTTCAAATACCCAAGATCGTTTTCGGAAACCCCCATGGTCTGTAGGAGACGACGTAAGGAGTCTCTGATCCCTTTTTCATTCTCCGTACTCCGCGTATTCCGCGGTTTCAAATACCTAAGATCGTTTTCGGAAGCCCTCGTGGTTTGTAGGAGACGACGTAAGGAGTCTCTGATCCTTTTCTCATTCTCCGCAATCCGCAGATTCCGCGGTGGCCCCCGTTGTCTTGGGTTGCGATCTTGTCCCGCTATCCATCCAGCTTTCCGCAGCTTGCGCAAACTCTCCTCCTCGTCCTCGTCCTCGCTCTCCTCCTCATCCTCGATCAGTTTATTCCGCGTATTCCGCGTATTCCGCGGTTTCAAACACCTAAACAGATTCACGCCCAGTCGCACATACTACCGCCAATCCCCGCTTGTCGATTCACGCCGACTGGCCTATGACTTCCTTCATGAACCCCAGGTTCTCGCTCCCGCCATTCGTCCTTGCCTGTCTCACGCTCCTGACGCCCCTGGCCCGAGCGGCTCCGCAACCCCGCGTAAACGTCATTCTCTGGTTCGACACCGAAGACTACCTCCTTCCCGCCGACGACGATGCCTGCAAGCGCCTGGCCCAAATGCTCACCGAACGACACCTCCGCGCCACCTTCAAGGTCGTAGGCGAAAAAGCGCGTGTGCTTGAACAGCGAGGCCGCCGCGATGTCATCACAGCCCTCCGAAAACATGACATTGCCTACCACGCGAATTTCCACTCCGTGCATCCCACGCCTTCGGAGTATCTGGCGGATTGCGGCTTGCTGGACGGCATGGCTGAGTTTGTCCGGCGCGAAGGCGGCGGCGCCCGGGACGTGCGCCGGATCTTTTCGGTGAAGACCCTCGCCTGTTACGGCCAGCCCGGCTCCTCCTGGGCGGCACAGGCAATTGCCGCCCTGCCCGCGATTGGCGTAGCGCCGCACGGCGTCCCCTGCTATGTCGACGAAGGGGAACATGTGGGACTGGACCAAAAGCCCTTTTGGTACGCCGGCGCGCTCAATGTTTACCACATGGGCCAAAACCAAACGCGCATGGAACTGCACGATCCGGCCGCGGTCGAACCCGCAAAACAACGCTTCTCGGCGATTGCCCGGCGCCTGCTCGAACAGGATGGCGGCGGGCTCATCAGCATCTTCTACCACCCCTGCGAGTGGGTCCACCGTGAATTCTGGGACGGGGTAAACTTCCGTCGCGGTGCAAACCCGCCGCGCGAACAATGGCAACCGCCCCCGCAACGAACGCCGGAAGAAACCGAAGGCGCCTTCCGCCGGTTCGGCGAGTACCTCGACTATATCCGCGCTCTGCCGGAGGTACGGTTCGTAACCGCCAGTGACCTGCCGGGCCTTTACCCGGACCCGGTTCGCTCCTCCGGAGCGCCGCAGCAAGACCTGGCCGCACTTGCGTCCGGCCTCGCCGACAATTCAGACAAAACGGTTGATTTTCGCGTTCTGGAACATCGCGCCTACTCCGCCGCCGACCAATTCGAGCTGCTAACCCTCGCGGTGGGACAGTTGCTCGACGGCCATAAAGTTGCTTGGCCAGTTCAGGCTCACGGCCTGCTCGGACCGGATGCACCACCGCCGCCAACCGAGCTGGGGCATCTGGATTGGCCGGCCTTCCGCGACGCCACTCGTGATGTGTTGAACTTCATCCAAACAGAACACCGCGTGCCGTCCCGGGTTTTCATCGGCGCCGACACCGTCGCGCCCGTCGACTTCCTCGTCGCGCTCGCGTCCACCTATGACTACTACAACAAAAATGGGAAACTTCCCCTCGCCGAAGGCGTCCGGTTGGGTGCCAGGTTGGAATTGCTGCCAGCACGCCACATCGCCGAAGACACCCCGGGCCTCTTTGGCGGGTGGATCATCCACCGCGAGGGCTTCCGCGCGCCGAAAATCCTCGAAGTAGCGCGCCTGCAAGCCTGGACCCTCAAGCCCGCCCTCCCGCTGGACTGAACTGGTAAGGACGCTTTCCACAGCGTCCCCATCTCTTTTGGATTCTTTTGTCTATCCGTGAGATCCGTGAAATCCGTGGTCAAAAACCCGAATCTGACTTTTGCGCCCCTGCACCTGTTCAGTGCAATCCCACAGCTTCGCGCACTGGACGAGAAAATTCTGGAGTGCGGTGGCAGAGCGTAGCGACGACACCGCTTTCCGATCGCGGCCCTGCCCCCCAAAGCGGCGTTCCTTTTCGCGCCTCCTCGTGCCCTTTTGTGGCAATTCTGTCGCCTCCCGCGTATTCGGCGTATTCCGCGTGTTCCGCGGTTATTCTCTCCTGCTTTCGGTTGCGTCTTCGCGTTAAAGTCTGTCCACAGCGAAGTGGTCCGTTTCATAAATGCCTGCGATGCCCTAAATCCCCTAAAGCGGGGCTTGAACAAATAGGACGGGCATGATAAGTATTATTGTTCCCAAACATGAGCGCGGCTACGAACGCTGTCGGCGCCGTACAAAACGGGAACGGCGCAGGCAAAGCAGCGCATGAACTGCTGCTGGCGGTTCATGACGAACTGCGTCGACTGGCGGCTCACAAGCTGGCCAATGAAGCGCTCGGCCGATTGAGACTTTCTCACGCTTTCCTGAAAGATTCCCCTTCCGCGGGCGAATTAAAGAGTATGAGCCTATGAAATATCGCGGATTCCATTTCCTTGCCGTTTTTTCGGGTATTTTGGGCGAGGCAGTCAATCCTCCACTACCGATCGCCGCGCCCGCGCAGCCTGCCGTGGACGTTACAACTCGGAACCGGACGGAGGTGAGGATTCCGGCCTTGCCATTCTCGGACCCTCCGACCACCGCCGAGCTCTGCCGAGCCCGCGTATTTGAGGAGCCGCTGGTGCCCATTGGCGGCGAGCCGACGGCGGCAGAGAATTCCGACCTGGCGGCGGCCCTGGTAGGCTATTCGCACCGGAACGGTCCGGATGATTTTTCGAGCCTGACCGGTTTTCTGGACCGGCACCCGGGATCGGTCTGGCGTGCGGCGCTGCTGACTGGCTTGGGAATGGAGTATTACAATACCGCGCACTATTCGCTAGCCCTGGAGGCCTGGAAAGAGGCGTGGCCACTGGACAAAAACGCCAGCACCGGGCCGGGCAAGGCCATCGCCGACCGCACAGGCGGGGAACTGGCGTGCATGTACGCCCGGCTCGGTCGGATGGGAGAGCTGGAGGGGTTTCTCAAATCCGTTGAAGGGCGGGTGTTCGTTGGGCCAGCCACGGAAAGGATTCAAGGGGCGCGTGAAGGATTGTGGCGGATGCAGCATCGGCCGGAGATTTCGTTTTGTTGCGGTCCGCTCGCATTGCGCAGAATTGTGCTCTCCGATCAGAGACTCCACACGTCATGTCCTGCAAATGCCCTGATGGAAATCTGCAAAGCCCCCTCGACGCAAAACGGGTTCTCGCTGGTTCAGGTTGCGGACCTGTCGAAAAAGGTGGGCTTGAACTACCAGACGGCGTTTCGTAAGAAGGGAAGCGAGTTTGTGGTTCCTGCGGTTGTGCACTGGAAGGTGGGCCACTATGCGGCGTTGGTGCGGCAAGAGGGTGAGCGCTATCTACTGGAGGACCAAACGTTCGGCAACACCGTGTGGGCAACGCGCCAGGCGCTGGAGGCTGAAACCAGCGGCTATTTTCTGATCCCGCCGGGACCGCTGCCCAAGGGCTGGCGGCCGGTTGAAATCAAAGAAGGCGGCGCCGTGTGGGGGAAGGGTATTCAAGGCACGAGCGACCCCCGCCCAAAGGGACCCTGCGACCCACAGTCGGGAGGCAGTAATCCCTGTGACAGTCCTTGCCCAATGGGTGGAGGAGGCGGGGGTGGGGGAGGAGGCGGTGGCGGCGGCGGGGGTGGCCCTCAACCCTTTCATAAGTGGGATTTCAATGCCCCGTCCGTTTCCGGGATGGCCGTCTCGAGCGTGCATTTGATGACCGTGAACTTGAGTCTCCGGGACACGCCGGTGGGCTATGCTCCGCCCGTCGGGCCTCCCATCCGTTTCACGGTTCGCTACAACCACCGCGATGCTTATCAACCGGCCATCTTCACCTACTCAAATTTCGGCTCGAAATGGACTTGCGATTGGATTTCGTTCATCACCGATACCCCCTCCAACGCCCTGGCCGACGTCAGTTTCTACATTCGCGGCGGCGGAACCCGCACGTTTACCGGCTTCGACACCAATGCGCAGACGTACGCCTTTCAGCAATACGACGAAACACAGCTCCGGCGCACCGGCTCGGACAGCTACGAAATGCTGTGGCCTGACGGCTCGAAGCTGGTTTTTGCCCAGCCCGACGGATCGGTCGGCAGCTCGCGCAAGATTTTTCTCTCCCAGGTGGTCGATCCCCAGGGCAACGCGGCCACGCTCAGTTACGATGCCGCCCTGCGCTTCGTGGGGATCACAGACGCCATCGGCCAGGTCACCACATTGACCTACGGCGACACCAATGACATTTACAAGATCACCCAAGTCACCGATCCGTTTGGCCGTTTTGCCGGTTTCTCCTACGACCCGCTCGGGCGATTGACCAACATCACCGACGTCATTGGTTTGACTTCGCAGTTTTCTTACGAAACCAACGGCGACTTCATCAATGCGCTAACCACGCCTTACGGGACAACCGCTTTCACGCGCAGCGACAATGGCGCCAATCGGGTCCTGGAAACGCTTTATCCGGACGGCAGCCGGGACCGGGTCGAGTTCAACGCAGGTCCGTACGTCCCCCTCCTCAACGTGGATCCGCCTTCCATCGTGCCGCAAGGGATGTCCAGCATCGACGATTCTCATCTGGTCGAAAATAATACGTTCTACTGGAGCCGAAACGCGTGCGCGACTTCCTACGGCGATTATACCAAGGCTAGACTCTTCAACTGGGCTCTTGCACCTGACCTGAGCGGGGCTGTCTCCAGCATTCCAAATAGCATAAAGGAACCTTTGGAGAACCGGGTCTGGTACGATTATCCGGGCCAGACCAACAGCACTTTTTATGCGGGCACGAGCAACCGCCCGCAGCACGTCGGCCGCGTGCTCGATGACGGGACCACCCAACTTTATACCTATGGCTACAACGGCTTTGGGCAGCTCACCAATTCCATCGATCCGTTGGGCCGCACTTTTTCTTACCTTTACGCCAGCAATGGGATTGATCTGCTGGAAGTGCGTATGACGCGGGCGGGCAAGAACGAATTGCTCTACCGAGCCACCTACAATGCGCAGCACCTGCCGCTGACCACGACCGATGCTGCCGGCCAGACCAACTTCTATACCTACAATTCGCGCGGACAGCTTCTCACGGCTACTGATCCGAAGAACGCAACTACTCGCTACTCTTACGATACAAACGGCTACCTGGTCGCAGTGACGGGCCCGTTAGGCACCAACGATGTCGTCACCGCGACCTACGATGGCTATGGCCGCGTTCGGACCAGGACCGACGTCAGCGGCTACACACTGACATTCGATTACGATGCGATGGATCGCATCACCAAAGTCGCCCACCCCGATTCGACCTACGAGCAAATCACCTATGATCGGCTGCAGCCGTCTGTCTTGCAGGACCGCGCAGGACGCCAATCGCTGCTGCAGTACGACGGCCTTGGCCAATTGGTCCAGCAGACCGACCCGTTGAGGCGGGTGACACGGTTCCAATGGTGCTCGTGTGGCGACATCAAAAGCCTGACCGATCCGATGGGCCGCACCACCACCTGGGCGAAGGACATCCAGGGCCGCTTGATTGCCAAACAGTTCGGCGATGGCTCACAAATCACTTACACCTATGAGAACACGACGAGCCGCCTGCGCGAGATTCGAGATGAAAAGCTACAGTTCACCTCATACACCTATAACCTGGACAACACCGTTCGCTCTATCGCCTATGCCAACACCGCAACGCTCACCCCCGGGGTCAGTTTCACCTACGATCCGGATTACCAGCGTCGCACTTCGATGACCGACGGGACCGGCACGACCCTATATCAGTACGTACCCATCACAGCTCCGGCGCTATTAGGCGCCGGCCAGTTAGCCAGCGAGACCGGCCCGTTGCCCAACAGCACCATCACTTACAGCTACGATGAATTGGGCAGGCGGGTTGCAACCGCCATCAATGGAGTGGCTTCGATGCTGAACCTCGATGCGGAGGGGCGTGTTATCGGTGAAACCAACGCTCTGGGTTCCTTCCGTTACACCTACGACGGCGCTTCCCGCCGAGTCCTTTCGGAAACATTCCCCAACGGCCAGACTACCAGCCGGGTCTTCTTTGATGAAACTGGAGACTTTGGGCTTCAGCGGGCAACCTACGCAATCGGGGCCACACCGCTTTCCGAATTTATCTATACCCGTGATATTCCCGCCAACCGGATCACCTCCTGGTCTCAGCGGTCTGGCGCAGCGGCGCCGAACGTGTTTAGCTTTAGCTACGATGCCGCCAATCAGCTTCTTTCGGGGGCGGTGACGAACGGCGGCGCGCTCGCCAACAGCTTTTCCTACACTTACGACCCGGCGGGGAACCGGTTGACTGAACAGGCCGGCGGTGTGAACAACAACGCCAGCTACAATGCACTTAACCAACTCAGCACCTGTACGTGTGCATCCGGAGCCGCGCGCACGAACCAATGGGATGCAAAGAACCGGCTCGCCGCAATTTATAACGGTAATCAACGCGCGGAGTTTACGTATGACGGTTTGGGCCGGCTGTACGGAATTCGTTACTTGGTAAACGGTACCGAAGTATCGCACCGGTTGTTTCTGTGGTGCGAAGATCGGCTTTGTGAAGAACGCGACAGTTCGGGTGCGGTCGCAAAGCGCTTCTTCACTCAGGGGGTAAAGATGGAATCCGGTACTAATGCCGGCAGTTACTACTATACTCAAGATCACCTTGCCTCGATTCGCGAACTGACTGACAGCACTGGCAATGTTCGCGCGCGTTATTCCTATGATCCGTTTGGCCGCCGCACCCGAGTGTCCGGCGACCTGGACAGTGATTTCGGCTTCGCCGGCCTGTTCTGGGCCAGCGAGGCCGGCCTGTGCCTGGCCCGGTTCCGAGCCTACGATCCCGAACTTGGCCGGTGGCTTTCGCGGGATCCGTTCCCCAATGCTGAAGTGCATCAGGGGTATAACCTGTACACCTACGCCGGCAACGAGCCCATCAGCACTGCTGATCCTTCAGGGCTCTGCTGCGAAAATGAGCGATATCTACTATGGCAGCTGTGGCAGGATTGCAAGGAGCAACAGTTCCGGGCGAAACGGAAGTGTGAGAAAGAGTCACAGCAGGAGGTCCCGGAGGTGGCGGAAGTTTTATGCAGCTTGTATGAGAGAGAAGCTGAAGAATATTGCGCGTTTCACGGGTTAGTGCTCGCCGCTCTGGTTTACTCGGACTGTCTCCACCGGCCCTGCAAGCATGACACGCCCTGCCCTCCGTCGGGCCCAACACCGCCGCTCCGCTACCGCCTTGATACCCCATTGGTTGGGGGGTACTAGTGAAAGCTAACGCGTTTTCCCTCTCTTCGCTACTGTCCCTCCAGAGAAAATGGAAGCGATCGGCGGTGCCTACCACCACTTCCGCGCTCAAGGCATTCGCATTGACGTTGTTGGCCTGCAGCGCAGCCTCCGCCCAGAACTGGCAGTTCGCTTTCGATCCGAGCGGCAACTTCATTGCCGAGACGAACGAGTTCTCCTCTCTCCCGCAAATTGTCGGCCAGCCGCAAATGCAAGTCGTCCAGTCGGGCGAACTGGCCTCCTTTTTTGTCGTGGCGCTCGACTCCTCGGGGCTATCGTATCAATGGCTTTTCAATGGAACCAATCTCCCTGGCGCGACCGGCGATGCTCTGCTCCTCAGTAACATTACCTCCAACAACCAGGGCTACTATTCCGTCGTGTTGACCAACGGCTCTGGCTCAGTTACCAGCAGCCCCGCCCCGCTCTGGATTGATAGCCGCGGCTGCGGCATGCCCGATTGGTGGCAGTTGTACTACTTCGGCAATATGACCAACCTGGCTACGGGCGATTACGATGGCGACGGGGTATCGAACCTGCAGGAATTTCTCGACGGTACCAACCCAACCAATAGCGCCTCGGCGCGTTACCGGCTGGCCCTGTTCAGCGACGGAGGACTGGTTCAAGTAACGCCCAACCAGAGCAGCTACAGCAATGGCGACGTGGTGACTTTGACGGCTACGGCGATGGCGCCAGGGACATTTCATGCCTGGACCGGCGACGTCGTTTCGCAGAGCAATTCGGTCACTTTCAGCATGAATACCAACAAAACCGTGCTCGCGCGGTTTACACCCATAGATTTCTTTTGGGCCAATGGCAGCGGCGGCGATTGGAGCGTCCCCGCCAACTGGCGGGACTCCAACTTTACCAACACCGCCCTGGTCCCGCTTGCGACGGATAACGCGCACATCACCCTGGTCAACATCACCGTCACGGTCACGAATCCCACCGAATGTCTAGGTCTGTTCCTCGGCGATGCTACCGGCTCGCAAAACCTCTCTGGCAGCGGCACCCTCCTCGTTCACGGCCCGTCATTCTGGGCGGGGGGCCAGATGAGCGGCAGCGGGACGACCATCATTGACACCACCGCCTCGCTGACGATTAGCAACCAAGGCACTGCCTCTATCAGCCGCACGTTGGAGAACGGCGGTACGATTCTTTGGACCGGCGGTGGCAACATCGTCGGGGGTGGCGGGGTTATCACCAACCGGCCCGGGGCGCTCTTCGAGCAGCAGGGCAGCGGCTCGTTTGCCAACACCTTCGGGGATTACCGCTTTGATAATGCGGGAACATTGCGCAAGTCAGTCAGCCCCGGCACAAATACGGTTTACATCAACCTGAACAATTACGGCACGCTGGATATTGAAGCCGGCACGTTCTGGTGTAACCACGTTTTGACCAACACTGGAACGGTGTTCTTGGCCCCCGGCACGACCAACCGACTGTCCGCAGGTGGCCTGTCCAGCGGCGCTTTTACCGTACCCGCCACAGCGTTAGTGGAATGGACCGGCGGCACCTTTGTCAACGCAGGCGGCCAACTCAATGGAAGCGGTCTTTACCGCATTAACGGCAACGGCGCCTCGTTGGTGGCCAACACCGACCAATCCGTCTCGAACCTTGACCTGGTCGGCCCCGGGAGCGCGCTGGATGGCAGCGGCACCGTGACGGTGGACGATGTGATGAACTGGACCAAAGGCAATATGACCGGCAGCGGACGAACCGTCATTCCACCGGGCGCAACCTTGAACCTGGCTAACGCAAGCGGGGTATCGCTTAGCCGCATATTGGACAACGGCGGGACCATCCTGTGGACGGGCGGCGGGACCATTAACTTCAGCAGCGGCGTTCTTACCAATCGGGCCGGCGCTCTCTTCCTGCAGCGGGGCGCGGGCTCGTTCAGCAGCTTCAATGCCCCTTACGAGTTCGACAATGCGGGGGTTTTCCATAAGATGACTGATCCTGGCACTAACCTGGTCGCTATTAACTTCAACAATTACGGCACCGTCGATCTCGAAGCCGGCACGCTGACGTGGAGCCGATATCTCACCAACACGGGAACGCTGATGCTCGCTCCGGGCACAACCAATCGCTTCGCCGTGATCGGTGCCCTTTCAGGCGGCCCCATCAATGCGCCGCCCACCGCCCTGGTGGAACTGACCAGCGGCATGCTCACCCTCATTCCGGGAGCGCAACTTAATGGCGGCGGGCTTTACCGGCTCAACGGCGGCGCCCTGCTGGCCAACACCGACCTGTCGGTCTCGAATCTGGATTACGTCAACAATGCCGGCGACTTGGACGGCAGCAGTGCAGTCACGATCAACCGCCTCATGAATTGGACCACCGGGACGATGACCGGTAGCGGACGGACAGTCATCGCTCCGGGAGCGACACTGAACGTGGCCAGTCCCGGTGGCGTCGTTCTAAGCCGCACGCTGGAAAATGGCGGCACGACCCTCTGGACCGGCGGCGGTACTTTTTTTCTTAGCAGTGGCCTCATCACCAATCGGCCCGGGGCCGTCTTCGAGGCGCAGAACGCGGCTTCGTTTTCCCCCTTCAATTCGCCGTACCGGTTTGATAATGCCGGCATCTTCCGCAAGTCGGTCAGCACCGGCACAACCACTGTCGGCGTTCCCTTTACGAATTACGGCACGGTTGACCTTAGGCTGGGTGTCCTGGCGGCGAATAATGGTTTCGTCTCCGCCCCCGGCGCGCTCCTCAATTGCGCGCTGGGCGGCACCATCGCCGGAACCAGCTACGGCCAACTCCAGGTCGCTGGCGCGGTCACACTCAATGGCGCCTTGGGTGTGGTGCTGACCAACGGTTTCATTCCTGCCACGAACAACGCCTTCACCCTCCTCACCGCCGGCACGCGCAACGGCACATTCGCAAATTTTTATTATCCCTCCAATGCCGTCACGATGCAGTTGAGCAACACCACCAGTTCGGTCATTGTCCAGGTGACGGGCGTGGCCATTCCGCCGCCGCTGCTCCTGACGCCCGCAATCGCCGGCTCGAACGTTCTGTTGACTTGGACTGCCTTCCCCAACGTCACCTATCGGATGGAATTCAATCCGGACCTGGGGCCCTCCAACTGGACCGCCCTGGCTGGCGACGTCACCAGCTCCAGCAATTTCGCCAGCAAACTCGATCCACTGACGCCCAGCAACCGGTTTTATCGCGTCCGGCTCTTGCCCTGACGCCTCCCTGCGGGAGTGCCGGCAGATCCCAGAAACAGCTTGCGAATTGGCCGGTTATGGACATAATCACATTGCGCTTCGAGTGAAATTCCGGCCGGAGTAAACAATGGCAGTGTACAGAACTGGCTCCGATTAATTTTCATTCGTAAGTCGTTGATAATTAGGTTGCCCGCGTGGCGGAATTGGCAGACGCGCTAGATTCAGGTTCTAGTCCTTAACCGGATACAGGTTCAAGTCCTGTCGCGGGCACCACCTTGTTTTTCCCAGCAAAACCGTACAATTCCACTCGTATTTGCTACCTGATAATACCCTCAGCCTCGCGGCGCATAACGCGCCCGCTAATCAGCTTACGACGGTTTGCCCGGAACGGAGCAACTGCAAGAACCTTTCGCCGTCCTTATCGTGCAAAGTCACAGTCATGGGCACCGTAGAACCTGAAGCTGCGAACGTGATCACCACCTTCTTCCCGTCTTTTCGGATGACGGCTATTTGGTCAAGGTTGATGATGTACCCTCCGGCCTCAATAAGGTTCATATAAATTCCAGATTACTGCGTCGTGCAATCTCTCGCACGCCTTTTCAACGCCTGCTCGATTGCCTCTGGCGTGGGACAAATCTCTTCTGAGCCGGACGGCGGCATGCACCGCGCAGCGGTGCAACGATGGTAGCCGGGGACTTTAGTCCACGGAGGGATGCGTCGATTGACCTTCGCGTCGCGTAGCGACGCCTGAAGCTCCGGGCGCACAGAAGGTGTCGGCCGTCGCTGCGAGATGGACCGAGGCGAACCGCCCTCTAGCTGACGAAATACACAATCGCCCAATCCCAACAGAATTCATTTGCGTGGAAGAATTCTGTCTCACACCCGATTGCCTCACTTGAATCCCCGAACGGCGAGGGGCTGGGGTCATGGTTTTGGGATTTTTGTCGCCTTTTCCGATTGATCTGAGATTGGAATGGTGAGCAAATTTGTGCGATGGAACCGTCCAAAAATACACCCGATCCAAACGAGTTCGCCAGAATCGTTTTGTGGCATTTATGCGGGCTTCAGGCTTCGGTAAATGAGCTGATAATCCAGATGGCAGCTCAAGTCGCCGATCAAACGAAGACTGATTCGACACAAATTCTCCTTCGATGGTCGAAACGCCACCGTCGAACTTGTGATAGCCTGTACCGGGAGGCTCTTCGGTCGGCGAGCATACCTCCCGGTAAAGGATTTCCCCCGCTACCCGAGCAAGGCGGGCGGTAATTCCTCAAAACCCGGCTTTGCGTCATCATCCGCGCTAAAGTTCTCTCCACGTGGACATCGGAACTGTAAGTGATCTGAACGGCTCCCATCCGCTGAATGCTCGGGTTGGGCGTCACAACGTGCAATTCATGAGGGGTCCTCTGTGAGGGAACTCGGGTCTTTGGTGTAATCGTGAAACCAGGCCTTGAATCGGTTGAAGTTCTTCTTGGGGATAGCTTAGAGGACGCACTGGTTACAGCAGCGTGGAAAACGCCCGCAAAATGCCTGTCAGCAAAAACGTCAGCAAACGAGTAGTGAAAAGCCCCGAGAAATTGCGAAAGATTAATCCTGAGTAATTTTCAAAAAAGCCCCATTTTTAGCCTGGAAATCGAGGCTTAATGACGGATTCCGATCCTCGCCCGGTGGGCGCAGGAGACGTTCGACTCTGAGTTTGCGGTCCATGAAGGGAGACTGGGCTCCCCGCTTCGGCCAATATCAAGAACCGATCCCACGCGCACCACCGGTCATTTACGCAAGCGGTAAAAACTGGTCGCACCGCTGGCGGCGTTGGTCACGACGTTGTTCGTGCCGTTGACCGCGGGCGCTGGCGAGATGACGCTCCAGACATTCGTGCTGAGGTTGGTGCTGGCCTCCAGCGTGAAGCCGGTAAAGTTCGTAGCCCACCACAGCACGACATTCGTGTTCGCGCTGCGTTGAATATTCAAGAGCGGCTGCGGCGCCGGGACAAACCGGGTCAGAAAGACGTTCCGCACCGATTCCGCGATGCTCTCCGAGCCGTTGAGGGAACCTCCGCGATAATAACCGCGGGCGCGGATGTAGAAGTTCTGTCCGATTGAGAGGTTCAAACCGGTCAGGGTCCAGTTGCTGCCGGCCGCCGTGCCGTTGCCAAGGAAATTGTAGTTCACATTGTCGATTGAATCTTCAAAGGTAACGCGGCTGAATTGCGGGCTGGAGCCGCCGCGTGTCCAGGTGACGGTTGTTTGCGTCACGGCGAGGTTTTGCTGTGCGACGGTGTCGTTAATCAAACGAGCAAAACGGTTGCGTGTCTGCCCGCCGATGCTACCTGTCCCGTAAAACGAGCCGCTCACTAGAATCTTGCCGTCTGGCTGGATCACGATTGAACCGACAAAACTGTTTGCGTTCGGGTCGAACGAATCAGCCAGGCCGGTCGTGGCATCGAGCCGGGCGATGTAATTGCGCGTCGCCCCGCCGATGCTGCCTGCTCCACCGAACAAGCCGCCTGCTAAAATCTTGCCGTCCGCCTGCACCGCGATTGCAACGAGAGTGTTATTCGCGTTCGGGTCGAACGAATCAGCCAGGCCGGTCGTGGCATCGAGCCGGGCGATGAAATTGCGCGTCGCCCCGCCGATGCTGTTCGTTCCATGAAAAAAGCCTCCCACTAAAATCCTGCCGTCCGTCTGCACCGCGATTGTATAGACAGTACCGTTTGGGTTCGGGTCGAATGAATCAGCTAAGCCGGTCGTGGCATCGAGCCGGGCGATATTAGTACGTGCCTGTCCGCCGATGCTCGTGAATTGGCCGCCCACTAAAATCCTGCCGTCCGCCTGCAGCACGATCGAATTGACAACCTGGTTCGCGTACGGGGCAAAGGAATCAGCCAGGCCGGTGGTGGCATCGAGCCGGGCGATGTAACTGCGGAACTGTCCGCCGATCCTCGTGAATGGGCCGCTCGCTAAAATCTTGCCGTCTGGCTGGACCACGATTGAATTGACAGAACTGTTTGCGTTCGGGTCGAACGAATCAGCCAGGCCGGTCGTGGCATCAAGCCGGGCGATATTAGTGCGCGTCTGTCCGCCGATGGTGCCGAAAAGGCCGCCCACCAAAATCTTGCCGTCCGCCTGTACCACAATTGCATTGACGGGACCGCCCGCGTTCGGGTCGAAAGCAGTATCGAGTGTTCCGTCCGTGTTCAATCGGGCAATGCCGTTGCGCGTTATGCCCAAAACGGCCCTAAATTCACCGCCGATGACAATCTTGCCGTCCGGCTGAACGGCTGTGGCGGCAACCGTGCCGCCAAAAACGCTCGGATCCAGCGTTTGGTCAGGTCGGCCGTCGGTTTCCAGCCGTGCGATGCGGTTGCGCGTCACTGTGGCTCCGCCATTCGGCGTGAGCCCGGTAAAATCACCCCCGGCTATAATCTTGCCGTCTGCCTGCATCGCGATGGCGAGCACAACGGAGTCCGCATTCGGATCGAACAAATCAGCCAGGCCGGTCGTGGCATCGAGCCGGGCGATGTAATTGCGCGTCTGGCCGCCGATGCTATTGGGTCCGAAGAAAACGCCGGCGACTAAAATCTTCCCGTCCGCCTGCACCGCGATGGATTGGACCCGATCATTTGCGTTCGGGTCGAACGAATCAGCCAGGCCGGTGGTGGCATCGAGCCGGGCGATGTGGTTGCGTGTCTGTCCGCCGATGCTGTTCGCTCCGGCAAAGAAGCCGCCCGCCAAAATCCTGCCGTCCGCCTGCACCGCGATGGAAAAGACAGTGCTGTTCGCGTTCGGGTCGAAAGAATCCGCCAGGCCGGTGGTAGCATCGAGCCGGGCGATGTAATTGCGCGTCGCCCCGCCGATGCTCGTGAACAAGCCGCCCGCTAAAATCTTGCCGTCCGTCTGCAGCACGATTGAGAGAACAATACTGTTTGCGTTCGGATCGAACAAATCCGCCAGACCGGTCACGGCATCGAGCCGAGCGATGTAATTGCGCGTCGCCCCGCCGACGCTGTTCGCTCCGCTGAAATTGCCGCCTGCTAAAATCTTGCCGTCCGCCTGCACCGCGATCGAAAAGACAGTGCCATTCGCGCTCGGGTCGAACGAATCCGCCAGACCGGTCGCGGCGTCGAGCCGAGCGATATTAGTGCGCGTCTGCCCGCCGATGCTCGTGAAATTACCGCCTGCCAGAATCTTGCCGTCCGCTTGAACCGCGATGGCATAGACGGTATCGTTCGCGTTCGGGTTGAACGCCGTGTCGAGCGTCCCGTCTGCGTTCAGGCGGGCGATGCGATTGCGCGTAACGGACACCCCCCCGTTGGGCGAGAGCGTGGTAAAATCGCCGCCGATAAGAATCTTGCCGTCCGGTTGGACGACGACTACGCGGATGGCACCATTCGCGTCCGGATCGAAACCGTCGAGCGCGGATTGCCCGCGCACCGCCGCCGCACCGACCGCTAGCAGCACGGCAACGAAAAACAGCAGGAGCATAGTTCTCCTGATAGACCAGGCTGTCACTCGCACCAACGAAGTGCAGGCGACAGTGGACACGCGGGAGCTAGAGCGGGCCAAGTGGTGAGGGCCCAATACGGCAGTTTGTCGATCCTTCACGGTTCCATGGGCCGCGGCTTTAGAGAGTCAACAATGGTGTCGCAATGATTGGCGGTTCACGACCCACGAACCAACAATGGTTGTGACTTATGTGAACTATCAAATCGCCGAATCAGCAACAAGAAGAATCGAATGACGACCGGGTGGCAACTGCTTCCTAACCCGCACGAACTTTTCGAATAACCCGCTCAGAAAATGAGCTGCTGTTCTGGAAAATCCCGCCGGTACCTCTTGAGCAGCGCCGGGACATCATTGGACACAACGTATATTTTCCCGCGAATCCGCCGCGCTTCCCCCCGCCCGATGCCCCCAAGCCTGAAGTCCGAGTGCAGACACCGCGCCACCCCCTGGAACAACTCCTGGTAAGGTTCCCATGCAGTGGCGAAAATCAGCTTCGCATCGCCGCTGAAGCAGCCGATTAACCCAGTGCTGGGCACCAGCTTGCTGAGCGGACGCGGGTTAACATCGCTGCGCGGCACGTCGGTTGGACACCAGACCTGCCCGGGAATGTATCGGACCTGGGTCGCCCAATCCCGTGTCGGCATCCGCGCGAGTTGCCCGTCCAGGAGAATGAAGCACTTCGGCAGATAATCGTTGAGGTCACCCCGGCTCAGCTCATCGCTGAAGCCCGTAAACGTGCCGAGCCGCACGCAAGGCTGCGCCCAATGTGCCTCCGAACGGTTCGCTGTCGCGTTCCTTGCCACCAGGCGGAAATCTACCTCATCGTCCCCGGCGGTGATCGTGTGCTCCACAATCAGTCCGTCCGCCAGGATGTCTCGCAGCCGCAGCACCTTCCTGTCGGCGCTCAAGGAGATCAGTTCATTCGTGTGGGGAATCACTGTGTGCTTCACCCAATCTGCATCCGTCGATCCAGCGCGGCAGTACGCCTCCAAATAGTTGATCCGAAGCTCATTGCCCGGAAGGTTGGCCCCCCGAATGATCAGCCACTGCCCTTCCCGGGCCAGCGTAAGCCCCGCAGCGGCTGCCGCCCAGGAAAAGCCGGCGAACAGGCCGAGAAGAAACATCGTCTTTCGGCTAGCAGTCGTTTTCGCGCGCATAGGTGGAGCCTGGGTCGCTCTTCCGGCGCCCTGAAAGGGCAGCCATATATCAGCCCAGAAGTTCTCTGTGCTGGGAAGGGCTTTTTCATAGAAGTTATTCACAGGGGTTTGTTCGGTTTTACGCTGAGGACCCAAGAGCCATGTTTGAGCTGATTGGCCATATGGAAATCAGGGTTGTAAGGGGTCTTTGTC